>JBILEB010000246.1:0-7547 GCA_044352295.1 Myxococcaceae bacterium
CCGGCAGCAACGGGGAGTGGCTCAGCCTGGTAGAGCACTTGGTTCGGGACCAAGGGGTCGCAGGTTCAAATCCTGTCTCCCCGACTGGTGGAAGCCCCCGAGGTTGCTGGAGAAATCCAGATGACCTCGGGGGTTTTGTTTTGCGGGTTCAGTCGGTTAGCAGCAAGCCGCCGGCTCAGCTCACGACCTTGAGCTTTGGAGCGAAGGAGAGCTGGTTCACGGCTGCCCTCATGTCGTCCAGGTCGAGGTGGCCGTAGATCTCGCTCGTGATGGCCGGGTCCGTGTGCCTGAGGATGCGCTGCACGGTTGCGAGCGGCACGCCCGCCTTGAGCATCAGATCACCGATCCGCCGAACCCAAAGGCGAATCGAATCGCCACGCCTGACGCATCGAAGGTCAGGCCGAGCTGAGCATGCAGCCCGAAGCCGCCCGCCACGAGAAAGACCCCACGAACCAGGATGGTTCCGCCCACGGATCCCACGCTGCCCAGTCGACTCGAGAGCGACATGAAGGTCGGCCCGAACGCGACCGTCGCGTGCCCTCCGTCGCCCAGCCTGAGCGCCGGCGCAGCGGTGACCGAGATGAACGTCAGCCCGTTCGCGAACTCGAACGAGCTGTCGAGGACCCCGAACAGACCGAGCGAGTCAGAGAAGCGTCCTCCCAACGCTGCGTGAAGCCCGAACCCGGGCAGGGCCGCAGACACGCCCGAAGCGAAGAGCAGGCCGAGGCTGCCGGTCACCCCGAAGTCGGCCACGAACGTGGACCGCTGGGTCGTCTCGCTTGCCTCGCCGCGCGAGCCGACCGGGGTTGGCGGCAGGGCCTGTTCCTCTGAAGCGGGGGTGCGAATGCGCCGTCGTTCGATCGCCCGACACTCTTCGCGCACGACCCCCTCGTCCGTGAGTGACTGCACACAGGTCTCACCAGCTCGGCGCACCACCTTCGGATACTCGCTCGCGTCACCCCGCTTCGGGAGAGGCGGCGGAGACGGCGGCGCGTCGATCACGCCGCCATCCACCGGCGCAACGACCGCTTGCTGAACCACCACCGGGGTCATGCAGCGGCCGGCTTCACAAACGCGTTCCCCTTTGCAGTCCGTGTCCTTCGAACAGCCAGGCTGCCCCATCACCACCACCACCATCGCAACGAACATGGGTGCTCCTCCCTCAGGGCACTGAACACGCTCGCTTGGACAGCTCGGGTCCTACGCACTCTGCCGGGCGCTGGAGTGCAAGAGCCCGGCCTTCGGTGTGTGACCCGAGACGTCCCACCTGTCAGGCAGCCTGCCTTCGACCGTTTCTTCCTGTGAGTGAGACACAACCTATTTGCGCGCCGGCTGCCTCCAAAGACACACATGTCACTCGACACATGCGCTGTTCTGGCCGTCGCGGCCCGATGGAGCAGACCGTGAAGCATCCGGGTACCATCCCCCACCGAGGGGATTCCGTCGTGGCCAACGCGAAGAAGCAGAAACGACCGCCGTCATCGTCAGACGTCGCGCGCAACGAGCAGGTGGTGCGGATCTTCCGCACGCTCCAACAACTCGGCCGTCTCGGTGGCTCCACCATCTACGAGCTCGCCGAAGAGTTTGGCATCGCGGTGCGCACGGTGCGGCGGGATCTCGAGGCGATCCAGGAGGCCGGGATTCCGCTGGTGGGCGAGACCGGCGACGACCACAAGAAACGTTGGCGGCTCGACGCCGACGCGAGCACCCGACTCACGTCACTGCTCGAGACCTCCCACTACCTCGCCCTCCGGGTCGCGATGGATGAGTCGTCGTTCGTTCGCCGCACCCCGGGCCTCTACGAGCGCCTCGAAGACCTCTGCGACCGCGTCGAGCGCGCGCTTGGCACGCGCGGCCGGCAACAACTCCGAGAGGTCGAGCAGTGCTTCTTCAGCTGGGAGAAGTTCGCGTGGCGGGAGGCGCCGCCGAACGTCGTGTGGCCGCTCGTCACGGCCATCACCAGCCGGCGGGCCTGCGTCGTCACCTACCGGGCGCCCAGCAGCGGCAACAAGGACAAGCGCTACCGGGTGCTGCCGCTTCGCCTCATCGTGCACAACGGCTCGCTCTACCTCCATGCGTGGCAGGCGCATTTCAAGACAGTGCTGCTCTTGAACCTCCAACGCCTCCAGCGCCTCGAGGTGCTCGACGAGAAAGAGCTGCTGCCGCCCGAATACGACCCCCAGCACCTCGAGAACTCGGCCTTCGGTGTCTTCCTCGGCCCGAAGACCGAGACGTTCGTGCTCGAGTTCGACGCGTTCGCGCGTCCCTACATCGAGGAGCGCACCTGGCACCCGACCGAGACCCGTGAGCCGACGGTGGACGGCGGTCTGCGCCTGCGGTTCGAGTGCACGCCGTCCTACGAGGTCACCAACTGGGTTGCCTCGTGGCGGGAGCACGTGCGCGTCATCGAGCCCCGAAAGCTCCGCGACGAGCTGCGCGGCTACGGGGCCTGGCTGTCGAAGACCTACGCGGAGGACCCATGAGGCGACTCCACGTCGACCCCTCGTTCGACGGTGGCGTCTGGACTGGACCGCGCGAAGCCTCGGCCGGAGAGAGCTGGGTCGGTCCGCTCGGGGCGCTGGGCGTCCTCGAAGGCCAGCTCGGCCTCACCGCGAAGCCTCCCGGCGCGGGGGTGCGCATCGGTCAGGCGCTGCGGGGCCTCACCGAGGCACCGACCGGGTTCTGGAAACGATCACTCGCCGTCGACGGGCTGGCGACCGCCCGCGAGCTCTTGCACTGGGCCGACTGGCTCAAACTTCACGGATGGGAAGGAGAAGGCGGTGACCGGCTGGGCGCGCTGTGGGGGGCGCTGAGGGAACTCGAGTCAGGCCCCGCGGAGCGTCTCGAGCGCCTGCTCCCCCGACTCGAGCAGCTCCCCGACGTGCGGTTTGCCCTCGACACCTTCGCGCCGCTGACGACCTTCGCGCCGATGTGGCGCTCTGTGCTCGAGGCCGCGGCCTGCCAGCGCTCGACGCGGACGCTGGAGCAGCCCGATGAGGCCGCGGACGGATTGAAGCGCGCACTTGGGACCTCCTTCATCCCCGATGCCACGGAGCGCACGCTCCAGCTCATCCGCCCGCACGGGCTGCTCGTCGCGGCCGACCTCGTGGCCGCCGCCCTCGCCGCGACCCCGAAGACCCCCACCCTCATCATCGGCAGCGACCCGACCCTCGACGCGGCGCTGAAGCGATATGGCCTCGCAACCACCGGCGCCCCCCAGACGCCACACGACAACGTCCTCGGCGAGCTGCTCCCGCTCCTCGTCGAGCTCGGTCTGTCTCCGGCCGATCCAGGCCGCGCGCTCGAGTTCCTCACGATTCCCGGCGGCCCGATTCACGCGCGCGTCACTCGGCGCCTCGTGGGCGCGCTGCAGCGGTGGCCGGCCGTCGGGAGCCCCGCCTGGCAGGAGGCGCTCGCGCGGCCCTTCGAAGGGCTCGAGCCCGATGCCCAGGCGCGCGCTCGTGACCGCCTCGGCCGCGTCTTCGACGGCAACGTGCGGGAGCCGAACCGCTACCCGACGCGCATCCTTCTCGAGCGGGTTTCATTCCTCAGGCAGTGGTTGCACGGGCGCATCGAGACGACCGAGCGACCCGAGGCGCGCGCCCGATACGAGGCTGCTGCGAGCCAGGCGTCGCTCTTCAACAATCTCATCGAGCGCGCCTCGGCACATGAACTCACGATGACGCAGGTGCGGCGATTCCTCGAGGAGGCGCATCACGGCATGATGACCTCGGCCGCGTTTCCCCGGCAGGCTGGCCTCATCGCCATCGCCTCACCTGGGGGCGTCGTCGCGCCCATCGAGCGCATCGTGTGGTGGGGTTACACCCGCTCATCCGCGGCGCTTCCACGGGTGCCACACCTGACGCAACGGGAACTCGAGGTGCTCCAGCACGCGGGCATCGAACTCCCCACACCGGCGGACCTGGCGAGGCAGGCGGCCGAGCGCGGGCGCAGGCCGTTCCTCATGGCGACCGAAACCCTGTGGCTCGTGTGTCCGCGACACGAGGCCAATGGGGAAGAAGCGACCCCACATCCGTCGTGGGACGAGGTGGCCGGCCGCGTGAAGACGGGTTCGCACCTCGAGCGGCTCGTGCGCCCGAAGCCGCTCCTGATGCGAGAGGTGCACACTCACAGGCCCTCGCACCTGTCATTGCCCAAGCCGCAGCTCGAGTGGCAGACGCGCCCGCTCGACCAGCGCGAGACCGAGTCGCCATCGTCCATCGAGAGCCTGCTGGGCTGTTCCCTCAACTGGGCGCTCACCTACCCCGGGAAGCTCCGTGCAGGCGCTGCGGCTGGCCTTCCGTCGGGAGATCAGCTGCTCGGGTCCGTCTCCCACCATGTGCTGCTCGAGCGAGTGCTGCGACGGCAGGCGGAGACGGCGGACGAACGCGCGCAGGAGGCCCTGAGGGTGTTCGCGGCTGAAGGGCCAGCGCTTGCCGCGACGCTGTTCCTTCCGGGCGGGAGTGCCGAGCGCGGCATGGCAGAGCAGGTGCTCGCGTCGTCTGCGCGCGCTCTCCACAGGCTGCTCGCGAAGGGCTGGGCCGTCGAGTCCACCGAAACCGCGCTCACTGCACCGGCCCTCGGAACGACGTTGCTCGGCGTGCCAGACCTCGTCCTGCAGAAGGGCTCGGCTCGGGCGGTCGTCGACCTCAAGTGGAGCGGCGGCAGCTACCGGCGCCGCCTGCTGGAAGAGGGCCTGGCCTTTCAGCTCGCCGCCTATGCGCACCTGCTCGAGGCCAACGGCGCGGCCAGCACCGAGGTCGCGTACTTCATCCTCACCACGCAGTCGCTGCTGACGGCCTCGAACACCCTCACCGACAGGGCGAGCACACTCAAGACCGTGCGCACGCCGGCGGAGACCTGGGCCCTCTTCGAGAAGACGTGGCGCGCATCATGGAAGCGGGTCGCCGCGGGCGTCCTCACCGCCCCGGGCGTCGTCGAGGACGCTGCGATGCCCGAGACGGCCATCGACGAGGATGGGCAGCTGACCCTCCAGCCGCCTTGCCACTTTTGTGACTTCGCTGGCGTCTGTGGCCGCCGTTACGGCCGCGTGGAGGTCCCCGATGAAGAAGATTGAGATCGTCTCGGCGAGCGCCGGGAGCGGAAAGACCTCCCGAATCGCCCGGGAGCTGCGCCAGCGCATCCAGTCGGGTACTGCGCGCCCCGAAGCCGTGCTCGCCACCACCTTCACCAACAAGGCGGCGGATGAACTGAAGGAGCGCGCCCGCACGGAGCTGTTCCGGGCGGGCCTCCACGATGAGGCCATGCGACTCGAGGGGGCGCGCATCGGGACGGTGAACGCGGTCTGCGGACGGCTGGTGTCCGATTTCGCGTTCGAGCTGGGGCTTTCTCCGGAACTCCGCGTCATCGACGAGGAACTCGCGGCGGTTGCCCTCCGGCGCGTCATCTCACGCGTCGTCACTGACAATGAGCGCGAGGTCCTGTCTGACATCGCATGGCGCTTCGACGACTTCGACTGGCAGGAGAGCGTGGAGCGGCTCCTCGTGTTGGCGCGCACCAACCTGCTCGATGCCCGGGCCCTCGCCGACTCCAGAGCCCGAAGCATCTTGGGCTTGCTCGCCTTCCTGCCGGCCCCGGAGGGTGACGCGGCGACGCGTGACGAGGCGATGCGGCGGGCGCTCGAGGCGCAGCTCGGCAAGGTCGACCCGGAGGACGACACGGGCCAGACGAGCGGGGCGGTGGCGCGGGCGCAGGAACTCCTTTCGGCGCTGCGCGCGGGCCCCGCGAAGTGGAAGGACTGGGCGAAGGTGAAGGGCGCTCGCGCCGGCAAGAAGTCTGACAAGGCATTCGACGTTCTGCGTGGGCTGGCCTCCGAGGTGGACACCCACCCCAGACTCCGGAGCGATCTCGAGCAGACCATTGGCCTGATCTTCGACCTCACGAGCCGCGTCATGCAGGCCTGGCGCGAAGAGAAAGAGACGCTTGGCGTCCTCGACTTCGTCGATCAGGAAACCCGGGCGCTGGAGTTGTTGAAGAACGACGCGCTCGCGGGTCGCCTCGAGGGCAGCCTCGACCTCGTCCTCGTCGATGAGTTTCAAGACACCAGTCCCCTCCAGCTCGAGCTCTTCACCCGGCTGGCCTCGCTGGCAAAGCACTCGGTTTGGGTCGGTGACCAGAAGCAGGCCATCTTCGGGTTCCGCGGCACCGACCCCGCCCTGATGGACGCCGCGCTCGCCTCGGTGCTGCGTGGCGCCGAGCCCGAGACGCTCCCGAAGAGCTACCGGAGCCGCCCGCCGCTCGTCGATCTCACGTCGGCGACCTTCGCACAGGCCTTCTCCCGGCATGGTCTTTCGCCGGGGCGCGTTCGCCTCGAGGCCGCGGTCAGCGAGGACCCCGCGCTCGGGCAACCCCTGGAGTGGTGGACGCTCGCCGGAAAGAACAAGACCCAGCGCCTGGCAGCCATCGCCTCGGGCGTTGCGACGCTCCTCGTCGACCCGACGGTGCGGGTGCGAGACCGTGTCGACGGGACGGTACGCCGGCCGACCAGACGAGATGTCGCGGTACTGTGTCGAACGAACGCAGAGTGCCGGGACCTCGCCGCGCAACTTGCCAACGTCTCCATCCCCGCGACCGTTCGCCGGGTCGGCCTGCTTGCGACGCCGGAGGCCCGCGCCGCCATGCTCGGCCTCCGTCTCTTCATCGACGAGCGAGACCGGCTCGCGGCCGCGGAGCTCGCCCGCCTTACCCATTTCCCAGACGACCACGACGCGTGGCTCGGCGGCGTGCTCGACCCCGAGGCGAAGGTTCCCTTCCCCGAGCTGAGCTTCCACGAGCGTCTCCGGGCGGCCCGCGACGACTTCCCCGCCGCCGGCCCCCTCGCCGCGCTCGACGCCGCCATTCACGCGCTCGACCTGCGAACGCTGGCGGCGCGATGGGGTGACTCCGCTTTGCGCGACGCGAACCTCGACGCCCTCCGCTCGCATGCCGTCGACTACGTGGCGCAGGCCGACGCCGAAGGCAGCGCCGCCACACCCGCCGGCCTCGTGGCGCACCTCGAGTTCCTCGAGGCGGCGAGCCTCGACACGCAGGCCACCCTGCCCGGGGCCGACGCGGTCGTCGTCTCCACCTGGCATCGCGCCAAGGGTCTCGAGTGGCCCATCACGGTGCTGGCGCTCATCGGGCAAGAGCGCACCCCGGCGCGTTTTGGCTTCAAGGTGAAGAAGACGAGCGAGACCTTCTCGCTCGACCATCCGCTCGAGGGCCGCTGGGTGCGCTTCTGGCCCAACCCGTTCCACCCGTCGCAGACCACCGAGCTGCGAGCCAGACTCGAGGATGCGCCCGAGGCCGCGGAGGAGAACGCCGACGCCGAAAAGCAGGACCTCCGCCTTTTGTACGTCGGGTGGACCCGAGCGCGAGATCGGCTCGTGCTCGCCATGGGGGGTGGAGAGTGGATGCTGGGGCCACTGGAACCTCCACGAGAACCCGCCGAGGGACTCGTCTCGTGGGGCGGCCTCTCCATCGACGTGCTCGTCCGCGAGTGCGCTGGACGCGAAGGCGATGCGGCGACGGCGCAGGCTGACTGGCTG
>JBILEB010000107.1:0-24476 GCA_044352295.1 Myxococcaceae bacterium
CGTCTGCGCCACCAGCGGCGCCGCGTCCTTCTGCGGAGGCCCCAATCGCAACAACTGCGGCGCCTGTGGGCAGGGCGACGTCACCGGCCTCAACCAACGCTGCACGCTCACCACGGGCACCGGCTGCGGCGTCACGGCGTGTGACTCCACCGGCACGGGCACCACCTGCGTCCCCTCCCAGGAGGACCCGGACTCCGACGGCGTCGCCAGCCCCTGTGACACCTGCCCGGCGCGCGCGAACCCGAACCAGGCTGACAGCGATGGCGACGGGCTGGGTGATGCGTGCGACTCGTGCCCGACGCGCGCCAACCCGATGCAGAGCGACGGTGATGGAGACGGCGTGGGCGACGCCTGTGACAACTGTCCCTCTGTCCAGAACATGGACCAACTCGACGCCGACTCCGACGGCCAGGGCGACGCCTGCGACGCCGACCGCGACAACGACACCATCGGCAACGCCACCGATAATTGTCCCACGGTCCCCAACGCCACGCAGGCCGACGGCGACGGTGATGGGCTCGGCGACGCCTGTGACAACTGCCGGACCGCCCCGAACGCCACGCAGATCGATGGTGATGGCGATGGCGTGGGAGATGTCTGTGATGTCTGCGTGATGGTCGCCAATCAAACACAAACAGACGGCGACGCCGACGGGCGCGGTGATGTGTGTGACAACTGCCCCGTGGCGGGGAACGCGAGCCAGGCCGACGTCGACAATGACGGCCGTGGCGATGTCTGTGATTCCTGTCCGTCGTTACCAAATCCGCTCCAGCGCGACACCGACGGCGACGGGCGCGGAGACGCGTGCGACCTGGTCATCTCGGAGCTCGCCGCGGCCGGCCCCTCGGGCGCTGATGACGAGTTCATCGAGCTGTACAACCCCGGCGCGGAGGACGTGTCGCTCGTCGGGTGGGCGCTCCAGTCGCGAGGCCCCACGGCGGGGAGCTGGTCGACCATCAACGCGCTCACCGGCCCGTCCCTCGTCATTCGCGCGCGCGGCTACTTCCTCATCGGCTCGGGGACGGCCAGCGGCTACTCCGGGACGCCGGCCCCGGACTTCGTGGCGCGCAACACCATGGGCCTCCCCAAGGTGATGGGCCTCGCCAACGGGAACGGCCACGTGCGCCTCGTGCTGCCGGGGGCGACGACCTCGAGCCCGGCCAGCGACCCCCTCGTCGCCGACACCATCGGCTACGGGAGCGGCGCTTCGTTCGCGGAAGGCACACCTGCGCCGCAGGGGGCGTGGGGCACCGGCGCGCCGTATCAACCCGCCAGCCTCGAGCGAAAGGCCAACGCCGCCAGCACCTCGATGTCGATGGCACCCGGGGGGGCGGACGCGACCGCCGGCAATGGCCGGGACACGAACGTGAATGGCAACGACGTCGTCACCCGCGCGCAACGACAGCCACAGTCGACGACGTCGCCCACGGAGCCGTAGGCGGTTGCAGCGCCCGAGCCGGTCGCCTTCACCGAAGGCGGGACCTTGCGTGCCGCCAGTTCAGCGTGATGTCATCTTGACATCATGACCCGAACGCAGATTCAGCTCCCCGACGCCCTCTATCAACGCGCCAAGCGCATCGCGGCGGAGCACGAGCTCTCCCTGGCCGAGATGGCCCGCCGCGGGCTCGAGCTCTTCCTCGAGAGGTTCCCTCCAGAAGGCGCGGCGCCTGAAAAGTGGAAGCTCCCGCGCTTCGATGGAGGCGGCCTCCTCGTACCGCCGAGCCGACTCCGGGAGGTGGCGCACGAAGAGGAGACGGCACGGAGTCGGGGCGGACGGTGATTTCCCTCGACACCAACGTCCTCTTTCCGGCGATGGAGGCCTCGAACCCCGACCACGCTCGGGCCGCGACCTTCGTCGAGTCGCTCAACGACCGTGATGACGTGGTGCTCTCCGAGTTCGTGCTGCTCGAGCTCTATGTGCTGATGCGGAACCCGACGGTGCTCCGCAAGCCCCTGACCGCCGCGCGCGCCGCCGCGATGTGTGAGGCGTTCCGCAACCACCCGCGATGGCAGGTCGTGGGCTTTCCACCCGAGAGCCGGCGCTTTCACGATGCCTTCTGGCCACGCCTCCGACGGGAGTCCTTTGCACGCCGCCGGGTGTTCGACTGGCGCGTGGCCCTGACGCTCCTGCAGCACGGTGTCACCCGCTTCGCGACGGTGAACACAAAGGACTTCGATGGCTTCGGCTTCGCGATGGTGTGGAACCCGCTCGACCCCGACGCCACCGGCCTGTAACGCCCTGCGAAAGGCGCCCGCCTCGCCAAAGCGTGGATCTCTTACGGCCCCTCAAGTAGAGCCAGCGGCCGACATGGCGCGCGACGCGAAGAAGCTCAAACCCGTCAAGGAGTTCAAGCCCCTCATCACGAAGAGCACCGAGCTGCCGCTCGACGCGGAGCGCCTGCGCTTCATGCACGAGACGATGGTGAAGGCGCGCTGCCTCGAGGAGCGCCTCATCGCCATGTACAAGTCCGGCCACGGCTACTTCTGGATTGGCGGACCCGGCGAAGAGGCCTTCAACGTACCGCTGGGCATGCTCATCAAGAAGGGCCAGGGCCCCGCGTTCGACTTCTGCCACTTCCACTACCGGCAGTCGGCCACGCTGCTCGCCATGGGCGAGGAGCCCTTCGGCGCCATTCGGCAGATGAAGAACACCGTGACCGACCCGTACTCCGGCGGCCGGAACTTCGCGGGCCACTTCTCGAAGAAGGAATGGAACATCGCGCCCGTCTCGAGCCCCATCGAGGTGCAGTACTCGATGGTGGCTGGCACCGCGCTCGCGCAGAAGCGGCACGGCGGCGACGGCGTCAGCATCGTCACCGGTGGCGACGCGGGCACCGCCGAGGGCGACTTCGCCACCTGCCTCGTGTGGAGCAGCCGCCCGGGCCAGGAGCTCCCCGTCCTCATCATCGTCACCAACAACCGCTGGGGCATCTCGACGCCCTACGAGCAGGTGCAGGGCGTGGAGAAGATTTCGGACCGCGGCGTGCCCTTCGGCATGCGCACCAAGACCATCGACGGCAACGACCCCATCTCGGCCTGGCTCGAGCTGAAAGAAGCCTTCGAGTACGTGCGCACCGAGCGCAAGCCGTACCTCGTCGAGGCCCACGTCTCACGCCTGTACGGCCACTCGTCGGCGTCGGGCGCGAACTTCAGCACCGTCGAGGCCGACTGCCTCTTGCAGTTCGAGCGCAAGCTCGACGCGCACGGCGTTCGTTCCCTCGATGAGTCGAAGAAGCTCCGCGAGAAGTACGCCGCCGACTACGCCGAGCTGGCCCGCGTCGCGAAGGAAGAGCCCTTCCCCGACGGCAGCTCCATCTGGAACCACGTGTACGCGGGCGAGGCGCCCAAAGACCCGCTGGCTGACTGACCCTTCCTTCACCCGCTTCTCGAGGAGACCCACCCCGTGGCGAACATGGCCCAGGCCATCCGCATGGCGCTGCACTACGCCGAGACGAACCTCGGCGTGACGGACATCTTTGGCGAAGACGTCGGGCCCCCGCTGGGCGGCGTCTTCACCTGTACGCAGGGCCTGAAGACGGCGTGGAACTCACCGCTCGACGAGCGCGGCATCATCGGCGCCGCCATGGGCCTGGCGATGGCCGGCAGCCACCCCGTCGCCGAGATTCAGTTCTGCGACTACGTCTACAACACCATCGACCTGCTCAAGCTCGCCGGCAACACGCTGTGGAGCTCGAACGGCCAGTGGAACCTGCCCATGGTGGTGATGACACCGGTGGGCAGCGGCATTCGCGGCAGCATCTACCACTCGCACTCCTTCGACGCGACGATGACCCACATCCCCGGGTGGAAGACGGTGATGCCGTCGACGCCGCTCGACGCGTACGGGCTGCTGCTGTCGGCGTGCAAGGAACAGAACCCCGTCATGTTCCTCATCCCCAAGGCGCTCATGCGCGTGAAGGGCGACGAGGCGATTCCCGGCGAGCCGGGCGACGACAAGCAGCTGTCGAAGATGATTGATGCGCCGCTGGGCGACCGCACGAAGTGGAAGCCGCAGTGGCCCGAGCTCGTCGACGCCTCCATTCCGCTGGGCCAGGCGAAGGTGGTGCGCTCCGGCAGTCAGCTCACGGTGGTGTCCTACGGGCGCACGCTGCTGCTGGCGAAGAAGGCCGCCGAGACGCTCGCGAGCGAAGGCGTCGACGCCGAGGTCATCGACCTGCGCACGCTGTGGCCGTACGACTGGCCCACGCTCGAGGCCTCGGTGAAGAAGACCGGCCGCGTGCTGTTCCTCAACGAGGACACCGAGGTGACGAACTTCGGAGAGCACCTCGCGCGACGCGTGACCGAGAAGCTCTTCTATTCCCTGCTGGCGCCGCCGAAGGTGCTGGCGGGCAAGTTCGTACCCGGCATCGGCCTGGCGGACACGCTCGAAGCGGCCTCGGTGCCCCAGCAGCACGACGTCGAGCAGGCGATGCGCGCGCTGGCCACGATGCAGCCGTAGCGCTGCGAGAGGCGGCCGATGCCACGACCAGCGGTGCGGGACGAGCTGCGGCGGGTGGTGGCCTTCCGGCTGGGGCTGGTGGGGTGGCCCACCGTCGCGCCCCAGGACGTCGCCCTCGTCGAGGCCACCATCGCGCGGCTGGGCACGGTGCACCTGTCGGACGAGAAGGCCCTCGCGTCGCTCCTCGCCGCGGTGCCCGATGCCGAGCTGACGGAGCGCACCGAATCGAACTCAGGCGAGCGTCAGACGCCCCGCTCCGGTGAGAGGTTCGCGCCGGTGCCGGAGCTGTCGGACGAGGCGCTGCCGCTCGAGCGTCGCACCGTGAGCGCCAGGCGGTACTCCGCCCTGGCGCGCGCGCGCCTCTTCGTGCAGCGCAACCCTGTGGCGGTGGGCGTGGGTGTGCTCGGCGTCGTCGCGACGGTCCTCATCGGAGGGGCGGCGCTCCTCACCGTGAACGTGCAGCGCGACGAAGCGCGGCGCCTGGCGCGCGACGTCTTCGTGGACTCGGTCGAGGCGCAGTCGCGGGGACCCGTGAGCGGTGAGGCGGTGGCCGCGATGACGGCGCGGCTGCGCGCGGTGTTGCCGAACGATGGCTCGGTGTGGCTGACCCAGGACGAGGCCGCTCGGGTAGCGCGCGCCTGCGCGGAGCTGACGACGCTGGCGGTGCGCGCGGGCCGGCTCGACGAGGCGCGCGTGGCGGAGGAGGCGTGCGCGGTGACGATGGCGCAGCTCGAGGGCCCCGAAACAGCCGCCTCGCTCACGGCGAAGGCCTGGTGCCTCCAGGCGCGGCTCGTTCGGCTCGAGGGCGCTGGCGAGGCAGACGCAGGGGCTGCGGCGACGACGGCTGGGACGGCGCTCCTCGACGGTGGCGCTGCGTGGCGTGACGACGCGCGCTGGGTGCGGGCCGAGGTAGCGCTGGCCGAAGTGGCGGGGCGCGAAGCCCGGGCCCGCGGAGACACCGCCGCTGCCGAATCGCTCACCACCCGCACCATGGAGCGCAGTGAGGCGCTCGTCCTCCTGACGCCGAACGAAGCCTGGCCCCGCGTGCGGCTCGCCGAGGCCCTGCGGCAACGCCAGCTCGAGACGTGGGTGCTTGGGAAAGAGGACTCCGCCGTGCGTCTCGGAGACCGCGCGCTGGAGTGGCTCGATGGCCTCCCGCCACCGCGACAGGACGCCACCGTGCGCGCGGCGTTGGCCCAGGTGCTCCACCAGCAGGCGATGGTGCTGCAGTGGGCCGGGATGAGCGCGAAGGCCGACGAGGTGCTGGCGCGCGCGCGTCCCCTGGCCGAGTTGGTGGCGGCCTCGGAGCCCGAGAACGTGCAACGTCGCGTCGACCTGGCCGACGTGTACCTGCGGTCCGGTGAGCCGAGGAGAACGGTCGAGGTGCTGCAGCGCCTCGCGTCAGAAGAACTTGAAGGCCAGGTGCTCGCGACGCTGGCGGTGGCCGCGCTGCTGGCGGACCAGGACGAGGTGTTGGTGGAGCACCGGCTCGACCTCGAAGCGTCCGACGACCCGCAGGCGCACTGGGTGATGGCGCTGTGGTTGGTGCAGCAAGGGAAGTTCAAGGACGCGGCCGACATTCTGCGCGCCTGGACGGGCCGCGCGGCGAAGGCGCCGGTGGTGTGGCCCCTGGGGCGGTTCGACGTGCTGCCGCTGCGGTCTCCGGCCGAGGTGGCGGCGCCGCTCAAGGCCTTCGTCGCGTGTCAGGAGTCGGCCCTGCGCCGCGGGGAGGAAGACGTGTCGTGCTTCGAGACGCTGGCGAGCGGACTGGAATCGGCCTCTTCACCGCCGTAAGTGCAGGGTCTCATGCAGGGGGATTCTCTGGTGGAAATGCAGAGCGACCCCATGGAGCCAGTGCCCTGCACTCGCTGCGGCACCTTCATCCGTGCGCGCACCGACCTGCTGTACTCCGACAGCGGTGAGGCGATGTGTGTCGGGTGTCGAGAGGCCCTCGATGAACCTCGGCGGCGCACGCTGAAGGCGGCGACGCCGCCCATCGTCTGGCGCGCGCTCGGCGCTGCCGTCTGGGCGGTCCTGGGCCTGCCGCTGACGCTGTTGCTGGTGGGCGGGGCCGTGGTGGCGAGCTTGCCGTCTCTGGCGACCGGCCTCGTCGTCCTCAGCCACCTGAAGCACGATGATGAGCTGAAAGACGCGCTGGGCGCTCGGCTCCATCTGGTGCGGGTCAGCGCGTGGGTCAGCGTGGTGTTCGGCGCCCTGGGCGGGCTGGTGACGCTCGTGAGGCTGGCCTCGTTGCTCCCGTGAAGGGCTGCCAGGGGCTGGGTTGCCCATACACCTGAGCCTTCCCAGGCTGGGTGCGTGAAGACGACGCTCGACATCTCCGATGAGCTGCTCCAGCGGGCCAAGCGGCATGCGCGCAAGTCCGGCAAGACGTTGCGCGCCGTCATCGAGGAGGGTCTGCGCCTCGCCCTCGCGTCGAACTCCCAGAAGGCCTCTCGCTTCCGGCTGCCCGACAGGAGCCAGGGAACCCGTCGCGGACCCAACCCCCTGGAGCAGCGGTCGTGGCAGGACCTGCGCGATGAAATCTACGGAGGCCGCTGATGCTGGCCATCGACACCAACGTTCTCGTCTACGCCCACCGGAGAGAAGCCGCCGAACACGACACTGCGGCGGCGCAGCTCAAGGTTCTCGCGCTGAAGGTGCGGAACCCGTTCGAGGCGCCGCTACGGCGTCACCGTCACTGACATCGACGCGCTCACCGCTCCGACCGCCACGGTGATGGAGGCGCTCCCTGGCGACAAGCCGCTCACCTGCCCCTCACTCCCCGACGCGTTCGACACCGAGGCCACGCCCAGCGCCGACGAGCTCCACGTCACCGTCGAGGTGAGGTTCTGCGTCGAGCCGTCCGAGTAGGTGCCCGTCGCCGTCAACTGCCGGCTCCCGCCCTGCGCCACCGAGGCCGAACCCGGCGTCACCGACAGACTCACCAGCGTCGCCGCCGACACCGTGTGGCCGGTGGTGCCTGTCACGCCACCGAACGTCGCGCTGATGGTCACCGCGCCCGCCGCCACCGTCGACAACAACCCGCGTGAGGCCGTGGCATTCGAGATGAGCGCCCGCCCAGTATCGCTCGAGGCCCACGTGGCCTGCGACGTCAGCACCGAGGTGGTGCCGTCCGTGTAGTGCCCAATCGCGATGAACTGTCGCGTGAAGCCCAGCGGCGTCGACCCACTCGACGGGTTCAGCTCGATGGTGGCCAGCGCCGCCTGGCTGATGGTGACGGTCGCGCTCGCCGACAAGCCCGCGAACGTCGCGTTGAGCGTCGCCGAACCAATCGCCAGCGTCGTCGCCAGGCCTTCGCTCCCCGAGGCATTGGAGACATCGAGGGCCGCCGGGTTGCTCGAGCTGAACGAGGCCTGGCTGGTGAGCGTCTGCGTCGACCCATCGGTGTATTGCCCGACGAGCTGGAAGACGCGCACCGTGCCCAGCGGCATCGTGGTGGTGCCTGGCGTCAGCGTCACCTGCGTGAGCTGCGCCGGCGTCACCGTGAACGACGCCGTGCCCGACACCGCGCCGAACGTCGCCGTGATGGTGGCCGTGCCCACGTTCACCGCCGTCGCCAGGCCCTCGGCGCCGCTCGCGTTCGTGATGGCGACGACGCCCATGCTCGCCGACGTCCACGTCACCTGGGTGGTGAGGTCCTGCGTCGAGCCATCAGAGAAGATGCCCGTCGCCTGGAACCGCACCTCGAGGCCCCTCGGTCGCGTCGGGTTCGGCGGCGTCACCTGGAGCTGCTGCAGGACCGACGGCGTCACGGTGACCGTCGTGCTGCCCGACACACCCGAGAGGGTGGCCGTCACGGTGACGCTCCCCACGGTGCCGCCGGTGACGATGCCCTCGAAGCCCGCCGCGTTGCTCACCTGCGCGATGGCCGCGTCCGACGAGGTCCACGTCACCTGCGTGGTGAGGTCCTGCGTGGTGGAGTCCGAGTAGATGCCCGTCGCCGTGAGCTGCTCGGTGAGCCCCGCGGAGACCGACGGCCCGACCGGATTCACCTGGAGGAGCTGCAACACCGCTGGACTCACCGTCACCTGCGTCGAACCAGTCCGGCCTCCGACGCTCGCGGTGACGACGACCGTGCCCTGGTCGATGGCCTGCACGATGCCCTCACTCCCCGACGCGTTGGAGACGGTGGCGAGGGTGTCGTCGGCGCTGGTCCAGGTGGCGCTGCCGGTGAGGTCCTGCGTGGTGTCATCGGTGTAGAGGCCGATGGCCGAGAGCTGTCGGGTGAGCCCGCGCGGCACCGTCGGATTCACCGGCGAGAGCTGAACCGCGGCGAGCTGCGCGGCCGTCACCGTCAGCGTCGCGGTTCCGGTGACTGCGCCCTGGCTCGCGGAGATGGTGGCGCTGCCGACGTTGAGGGCCTGCACCGCGCCCCGCGTGCCCGCGCCGTTCGACGCCGTGGCGATGGAAGCCGCCGAGGTGCTCCAGGTCACCTGCTCCGTGAGGTCCAAGGAGCTGCCATCAGAGAAGACGCCCGTGACGGTGAACGGGGTGGTGAGCCCACGCGGCACCGACGAGGTGGGCGGAGACACCTGCAGCTGCTGCAGCACGGCGGGAGTCACCGTCAGCGTCGCGCTCGCCGAGCGGTTCGACAGCGTCGCCGTGATGGAGACGGTGCCCACGCTCAGCGCGGTGGCGCGGCCCTGACTGCCGCTCGCGTTCGAGATGCTGGCCACGCTGCCGCCCGACGAGGCCCAACTCACCTGTGACGTCACGTCAGCCGTCGTGCCATCGGAGAACGACCCCGTCGCCGTGAAGTCCTGCGTGAGGCCGCGCGCCACCTGCGCCGTCGCGGGGCTCACCTCGAGTCCGGTGAGCAGCGCGTTCGTCACCGTGAAGGTGACGCTCCCGGTGCGGCCGAGCGCGGTGGCCGAGACGGTCGAGGTGCCGACGGCGAGCGCGCGCGCCAGCCCTTCCGACAACGCCGCGTTCGAGACGGTCACCTTCGTCACGTCACTCGAGCTCCACGCCACCAGGTCCGTGAGGTCCTGCGTGCTGGCGTCGTCGAAGGTGCCGCTCGCGGTGAGGTTCTGGGTCAGCCCCGCCGGCACCGTGGGCGCCGAGGGAGAGACGGTCAGCGTGGTGAGGGTGAGGTTCGCCAGCGTCAACGTCGCTTCGCCGGTGACTCCGAGCCGCGTCGCGCGCACCTGCACCAGGCCGGGCGCCAGCGCCGACACACGCCCGATGAAGGGCGCCGCGTTCGAGGCCGAGGCCAGCGCGGCGTCCGAGACGCTCCACGTCACTTGCGTGGTGAGGTCCTGCGAGGTGCCATCGGTGTACCGGCCGGTGGCCTGGAAACGCTGCCGGGTCCCAAGCGCGATGCGCGCGAGCGACGGCGTCACCTCGATCCGGTCGAGCGCCGCACCCTGCACGGTGAGGGAGGCGGTCACGCTCTGGCCCCCGAAGCTCGCCGTGATGACGGCGCTGCCGACGGCCGACGTGCTGGCGCGCCCGTGCGTGCCGGACGCATTCGACACGGTGGCGATGGCGCCGTCGGAGGAGCTCCACGTGGCCTGCGCGGTGAGGTTCTGCGTGGTGCCGTCACTGAAGGTGCCGGTCGCCACGAAGGCCACGGACACGCCGAGCGGCACGGTGGCGGTCGACGGCGTCAGGCCCAGCGAGGTGAGCACCGCCGCGGTGATGGCGAGCGACTGGCGGGCCTCGATGGTTCCGGCGCGCGCGATGACGTCGGCCTGACCGAGCTGCTGCGCCGTGACGACGCCGGAGGACGAGACGGTGAGCGCCGGAGCCGAGACGCTCCACGTCACCTGGCCCGTCACGTCGCGCGAGCTGCCGTCCGAGTAGGTGCCCGTGGCGGTGAAGGCCTGTGTGGCTCCGCGCGGCAGGGACGTCACCGACGGCGCGATGGACAACGACACGAGGCTCGCTGGCGTCACCGTGACCGAGATGGAGACGGACCGCGCTCCCAGCACCGCGCGCACGACGGTCGAGCCCGTCGCCACTCCGCGCACCCGGCCCTGCGCGCCCGCCACGTTGGACACGCTGGCGATGGCGGCGTCATCGGCGCTCCACGTCACCTGCGTCGTGAGGTCCTGCGTCGAGCCGTCAGAGTACGTCCCCACGACTGTGACATCAGCGGTTACACCCACCGGCACCGACAACGAGGTGGCGGAGGCCGAGAGCGACGACAAGGTAGCCGGCGTCACGCGCACGGTGAGCTGGGCCTGCTGCGCGAACGCCTCCACCGAGATGACCGTGGTGCCTTCCGCCAACGCCGAGACGAGGCCCTCGCTGCCGCTCGCGTTGCCGACCGAGGCGATGGAGGCCGACGACGACGTCCACGTCACCTGGTTGGTGAGGTCCTGGGTCGACCCATCGGAAAAGACGCCCGTCGCGGTGAGCTGCACCGACGTGCCGCGCGCCAGAGATGGAGCCGGCGGCGTCAGCTCGAGGCGCACCAGCTCGGCTGGCGTCACCAACACCGTGAGTTGAACGGACGAGGTGCCGAGCCCGGCGCGCACCGTCGACTGGCCCACCGAGTGGCCCGTCACGCGTCCAGGGTTCGTCACCGGGTCGACCGAGGCGACGGCCGGCTCGCTGCTCGTCCACGTCACCTGGCTGGTGACGTTCTGCGTGGTGCCATCGCTGAAGAGGCCCGTCACCGACAGG
Organism: Myxococcaceae bacterium; assembly: GCA_044352295.1. Lineage (GTDB taxonomy): Bacteria > Myxococcota > Myxococcia > Myxococcales > Myxococcaceae > Xiheimicrobium. The sequence goes on from JBILEB010000107.1 coordinate 11,111, forward strand.
TCGACGAAGGTGCCCATCGAGAGCGACACGACACTCGGAGAGACCTGCAGCCCCTGCAGCACCGCCGGCGTCACCGTCACCGGGACGCGCGTGGTGCGGGCGCCGAGCGCTGCCACGATTTCCGTGCGACCCGCGGTGAGCGCCTGCACCTCGCCACGAAGGCCCAGCGTGTTCGACACCTGCACGACGGCGGCGTCCTCAGACGTCCACAGCAGCTGCTCGGTGAGGTCCTGCATCGTGCCATCGCTGAAGCGCCCCACCGCCGAGAGCGCCGACAACGTGCCCGCCGCCAACGAGAGCGGCGAGGGCGACACGTCGATGGCCGTCAACTCCGCCGCGGTAACGGTGACGGGCACCGTCGCGTGCTGCATGCCGACCTCGACCCGGAGGACCGCCGTGCCCAGGTCGAGCCCGCGCGCGACGCCGCTCATCGAGACGCTGGCGACAGTCATCGCGCTGCTGCTCCACGTGCCGGTGCTGGTGACGTCGACGCGCGCTCCGTCGGAGTAGATGGCGGTGGCCAGGAGCGTCGCCTGCGTGCCCTTCGCCAGGGCGAGCTGCGAGGGGCTGACCTCGACGCGCTCCAGCGTGGCGCCGGTGACTGTCACAGGCGTCGAGGCCTCACTGCCCCCCAGCCGGGCCTGCACCTCGGTGGTGCCGACCGCCCGGGCCGTCAGCGTGCCGCGCTCGCCCAGCAAGGTGGAGACGAAGACGACCGCCGGGGCGCTGCTCGTCCACTGCACCTGCTCGGTGACGTCGAGGAAGCGCCCGTCCGAGAGGTTGGCGGTGGCGGTGAGGCGCTGGGCGGTGCCAAGCGGCATCGTCGGCGCGCGCGGTGAGAGCGTGAGCTGGCGAATCGTCGCGTCCGTCACCTCGACCGGCACGCTCGTGGACACGCCATCGAACGACACCTGAATCATCGACGGTCCCGGCGTCACGCCCGTCACGAGGCCCGGCGTCTCGTCGCGCATCGTCACTGCCGCCGCGCCGCCCATCACCGTGTAGACCGCGTTGGCGGTGACGTTCTCGACCGAGCCGTCGGCCTTCACCGCGTTGACGGTGAGCTGCACCGTCAGCCCCACCGGCACCACCGGCCGCGGCGGGTTCACCTCGAGGCGAACGAGCTGACCACCCACCACGTCGAACGAGAGCCGCCGGGACAGCTCTCCCTTCGAGGCCTTCACCCGCGCGGCGCCGACGTTGAGCCCGTGCACGCGGCCCGGCACCATGGCGTCGATGCTGCCGACGAAGCCGTCTTCCACCTCCCACGACACCTCGGAGGTGATTTCGCGCACCGAGCCGTCCGAGAACGTTCCGGTCGCGACGAAGTCGAGGTGGCCGCCGCGGGAAATCCGCGCGTTCTCCGGCGTGATGGTGATGGCCGCGAGCTCAGCGGGCTTCTGCGGACGCAGGCAACCCAGCAGCGAGGCGGTGGCGAGAACACTGATGACGGCGGGTCGGAACAGACGCATGGCGCTCCCCTTGGACACGAAATCCCGAGAGCGGCCTTCTCAAGCGCGATGCCAGCCCGGCAGACCTTGATCCACCTCGGCTCTTCTCGCCGCGCGCTGGGTCGATTCGGCCGCGGGGGGTCGCAGGGGACTTGGATCAGCCCACCGCTCGAGCTGTCGACGATGAGCAGCACCGGGCGCGGCGTCGCGTTGGCGTTCTCGAGGAAGAGCGTCTCGGTGCGCGTCTGCCCCATCGCGCCGGAGCCCACCGCGTCAGCCTCGGCCACGCAGGCCACCGACATCGCCGTACAGGCGGCGACGTCCTCCACGACGGAGAGCGCGAGTCGTTCACCAGGCCCGTGGTGGTGGACATCAGCGAGATGGGCGTGCCGGGGAGCACCACCGGCGCCTCACACGTCTCACCACCCATCAGCATGCCGCCGTCGATGGGCTCCATGATGCCGGCGTCGACGCCCGCGTCCTCGTCGACCGTGCCGCCGGCGCTTCCACCGGCCAACCCACCCGCAGTGCCGCCGGACTGACCGCCCGCGCGCCCGCCCGCCGTCATCATGCCGCCAGCGGAGCCACCACCGACGCCCGACATGCCGCCACCGGCGAGGAGCGAGCCTCCGCCCCCCGCGCCGCCGGCGTCAGGCCGCATCATTCCGACAGGACACCCAGAGACGAACGCCACCACCGCGCCAAGCGCGCTCCATCGAATCCACTGCGTCATGTCGTCACTCCCCGAAGCTGGCCGAACCGGGCTCTGCTGGCCGGGTCACGCGTCACCCGGAAACGAAGGCGGTTCCCACCGGCGCAACCGTGGCGACAAGCCAGTCGAGGGCTCAACGTCACCCGTCGATACATCGGCGGAGCGCGTCGCCTTCAGCCGAACGCCCGCTGGCTCCCATCGGAGAGGAAGACGGTCATGGCGCTCGCGTTCGACAGGTCGACCTCGACGTCACCGAAGCCCGCCATGCCGCTGGGCCCGACGAAGGCGAGTGACGAGCTCCCGCCGAGGGACACGCGCGCCAGCGCTCCCTCGAAGGTACCGTTGGGTGTCACCACGCGAACGCGGGCGACGTTGCCGGTGAGCGACTGGTTGGCGAGGAACAGCGTGGCTGCGGAGAGATGGTCGGCGCGCATGAGGACCAAATGCTCCTTCGTCGCCCGGCGACAGGGAAGCCCTCACCCGTCGAGCAATTCGTTCACCACGCGGCGAGCGCCCCACGCACAGGCCGGCACGCTCTGGCCGGGGAAGACGGTGTCTCCCACGCGCACCAGGCCCGGGAGCCGCGTTCGCCCCGTGGGGTAGCCGCGCGCGAGCGACGAGAGGCTGAACGGCAGGCCACCGACCCGTCCACCCCAGCGCCCGGTGAAGGACTCCCACGTCTTCGGTGTTCCCGGCATCACCACCGGCTTCTCGGCGTGCGCGAGCGCGGGGAAGTGCCGGGTGAGGGCGGCGACGAACTCCTCGCCCACGTGCGCCTTGCGCGATTGGTGCTCCCCGTCCGAGAGGCCCTCCCAGTCCTTCGCGGGCGCGTGGCAACTCACCGTGATGGCACGAAACCCCTGAGGCGCGGACGCGACGTCGCCCCGCTTCGACAGCGTGACGAAGAGCGAGTGGCCCTTCGACACCGGGAGCGGTTCGTCGAGCACGAGCTGGTGGTACGGCGCGACGTCGGCGTCGAAGACGTCCTTCACGCCGAGGTAGAGCGTACAGGCGGCCCACGCGTCGCGGTGCCGCCGGCGCACCCCATCGAAGGTGCTCGCGAGCCGGGGCGCCATGACGCGCGCGGCGTCCCAATGCGTGAGGTTCAAGACGACGTTCGTGCCGTGGAGCAGGTCTCCGTTCGCGTGCACCACGTAGCGGTCGGCGCGCCGGTCGACCGAGTCCACGCGGCGGTCGAGCAGGAGCTGGCCTCCGCGCTTCACGAAGACGTCACCGAGGTGCTCGACGAGCGACGAGAGGCCGCCATCGACGAGGTAGAGCGGGCGCTGCAGGTACTCGACGCCGAGGGCTCCGAAGAGGAACGGCACCTGCGCGGCGGGGGCCTGGGTCGAGACGAGCAACAGCTCATCCATCATCGCGCGCGCGTCGTCGGGAATGCGGCCGTGGGAGCCCAGCGCCGAAGCCGTCGTGCGGGTGAGCGCGGGGAGCAGCTTCCATGCCGAGGGAGTGCTCGCGGCGCCGAGCAGGTCCGTCGCGCGCTTCGGGGGGAAGTGCACCTGAGTGACGAGCTTCCACCCGGCCGCGCCTATCTCGACGGCGCGACGCCAGAAGCGGGCCATCGGGTCTCCAAAGCGCGCGCGCAACTGGGCCTCGTTCGACTCGGCGTTCGTCGAGAGCGTGAGCGTCTGCCCGCGTTGCCACACGGTGAGGTTCTTCGGCGCTGCGGGCGCCGTGAAGGGAATGTCGAGCTCGGCGAGGACCCGGCCCAGCGGCATGTCGGGCTCGAGTCCGATGAGGGTGGTGGCGCCGGCGAGGAAGCGAAAGCCCTTGATGGGGAACGCCGAGGCGCAGCCACCGACGCGCGCCTTCGCCTCGACGAGCGTCACCTGGTGGCCAGCCTTCTGGAGGTACAGCGCCGCGACGAGCCCACCTGCGCCCGCGCCGACGACGATGCTGTGTGACGACATGGGGCGACGAGTAACGAGGCCCGCCCCGCTTCGCCGTTCACGCGTGAGCGATGCTGCTCGCGACCAGTCGGTCAACCTCGAGCGTCTTCGCCAGAGCCCGACGCGGGGGCGGCATGCTCACGGTGTCGGCGCTGGTGGGCCTCGCTCGACACGCTGGCGAAGGCGCGACGGAAGGCGCTCGCGGCAAGAGCCTCGCTGGCCTCGAAGAAGACCCACCGTCCCGGCACCGCGCGCTTGCGACGGTGGACCAGTTGCCCGCAGGCCAGCTCACGTCGGCGCAGAACCCGGGCGCCTCGAACGTGGCGTGGGTCTGCTCCCCGGGCCTGCCTCGCAGGTCGTCATTCGTCGACGGGAACTCGATTCTGTTCAGCCCCGTCAAGACGAATCCAGTCACGAACGCGAGGAGCACTCCGAGGAGCGCCGTCACCATCGAAAACGGTCGACCTCAACCAGATGCTCGTCGAGCGGGCTCTCGACTTCACCGCGAGGCCGCCAACGACCAGCTCTCTCACCGCTGTCGGCGCGCACGACCGATCGACCTCCTCGACGACGCGACAGGTTGGCTCCACGGAGCGGTTGTGTCGCCTCGGGCCGAGGCACCCTGGCGCCGTGGTGACGGAGCCGGGCGCGGGTTGCGGCGCCGGCCTCGTCAGGGCGTCAACTGGACCGCAAGGGTGAAGCTGCCCCCGGTGCCGCTCACCCCGTCGACGTGAATGAAGTACGTGCCCGGGCCCAGTCCCGAGCGTGTCAGCTGCGCCGGCCCCGGCACGTTGGTGGCCGCGCAGCCAAGCTCGGTGCCCAGACACGTGGCCGACCGCAGCGAGACCGCCGGCAAGAGGTCGCCGTCGCTCGAGGTGACCGTGAAGCTCGCCTGGTAGGTCGGGCTCCCCGTGGGAATGACGAGCCGATAGACGACGTCGCCGCCGGTGAGCTGTCCGGGCGCCGTCAGGCCGCAGCTGCCGCCAAGGTCGTTGTCGGCGCCCGACGTCGTTCCGGTGACCGAGGTGACCCGGTCGGTCGGCCCGTCTGACGTCCAGGGCGGCATGGTGGGGTTGCCGAGATCGACCAGGGTGCCGCCGTCGACGCCAGGGCACTTGTCATTCGCAGGTGCGGTGAAGGGCGCCCCGAGCCTGACGTCGAGCGTGAAGGGGCCTTGCAGGCCAGCCGAGGCGCTGTCGACGACGAAGTAGCGCGCTCCGGGAGAGACCTGGTTGAGCCGCACCGAGGCCATCGAGGCCCCCGTCTCGCAGCGCTCGCCGGTCGACGAGGCGCAGGTGGTCCGCACCGCGAGGGTGGGGCCGAGCGCGCTGCTCGTCTGGGCCCGCACCGTGGCCACCACGCTCCGCCCCGAGGTGCCACCGACGTTCAGCAGGTACACCAGCTCGGCGCCAGCCGTCGCGCCGCACGACGCCGTCATCGCCGCCTGGCCCGCCGCCGTGTTGGACGACGCGAAGTACCGGTTGGGGTCCGTCGCGTCGGGCATCAGCGTCACAGGGCTCGCGCAGTTCCCACCGGCGCCGGAGCAGCGGTTGTTCATGCAGGCCGTCCCCGTTCCGCAGGCCGTGGTGCCGCAGTCGGCGACCCGCGGCAGCTGGGTGCAGTTGTCAGTCCCCCTCACCGTCCCGCACTCGAGCCCCGTGGCCGCCAGGCGCGCGCAGAACTGCGTGTCGTTCTCCGACGAGCATGACTGGCACGCATTCGTCGCGAAGTTGCAGGTGCCGCTCCCTCCGTCGGTCGTGCAACGCGAGGTGCCGCAGTCTTCCTGCCGCTGAATGCCGCAGCTCATGCCCGACACGACGCCACAGGCGCGGCCGGAGATCGCCATGCGGGCGCAGAAAGCCTGCGCCGTCTCGAAGCTGCAGCAGGTGTTGTCGCTCTGGCAGGTGCCGGTGGGGCAGGTCCCGCACAGGTATCGCCGCTGAACGCCGCAGTTGTCGGCCGAGGCGACCTCACCGCAGGCCTTGCCGAGCCGTGTGCAGAACGACGAAACGGACTCGGGCGTGCACGACGACGCGCAGGTGTTCGAGGCGGTGCACGTGGTGCCGGTGGGGCAGGAGCCGCAGGTCTCGGTCCGTGGCTGGTTGGTGCAGGGGTCGACGTCGGTCACGCTGCCGCAGACCTTCCCGACTTGAGCCATGCGGGCACAGAACGCCGCCGCCGTCTCGGGGTCGCACCCCGGCCGGCAGGCGCTGGCGGCGCTGCAGAGCTGCCCTGGCGGGCAGTCGCCGCAGAGCTCGGTGCGCCGCGCGCCAGAGCACGAGTCGACGTCGGCGACGGGCCCGCACACCTTCCCGGTGGTTGCGAGCCGGGCGCAGAACGCCGCTGTCGTCTCTCGCGTGCAGGTGCCAGTGCAGCTCCCGGCGGCGAGGTCGCACGTCAGCCCCGCGTCACAACTGCCACAGGACCGGCCACACCCATCGAAACCGCACGCCTTCGTGCCGCACGCCGCAGGGCCGTCACAGGCGCTCGACGCCTCCGGGCGCGTCGGCGCCGGCTCAGGTTCCGTGGGGCAGCCCGCCAGGGCCACCGCCGTCATCAGACACAGGGTCCACCTTCGCATCGCCGTCACCTCCAGCACCGATAGGCCGCCGTGGTGTGGCTCACCGCGATTTGCCAGTCGTTCCCGCTCCGGCCGAGCCGGCAGTTCCCGTTCCCCTGGGTGTTCGACAGGAACGACTGCTGCGAGTAGCCGCCGCTCAGCGATGAGTTCGTACCGTTCCGGCCCCTGCAGCACGTATCGTTCTGGCACGAGTCCATCGCGCAGCAGTAGAAGTTGTCGTTCCGGATGGCGGCGTTGCTGCACGCCTGGAAGCTGTTGGCGCTGACGGTCGGCTGCGTCGCCGTGCACGGCCCGTAGCCGGTGCACGTCGAGGTGCACTGCTCGATGCCGGCGAAGGTGCCCGTGCAGTACGAGGGCAACCCGACGACCGAGTTCGACGTGCACGAGCGGGACTGGGTGTCGCACGTCTCGCCCTGCGTGACGCGCCCGTCACCGCACCACTCGTTGCCCAGCACGGTCAACGAGAACGTCGTCGACGCCGACGAGCCGCAGTCGGTGGTGGCGGTGAGGGTCACCGTGCGCGTCCCCGGGTCGTTCGCGTTGTCGCTGGGCGATCCGGCCAGCGCGCCAGTGGTGGGGTTCACGCTGAGCCACGGCGGGTTGTTCTGAAGGCGGTACGTCACCCGGCTGCGGGTGTTGACGGTGGCCTGTGCGCTGATGCTCGTGGGGCCAAAGTACAACCCCGAGACGCCAGGCGGGCGCACGTACACCGAGAGGGGGGTGGGCGCGACCTGCACCGAGAAGAACTCGATGCTCGGCACGCAGCGCTGCACCGACGTGTCCCAGGCGTTGCACCTCGGGCAACAGCGCGCGCCACCGGCGAGGTTGGTGCACGTCTCGTCACCGGGGCAGCCGCCGTTGTTGACGAGGCACTCGTTGACGTCGGTGCAGAGCAGACCGTCGCCGGTGTACCCCGCCTTACAGGTGCAGCGGCGGGCGCCGGGGGTGTTGGTGCAGATGGCGTGCTCGGAGCACCCGCCGTTGTTGAAGCCGCACTCGTCGATGTCGACGCAGTTGACGCCGTCGCGCACGTACCCGGGCGGGCAGATGCAGACCGGCGCGTCGCGAGGCCCCCAGCGCACGCTGACGAGGCCGACCGCAGGCGTCAACCCGGCGCCGAGGGTACGAAGCACCAGCTCGACCTCGAGGTAGCGCTCGTTCGAGACCGCCCCCAGCCGCGTCAGGTCGGTCGGGAACGACACCTGGGGAGCCGACCACGCCCTCGTCGCCAGCCCGCTTTGCATCGCCGCCGTCCGCACGCGCGCGCTGACGATGGTGCCCGCCGGCGTCGTGCCGTTGAGCCGCAGCGCCAGCCACCTGGGTGTAGGGGTAGCCGCGTCGTACACCACGTTCCACCGGGCTGGCGCGATGCCGGTGTTCACGAACTGCTGGCCGGTCAGGTCTCCGCTGACGAACTGGGTGCTGGCGCCCGAGAAGCGCTGCTGGCCCTGGGCGTCGAGGCGCACCAGAGGGCCGGTCTCATCGACCGCCCAGGTCCGCCCGAGGCTGTCAGTGGCGACGCCCAGAGTGCGGGTGGTGCCGTTGAGCGCGGTGGGGGTCGCGGTGAGCCCGTTGAGCGTGAAGAGCCGGCCATCGCCGCCGGCGACGGTGACGGCGCCGCTGCTGCTCACGGTGACGCCGACGGGGAGGCCGCCCGTCGTGATGGTGGCTCGCTGGCCCGTCACGCGGTCGATCCGCGTCACCTCCCCGGCCTGGGTGCACGTGACGTAGAGGAAGGTCCGGTCGGCCGCGAGGCCCGACGCCGCGCAATTCGCGTCGAAGACGCGCGTGACGAGGGCGCCGGAGGGGTCGACGCTGACGAGGCGCCCATCGCTCCCCAACGCCCACAGCTGGCCGCGCTCGTCGGTCGTCAGAGCCACCGGCCGCAGGGGCACGTCGAACTGGAGCATGGGCTTGCACGCCGGGGGCGTCGAACCCCCGATGAACTCCGAGGCCGAGAACTTGATGAGCCGCTGCCCGTCGAGCGAGCCGACCCATGCGTCACCGCGCGAGTCGAGGGTGATGGCGCTCGCCCCACCTTGGACGCTCGCGAAGCACCGCATCGTCCCGTCGAAGTCGAGCTGCGCGACGCCAGCGCCGGCGCTCGTCGACGGCTGACCGCGGTTGGCCACCCAGACGGTCGTCTCGGAGACGTTGACCGCCGTCGGGCCGGGGTTCGTCCCCGGGCCGGTGCCGCTCTGGGCGGGCCACCCCGCCCGCACGCCAGTTACGAAGGGCCCCGCGGGCGCGCCCGTCTGCACCGAGTAGCGGAAGAGCGCGCCCTGGCCCGAGGAGGTGACGAAGAGCCAGGGCGTGGTCCCGGTCGCGCCCCCCGGAGCCCGGCACAGGGTACCGGCGACGCAGGCGGCATTCTGCGAGGTGCCGTCGACGGTGGTACCCGCGCCGGTCCCTTCCTCGAAGGTGGGCTTCGAGTTCCACAGCCGCTCGATGGAGCAGGTGGCGAGGCAGCGGCCCTCCCTTCCACAGTCAGTGCAGCACTTGAGGGCGCCACAGTCGGCGTCGGTCGCGCAGCTGTTCTTGCAGACGAAATCCTCACACCGCTGGCCCGCGGCGCACTCGGCGTCACTGCAGCAGGCGCTCTCCCGGGGCCCGGGCCTGCTCTTCGTCTTGAAGCAGGCGCCCCGGCAGCACTTGTTGGGCTCGGGGTCGAGGCACCTGCCCTTGCTGTCCAGGTTCTGGCAGCACTGCGCGTCGCTGGTGCACGACGTGCACGCGTTGCCGCTGCACACGAGCCCCTCACAGGCGGGCACCGCCGCGACGAGGCCGGTCGGGCTGCAACAGTTTCCGCGTTGGCATCCGCCCGCGCAACACAGCTCGCCGCGGCCGCACTCGGAGTCCTGCTGGCAGGCGTTGCACGAGTTGCTCTTGCAGACGCGCCCGGGGCCGCACTCGCCGTCGCCGCAGCAGTTGCCGTTGACGCACGAGCCCCCGCAGCAGACCTGCCCCGCGGCGCACTGCGCGCTCGAGGTGCACAGCGCGCACCTGAACTTCTCGTTGCACACCGTGCCGTTGCCGCACTCGGCGGTGGTGCAGCATGAGCCAGACTCGCAGCGGCCACCGCAGCAGACGGCATCGGCGCCACAGTCTGTGTTCCTTCGGCAGGCGGTGCAGGAGCCCCCGACGCAGCGAAGGCCCCGCCCGCAGTCTCCGTCGTCGCAGCAGGCGGCGGTCGTGCACGCGCCTCCGCAGCACCGCTTGCCAGACCCACAGTCCCCATCGGCCTGACAGGTGGCACAGGCGCCGTCGCGACAGGTGTAGGCGCCGCAGTCGGCGTTCGAGCAGCAGTCACCAGCGCGGCAGGCGCCATTGCAGCAGGCGCGGCCTGGCCCGCAGTCCGTGGCGCGCTGGCAGGCTGCACACTGGTAGTTCGAGCACACCCGGCCATCGGCGCACGGGGACCCCGGGCAGCAACTGCCGCCGAAGCACTGGCCGCCGCAGCAGACGTTCCCGGCGCCGCACTGGGCGTCGGCGACACAGGGCTGGCAGACGTTCTGGATGCACGACGCTCCCGGGTTTCCCGACGTGGCGCAGTCCTGGTTCGCGCAGCACTCCCCGAGGACGCACCGGTTTCCGCAGCACGTCTGGGCAAAGCCGCAATCAGAGGCCTGTTGGCACGAGGCCCCGGGCGACACCGCCACCCCGCCCGCGGGCGCAGTCGGGACGCACACGCCGTCGAGGAACACCGAGCCCTCGCTGCACGTCGAGCCCGCCGCGCAGTGCCCGCCGGCGCACCGCTCTCCCGGCCCGCAGTCGACATCGGCGGTGCAGGCGATGCACGACCCCTGCCGGCACGACGCCCCGGCCGGACAGTCGGCGCTTGAGCAGCAGGAGCCGGAGCGGCACAGGCCCTCGCAGCAGACGCTGCCGACGCTGCAGTCCCCGGGAGCCTTGCAGGCCTGGCACGAATGGTCGCGACAGACCCGACCGCCGCACTCCTCCGAGGAGCAGCAGTCACCAGCCGCACACGCGCCGTCGCAACAGCGACTGCCGGGCCCACAGTCCCCGTCGACGGTGCAGGCGCTGGTGGCCACCTCGAGCGCTGCCGTGCCCTGGGCAGCGGTCGGCGGGGGCTCGGTGCAACCGAGCGCGAGCGACAGCATCACGAGGCCCAACGCTCGGCGGGTCGAGAGGGTGACCGAGGAGGGACCGCCGCTGAGGCGGAACGACCGCGAAGCTTTCTGCGCTGAGGCGTCCGTCCGGTCGTCACCGTCGTACATCCCACGAGATTCGCGCCTTCCCCCGTCCCGACGCAATCATGAAACCCACGACGATCTGCAGACCTCAGCCCGGGGTCCCTTCCTTCTGAGAACCGACACGCTGCAAGCTCGTCGACGAGGGCCTGGTCTCCGGTGACGACGCGGTGCTTGCTTTCAAGATGAACGCACGCGCCCCACCAAAACCCGGCCCCAGAGGCGTCGTGAGGATGATCACGTCTGCGCCTGCAGCGGCAGCAGCGGCTCGCAACAGCCCGACCCCTTCGGCCCTTTCTATTCCTTTGCCCCAGCACGGCCAGTTGATGGGCACAACCAATGACCAAATGCCAAGGGTGACCCAGGAGAGGGGAGCCTGCGGATAGCAGAGCACCTTTCTTCCGACCGACTCGTAGTCTGGAAAACCGAAAGGGTTCGCTGTCTGCCCATGAACGTCGAGCTCACCCAGCACCCGAAGGCCCGATTCTGGTGTCGTCGCGATGACACCATCCTTCAGGGTCACTCCAGGCGGCAGGCTCCGTTCGATGACCATCACTTCAGGACTCAGGCGGGCAAGCTCACTGCTTTTTTCGAGGGGCGCCAAGCTGGCCTCCAGCTTGCTGCGAAAGGTCTCGCGGGCCTTGTCCGCATCGTTCAGTTCGGCGAAGGGCTGGAAATTCACGCCCTTCAGTTGCGCTCGGGGGTGAAGCGCCGCACAGCCGACCTGCAAGGAAGCGAGCGCGACCATGAACATTGGAGTGAGGGTTCGAGCAGTCATGTCCGTGAGTGGTGCGACGGTCGGCGTTTTCTGAAGTGGCCTCTGCCCAACGCGCACCTCACCACCTCAACGGGCCGCTTCTTCGTCGGGTCTTCCTTCGCTGCACGCTCACGCCGAGCCCACAGCAACAGGTCCTTGTTGAACTCCCAATCACGGCTGCGTTGCCATCGACCACTGCTGTCTCACCGACGCCAGCTGATCCGCACTCCTCGCCCGCTGAAGCGGTGGGGACGTGGTGGGCATGCGTTGCGTCCAGGAGGCGCCGTCCCACTCCCACGTGTCCGAGAGCGGGCCTGTGCCGTCACGGCCCCCGAAGAGGACGACGCGCTGGCGGACGGCGTCAAAGGCCATGGTGTGGCCGTACTGCGGCGGCGGCGACGTGGCGGGCGTGCGCTGCGTCCAGGTGGCCCCGTCCCACTCCCAGGTGTCTGCCAGGCCGTAGCCCCCGAAGAGGACGACGCGCTGGCGCGCAGCATCGAAAGCCATGGCATGGCCGCCACGCCCGGGGATGAAGGTGGGCACCCAGCGGTTGGCGCAGCGCCCCAGGTCTGGCCTCGTCCTCCGGACACACGCCCCAGAAAGACAGACGTCCACCTGGGTCGCCAGACAGTCATCCACTCCACACAGCGTGCCGTCCGGAGCCTCTTCGAGGGCGCAGCCTGTCGCCTTGCGGCACAACGCCAACTGGCACACGCCGGTTGCTGGACAGGTGACGGGCGGGTGGCTGCACCCGGCGGCCTCGTCACAAGCGTCGAGCGTGCACGCGTCGCCGTCGTCGCAGCCCTTGAGTCCGCCGATGCACGCGCCGTTGGTGCACCCGCCCGTCACGCAGCGTGTCTCGCATGAGGCGCCTTCCGGCTTGCGGGCCTCGACGCACTGGGCGGTGGCGACGTCGAAGCGGGCGTCGACGCACACGCTGCTGGGCATGCAGGCCGGTACCTCGAGGGCCTCGGCCTCGACGGGCACCTCCAGCGGGCCGATGCGCAAGGTGCCCGACGCCCGTCCGGCCGTCTGGGGTGAAGAGCCCACCACGACGGCTTCCTCTGCGCCCTTGCCCAGCGTCACCTCGGCCACCTCGACGGTGAAGGGCGCGTCGATGAAGACGGGCAGTGCCTCGGTGCGGCCTCCGCCATTGGAGACGGACACCGTGCCCGTGACGGACCGCCCCACGTACGTCGTCGTCAGCGACAGCGACGCAGGAGACACCGAGAGCGAGGGAGGAGGCTCCGCCACGAGCGACGCGCCGCAGCGGCAGCCCTGCGCCTTGGCACCCTGGTCGCGACCGAGCCGGACCAGTCAGTCGCCTCGATTCAGGACTGCGTCACGCTCGAGACGCGCACGTACGCGCGTGGAGACGTGTTCCAGGGCGCGGAGCTGATCTCGATCGAGCGTCGAAGGGTCATCGTGAAAGACGGTGAGCGCCGCGAGTTCGTGGGCGACGGTCCAGACGGTGCTTGCCACTCGTTCTGAGGCCACGGACGCGTCGGACTCGGCGATTGACGGATAGGAGGAACAAGCCAGGAAACCGGGCCGGGGGGCAACAGACGCGCGGGAGCTCAGGTGCGAGGGGGCGGTCTTCACCGAGGCAGGCGTCGCGGTGGCGCCCCGAGACGGACGGGGGCGCTGGCGTCGTGGCGCGGTGAGACGACGAGCCTTGCGTCAGGCGGCGAAGGGAAGGCCGGGCGGTGAGGCGAGTCGCGCGGACGGCGCAGGCGGAGGCAGTGCG
>JBILEB010000108.1:0-24411 GCA_044352295.1 Myxococcaceae bacterium
TACTGATCGGGCTCCATCGCACCAAGTCGTGTACCGACCTCTGCGCCGTCATCGCGTCGCGATAGTATCGTCTCGCCTCCCCAGCTTCATCCCTCGGGGGCGGCGCCAGCCGATGAACATCTACTGACGAGCGCCGGATTCAGCCGATGACGCGATTGCGACCCGTCTTCTTGGCCTTGTAGAGGTGCTGGTCGGCGATCTTGATGAACTGGAGCGGCTCGGTCATGTCGCCAGTGAGGTCCGCCACGCCGAGCGAGACGGTGACCGAGATGTCCTTGCTCTCGAAGCTGAAGCGGTGGTCCTCGACCATCTTGCGGATCTTCTCGGCGAACTTGCGCGCGTTGTCGGCGCCGGCCTCGGGCATCACGATGGCGAACTCTTCCCCGCCGTAGCGCGCGAAGCACTCCTCGCGGCGGATGCGGGGCTTGAGCGTCTGCGCGAGTTCTCGCAGCACGTAGTCGCCGGCGAGGTGGCCGTTGGTGTCGTTGATGGACTTGAAGTGGTCGATGTCGAACATGATGAGCGACAGCGACCGATTGTAGCGGTGGCAGCGGCCCATCTCGCGCTCGAGGTACTCGAGGAAGTACCGCTTGTTGTGCACCTGGGTGAGGCCGTCCGAGATGGTGAGCTGGTAGATCTCCTCGTGGTATAGCGTCTCGATGTTCCCGCCCTGCAGGAACTTGAAGATGGCGCCGCCGACCTTCACGAGGTCGCCCGAGCGCAGCGGCTGCTCCTCGTGAATCTCGTCGTCGTTGAGGTACGTGCCGTTCGTCGAGCCGAGGTCGTTCACGAAGAACTTGCCCTCGCGAACGGTGACGGTGGCGTGGCGCCGCGAGACGTTGTCCATGTCGATGACGATGGTGTTCTTCTCGTCGCGGCCGATGGAGAGCTCGTCACCCTCGATGACGAACTTCTTGCCCAGCTCCGGGCCGTGGATCTGCACCAGGCAGCTCTCGCCGCTCAGCTTGATCTGGTCCTTCAGCTTCCGGATCGTCGTGACGCGCGTTTCATGGCCCGGCATGGAGCGCCATTCGTAGCACAGGGGACGCACACCTCGGAGCGTCGGACGATGTGGCACAGCGGGCCACACGCGGCGGCGCGTCAAGGGGGCCTCGCGCGATTGTCCTTCAGCCACCCAGCCTCGCCCTCCTAGCGTTCGCAGCTTCCATGCGTCGTCTCTTCGTCCTGCTGGTGGTGACTTTCGGCCCAGGCTGTCTCAAGCGCATCGTGCAGGCGCCGCCCGAGGCCTTCGTGACGTTGGGGGGCCTGCGCGCCACCTACCGCGACTACTCGTCGGTGCCCGACCTCTGCTTCCTCGAGCCGAAGGTGCTGCGCGGCGACCTCGACTCGATGAACGCGCTGCTGGCGAACGTGCTGGGGCAGACGAGCGCGGGGCCCGAGGGGGTGTGGGCCGACGAGCACGTGGCGCTGCTGGAGCAGGCGCAGAAGGTGCTGCCGGTGCCGCTCGACCTCGAACAGCGGGCGCTGGCGCAGGCGGCGAAGGCGAGCTGCCGCTTCGAGGGCCTGGGCCGCGCGAAGGAGATGAACGAGATGGCGCGACGCCGGCTCGCCGAGGCGCCCGAGCTGCTCGAGGTGGTGAAGGCGAAGAAGGCGCTGGCCGCGTGGAAGAGCGGCCTGCCCGAGGTGCAGCAGGCGGCGAAGGACAAAGCGTGCGCTCCACCCGCGAAGGGGAGCAAGCCCGCGCCGGGCCCGGTGGTGTACGCGGCGTTCGAGGACGAGAAGAACCACGCGCAGTGGCTGTTCTGCGATGGCGCGAAGGTGGCGGCGTCTCCGGGCAATCCCCCCGCGTTCGAGGCGCCGCCCGCAGACCCCACGGCGAAGAAGCCGAAGAAGGCGCCCGAAGCGAAGGTGTACCTCGAGGCGCAGGCGAAGTTCCCGGCGGCCGAAGTGAACCGTGCACCGAAGCTTCCCATCAAGCGCACGGCGCGCCGCGACGACGCGCCCGAGCCCGAGTGAGCGCCTACACCGCCTGACCGATGTGGCCCGCGGCCCAGCGGGCGATGCCGAAGATGGTCTCCTGCGGGTTGACGCCCAGCGAGGTGGGGAGCACCGAGCCGTCGACCACGAAGAGGTTGTCGAGCGTGTGGTACTTGAGGTGCGGGTCGACGACCGAGGTCGACGGGTCCTTCCCCATGCGGCAGCCGCCCATCTGGTGCGCCGTCGCCACCTTCACCTGCACGGGCGCCCACGGCGCGGCGTCGAGCGCGTCCACCTCGGACACGGAGCGCATCGTCACCGGGCTCACGTGCAGCGAGCGCACCATCTTCGCGCCGGCGGCGAACTGCACCTTCGCCATCTCCTTGCAGGAATGGCGGAAGGCCTCCCAGTGCGCGTCGGTGAAGGCGTACTGAATGGAGTGCCGGGAATACCCCCCGGCGCGCAGGCGCACGGTGCCGCCGGTCTCTTCCGGGAGCAGCCCGTCGACGTGGATGGCGAGCATCACGTTGAGGTGCTTGAGCTTCGTCATCAGCTCGAAGGTCTGGGGACCAGAGCCCGTCGCCACGATGGAGGCCAGCATCGGGTGCACCGGCGGCACCTCGAGGAAGTAGCCCATCTTGCCCGGCCCGCGGTCGGAGAAGTGGTGCGAGTACACGCTCTGCGGTGCCCCCTGGAACGCGTTCACCTCGTGCTCGAACTCCGCCATCATCATCAGCACCGGGTGCACCCAGGTGCGCTCGCCCACGCGGCCCTCGGCGAGCAGCTCCGAGCGCATCAGGAGCGCCGGGGAGTTGATGGCCCCGCCGCTCACCACCGTCACCTTCGGTTTCACCGTCAGCTTCACGCCGGTAGGCTTCCGGGTGAGCGGGTCGACGACGTCGGCGCGGACGGCGCGAATCCGCCGGCCCTCCCAATCCAACACACGGGCAGAGCAATCACTGTACAGCGTGAGCCCCTTCTCCACGGCGTCGGGCAGCACCGTCACCAGCATCGATTGCTTGGCGTCCACCGGGCAGCCCATGCCGCAGTAGCCGAGGTTGAGACAATTGTTGACGTTGCGGCGAATGAGCGCGCGCTCGTAGCCGAGGGTCCCCAGCCCGTCCCACAGCACCTTGTTGTTCTCGTTGATGAGCTCGAGCGGCCAGGGCGCGACGTGCAGCCGCTGCTCGATGTGGTCCCAGTGCGGCGCGAGCACCTCGGTCGACAGCGTGTCGATGCCGTAGCGGTCCTTCCAGAGCGAGAGGATGCGCTCGGGCGTACGGAAGGTGCTGCACCAGTTCACCGTGGTGCCGCCGCCGACGCTGCGCCCCTGGAGGATGGTGAGGGAGAGGTCGTCGGTCGCCCGGTTGCCGAGCTCCTGGTACAGGTTCTGGAAGGCGCGCGGCTCGGTCATGTCGAACTCGCGACGCGTGTGGTACCCGCCCTCCTCGAGCATCACGACCGACTTGCCCTGCTTGACGAGCTCGAGCGCGGTCCACGCGCCGCCGGAGCCCGAGCCGATGACGCACACGTCGCACTCGACCGTCACGTCGGCCTTGAGCTCGTCGCCGGTGATGATGCGGCCCTGACTCATGGCGTGCCTCCGTCGACGGCCGGGGGCGCGAGCAGCTCTTCGCGGAAGGTGCCGTTGCCGATGGGGCGCTCGGCGCCGCCGCCCTTCCACACCGGCGCGTTCGGGTCGTGAATACCGGGCAACGGACCGGGGTAGCCCACCGCCGCCCACGTCGTCGGCGACGCGAAGTACGCCGCCATCACCAGGCCGCGCAGCGCGGTGTAGCCGGTGCGCCTCAAGGTGAGCCGGCTCGTCTGCCACTCGCGCAGCACCTGGTCCTGCGCGTCGGTCGAGAGCGTGGTGAACGTCGAGGCGCGGCCGCCGAGCAGGAAGTTCGGCAATGCATTCTCGAGCAGCATCAAGAGCTGCCGGGTCTCGTCGACGGCGGTGGCGTCGACCATCGTGAGGATGCGGTCGCACCCGCGCGCCACCTGCACTGCGTCGACGCCGGGGAAGCCGTCTCGTCTGGGCACCAGCCGCCACGCGAGCGCGGAGACGATGGCGAACTCCTTCGGGCTGAGCACGAGCAGCCCGTCGGCCGGCAGGTCGACCTCGACGGACTTGCGGGTGAAGAGGTAGCCGCCGCCGCCGAGCGCGAGCAGCAGGCCGCCGAAGAAGCCCTTCTTCAAGAATCCGCGTCGGGTGGGCTTCGCCCCGGGAGGAGGCAGGTACATCTTCATGAGACCGGACAACTTACACGCTTGGCACAAGGCGCGCCCTGCCTGAGTCGGCGTCAGCGTCGGGGGCGCGAGCTGCCATGCGCCGTGCGAGACGGCACCGAGCGGGACCTTCTTCGGCCTGACGCAGGCGCTGATGGGTGTACGCTGCGCTTCATGGTCGGTCGAACGATGGCGATGGTCCTCGCAGGTGGCGCCGGTACCCGTCTCGAACCGCTCACCCGGGAGCGCGCCAAACCCGCGGTGCCCTTCGCGGGGCGCTACCGCATCATCGACTTCTGCCTGTCGAACTTCGTCAACTCGGGCATCTACAAGCTCAAAGTCCTCACGCAGTACAAGAGTGACTCGCTCAACAACCACCTCTCGCGCGCCTGGCGCATGACGGCCTTCCTCGGGCACTACTGCGAGACGGTGCCCGCCCAGATGCGCACCGGCGGCGACTGGTACAAGGGCAGCGCCGACGCCATCTACCAGAACCTCAACCTCATCACCGACGAGGGGCCCGACCACGTCTTCGTCTTCGGCGCCGACCACGTCTACGTGATGGACGTGCGGCAGATGTACGACTTCCACCTCAAGCGTGAGGCGGACTGCACGGTGGCGGTGCTCCCGGTGCCCATCGAGCAGGGCTCGGAGTTCGGCATTCTCGACGTCGCTCCCGACGGCCGCGTGAAGGCCTTCGTCGAGAAGCCGAAGAACCCGCCGCCCATGCCTGGAGACCCGACGCGGTGCCTGGCCTCGATGGGCAACTACCTCTTCCGGACCGACGCCCTCGTCAACGAGGTGGTGCAGGACGCGAAGCTCGAGGCCTCGGCGCACGACTTCGGCAAGTCGATTCTCTCGTTCATGCACGAGCGCGCCAGCGTGTACGCCTACGATTTCTTCACCAACGTGGTGCCCGGCCAGGGCCAGCGCGAGCGTGGCTACTGGCGCGACGTCGGCACGCTCGACGCCTACTTCCAGTCGAACATGGACCTGGTGGCCGTCGAGCCCGTCTTCAACCTCTACAACGCGCAGTGGCCCATCCACACGGCCAACTCCACGCTGCCGCCGGCGAAGTTCGTCTTCAACGACGCGCCCACCGACCGCATCGGCTACGCGACCGACTCGCTGGTGAGCGAGGGCTGCATCATCTCGGGCGGGCACGTCGCGCGCTCGGTGCTCTCGCCGCGGGTGCGGGTGAACTCGTGGGCCGAGGTGCACGACTCCATTCTCATGGAGGGCGTGGAGATCGGCCGCCACGCCGTCGTGCGCCGCGCCATCATCGACAAGAACGTCACCATTCCGCCCGGCACGAAGATCGGCGTCGACCCCGAGGAGGACAAGAAGCGCTTCGTCCTCACCGAGTCGGGGCTCGTCGTCATCCCCAAGGGCGCGCGGGTCGGCTGATCAGCTCGGTCAAGCTTCGGTTTTTCCTGCCACCTGCACAGGACACCGGGTGGTGCATCGGCACTCCACTTCGTCTGGTCTCATGTGGGAAGCTTTCTGGAATTTCAAGGTGATGGGACCTCGACGGCGGGGCACGAAGCCTGCTCTCTTCTCCGGAATGCGAGTGCTGGCGCTGGCGAGCGTGTGTGGTGGCCTCCTGGCGTGCGAGGGCGGCTTGATTGGAGGCGGGGGCGACCCGGTCATCGTCGACGTCATCGAAAGCCCCCGTGCGGGAGGCACCGCGGGTGGAGCGGCCTCGACCGGCGGTGGCGCTGCTGGCCCGGTGGAGCCGATGTTTCCGCCCTTCCGGCCCGGCGCGCTGCGGCCGCGCGTGATGCTGGGCACCTGGTACCGGAACACGGTGCGTGACGTGCTGGGCCCGCAGGCCGCGGCGGCGGTGGCCGTGACGCCCGACCTCACCGAAGGTGGCCTCGTCACCATCGGCGCGTCGAGCAAGTCCGTCACCGCGACCGACGTCACCCGGCTCGAAGACAACGCCTTCAAGGCCGCGCAGGCCGCGCTCGCCGACGCCACCGCCCGCACCCGCCTCATTCCCTGCACGCCCTCGGGCGCCGCCGACGCGACGTGCATGACGACGGTGGTGACACAGGCCGGTCGCCGGCTGTTCCGTCGTCCGCTCACCGCCGACGAGGTGACGCGCTGGCGTACGCTCGGGCTCTCCGCCGCGCAGGCCTACACGCAGTTCAACCGCGGCGTGGAGTTCGTCCTCGCCGGGCTGCTCCAGTCTCCCAACTTCATCTACCTCGAAGAGCGCGGGGTCGCCGACGCGGCGAAGGGCTGGCAGCGGCTGGGCCCGTACGAGCTGGCCACGCGGCTGTCGTTCTTCCTCGTGCAGTCGACGCCCGACGACCTCCTCCTGGAGGCGGCGGCGAACGGCACCCTCGACACGGCCGAAGGGTTGGCCACGCAGGCGCAGCGGCTGCTCCGGTCGACCGAGGCCCGCGAGGCCGTCTCGTCGCTGTTCGACGAGGTGTTCGAGCTCGAGTCGCTCACGTCCTCCCAGAAGTCCGACCCGGCCTTCAACACCCAGGTGGCCGAGTCGATGCGTCAGGAGATGCGCCTGCTCTTCGCGCACGTCGCCTTCGACCGCGAACAGGACTTCCGCGACCTCCTCACCACGCGGGTGGGCTTCGTCGACCGCCGCACCGCGCCGCTCTACGGCGTCACCTCGCCAGCCACGGGAATTCAACCGGTCGAGCTGCCTGCGACGCGTCCCGGTGTGCTGACGCGCCTGGGGTACCTCTCGAACAAGGCGCACGACGTCGACACCTCGCCGACCCACCGCGGCAAGTTGGTGCGGCAGCGGCTCCTCTGCATGGCCGTGGCGATGGCGCCGCCCGACGTGGTGGCCGTGGTGCCGCCGCCCGACATGAACAACCGGCGCACCTTCCGCCAACGCCTCGAAGACCGGACCTCGCAGCCGCGCTGCCAGGGTTGCCACAGCTTGATGGACCCGTTCGGCTTCCCCTTCGAGGGCTTCGACTCGCTCGGCCGTCCGCGCACGCAGGACAACGCGTTGCCCGTCGACACCACGGGCACCTACGACGCCATCTTCGGCCGCATGGAGCGCTACCAGGGCGCGCAGGACTTCACCGCGCTGTTGCGGGACGACCCGCGCTTCTCACAGTGCATGGCCACCACCGTCTTCCGCCAGGCCACCGGCCGCTTCGAGCTCGACAGCGAAGGGCAGGTGCTCCACGACGTGCACGAGGCCTGGAAGACGACGGGCTTCAGATACCCCGACCTCGTGATGGCCATCGTCGCGAGTGACGCCTTCCGCTTCGGAACGCTGGAGTGACGACCACCATGGGCTTCCGACTCTCGCGACGGTTCCTCCTTCGTGGTGCCACGGGCGCGGCCATCGCGCTGCCGACGCTCGACGCCATGCTCAACAGCCACGGCACCGCGTACGCGCAGGGCATGGCGTTCCCCAAGCGCTACGTCGTCTGGTTCTTCGGCAATGGCGTCGTCCTCCCGCGGTGGAGGCCGGCCGCGCAGGGCCAGGGTACCGCGTGGCAGTTGTCGGAAGAGCTGATGCCGCTGGCCGCCCACAAGGAGCAGCTCACCGTGGTGACGGGCTGCAACATTCGCATCCCCGGGCGCCGTGGGCACCACGACGGCGTGGCGGCGATGATGTCGGGCGCCGAGATTTTTCCGCTCCCCGCGGGCAACGCCCCGTACGCCTCGCGCCTCACGCAGCGCTCCATCGACCAGGACCTCGCCGACGTCATCGGCACCACCACGCGCTTCAAGTCGCTGCAGCTGCGCATCTCGAAGCGCATCGTGCGCGGTGAAGGCCCGACGTTGGCGTTCCTCTCGCACGCCTCGCCGACGGCGCCCCTCGAGGCCGTGGAGAACCCCGTCACGTTGTTCGGCCAGCTCTTCACCGGCGTGATGAGTTCTCCGAACGACCCACGCAATGGCCTGCGCACCAACGTGCTCGACGCGGTGCGGGACGAGACGCGGGCGCTGCAGTCGAAGCTCGGCGCCACCGACAGGACGCGGCTGGACCAGCACCTCACCGGCATCTCGGAGCTGCGCCAGCGCATCCTCACCCTGCCCTCGCAGCCCGTCGGTTCCTGCCGGGTGCCCGCGACCGTGACTCAGACGAACGCGGACATGAGCGGCCAGGAGCAGATCGAGGCCGTCAACCGGGTGATGGGCGACCTGATGGCGATGGCGCTCGCGTGCGACCTGACGCGCGTGGTGACGCTGCAGTTCTCGGGCTCGGTGGGCTTCCACACCTTCAACTGGCTGGGCACGGGCCCGCGCGCCTCGGAGCACTCGCTCACGCACGACCAGAACGAGCAGGGCAAAGTGCACGACTCGGTGGTGTTCTCGATGCGATGCCTGGCGCAGACGCTCACCGCGATGAAGGGCGTCACCGAGGGCAGCGGCACGGTGCTCGACAACTCCGCCGTGCTCGTCACCTCGGACGTGAGCGAGGGCTACACGCACTCGGGCAACGACTACCCGATTCTCGTCGCGGGCTCGGCGGGCGGCGCGCTGCGCACCAACATGCACTACCGCGCGCCGAACGGACGGAACACCAGCGATGTGTTGCTGGCGCTCATGCAGGCGGTGGGTGGACCGACGTTCACCGGCGTCGGCGCGGGCGGCGGCCGGAGCACCACGCCAATGCGCGAAATCATGACGAGCTGACGAGCTCGTCCTGGTTGCGCCACGCCGGTGGGTTCCTCCTGGGCCAGGACGCGGCCCGGGAAGACGTGACTTCCGCGAAGTGCCGGGGCCCGCTGACACCGAAGGGCTGAACATGGGAGCGTCTGGCGCCTCGCTGTCGCTCGAGTCCGTGACGTGGCGGGCACGCGATGGATCGACCTGCTCGACGCGCTCGACGACCTCGAGTCGTCAGAGGAGCGTTGGCTTGCGAGCGTGGCCGAAGCCGCGGGGCGCGCGTCTCCGTCAGGAGAGGGGGCAGCCGTGTACCGGTACCCGTTCAGCGACGCGGCGCGGGTCGGGCCCATCGCCGGCACCCGGGACCTCGCCTCGCTGCCGATGATGGTGCACGACGAGATGCCGCTCGAGGCGCTTCGACTCGCCTCTGGGCGCAGCCCGCGCGCGCTGCCGGTGAGCTGGGCCTGGACCATGCGCTGCGGAAGCTGTGGGTCTCGTCACGGGCCGAGCTGGTGGCCCTGGCCGGAGGGCTGCGTCACGGCTGAAGGTGACGCCGCAGCGCCGCCTCGGCGTTCGACACGTCTCCGACCGTGCGCGCCACCCAGGCCTCGTCGTGGAACGTCGCGATGAAGGGCAGCCCCAACAGCCGCGCGAAGTACGCCTCGCTCACCGCGGTCGAGCCGCTCGAGGCCTCGACGACGGTGGCGTTCTCTCGCAGCCAGCCGTTGCACAGCGCGTACAGGAAGAGCGAGCGCGCCAGCCGGTGCTTGAGGCTCCCCGTGGGATGGGTCGACTCATCCTTCAAGTACAGGTCGAGGCCACGCTCGAAGAAGCCCGTCAGCGGCAGCGCGATGAGGTGCGTGTCGGCGCTGCGCTGGAAGTCGGCCTCGATGCGCGCGATGGCCCGGCTCACCCACTCGGAAGAAGCGCTCATGGTCGTCACTCAACCAGAGCGGGCGTGCGAACGCTGGTGTCGTCGGCGGGGCTTGTGACAGAGAGGCCCGGTGACGTTCCTCGGCGGCCTCTATGACGAGCTGATCCTCGCCTCGACCTCGAGCGCCCGGCGCGCGTTGATGGAGGGGCTGGGGCTCCCCTACCGCGCGGTCGCCCCGGGGGTAGCTGAAGCGGTGGGCGAGGGCACGCCGGTGCTGAACGCCGTCGCCCAGCTCGCCGAACGCAAGGCCCGGGCGGTGGCCAGCCGACATCCCCGCTGCCTCGTCATCGGCGCCGACCAGCTCGTGTCCCTCGACGGGAAGGCCCTTGGC
This sequence comes from Myxococcaceae bacterium, assembly GCA_044352295.1. GTDB lineage: Bacteria > Myxococcota > Myxococcia > Myxococcales > Myxococcaceae > Xiheimicrobium. Next base: position 10,038 of record JBILEB010000108.1, read on the forward strand.
AAGCCAGCCGACGCCGACGCCGCCCTGGCACAGCTGTCCGCCATGGCCGGACGTGCGCACGAAATCCTCACGGGCGTCTGCGTGCTGGGGCCGGGGTACCTCGTCACCGAGGTGGACGTGGCGCGGCTGCACGTGCGGGCGCTCTCGGACGACGAGGCGCGCGGCTACGTGGCGACCGGGGAGTGGCAGGGCTGCGCGGGTGGCTACCGGGTGGAAGGGCGAGGCCAGGCGCTCTTCGCGCGCATCGAGGGCGACCGCACGTCGATTCAAGGTCTGCCCATGCAGCGGGTGGTGCGGCTGCTGCGTGAGGCCGGCGTGCGGTTTTTTTGAACGGCGTTTTCTTCGCGCTGCGGTAATCGGTGGGGCATGTCCACCACGACGCAGACGACTCCGCTCACCTTCGACGCGTTCTGGCGCTGGCTGCAGGACCACCGCAGCTGCGTGTTGCGGGTGGGCGCGGGCGACGCGGTGCTGTTCGACCACGAGCTGGGACACTGGGAGCTCTTCGAGGAGCCCGACAACCGCGCCGTGGTGCAGCTGGTGATGGGCAAGGGCCTGGTGGGAGAGCTCGTCATCGAGCGCGCCGACGTCCTCTTCGTGCAGGTGCACCCGGACCCGGAGGACCCGCAGCGTCAGGCCTTCGTCTTCGACTGCATCGGCGGCCCACGCGAAGACAGCTACCCGCTGTACCACTTCGTGTTGAGCCACGGGATGGACGGCGGCCCCGGCGGCGCTCAGCACTCGATGCTCAAGCACTGACGCCTCGACGCTTGTCGCGCGAAACCGGCGCGGTGTACGACTGCCGCTCCGCTTCGAATCGTTTTTCCCTCCCGATGACCTCTGACGACGACTTTTCGCACGGCGCGAGGCAGGTTCGTTTCACGCGGGAGCGCCGCGGGGTGTCGTCCGAGACGATGCGGGGCTGGGCACGACCGATGACGAGCGCCGAGGCGCGGCAGAACGCCGAGCTGGTGGCGACATCGCGATGGCCACGGCTGGCCGGCCGCGCGTATTCTGGAGCGCCTCCGCCCACCATGCCGCTGCGCCTCGCCGAGCTCCAGGACCGCCTTCGTGCGTCGATGCTGGGCTTTGCCGTGGGCGACGCGCTGGGGTTTCCACTCCGGGGCCTGCCGCCGCCGGGCCTCATGCGGCTGTCGCACGTGGCCGATGACTTCGCGGCGCGGCCGCGAGGGCGCTTCGCCAGGGGACAGTTCAGCGACGACACGCAGCTGATGCTGGCGATGGCCGAGGCGGTGACTCGCGAGCGTCGCATCGACGGCAAGGCCATCGCGGCGCACCTGTCGTGGCTGTGGCAGGAGGGCGTCATCCTCCAGCCGCCGACGAGCGCGACGGACGCGGCCCAGGCGCTGCTGGCGGGGACGCCGTGGATGGGCGCCGGCGCCGAGCTTGGCGTGAGAGACCCATCGTGCCTGTCGCGCGCGCTGGTGCTGGGCTTCTGGAGCGAGGCCTCTCCGCCGCGCCTGGCGCACGACGCGCAGGTGTCGACGGTGGTGACGCACAAGGACCCGCTGTGCACGGCGGCGGCGGCGGCGTTCGCGCGCGCGGTGCAGTTGGGGCTGTCAGGCGAGACGCTGGACGCCAACGCGTTCTGCGCCGAGGTGTCGAAGGCGGCGGCGCCGGCGTTCCAGGAGTTGGCCGACGAGCTGTACTACCTGCCCCGGGCGCTCGCCTGGGAGCCCGACCGCGCGTTGCCCGCGCTGCGGCGGGTGGGTGTGAGCGGCAGTGAGTACGACCTCGAGGCGGGCCTCCCCGCGCACGTGACGCCGGTGTTGGTGACGGCGCTGTACTGCGTGCTGAAGGCCCCGAAGGACTTCCGCGCGGCGATGACGATGGTGCTGTCGAGCGGCGGCGAGGTGGACGTGGCCGCCGGCCTGGTGGGCGCCATCGTGGGCGCGCACGTGGGCACCGAGGGCCTGCCCGCACGGCTGCGGCGCAACGTGCTGTACGCTGACTCGCTGGTAGACGCGGCCGACCGGTTGTTCGACGCGAAGCTGGCGAAGGAGCAGGTGGCGGTGAGTCAGACCGTCACCGTGCGCCGGTAGTCCAGTTCACGCGTTCTCAGTTCGACTCGGTCACGCGGGTCAACTTGCCCCGATGACCCACCACACCAGGGCGTGGGTGACCGCGGGCGCGAGCAGCCCGGAGGTTCGCATCGCAACCACCCCATACGTCGCGCCGAGCAGCGCCTTGGCGATGAGCGAGATGGGCTTGAAGTTGAAGTGCATCACACTGAAGACCAGTGAGGTCACGACGATGCCCCCGACAGGTCCCAATCGCTGGACGAGCGCGGGCTGCAGATAGCCGCGGTAGAGAGACTCTTCTGCGATCGAGGCTCCAAACACACCGATCGCGAAGAAGCACAGCCTCTGTGCGACCGAGAAGTCCCGAATGGTCGTCAGCGTCTCGACGAGGCCCTGGTGCCCCAGGAATACGACGATCACCGTGGCGATGATGACGGCGCAGACGACGAAGCCCGCAACGCCAACGGCGACGTCGCGGAGGACGTCGTCGAAGCGCCAGCCAAGACTTCGTGGTTGTTTGCGGTTCGACTCCGGCTTTCAGAGAGTGACTTCAGGTCCCGTTCGCCCTCGTTCGCTGCGACCTTTGGAGCTCGCGTTCTCTTTGGCGCTCCGTGCGCGAGGAGGCTACGGACGTCCGACATGACTGCACCTTCGAGCCCGCCCCCGGCGCTCACCCGTCAACAGCAGGCCCTCACGCTGGCTGGCACGCTCATCGCGCTCTTCCTCGCGGCGCTCGACCAGACGGTGGTGGCCACGGCGGGTCCCGACATCCAGAAGTCGCTGCACCTGGCGCCGGGCCTCTACACGTGGATTACCACCGCCTACTTCGTCTCCTCGACGGTGCTGGTGCCGGTGTACGGGCGGCTGTCCGACGTCTACGGCCGCAAGGTGGTGCTGGTGGTGGGCGTGGTGGTGTTCGTCGCGGCGTCGGTGCTGTGCGGCGTCTCGCAGACGGCCGGGCAGCTCATCGCGTTTCGCGCGCTCCAGGGCGTGGGGAGCGCGTCGCTCTTCACCTCGGCCTTCGCGGTCGTCGCCGACCTGTTTCCGCCCAGCGAGCGCGGCCGCTACACGGGCCTCTTCGGCGCCGTCTTCGGCGTCTCGTCGCTGGTGGGCCCGCTGCTCGGCGGCTTCATCACCGACCACTTCGGCTGGCACTGGGTCTTCTTCATCAACCTGCCCATCGGCGCCATCGCGCTCACCTTCATCGTGCTGCGCATGCCCGTCCTCGCGCCGCCAGAGGGCCCGAAGGGCACCGTCGACGTGATGGGCGCGGTGCTGCTGGCGACGGGGGTGGTGCCGCTCCTCATCGGCGCGTCGCTGGGCCGCGTGGTGCTGCGCGAGGGGGACGTCGGCTACCTGTGGACGAGCCCGCCGATGTTCGCGATGGGCCTGGTGTCGGTGCTGGGCCTCGTGGGCTTCGTCACCTGGGAGCTGCGCGTCTCCCAACCGCTGGTCGACCTGCGTCTGTTCCGCATTCCCACCGTGCGCTGGGGCGTGGGCACCATGTTCGTGATGGGCGCGGCCTTCCTGACGCCGATGGTGTTCCTCCCGCTCTTCATGGTGAACGTGGTGGGCGTCACCAACACCGCCTCGGGCCTCACCATCTCGCCGCTGGTGATGGGCATCGTCGCCGGCAACGTGGTGTCCGGGCAGCTCGCCTCGCGCTTTGGCCGGTACAAGCCCTTCATGTTGGTGGCGCTCGTCGTGCTCACCATCGGCTTTCTGGTGATGGGCTTGACGCTCCGGCCCGACTCCACGCAGGGCGAGGTGACGGCAAAGATGGTGCTGCTGGGCCTGGGGCTGGGGCCGGCGATTCCGCTCTACACGCTGGCGGTGCAGAACGCGGTGGGGCCCCTGCAGATGGGCGTGGCGACGTCGATGACGACGTTCTTCCGCTCGCTGGGCTCCACCATCGGCGTGGCGGTGGTGGGCTCGCTCTTCGCGTCGACGCTCGCGGCCGACATGGAGGCGGGGCTCGCGAAGGCCACCGACGGACTCCCCCGAGAGCTCGTCGCCGGCGCGATGGCCCGGCAACAGGCAACGCCGTCGGAAGGGGGCGAGGGCGGCGGCGGCATGCGCTTCGATGTCGAGGCGGCGAAGCAGCGTGCCGCTGATGGGCTCGAGGGCGCGCGGCGGCTGGCGCTCAAGGCGCTCGACGGCGACGCGCTGGCGGCGGCGGCGGTGCTGAGCAGCCCGCTCAGTGACGAGTCGCTCAAGACCTCGGTGAAGGAGGGCGGCCCGAAGGCGCAGGTGCAACAGCGGTTCGACGGCCTGTGGCGGCGCGTCCAGGAGGCCGCGGACAGCCCGCAGACGTGGGCGGCACTGCTCGAGTCCCGGGAGGTGCCTGTGGCGGTGAAGGTGGCGGCGATGGCGGTGCCTGCGGATGCCTTGAACGACGGCCCCGGCCCCGCGGCCGCGCTGGTGCCGGTGAAGGCGGCGCTCGACGCCGAAGCGGCGCGTCTGGGAGACCTCGCGCTCGAGCAGGCCCGCACGAAGCTCGAGGTCCGCCTCGCCACCGAGCGGCCGAAGGTGCTGGCGGCCCTCGACGACGTGGGCCTCGCAGTGCGTCAGGCCTTCACCGACGCCATCTCGCTCGTCTACCGGTTGATGGCGGCGCTGGCGGTGCTGGCGTTCCTGATGACGCTCCCCTTGCCGCAGCTGCCGCTGAAGGGCCGCGACGCGCCCATGCCCAGCGCGGAGTAAGGGAGGCGCCGTGACGGTCCGCGCGGCCTGCTGGGGCGCCTGACCGAACGCGCCTGGCCGCCTCGCCCATGAGCTCGCGCGTCGATGACGGAAGCGCCCCGCCCCCCCCCCGACCGACGGGCTCACCTCGAAAGACGGGCCGCGACGACCGGACGCTCAGCGACGAAGGGCCTGCTCGAGCATCGCGCGCGTCTCGACGTCGAGCTCGACGAGCGCACGCTTCGAAAGGGCCGCCCGGACGTCGACGTCAGACGACCGCGCCAGCGCCCGAATCGCCGCGCGGCGCACCATCGCGTCCTCGTCCGCCAGCGCGCGCAGCAGGGCCTCGTCCCGGCCACCGGCCGGCGGGAGGAACCCCAGGGTCTCGACGGCGGCCTTCCGCACGGTGGCCAGCGAATCCACGGTCAGTCGGGCCAGCGTCGCGCGCGTGGCGGGCTCGTCGAAGTGCCCGAGCGCCGACAGGGCGGCCCGTCGAACGGTGATGGACTCGGTGGTGGCGCTGGCGAGTGCGCGCAACGTCATGGCGGTGTTCCGCCCCGTCAGCTCGACGAGCTGGGCCCTGGTGGGCGGTGTGTCGATGGCGGTCAGGCGGCGGCGGAGCGCGGGCGGCGCCTCCTGCGCCCACGCGATGGAGCCAGCCAGCATCAGTCCCACGACGAGCGTCCTCATCGGCGCACCACCGGGTTTCGGCGCAGCGTCACGCCCTGGAGCGGACTCCAGACGGTGCCCTCGGCGGCATACGGCGCCATCACATACGCCTCGCCCGCAGGCGCAGCGGTCGGCGTGTCACTGAGGTTGTCGACTTCTCCAACGAGCTCGAACACGTGCCCGAGCCCCAACTGGTGGCCCACCTCGTGGGTGAGCACCAGCCCCAGGGGGTCACGTTCTCCACGCATCGGGGTGTAGGTGGCCTCGTCGAAGAGAATCGCCACGCCCGAGGCCGAAGTGCCATTCGTCATCGTCGCGCCAGGCACCCCGCCCGCGACCCCCAGCACCGAGCCCGGCGGGAGGCGCGGGTCGGGCGAGAGGCTCTCGACGAAGAACAGGTTGAGGCCCATCGGCGCACCGGCGGACTGACGAAAGAGCGCGTCGAGGCTCTTGCCCATCATCGGGGGCCCGCCGTCCGTCTCGAACGACGAGGTGATGGCGCTGAAGCCCGGCGGCAGGTCGGCGTAGCGCGGCGGCTCGAGGACGATGCCGGCGTCGGCCGAGAGCGTCTGGAACTCGCGCAGCGCGGCGACCAGCCGTGGCTGGGTGGGCGCGGTGGCGGCGGTGAGGCCCGCGCTCCCGGTGAAGAAGAGGTTGATGGCGAGGCGCTGCGGGCCCGGCGGCGGGCGCGGCTTGATGAAGACCTTCACGTCCACGGCGGTCGTCGGCGTCGGAATCCACGACTCGACGACGAAGCGCCACTGGCCGGGGACCCACTCGCGCCGCTCATCGTCGCTCTCGAGCACGAGGGTGTTGGCGAGGTTGACGTCGGGGCGGCTGCGCGAGCGATGGAGGGAGAACTCGCGACCCTGGGCGAGCACCACGCCGCGCGGCGAGACGAGCCGGGTCACCTGGTACACGTCGAGGTCGGGCCCAAGGCCCAGCACCTGCACCTGGAAGCCCTCGTCGGTGGCCTCGATGGGAAAGGAGAGCTCTGGCGACAGCCCCGCGTCGCCGAGCACGAGGGTGCCGAACTCGATGACCCTCACGCCCGCGTCGCTGGTGGGCAGGACGCCAGCATCACCCCCGGCGTCGAAGCGCCCCGCGTCCGGTTGGCCGGCATCGGGACGTCCTGCGTCTGGCCGGCCCGCGTCCACCCCCGCATCCACCCGCCCCGCGTCGAAGGGCCCCGCGTCCCGACGGCCGGCGTCGAGGGCGGGGACGCTGCAGGGCACGAGCGGTCCACCCGGCTCCGACGACGACTCACACGGCGGCTCGAAGCAGCCCGAAGCGGCCACGGCGATGATGAGGAGCCACAAGAGCCTCATACGGGACGAGTGCCGAGCCACGGGCGGCAGCTTCATGGTTTCAGCGCCCAAAGGCGAGCGGCGGACACTCCACGGCCGTCACTGGGCACAGGAGCCGAAGCCGAACACCACCACGCACCCGCCGACCGGGAAGCCCGTGGGGCGGCAGCACTGGTCACTCGTCTGGCAGCGCTCTCCGGCGACGCGGCAGTAGCAGGCGTTGACGGAGCCCGTCGGCGCGGGCCCACAGCGCTGTGGAGAGCCCGCCCGGCACTCCGTATTCGTCCCTGACATCGTGCACCCGTCGAGACAGCGCCCCGTCGCGTCACCGGAGGCCGTCGGCTCGCACACGCCGTCACCACCACACGTTCCGCCGGTGCGCAGACACAACCCCTCGCAATAGCCGCCGTTGCTGCTCTGCCGCAGACAGCGCCCCGTCTCGCACTCGGTGTTGGCCGTGCAGGCGCCACCGTATTTTTGGCGCGTGCGGTCCTTCTGCTGGCACAGCTTGCTCCACGGGTTGCAGCCATACGTGCCGCCGAGCGCGCGGCAGTCGGCGTCCGACGTGCACAGCGGCGCGCACCAGTTGGGGCTGTCGGAGTCCTCGTCTTCGTCGTGACACGCGTAGCCGGTCCGACAGCCACCGGTGCCGGAGCAGCGCTGGCGACAGAAGCGCCCATGCTGGTCGTGCACGCACACGGTGTTGGTGGGGCAGCCCGTCGACACGCCCGCGTCGTTACGGCTGCAGGCATTGACGCCACCGACACACGCGCCGCCCGGCCACCCCGACGACGCCTCGTCCTGACAGGTCCCCGCGGCGCACTGGGTGCTGTTGATGCACGCCGAGCCCGCCGCCAGGTTCGAGCACGCTGCATTCGCCACGCAGCCCATGTCGCCGCAGTCGATGGAGCCGTTGCAGTCGTTGTCCCGGCCGTCGGTGCAGCTCGTCTCGGTGCCCAGGCCCATGCAGTCGCTGTCTGCGCAGTCGGTGCGGGTGTCGAAGTCGTTGTCGATGCCGTCGCTGCAGTTCGTCTCGGCCTGCGCGCCATTGCGACAGGTGCAGCCGCCACCACAGGCCTGGTTCGCGCAGCCGGTGTCTTCGCAGTCGATGAAGCCGTTGTTGTCGTTGTCGAAGCCGTCGCTACAGGCCATTGACTCGGGCGAAGGAGGACTCCCGCACCGATTCACCGCGCCCATGCAATCCATCGTGTCGGCGCAGTCGCGCAGGCCGTCGCTGTCGTTGTCCTGCTTGTCCGTACACGACGTCTCACGGCGCCTGCCGCCCGCGCAGGTGCAGCCGGTGCCGCACGCGGTGCCGTCACAGTCGGGCGTGTCGAGGCAGTCGCTCGCGCCGTCGCCGTCGTTGTCCATCCTGTCGGTGCAGGCGTTCTCCGTCTTGCGCCGTGAGAGGCAGACGCAGCCGGCGCCGCAGGAGACGTTCGTGCAATCGACGTCGGCGCAATCGACGTCACCGTCTGCGTCATTGTCCATCGCGTCGGCGCAGCTCGTCTCGACCTTCGCGCCCATGCGGCAGGTGCAGCCCGCACCGCAGGTGCGCATCGCGCAGTCGGAGTCCGCGCAGTCACGCTGGGTGTCGGCGTCGTTGTCGAGCCCGTCACCACATTCGCCCTCGCCGCGGTTGCCGCCGACGCACGCACAGCCGGGTCCACACGAGGCCTGTTCGCACTCGGTGTCGAGGCAGTCGGCGCGGCCGTCGCCGTCGTCGTCCATCGTGTTGCCGCAGTCGGCCTCTCCGCGAACCCCGGCGTCGGTGCACGCGCACCCGGTGCCACAGGAGCGCCCGAGACACGCCGGGTCGCGACAGTCCTTGAAGCCGTTGTTGTCGTTGTCGAGGGTGTCGAAGCAACTCGCTGGAGCCTCCGCGCCGCCGTCGCCGCAGCCCGGTTTGCCTTGACAGTCTCCGTCAGCGCAGTCGACGCGCCCGTTGCCGTTGTCGTCCTGGCCGTTGTCGCAGTTCTCGATGCGCAGGCAGGCCACTTCGCCCGCACACGCCGGGTCCATGCAGTCGGCCAGGCCGTTGCGGTCGTCATCCACCTGGTTCGTGCAGTTCTCGAGCGGCACCTGACAAATCGACTCGGCGAAGCAGGTGGGGTCGAGGCAATCGGCCTTGCCGTCACCGTTGTCATCGAGACCGTTGCCGCAGATTTCCCGGCGCGGAGGCGGTGGAGGCGGCGTGCAGGCGGCCAGCCAGAGACTCACGGCGGCGAGGACGAGGGCGACGAAGCGCATCGGGAAAGACGACGCATACCCCAGGGGGCCACGACCGGGCCACAAGCGCGTCTTCGACGCGGTGACATGGCGCTCCACGCGCGGCGAGGGAGGTGCCATCGTTGAGCCCTCGTGCGCTTCGCGTCGTGGATGACGGTGACGTCCCTGGGGCTGTGCGCGTTCGGCGCGTCGTGGACGTTGTGGCGAGGGCCGGGCGTGTTTCCCCTCACCGATGGGCTCTTCTGGGCGACGACGGGCACGGTGCTGCTCGCCTGGGTGGCCGTCGCGGGCGCGGCGGTGGGTGCCGTGCTGCACCGCCCGGTCCTCGTGTTGACGTTCGGCCTCACGCCCGGCGTGCTCCTCGTCACCGGAGGCCTCACCGGACGCCTCGTCTTTCCCGCCGCCGAGGCGTTCTTCTTCGCGGGGCCCTTCACCCTCGGCGCCCTCTGGCTCTTCACGACGCTGCGCGCCGCGCGGACGCTCAGCCGACGAGACCGCCTCGTCGCGCTGGCGCTGGCGTGTCTTGGCTCGCCGCTCGGCGTGGTGCAGGCCACCGCGCGCCTCCCGGAGCCGGCAGGCACCACGCCATCGATGACGGCGCTCCCGGACGAGGAGGCGACGCGGACCGAGCTTCCGGCCTGGGTGTCCCTCGACGCCGACGGGTCCCTCTCGATGCCCTGCGGCCACGCGCGGCTGTCGTTGGACCCCCTGCTCCGCTTCGACGACGCCTCGCTCGATGGGTTCTGGCCGCTGCGGCGAACGCCCGTGGTGGAAAAGCTCCTCGAGGCTCCGCGCCTGAAGGGACCTGGTCGTCGCGCCGACGTGCGGGTGACGGCGACGGATGGAGGTGTGGCGCTCGAAGCGGTGACGTCGCTCTCGCGCGAGGTGGCGGCGCACTTGAGCCGCTTCGCCGACGTGTCGCTCGAGGGTGTCCGGCGTCCCGCGTTGCGCTTCGACGCCACGGGAGACCTCCTCTTCCCGGCCTCGACGTACGACTACCCCTCGGGCCGGCCCGTGCACTTCGCTGCGTGGACCGGCGCGGAGCTCGTCGTCTGGCGGGCGACGAGCGCCGAGAAGGGACCCTTCCTCGAGCTCGCCCGTGGACCGCTGACCCGCAGCGCGCCCCTTGGCTTTGCGGTGCTCGATGGTGACACGCCGCTGTGCCACCTCACGTTCCTGGACTTCACCGCGCAGGCCTCGACGCAGCGCTCTCCCACCGCGGGAGAAGGGGTGCCCGTCAACGTGGTGCAGTTCGGTCGCTTCCGGGACGACGACGCGCGGGTGGGCGTCATCCTCTCCCTCGCGGCGACGGGCATCGGCAGCGGCTTCGAGACGACCCGCCACGCGGAAGGCGTGTACCGGAATCGGGTGCGCGTCACGGGTGCGACGCCTTGACGGGCGTCGCACCGGGACGTCCCCGTCGTGCCTGGCCTCGCAGTCGTCGTGCTCGTTCGTCGGCGCCCCGCCGGGCTCGCACGGAAGATGGTTGTTCGACGCGCTGAGTCCCGTCTCGAGCCTCCGAGTCACGCCGTCATGCACGTCGAGGCGCAGGTTTCACGGCGGCGTCTGCGTGCGGAACACCTGCACCGAGCGCGCGAAGTCCCACCGCGCATCGGCCTGATGACAGCCCGTGCAGAGGCTCGTGCGGCCCATCGTCGAGTACGTCCAAGTCGTTCCCGAGCGGTTGGCGACGCCCCACGACCAGTCGTTGCTCGCGGCGTCCCAGCCGGGCGGCTCCTTGCGCATGAAGTAGTACCGGGTGGCCTGGTCGAGGGGTGTGGCGTCGGCTGCGACGACGGCCTTGGCGATGACGCTGCCCACCTGGAACTGCACCGGGTCCATCATCGAGTCGTAGGTGGGCGCGGCGAGGGCGTTGAAGAGCACGCGCACGCGCTGGCCCGAATGACCGCCGGTGCCGGCGTACGTGGTGGGCAACACCTGACGCCACGCCTGCGCCTCGGTGATGAGCTGCAGCGAGAACTGCCCGGGCGTCCACGACAGGGAGCCACCATCAGGCATCGGCGCCGTGGCCAGGCCACCGTCGAACGAGGACGCCGCGCCGCCGCCACAGGCCATCAGACATGGAACGAGGAGCCAGACGCGCATGGTGTGGACCGTACGCCACCGCGCAGAACCTGGTTACAGGAGCGGGCCGCCAGTCGCTCCACCTGGCGGCCCTCCCAACGCCCTACCGCACGCGGGTGACGAGGCCCGCGCCCACCGTGCGACCGCCCTCACGCAGGGCGAACCGCATGCCGGGCTCCAGGCCCACGGCGCGCGCGAGGCTGAACGACACCGACGCGCGGTCACCCGGCTTCACCACCTCGCCCTCGGGTACCAGCAGCGTGCCGGTGACGTCGGTGGCGCCGAAGAAGAACTGCGGCCGGTAGCCCGAAGCGAAGGGCGTGTGCCGGCCACCTTCCTTCGCGGTGAGGACGAACAGCTCGGCCTCACCGTCCTGACGGGACTTCACGCTGCCCGGGAGGACGACGAGCGCGCCGCGGGCGATGGCCTCCCGCTCGACGCCGCGGAGCAACAGCCCCACGTTGTCACCCGCCTCGGCCACGTCGCGCAGCTGGTGGAACGTCTCGATGCCCGTCACCACCGACGCGCCCTCGCGCGCCCCGATGAGCTCGACCGCCTCACCGACGCGCACCCGGCCGCGCCAAACCCGTCCCGTCACCACGGTGCCGCGGCCGCCGATGGAGAACACGTCCTCCACCGGCATGAGGAACGGCCCGTCGACGTCACGCGACGGCAACCCGAAGCCGTCGAGCACGCCGAGCAGCGCCTCGATGCAGGCCGTGCGCGCATCCAACACGCCCGCCTGCGCCGCCTGAAGCGCCTGGAGCGCCGAGCCCCGCACCACCTTCACGTCGGCGTAGCCGTGCAGGGCGAGCAGCTCGCGGGTCTCGAGCTCGACCAGTTCGAGGAGCTCCGCGTCGGCGACGTCGACCTTGTTGAGGAACACGACGAGCTGGCCCACGCCCACCTGGCGCGCGAGCAGCACGTGCTCCCGCGTCTGCGGCATGGGGCCCGACGAGCCATCGACGAGCAACACCGCGGCGTCCATCTGCGCGGCGCCGGCGATCATGTTCTTCACGGAGTCGGCGTGACCCGGGCAGTCGACGTGGGCGTACGTGCGTACGTCCGTCTCGTACTGCACGTGCTTGATGGTGATGGTGATGCCGCGCAGGCGCTCCTCGGGCGCGCGGTCGAGGTCGCTCAGCGTGAGCCCCGTTCCGCCCGTGCGATGGGCCGCGACGTGGGTGAGGGCCGCGGTGAGCGTCGTCTTGCCGTGGTCGACGTGTCCGATGGTGCCGACGTTGAAGTGCTGCTTCTTCATGACTGCCTTCCTTCCTTCGTGTGGGTGTCACGCGCGAAAACGAAAACCCCCTCGAGGGCGCGTGGCCTCGAGGGGGCATGGTGGGAACGAAGGTGATGCAGCTCCGTCCGTCAGCGCATGGCCTCACCCCGGCCGGTGGCCGAAGAAGAGAAGGCAGACACGGAGGCGGAGGAGCGCATCGAGGGCTGTCGACGAGTCCGCGCCGTCCTGCCTGACGGAGTTGGGGAACGCGCGCATCTGTGCGAAGGGCTCTCCTCGGTGGCTCCAGTGCTCGAAGTGCAGCGTGTGTCGAAGGCGTACCCGTCGCTGACGGCGCTCGCGGATGTCTCGCTCACCATCGAGGCGGGTGAAATCTTCGCGCTGCTCGGCCCCAACGGCGCGGGCAAGACGACGCTCATCGGCGCCATCTGCGGGCTGGTGCGCAAGACGTCGGGCACCATTCGGCTGCTGGGCGTCGACCTCGACGTGGACCCGCTCACTCCGCGGCGCGACGTGGGCCTGGTGCCGCAAGAGGTGAACTTCGACCCGTTCTTCACCGTGCGGGAATCGCTGGCGCTCCAGCTCGGCTACTTCGGCCGGCCGCGGGATGACGCGCGCATCATCGAACTGCTCGAGGCGCTCTCGCTGGCGTCGAAGGCCGACACGCCGACGCGCGCGCTCTCGGGGGGCATGAAGCGGCGGCTCCTCATCGCGAAGGCCCTGGTGCACCGGCCGAAGCTGGTGTTCCTCGACGAGCCCACCGCGGGGGTCGACGTCGAGCTGCGCCGCGACTTGTGGACGTACGTGCGCAAGCTGCGCGGAGAAGGCACCACGGTGGTGCTCACCACGCACTACCTGGAAGAAGCCGAAGAGCTCGCCGACCGCGTGGGCATCATCGACAAGGGGCGGCTGTTGCTCGTGGAAGAGAAGACCGCCCTCATGAAGCGGCTGGGGGAGCGGCGCTTGAACGTCTCGTTCCACAAGCAGGTGGAGTCGCTTCCGGCGGGCGCGTCGGCTGGCACGCTCTCAGCCGATGGCCGGGCGTTCACCTTCATCGAGCGCGCGGGCACCGCGGCGTGCGCGGACGTGCTGGGTGCGCTCTACGCGGCGGGACTCCCGGTGGCGGACGTCGCGATGGCGCCCTCGAAGCTCGAGGACGTGCTGCTGCGGGTGCTCAAGAACGGGAGCGGCGCGCCATGAACGTCATCGGCACCCGTACGCTGCTGCAGAAAGAGGTGCGCCGCTTCCTGCGCGTGCCGGGACAGACGGTGCTGCAGCCGCTCATCAGCACCTCGCTCTACTTCGTGGTGTTCGGGTTCACCCTGGGCTCTCGCCAGGACGCCATCGGCGACATTCCCTACGCGACGTACATCGTGCCGGGCCTCGTCTTTCTCGGCATCGCCAACAACGCGTTCCTCAACTCGTCGTCGTCGTTCTTCATCACGAAGATTCAGGGCACCATCGTCGATCTGCTGGTGGCACCGCTGGGCCCGACGGAGCTCCTCATCGGCTTCGTGGCGGGCGCGATGGTGCGCGGGCTCCTCGTGGGGCTGCTCACGTGGGTGGCGGCGATGCTCTTCACCGGCTTCCACCTCGCGCACGTCGGCGGCACGGTGCTGTTCCTCGCGCTGTCCGCGTACGTCTTCGCGGTGCTGGGGCTGGCGGCGGGCATCTGGGCGGAGAAGTTCGAGCAGATCAACTTCTTCCCCACCTTTCTTATGCTGCCGCTCACCTTCCTCGGCGGCGTCTTCTATTCGGTGCGCTCGTTGCCGGAGCCCTTCCGCACCATCAGCCTCCTGAACCCTGTCGTGCACATGGTCGAGGGCCTGCGCGCGGGCATGCTGGGGCTGTCCGAGGGCTCGTCGCTGGGCCTGTGGTTGCTGGTGGGTCTCGCGGTGGGCGCGACGTGGCTCGCGCACCGGCTGCTGCGCGTGGGCTATCGGATGAAAAGCTAGGGAGCCGTCGCGATTCCCCGGTAGTCTCGACGGTGACTCATGGGCATTCCCTTCGGCCGGTACGAGCTTTTGCGGAAGATCGCCGCCGGCGGCATGGGTCAGGTGCTGCTGGCCCGCAAGGGCGCCGAGGGCTTCGAGAAGCTCGTCGTCATCAAGCGCATCCTC
>JBILEB010000110.1:0-24393 GCA_044352295.1 Myxococcaceae bacterium
CTTGCCGGGACGGCTGCCACCCTCTTCGCCGACCGCCATCGTCGTCACATCGCCAGGCTTGCCGGGACGGCTGCCACCTTCTTCGCCCACCGCCATCGTCGTCACATCGCCGGGCTTGCCGGGACGACCGGGCTTCGTGCCGCCCTCTTCACCCACCGCCATCGTCGTCATGTCGCCAGGCTTGCCGGGACGACCGGGCTTCGTGCCGCCCTCTTCGCCCACCGCCATCGTCGTCATGTCGCCAGGCTTGCCGGGCTTCGTTCCGCCCTCTTCGCCGACCGCCAGCGTCGTCACGTCGGGCTTGCCGGGCTTGCCGGGCTTGCCGGGCTTCGTTCCGCCCTCTTCGCCGACCGCCAGCGTCGTCACGTCGGGCTTGCCGGGCTTCGTTCCGCCCTCTTCGCCGACGGCCATGGTGGTGAAGAGGTCGGGCTTCTTGACCGGCTTCTTCCCGCCGCCCTCTTCGCCGACGGCCATCGTCGACGCGCGGCCCTCCGCGGGCTTCTTCTTTCCGGGAACCTCGTACTGCGTGAACGGATTCTTCGGACCACGTGGACCGCGAACAGACATGTGTCAGCCTCCGGAACTCCAGGGTGTTTTGCTGATTGTCGCAGGACTTGTAGAAGAGTTGTCTCCTCATCATGCAAACCACTTTACGCGTCGGGCTGTTCGGCACGGACGACGACCTGCAACTCCACGCGGTCGCCCGGGAGGTGCGGGCGCTGGGCGCCGAGGATCTGCTGCTTCGGGCCGACGCGCTCGACGTGGGCCTGCCGCTGAGTGAGCTCGATGGACGAATGATCTATCGCGGCGTCGACGTCACCGACGTGAGCGGCTTCTACCTGCGCGCGATTCCGGCCGCATACGCCCCCTTCATGGAGCGCGACGACGAGCTGGTGCTCTACGAGGACTGGTTCGAGCGCTACATGCAGGAACGCGAGCGGGCCTCGTTCTACGTGGCATGGCTGCTCGAGCTGCAGCGACGCGGAGCCCGGCTGGTGAACCCTCCGACCGCGGCGAGCGTGCTCCAGTACAAACCCTTTCAGCTCAACGTCTTGCGCAGCGTGGGCGCGCGCGTACCGCGAACGCTCATCAGCAACGATCCCGACGCCGTGCGGGCCTTTCGGGCCAACGTGAAGGACGTCATCTTCAAGCCGGTGACGGGTGGCGCGATCACCCGTGGCCTCGACGACGAGACGATCGATCAGCTCGAGGCCGTTCGTGGCGCGCCCGTCATCTTTCAGGAGCGCATCGCCGGTGACGATCTGCGCGTGATGCTCGCTGGCGCCGACGTGGTGTCGTCGGTGGCGATTCGCACCCCGTCGCAGCACCTCGATTTCCGGGCCGACCCCGTCTACTCGGGAGGCGACGCGAGCTACGAGCCCGTCGAACTCCCGCCGGCGGTGGTGCAGCACTGCCGGGACGCCGCGCGCGGGTGTGGGCTCGTCTTCGCCGGGATCGACATCAAGCGCACCCCGACCGGCGAGTGGGTGTTCCTCGAGCTCAACAGCTCGCCCATCTATCTCGACGTCGAGCACAAGCTCGGGCACCCGATCAGCCGCGCCATCGCCGAGCTCATCGTCGGCGTGCGTCCGCTTCGATGACAGGCAGCGACGAGTGGAGCCGACGGCGCTCGGCCTCCAGGTGCGACGCGCCCCGACACGCCTCGACGAGGCCACCTGTCCGACAGCGCGCGACCGGGTTCTGAGCGCACGACGTGGCCTGGCTTCGACGCGCACCCTCCAGAATCGGAACCCCGTCTTCGTGGACACGGGCCCACGCCTTGCCGGTAGGGTGCTGGGGTGTCGCTCCTTCGACCGCTCCTTCCTCCCACGTGGCTGCCGGTGCTCGAGCCGGTGTTCGCGCAGCCCGAGGTGCAGGCGCTCGAGGCGTTCCTCACACAGGAGTGGTCAACCGCGAAGGTGTTTCCCCCGCGCGAGCGTCTCTTCGAGGCGCTGCACCGCACGTCCCCCGATGCCGTCGCCGTCGTCCTGCTCGGGCAGGATCCGTACCCGACGGAGGGCCACGCGAACGGCCTCGCCTTCTCGGTGAACCCGGGCGTGAAGCTGCCCATGTCGCTGCGGAACGTCTTCAAGGGACTGATGGCCGACGTGGGCATGCCGATGCCTGCGAGCGGAGACCTCTCACCGTGGGCGGATCGCGGCGTGCTGCTGCTCAACACCGTGCTGACCGTGCGCGAGGGCGAGGCGAACTCGCACCGAAAGAAGGGCTGGGAGGTCGTCACCCAGGCGGTCCTCCGTCACGTCGCCTCTCGCCCAGCGCCCGTGGTGTTTCTCTGCTTCGGGAAGCCGGCCGCCCAGATGGCCACCGCGCTGACGGTCGGCACGTCGCATCGGCTGGTAACGACGCCACATCCCTCCCCCCTCAACGGCACCGACTTCGTCGACACCGTGACACGCGAGAAGTCCTTCACGCAGGTGAACGCTTTCCTCACGGCTTCTGGGCGTTCTCCGATTGACTGGCGGCTCTGAGGGGCCAGCACGCCTCGTCAGGGAGCGAGGGCCACCGCCGCCTGGCCGAGGGAGAGCCCGCCGTCGTTGGCTGGCACCACCCGGTTGAGGAGCGCCGTCACGCCGCGATCGGCAAAGCCGCGCACCAGCAAGTCGGCCAACACGCCGTTCATCATGCAGCCGCCGCTGAGCGCGATGACGCCGCCCATCACGTGCGGCGTCGCCCAGTCGACGAGCGCCGCCGCGAGTGTGCCGTGGAAGCAGTTGGCCCCATCGCGCGGGTTCATCGACACCAACGCTTCGAGGAGCGGGTCGAACGACAGCGTGTCGTCCACCACGCGCCACCCACCGCGCAGGACGGTCGGTGTCGTCACCTGCGACTCGAGGCGCATCGGCGCTTCACCCTCGTACGTCGCGATGGACATCACCCCCAGCAACCCACACGCGGCGTCGAACAACCGTCCACACGAGCTCGTCCACGGCGCGTTGAAGCCCCGCTGCAACGCCTGACGAACGAGCGCCAGCTGCTCTGCCGGAGCCCCGCGCGGAACGGTGTCGAGGCCAAGTCGATGGAGAGCCGCGAGCGCCATGCGCCACGGTTCCCGCGCGGCGCGATCACCTCCGGGCTGACGGAGCGGCGACAAGTGGCCGAGTCGCTGAAACGTCGCACCGTCCAGCCGCAGCAACTCACCGCCCCAGGAGCCCCCATCCGTTCCGAGGCCGAAGCCGTCGAGGGCGAGACCGATCGTGGGGCCCGTCCTTCCTGTCTCGGCGAGGACACCCGCCAGGTGCGCGTGGTGGTGCTGCACCGCCACCGTCGGCAGTCCCAGTGACTGGGCCAGCCGCGTGGAGAGAAAGTCGGGGTGGAGGTCGTGCCCCACCGCTTCGGGCTTCACCTCGAGTGTCTTCTCCAGGTGGGCCACCGTCTCCTGGAGGAACGAGAACGTCGCGGCGTCGTCGAGGTCGCCCACGTGCTGCGAGACGAACGCTTCGTCACCACGGGTCAGGCAAACCGTCACCTTGAGGTGCCCTCCGAGCGCGAGCACTGGTGGCCCGGCCCGCGGCAGCTTCACCGCGCCCGGCACGTACCCACGCGCGCGCCGCAGTACTGTCGGCGCCCCCGCCACGACCCTCGTGACGCTGTCGTCGTTCCGCACCAGCACGTCGCGCTCGTGCGTCACCACGAGGTCCGCCAGCCCGCCCAGCTTTGCCTTTGCCTCCGCGTCGGTGATGACGAGCGGCTCTCCACCCGGGTTCGCCGAGGTCACCACCAGCGCGACGTCGAGCGGTGAATCGAGCCACGCCACGCCGTCTGGACGCCCCGCGAGCTCATGGAAGAGGAGGAGATGCAGCGGAGCCGTCGGGAGCATGACGCCGAGCCAGGCCAGCCCCGGAGCCACCGAGTTGGCGAGCGAAAGCGCTTCGGCCCGCCGGGCGAGCACGATCGGCCGCTGCCACGAGGTCACCAGGCGCGACTCCTCCGCAGACAGCTCGACGAGCCGACGCGCCGACGCCAGCGACGACACCATCACCGCGAAGGGCTTCCCGTCGCGCTGTTTCCGGGCGCGTAACCGTGACACCGCCGCTTCGTTCGTCGCGTCACAGACGAGCTGAAAGCCGCCCAGGCCCTTGAGCGCGATGACGCCTCCGCCTTGGAGCGTGGCGGCGATGGACTCCAGCGACGCAGACAGGTGCGGGCCACACGCGGGACACGCCAGGGGCTGCGCGTGAAAGCGACGGTCGGCTGGATCACCGTACTCTCGCTCGCAGTCGGCACAGAGTGGGAAGCGCGCCATCGACGTCTGCGGCCGGTCGTAGGGCAGCGAGTGCGTGATGGTGTACCGCGGCCCGCAGTGCGTGCAGGTGGTGAAGGGGTAGCGGTACCGGCGCGCCGTGGGCGTACACACCTCGTCGATGCACGCCGCGCAGACCCCTGCGTCGGGCCCGATCGCCACCTTCGCCCGCCCGCCCTTCTCGCTCGCCTCGATGACGAACCCCGAATCGGACGAGAGCGTGGGCAGCTCCTCGACCTCGACGGCGTCGACCCGCGCGAGGGGTGGCGCGCGCTCGGTCATCCACCGCGGCATCTGGGCCGCCGCCGAGCCCTGCACCTCGAAGAGCACGCCCTGTTCGTCGTTGCGGACCCAGCCCGTCAGACCATTCGCGGTCGCGAGCTGGTGCACGAACGGCCGAAAACCGACGCCCTGCACGCGCCCGCGCACCCGGACGCGGAGCCGGCCGGAGCTCACCGCACCTGCGCCTCGGCCCGGGCCGGCGCCGACGGACGAAGCACGAGTGACTGCTCCGAAAGCCATGCGAGCCAGGCGTCGAAGCCCTGGCCCGTGCGCGCCGAGACGTGCAGCACCTTGGCCCGGGGATTCACGGTGTGCACGTTCCGCTCGAGAGCCGCGAGGTCGAACTCCAACGCCGCGACGAGATCGACCTTGTTGAGCAGCACGAGGTCGGCCACCGCGAACATGTCGGGGTACTTCAGGGGCTTCTCTTCCCCCTCGGTGACCGACGCGATGACGACCTTCTTCGCCTCGCCCAGGTCGAAGCCCGCCGGACACACGAGGTTCCCCACGTTCTCGACGAAGAGCAGGCCACCAGGCGGCGCCGGCTGGCGGGCCATCGCGCGCATCACCATCTCGGCGTCGAGGTGACAGCCCTTGCCGGTGTTCACCTGCACCGCCGTCACGCCCGTCTTGCGAATCCGCTCCGCGTCGAGCGAGGTCTGCTGATCGCCCTCGATCACCAGCAGCGGACACCCAGTGTTCCGGAGCGCCTCGAGCGTGCGCACCAGCAGCATCGTCTTTCCGCTCCCCGGGCTCGACATGAGGTTGAGCACGAAGGTGCCATCGGCCTCGAAGCGCGTGCGGTTGACCGCCGCCGCGCGATCGTTCTTCGCCATCACGTCCTGCTCGACCGCGATGCGACGCGCCTCGGTGGAATGCAGACCCTCATGCCCGTGGTGATGCGTGACGACCGAACCGTCAGCGAGCTCGTGCGAATGCGCGGTGTGCGGCGCGTGCGCGGTCAGTACGCCGTGAGCGGCGTGGGGTTGGCCACCACCTTCGTGGGCGTGGCGAATGACACGGCCATCGGGGAGCAGGTGCTCATGCTCGTCGCCGGTGACGTGGTCGTGCGAGTGGCCATGGGCGTGATCGTGGTCATCGTGCCGGTGCGTCATCGTGGTGCCGTCGGCCAGCACGTGTGCGTGTTCCCCGCCCTCGCCCTCGATGGTGATCGACGCCCTGTCTGCGCAGCCACATGTCCCACACATCACGCCACCTCCAGTTCGGTGACCCGCATTTCATCACCACCGGTGACGAGGAGCTGAGCGCTCCCGCACGCCGGACAGTCCGAGAACCGGGCTGACACTTCGACGTCCTTGCCGCAGGCCGCGCAGAACGCCGTGCCTGGCGTGCGCTCGATCTCCAACGTGGCGCCATCGGCGACGGTGCCGCGCGCGGCGGAGTCGAAGCTGAAGACGAGCGCCTCGGGCTCCACGTGCGCCAGCGCGCCGATTCGCAGGAAGACCCGCTTCACCGAGCCAAAGGCCTTCGCCTTCGCTTGATCGCGCACGATGTCGACGATGCTCTGGGCCAGCGCCACCTCATGCATCGACGTCACAGCCCCCACTCGAGGGTGAACTCGACGCAAGGGTCGAGGACGGTCACGACCGCCCGCGCGGCCTGCCGGGCCGTGCGTGAGGTGCTTCAAGGCTGCACGCACCGCGCCAGAGGGGTGGAAGGTCCATTCGGCCGGCGCCACCACGTTCCACGCAACGACCCGTCCTTCCTCGAGTGGTCGCTGCGGCGCCAAACCCTCGCCCCGAGCGAGACGTGTCCACCACCGCCCCCTCCACTGGACGCAATTTCTGCGCGATCTCACGAGGCTCGACCACGAGCGCGCACGTTTCGACGAAGCGAGCGACCAGCCGCGCGAGCACACCCGGTCCCCAGCGCCACGGCCTTCGAGACGAGGAGGCGGGTGCGCCAGGTCGCCAGCAGGCCGACATCCCGGGCCTGACCGTCGACGGTCGGAGTCCGGGCAAACGATGGCTGCGCCCACACCGACGCGGCGACGTCCGGCGCCGAGGGCAGCGGCGTCACCGTCGTTCGCCCAGCGCCGGCCAGCGGCCCATTCATCACGAAGCGAAAGAGCGTCCCCACCGGCCCCGACACCCGCGCCGGATCGGTCGACGCGAGCTCGAAGCCCTGCTCCTTCAGCCCCCCCTCCAGGGCCTCGAGGCTCGTATGAATTCGCTGAAGGTCGGGCGACACCGCGACTCCACCGTTGGAGCCAACGCCCCGTACGACCCCCGCCGCGGTGAGCACCTCCGCGAGCTCGGACGACGAAACGACGACTCACTTCCCGCCGAACAGCTCCTTCACCTTGCCGAAGAAGCTCTTCGACTGCGGGTGGCCGTCGTCGTGGTCGAGCGCGGCGAACTCCTCGAGCAGCTTGCGGTGCTTCGAGGTGAGGTTCGTCGGCGTCTCGACCACCACCTTCACGTGCTGATCGCCGCGCCCGGCGCCCTGCAGCGACGGAATGCCCTTGCCCTTGAGGCGGAAGACCTTGTCGGTCTGCGTGCCTTCGGGGACCTTCATCTTCACCACGCCGTCCAGGGTCGGGACGTCGATCTGCGCGCCGAGCGCCGCCTGCACGAAGCTCACCGGCACCACCACGAAGACGTCCTGGTCCTCGCGGTGGAAGAGCGCGTGCTCCTTGACGTGCACGACGACGTAGAGATCGCCCGGAGGCCCGCCGTGTTCGCCGACCTCGCCCTCGCCAGCCAGCCGCACCCGCGTGCCCGTGTCGACACCGGGCGGGATCTTCACCGTCAGCTCGCTGGTCGCGTCGAGCTTCCCGGAGCCACCACACGTCTTGCAGGGATCCGACACCACCTGGCCCGAACCGCTGCACTGCCCGCAGGTGCGTGAGACCGCGAAGAAGCCCTGCGTGAAGCGGACCTCGCCGGCGCCGCCACACTGCGGGCAGGTGCGCATCTGCTTGGACCTGGACCCGGTGCCCTCACACGGCTCGCAGCGCTTGGGCCGCGGCAGCTTGACCGTCACCTCGGCGCCGAACGCAGCCTCCTCGAAGGACAGCTCCAGGTTGTAGCGAAGATCGGCGCCCCGGTTGCGCTGGCGCCGCCCACGGCCCGCGCCGCCGAAGAAGTCGCCGAAAATCTCACCGAAGATGTCGTTGATGTTGGCGCCCGCGAAGCCCTCGGACGGGTTGAAGCCGCCCATGCCCGCGTGCCCGAACCGATCGAACCGCGCGCGCTTGTCGGGATCGGACAGCACCTCGTAGGCCTCGGAGATCTCCTTGAACTTCTCCTCCGCCGCCTTGTCGCCCGGGTTGCGATCCGGGTGGAACTCCATGGCCAACTTGCGGAAGGCCTTCTTGAGCCCGTCCGCGTCGGCGCTGCGGTCCACACCCAACACCTCATAGTAGTCGCGCTTCGAGCCAGCCGGCATGGCGGCGCCTATAACGCAGGTCCCGCCCCACGCAATCGATGCCCGGTGACTGGTCGGGCAACGCCCCACCCGTTCGCGGACCGTTTCGGGCCGGCCGGGTGGACGCTCTCGGACGTCACGAGGGCATGCGAAAGAACGGGACGCCGATGCGCGCTCGGAGGTCAGCGAGGCAGCAGGTGGCCCAGACGAGGTCCGACCGCGAGCTTGAAGGCGAGGTTCAGCGTCCTCCAGTCGCTCGCGCCAGCGCCGACCCCGCGCGGGGAGAAGCCGCTTCGGGAAGAGTCCTCCCGAGGGTAGGAGTGGTCCTCGTGCCCGCTCGAGTGAAACCCCAGCTCCGTACCGGCCTCGCCTCCTGGTGGCGGTTGGTCCGTTTCGCGGGGCCGCAGCGAGGCCAGGTGGCGCTCGCCACGGCGTTCGGGTTGGTCGCCGCGCTCGCCACCGCGGCCTGGGCGCGCCTGCTGGGCCCGCTGCTCGAGTCCGTCCTCAAGGGAGGCGCCGTCACCGTGGCCGGCCTCACCTTCGAACGGGCCGATCTCGCCGTGAAGCTCCCGCTCGCGGTGGTGGGCATGGCCCTGCTCAAGGCGGTCTCGACGTGGGTGCACACGGGCCTCATGACCTCGGTGGCGCAAGGTGCGCTCGCCCGGCTGCGTCGCGCGCTCTACGAGCAGGTGCTGACGCTGCCGCCGGCATGGTTCGAGCGTCGGCACTCGGGCGAGCTGCTCTCGCGCTTCACCGCCGACGTGGCGCAGGTGGAGTTCGCGGTCGGCACGTCGCTCGCTTCATGGCTCAAGGACACGCTGCAGACCGTCGCGCTGCTCGCGGTGTGCGCGAGCATCGACACCCGGCTCTTCCTCCTCACCTTCCTCGTCATCCCCGGCATGGTGCTGCCGGTGAGTCGCTTCGCGAAGAGCGCACGCAAGGCGGCGACGAAGGGCCAGGCCTCCCTCGGCGCCCTGACCCAGCTCGCCTCGGAGAACCTCGCCGCCCTGCCCGTCGTGCAGGGCTACCGTCTCGAGCCGCGCGCGCTCGCCGCCTTCGACGCCGAGCAGGCACGCTACCTCTCGGTGATGAAGCGCTCCCTCTTCGTTCGTGGCGCCTTCAGCCCCACGACCGAGTTCCTCGGGATCGTCGGGGTCGCGGTGGCGCTCGTCTTCGGCGCCCGGGCCGTCGCGCTCGAGCCCGCGCTGGCAGGCCACCTCGTCTCGTTCCTCGCGGCGGCGCTCCTCATGTACCAGCCCATCAAGGCCCTCTCGGGCAACTTCTCGCAGGTGATGGTCGGCCTCGGGGCGGCCGAGCGATTGTTCGAGGTGCTCGACGCGCCTCCCGAGGCCGATGCCAGAGGCGCCGCCGGACCGCTCGAGGTGCTCACCTTCGACGACGTGCGCTTCTCGTATCCCGACGGCCGAGAAGCGCTCCAGGGCGTGTCCTTCACGGTGCGCGCAGGCGAGCACGTCGCCCTCGTCGGCGCGTCCGGCGCGGGCAAGTCCACCGTGGGGTCGCTGGTCCTCGGCTTCGGTCAGCCCTCGTCGGGTGCCGTGCGCTGGAATGGAACGGACCTGCTCGAGCTCTCCCGGGCTTCGGTGCGCGCCCACCTCGCGTGGGTCCCGCAGGAGCCCGTCCTCCTCTCCGGCACCGTGCGCGAGAACCTCGCCATGGCCCGGGAAGACGCGACCGACGCGCAGTGCCGCGAGGCGCTCGTCCGGGCCCATGCCCTGCCCTTCGTCGACGCGTTGCCGCACGGCCTCGACGAGCGCGTCGGGGAACGCGGCGCCACGCTCTCTGGAGGCCAGCGGCAGCGGCTCGCCATCGCCCGCGCTTTCCTCAAGAGCCCCAGCCTGCTGGTGCTCGATGAGCCCACCAGCGCGCTGGACGCCGAGACGGAGCGCGAAGTGCAGGCCGGCCTGGCGGAGCTGATGGAGGACCGCGCCGTGCTCGTCATCGCGCACCGCCTCGCCACCGTGCGCGCCGCCGATCGCATCGTGGTGCTCGAGTCGGGCCGCGTCGTCGAACAGGGAACCTGGGACGAGCTCGTCGCGCGTCGTGGCCCCTTCGCCGCCCTCGTGGCGCACGGGCTGTCCTGAGCCTCAGGAATGCGCACCCGCTCACCGGGGTTGGGCGTCGTCTCGATGGCCCCGTTCCGGGAAGCAGGTACATTGCGAATCATGGTGTTCTCTCGACGACTTGACTTCGCGCTCGCCGCGGCGGCCCTCGTGGGCGTCCTCCTGCTGGGAGCCTGCGGCACCTCCAACCCGTGCTTCCGCGTCCTCTGCGACCAACCCCGCGTCTGCAACCCGTCCAACGGGAGCTGTGAGCTGCCCGCCGGCTTCGACGGCGGCACCCGCAAACCCGACGCGGGCGTCGACTGTGAACCGGCGTGTGAGATGGGTCAGGTGTGCGACCGCGCCCAGGGCCAGTGCGTCGAATGCGTCGTCAACGCCGACTGCAAGTGCCCAAACCCCGTCTGCGCCATGGGCCGTTGCACGCCCGACAGCACCATCACCGAGGCCGTCACGCCGGCCGACACCTGCGCCGCCGCGCCGTCCTTCATCGCCTGCGGCATCAAGACCTTCACCGTCGACACCAACCTCACGGCCGCCGCCTCCAACGTGCAGACCTCGTGCGCGGTGCGCGACGCCGGCGCGGGCGACGTCATGTTCAACCTCGTGCTGGGCGCCTCGTCGGACCTGCGCATCAGCGTCGCGGCGAACGGCTCGGGCGCGCAGCCGGTGGTGGCGCTGCGCCAGCGCTGCGGCGTCGACGTCGATCTCGCCTGCCGCTCCAGTCAGGGCATCAACACCACCTATCGCGTCCGCCGGCTCCGGGAGGGCGCGTACACCGTGGTGCTGCAGGGGTACGACCGCTCCGGCTCCGGCCCCAGCCTCGCCACCGTGGCCGTCGAGGCGCCGAGCGGCTCCACCAACGAGACCTGTCTGCTCGCTGAGACGCTGCCGCTCGACGGCGGCACGGTGCGGCCCGAGTTGGTGGGCGCCGATGACGACGCCACGTTGACCTGCAACCCGTCGGGCGGCCCGGAGTTGTTCTACCGGTTCACCCTCACCGAGACGTCCGACGTGACGGTGACCGCCGCCGGGACGGATCCGCTTCGCCCGGCCCTCGCGCTGTGGCCGTCGTGCGACGCCTCGCTGGCGGCCTGCTCCACCCCCACCTCCGCCACCGGTCGCCTCGTCGCGCGTCGCCTCGGCGCCGGCGAGTGGATCCTCGGCGTCGAGAACGTGGGCAACGCCACCATGGGCCGCCTCGAGCTGTCGGCCACCACGGAGCCCGCCCGCCCTCCGCCCAGCAACGACACGTGCGCCATCCCGGCCGATCTCATCTTCACCGCCAACGAGGCCACTGTCCTCCTCGACGTCAGCCGCGGGACCGATGACGCCTCGGCCATGTGCGGCGGTGGCATGGGCGCGCCCGACCTCGTCTACCGGTTCAACGTGACGACCACCGCGACCTACACCTTCACGGCGACGCCTCAGCCCGGGAGCAACGCGGCGCCAGTGCTGTACCTGCGCAAGGGCCAGTGCGATGCCATGACGTCGATGAGCTGCCAGGTGGCGCCGGCCGTCGGTCAGCCCGCGACCTTCAGCGCGCAGCTGGTCCCCGACACGTATTACCTCTGGGTGGACGCGACGCAGGCGTCGACCGCTGGCCCGGTGAAGCTCACCGTCCGCCGCTGACGAAGGGGAGTGCCGCGTGCCGACGAGTTCGACACAGGCGCTCCAGGCCGCGGCTCGGGATCCCTGGGCCGAGGTGCTGCTGGGCCCCAACCGCGTCTCGTTGCTGCGCGACGGGTACCAGGCCTACCCAGCGATGCTCGACGCCATCGGCCGCGCGAACTCGACCATCTGTCTGGAGACCTACATCCTCCGCGACGACGCCACGGGCCGGCGCTTCCTC
Source organism: Myxococcaceae bacterium (assembly GCA_044352295.1). Taxonomy (GTDB): domain Bacteria; phylum Myxococcota; class Myxococcia; order Myxococcales; family Myxococcaceae; genus Xiheimicrobium. The sequence goes on from JBILEB010000110.1 coordinate 11,864, forward strand.
GATGCACTCGAGGCCCGCGCCCGGGCGGGCGTCGAGGTGCTGCTGCTCTATGACGACTGGGGATCGAGCGTGTCCGAGGCGACGCTGGCGTCCCTGTCCCAGGCGGGCGTGAAGGTGCTGCCGTTTCTCCCCGCGCGGTTCTCCTTCGGCCTCAAGAAGCTCGTCGCGCGCTTGCGCCGGCGCAACCACCGCAAGTGCCTCGTCGTCGACGGCTGGGTAGGCTTCACCGGTGGCCTCAACATCAGCGACGAGTACGCAGCGGTGGCCGACGGCGGCGGCGGCTGGCGGGACACGCACCTGCGCATCGAAGGCCCTGGCGCGCTCGAGCTGGAGCAGCTGTTCCTCTCCACGTGGCGTCGGCAGAAGGGCCCACACTTCGACGAGGCGCGGTTCGCTCGCGGCCGTCACGTGGCGTGCGCGCAGCTCCGCGTGGTGGGGAACGAGTTCGCCCTGCACCAGAAGGCCATTCGTCAGGCCTACGTCGAGGCCATCGGCCGCGCGAAGGAGCGCATCTTCCTCACGCACGCCTACTTCCTGCCGCCGCGGAAGCTGCTCAAGGCCATGTCCAGGGCCGTCCGTCGCGGGGTGCGGCTCGCCGTCATCGTCGCCGCCACCACCGACGTGAAGCTGGTGCTGTGGGGCGCGCGCGGTCTGTACCCCAGGCTGCTCAAGGACGGCATCGAGGTGTACGAGTGGCAGGGCCGCGTGCTGCACGCCAAGACCGCCGTCATCGATGGTGAGTGGGCGACGGTGGGCAGCTCGAACCTCGACGCGTTGTCGCTTCGACAGAACCTCGAGGTGAACGCCATCGTCGTCGACCACCGCTTCGGCCTCGCCATGGAGCGCCTCTTCCTCGACGACCTCGCGCACTGCGAGCGCATCACCCTCGAGGCGGTGAAGGGCTACGGGCTGGGTCGCCGACTGCTGTCCTGGGTGGCCTGGCAGCTGCGCCACTGGCTGTGACGCGGGTCAGCTGGTTCGCCGCGCCTGCCACCGCGTGACGAGCCACATCAAGAACCCCACGCCCAGGCCGATGCCGTACACCACCAGCACCACGGTGGCGGCGTAGATGAGGCGCACGTGCGTCTGGTCGACCTTCCCGTCGGCGAAGGCTTCTCGCACCGGGTCCAGCAAGCCGACGCTGCGCAAGATGCCGGCGGGGAAGGCCTCCATCGACCAGGCCGCCTTCTCGGTCCACCGCCAGTTGGCGGTGCGACGCGCCACCTCGACCAGCACGCCCACCAGCAGGTAACCGCCCGCGAGGAGCGTCGCGTTGGCGAAGCTGATGCGGAACACGGGAATCGGCGGGCTGTCGCCTGCTGGTGGCGATGGACTCACTTGAGCTGCTTCTTGAGCGCGGTGACGACTTTCTTCACGCGCGCTTGATCGGCTTCGTTCTGAGAGAGCATCAGCACGGCCTCGTACTCGGGCAGCGCCTTCTTCGGCCCCTCGCCCCCCGTGCGCATGAGGGCGTCGGCGTACGACAAGCGCGCCTGGGACCAGGACGGATCGAACTCCGCCGCCTTCGCGTAGCTCTCGAGGGCCTTGGCCTCGTTCTTCTGCTTGCGGGCCACTTCGGCGAGGGCGAACCAGGCCGGGGCCGAAGCGGGCGCCGTACGGGTCGCGCCATCGGCCAGTTCGAGTGCGTTCTTCAAGTCCCGCTCCTCGAGCAGCACCCGCGCGAGCGACGCGTCGACGAGCGCCTTGTCCCAGACCGCGAAGGCCTTCTTCTGCAGCGCGAGCAGCTCTTCCTTCGGCGTGGGCCGGGCGCCCCTGGCGGTGGGCTGGGCGTGATGCGGACCGACCAGCCCGCACAACACGTTCGGGTTCTCGCGCCGGGCGGCCTCGAAGGCCTTCAGCGCGGTGTCGAGGTTGTTCTGGCGCACGAAGGCGTTGCCGATCTCACAGAACGTCTCGGCGTCCTTCGGGTTGAGCTTGTTGGCGCGCTCGAGCGAGGCGAACGCGGTGCGGCCGTCGCCGCGCGCGAACAACACCTGCGCTTTGACCCGGAAGGCGTCGAGGTTGGTGCTGTCGGCCTTGAGGCCCCTCGCGATGGCGGCCTCGGCCTCTTTCGCGCGCCCGGAATGCAGGAGCACGAAGGCCATGTCGACCCAGGCGTCCTCCGAGGCCGGGTTGTCCGCCGTCCAGGCCTCGACCTGCTTGAGGGCCTCGGGGAACTGCCCCATCGCCGCCAGCGTGCGCGCCAACAGGTGCCTCGAGGGCGCGTGACTGCCGTTGCGCTCGATGGCCTTCTGCAGGGGTGCCAGGGCCGTCTCGGGCGCCACGCCCATCTCGACCGCGTCGAGGTAGAGCTGCCCCAACAGCGCGTTGGCCTCGTAGTCCTGCGGGTCCTTCGCGGCCTCCTCGAGCTGGCCGCGGGCCTTCGTCAGCTCGTTGCGCCGCATGTAGACGCGGGCGAGGGCGATCTGCGCGGTGGACTTGTTGCGGCGGGTCGTGGTGACGAGCTTCTCGAGGAGCTGCACGGCCTTGTCGCCGCCCTCGTCGGTGGCGTCGGCGAGCGCGAGGTAGACGACGGCCTCGGAGGGGTACTTGCCGTTGACCTGGGTGCGGGCGAGCTCGGCACGCACGCGTTTGGTGTCGTCGAGCCGGGAGGCCGCGATGCCACGCACCAGGGCCACCTTGCGTTGATCCGCCTCGGGCTTGAGGCGCTCCAGCAGCTCCTTCTCGCGGCTCCGGGCGAGCAGCACCCGGCCCAGACCCTCCTTCGCCTCTTCGGACTTCGGGCGCACCTTGAGCGCGTCGTCGTAGGCGCGTTGGGCCTCGGCCATGCGACCGGCGTTGCGGCCCGCGAACCCGAGCGCCATGTGGAAGTCGAAGGCCAGGTCTGCATGCGCCGCCAGGCCGTCGGTCAACGTCTTGAGCGCGTCGTCGTGCTTGCCCGCGGCGGACTGCGCGCGCCCCAGCAACAGCGTGTAGCGGCCCTTGAGCGCGTCGGGCACGGCGGCGTTGGTGGGCAGGCTCTCGAGCTCGGCGAGGGCCTCTGGTGCTTCCCGGCCCAGCTCGAGCCGCGCCTCCGCCAGGCCCATCACGCGCTGCGGGTGGAACTTCGAGAGCGTCTCGGCGGTGGCGAGGATGCGGGCGGCGCTCTCGTGATCTTCCGAGGCCAGGTAGTACTCGCCCAGGCTCACCAGGGCCCGCAGGTTGCGGCCGTCGAGCTGCGTGGCCTTCTCGAGGTGCTTGAAGGCCTCCTCCAGCTTGCGCTCGGACAGGAGCACCCGCCCGGCCTGGGCCTCCACGAGTGAGGAGCCGGTGTCGGCCCCAAGGAGCTGCTGTTTGCGGCCCGTCAGCTCGCCGGCGTCGGCGGTGAGGTACTCCACCACCGTGACGATGGCCGGGTGCGCCTCGCGAACCCGGGGCTTGTCCAGCGTGGCGCGGGCGGCTTCTCGATCGGCGAGCGCGCCACCATGCTCGGCGTAGAGGATCGCCTTCGCCAAAGCGATGTGCGCAAAGGCGTCGACGTTTCCCTCGTCCATCGAGAGCGCCAGCTCGAGCGACTGGAGGCCCAGCGCGTACTGCTCCTTCGTGTCGGCGGCGATCGCGGCCTTCCCCTTGGCGAGCGCGCCGTCGAGGCTCTCGCCGCCGTGCCGTTGCCGGGTCGCGTAGAACGAGCCCGCGAGGGCGCCCAGCACGACCACCAGGCCGATGGCCACGCCGACCTTGAGGCCGTGCCTCTGGAAGAAGGTCTTCTCCTGCTGTTTGACCTTGAGCTTCTCGCGCAGCTCGCGCTCGTACTCCTTGGCGATGGCCTCGGTGGCCTGGGTCGAGAACTCGACCCGCGGCGCTTCGACGTTGGCCGAGGGCGGCTCAATCGACTCGTCGGGGATCTCGTCGAGCAGGCCACCTGAAGACCTGGGCGCGGCGGCCGGCGCCGGCTTCATGCCCGGGAGCTGGAACTCGCTCGTCGGCATCTCGGATTGCGCGGACACCACCTCGTCCAGCAGGCCGCCTCCCACCGCCTGCTGCTCGGCCGACACCGTCGCCGGGAGCTGCAGCTCGTCGGAGGGAATCACCGACGGCATCTCGGGCTGGCTCGGCACCGGCGGACCCAGCGGTATGGGGAGCGGCGCGGCCTCGGCCTCCTCCAGCGCCTGGAAGGTGCTGGTGAGCCCGCGGAACGTCTCGGTGGACTCGGTGCGCCCGCCCATCAACGCGGTGAACGGATCTGGCGCTTCTGCAATGGCCCCCTGGACGAGCGGCAACTCGGCGGTCGAGGTTCGATCCTCGATGGTGCCCATCACCATGGGCAGATCGCCGCCGCTGGGACGTGCGGACGAGGCGGGGATCTCCATCGTCGGCCGGTTGTCCTCGACGCGCGACGCGGCCACCGAGGGCACGGCGGGCAGCTCGGTGGTGGGGACCGGTGGCCCGGGCTTGTGAGCCATCGGCCGCGGCGCCGACGGCCACGCCTCGGGCATGCGGGAGTCCTGCGTGGGAACTTCGAGCGTCGAGCGTCCCGCCGGGGCTTCGGGCGTGTACGCGTTCATCAGCACCGTCGGCTCGGCCCGGGGGTCGGCCTTGCCCGGGGTGAACGCGGCGAACACGTCGGGGTCAGCGTTCGGGAACTCACCCGAGGGCGTCGGTGCCGCTGGGGCGACGGGCGCCGAGGAGGGCGCGGACGGCTTCGCGGGCCGGGGCCCACTCGCGCGGGGCGTGGCAGGCGCCGACGGGGCGGGCGGGGGCGGCGGCTGCGCGGTGGGCGCGGCGGTCTCGGTCTTCGGCTCCCCCACGAGCGCCTGGGTGCTCACGCTCGTCTCGTCGTAGAGCACCGGCGCGGGCCCACCCGCGAGGGCGGCGCGCGCCTGCTCGAGCCACTGCTTGATCCGCCCGTCGTTGGGCTGGAGGGTCGACGCCTTGCGCAGAATGGGCAGCGCCGAGCGGTACAGGCCCTTTCGGAGCAGCACCTCGCTGATGAGGTTGTACGCGTGCGGGTTTTCCTTGTCGATGTTCGCCGCGACGTCGAACTGCTGCATCGCCTCGGCGGCCTTGCCCGCGTTGATGAGCGCTTTGCCCCAGAGCACGCGGCCCGCCACCGAAGCGGGGTGGTGGGTGCAGCCCGAGAGGCAGACCCCGATGGCCTTCTCGTTCTCGCCCTTGTCGAGGTACGCCCGCGCGAGCTCGACGAAGACGGTCGAGGTGGGGTCCTGCGAGAGCATCTGCTCGTACTTCTCAACCATCGACTTCGACATGGGCGCTCGGGCGAACGGGGGCTTTCGACGAAAGGCCGGGAGACTCTATCAACGCCCCGCCAGCGCTCTAGCGCGCAATGTCGGCAACCGCGGAAACTGGCCCGTGGGGGGTCGAATGGTACCGTCTGCGCCCATGACGCGACCGCTCGTGATGACGCTGGCCCTGTTCGCCCTCGCGGCCTGCGCCACCCTGCGCAACAAGCCCGACGTGGACGAACTCAAGCCCACCATCGAGGCGTTCCACCAGCGCGCGCGATGGAAGGACTTCCGGGGGGCGGCCGACCTGATCGTGCCGGAGCGCCGCACCTCGTACGTCAAGGCCCGGATGAAGACCGACGACGAGCGCGATCTGTTCATCACCGACTACGAGCTCGAGGACGCCAGGATCTCGACGGAGGGGGTGGCCGAGGTGGTGACGAAGCTGAGCTGGTACCGGCTCCCCTCGGTGAGCGCGAAGACGGCGGTGGTGAGCAGCGTGTTCGTCTGGCGGGAGGGCAAGTGGTGGCTCGAGAGCCAGGACGACGGCCCCTTCCCCGAGCTCGCCGCGGCGCTGGCCCCTCGAGACGCCGGCAGGTGATCGTCGAGCGCCACCCCACCACGGCGCTGAGCCGGGCGAACCTGGCGGCGCTGCGCGATCTGCTCGAGCTCTCGTACCTGGGCGACTTCTCGGAAGACGACTGGACCCATGCGTTGGGCGGCGTGCACGCGCTCGCGTTCGACGGAAAGACGCTCGTGGGGCACGGCGCCCTGGTGACCCGCACGCTGCTCGCCGGCGGACGTCCCTGGCACACCGGCTACGTCGAGGCCCTCGCGGTGCGGCCCAGTCATCGACGACGCGGGCTCGGCGGGGCCCTGATGGAGTCGCTCGAAGCGTTGCTCCGGCAGGGCTACGAGCTCGGTGCTCTGAGCCCCTCGGACGACGCGGTGCGGCTGTATCGGGCGCGCGGCTGGGTTCCGTGGCGAGGCCCCACGTTTGCGTCGGTGGGAGCGACGGCCATGCGCACCGAGTCCGAGGACGGCAACGTGTTCATCTTCGCCGTGCGCGCGCCTCCACCGCTCGACGAGGCCCTCACCTGCGACGCCCGCAGCGGCGACCCGTGGTGAGTCGTTGGACCCGCTGACCTCGACCTTCAGGCTTCTCTCATCACGTGGCGGTCGTACGACCCGGCCCTCATCGCAGCGGCGACCGGTGGTGAGTCGGTCGAAGCGGGTGACTCCGACGTCATGAGCCGGCTGCTCGACGGGCCTGACGGGTGACGAACTACGGCGCGTAGCTCGACGTGGAGACCCGGCGGCGCACCAGCACCGTCGCGACCACCACCAGGCCCAGCGGGAGCAGGTGGAAGAGCACCAGGTGCCCCACGTCGCGGTGCGGACACTTGAGCTGCATCACCGCCAGCGAGAGCGTTCCCGCGGCCCAGCCGAGCACCATCGCGCGTGACAGCCGGGGCGCATGTTGCCGCGCGGCGACGATGGCGACGATCGCCGGCACCAGGGACGCGGCGAGCTCCCAGACGAAGCACCCGAGCTTCGGCGTGAACGGGGCCAGCTCCATCGAGACGACCTGCGTCACCAGCACGGTGCCCACCACCAGCACGCCCAGCACCAGCGGGCGCGAGGTGCGCTGGGGCCACGGCGCCAGGCCCGCCACGCCGGCGATCAACGACACCGCCAACAGCGCCACCGCCTGCGCCCAGACCCCCGGCCCCATCGCCAGCGGTGAGGCGCTCGCGCGGAAGAGCACGCTGCCGAGCCCGAACAGCACCAGGGCGACGACCACGAACGCGAGCGCGTCCTTCCACCAGGGCTTCGGCGGCCGACCGAGCTCCGCCTCGAGCGCGGCCGAGAGCCGACCTTCGAGCGCCTTGGGCAGCTGCGTGGGGACACGACCGAATGGAGCAGGTGTACTCATGAATCGAACTCCCAGACGTCCTTCAACGACTCGCGCAGCACCTGGGTGCCGCGAAAGGCGCGCACCTTCACCGCGGTCTCGCTCGCGCCGACGGCCTCGGCGATCTCCGCGAAGCTCCAGCCCTCGAGCCGATGGAGGATGACGGCTTCGCGTTGCGGCTCCGGCAGGCGCTGGAGGGCTTCGACCAACCGCTTGCGCAGGCCCGCATCACCATGGACCGCGTCGAGGCCCGCTTCGACGGGATTGTCGGAGACCGGCGTCTCCCGCTTCGTCCGTCGATGGCGATCGCGCGCGGCGTTGGTGGCGATGGCGTAGAGCCACGGCTTGACCCGCGAGCCGGTCAGGAACTGATCGCGTGAGCGGATGACCGACAGAAACGTGAGCTGCACCGCGTCTTCAGCAGCGGCGGCGCTCCCGGTGAGGCGCGTGAGGTAGCTCGTCAGCGCCGAGGCGTGCCGCTGGAAGAGCCGATCGAACCCGTCGCGGTGGCCCTCACGGAACCGCCGCATGAGCGCCTCATCGGAGTCCGGGTCGTCCGTCGCCATCGCCGGCGCGCTGTCCCACGCAATGGCTGCCGAAGTCATCGCCGCTGATACGCCCGCACGAAGGAGCCTGGTTACGGCTCGACCTCGCGCGCGGGCAAAAAAAAGCGCCCGTCGTCTCGGGGCCGGCCGAGGCGACGGGCGTCGGAAGTTCCCCTATGGAACCTCCTTACCGAGGGAGAACTAGAGCAACACGGGTGCCATGCCGATGACACTCCAGGACGGGAGCGATTTCATGAGGTTGAGCCCCAGCGCGGCTCAGAGAGTGCGACATTCCACCGACGGATCATGACAGCCGCGTCAGGGTTTGGTTGGAGCGTCGAAAATCTCAGGCCAGATCCGAGAGCACCGCGCGGATCGTGTCGCGCATCGAAAACCGCGGGTTCCAGCCCGACTCAGTGCGCCATCGACTCCCGTCGACCATGCAGAGGAACTGAATGTGATCGAGCTCTTCGGGTGGGTAGTTGGCGAGCCGGTACTTGAAGAGGCGGCTGACGATTCCCCGGGCGAACGGATGCGGCACCGGGAGCGGCCGCGCGCCGAGCTCCGAAAAGCAGGACGACAGCGGCACCTCTCCGGGGCCGACGACGTTGTAGACGCCCTTGAGGCCGGGCTTCAGCGCCGCCACCAGCGCCTCGCCGACGTCGTGCATGTGGACGAGCTGCACCATCGGGTCGAACCCCATCAGCGTCATCGGTCGCTTCAGGCGCAGGTAGTTCGACGGCGCGTTCTTGATGGTGGGCCCGACGATGTGCACCGGCCGAAGCACCACCGTCTCGACCGAGGGCTGGCGCCAGAAGAACCCGTGCGCCAGCATGTCGACCTCGATGAGATCGCGCACCGACGGGAACCGGCTGGCCGCCATGAGCGGGGCCTCTTCCGAGAGGAAGTTCGAGTTCTCCGGCGAGGGCCCGTAGACGTTGGCGCTCGAGAGGACGATGAGCTTCTTGACGCCGAACTTCGCGGCGCAGTCGAGCACGCGGGTGGTGCCCAGCACGTTGAAGCTGTGGTGATCCTCCGCGCTCATGCGCGGGTCGTGCATGATCCCCATGTGAACGATCGCCTTCACCGGCACGCGGCGAAACACGTCGTCGGTCTTCTTCTTTCGCAGATCGATCTGGAAGTGCTCGACGTCCTTCGGCTTGCCGACGAACGGCCGGCGATCGATGCCGACGACGCGCTCGGTGCGGTGGAGGAGCTTCGCCACCACGCGGCCCAGGTTGCCCGAGATGCCCGTCACCACCACCGCGCCCTCGCCGCTCAAAAGAAGACCCCCTTGCGCTCCGAGAGACCCTTCTCGAGCATCGACTGAATCGCCGCCTTCACCACCTTCACCTTCTTCTCGAGCTCGGCGTCGTCGTCGTCGGGGCGGCCGGTGAAGGTGAGCGGCTCCCCGAAGTAGATGCGGTACTTCGTCGGCAGCGGCAACGGCAGGCCGTAGGGCGTGACCGGCAGCGCCGGCATGCCGAGCAGCTTGCCCACCGTGGTGAGGTTCATCAGGGCGGGTGCCTGTTCCTCGCTGCCCACCACCGCCACCGGCACGACGGGCGTCTTCGTCTCGAGCGCCAGCCGCATGAAGCCCAGACCGAACTCCTGGAGCTGGTAGCGCTGCGAGTACAGCTTCGAGATGCCCTTGAGCCCTTCGGGAAAGACGAGGATGGCCTCGTCGTTGAGCAAGAGCCTCCGGCAGTTCTCCGCCGTGCCGACGATCTGCCCCACGCGCGAGAAGAACGTCGAGACGAACGGCAGCGAGCCGACCCACTTCTCCACCATGGAGCGGATCGCCCGCGGTGGGCGCGCCTCGGTGAGCATCGCCACGCCGATCATCATCCCGTCGAAGGGCAGCTGGCCGCCATGGTTCGAGACGAGCAGCACGCGGCCCGCCGGCACGTGATTGATGCCGAAGGTCTGGCAGCGAAAGTAGTTCTGGTAGAGCCAGACGATGGGCCCGACCGCCGAGAGCGCGTAGTCGAGCGAGAAGCCGAACGGGTCGACGCCGTATTCGTTCTGCGCGCGGTGCCCCTTGAGCCGCTCGTCGAGATCGTCGCCCGTCATCGACAGCGTCCACTGCCTGAGGCCCTGCTTGATGGAGTCGGAGAGTCCCACGCAGCCGACGTTCTACACCGGCCCCGAGCGATTGCTTGCTACGGTCTGCGACGGAATGTCCTTCTCGTCGCGCGCCTCGAGGCTCCTCGGCTCCGCGCTCCTCGTCACCACCGGGTGGTCCCTCGAGTTCGACGACGAGCGCCTGCGCCCTGGGATCCTTCGCGTCGAGGGCGCCGATGCTGGGCCGTACTCGGTGACGATGACCTCGTGGCAGCTCACCGACGACGCCGCCCTGCCGCCAGGTGACGTTCCATGACGGGCCTGGTGCTCGCCACGCTGCTGGCCGCGCCCGGCAACCCCTTCCTCGCGCAGGCCAGGGAGCTGTACCAGTCCCTGGACTTCGAGCGCTGCGTGGCCCGCCTCGAGCAGGCCTCGACGCAGTGGCAGTCGACGAAGGACGAGCTGCGAGACGTCGAGCTCTACGGCGGGCTGTGCCACTTGAGCCTCGGCCATCGCAAAGAAGCGGCCGAGCACTTCCGCACCGCGCTGCGCATCGACGAGGCCGCCGACCTGCCGCCGTACTCGAGCCCCAAGGCCGTCGATCTCTTCCTCGAGATGAAGAAGTCACTCCAGGCCCCTCCCGCGCCGCTGCCCGAGGACGACCTTCCCCCCGATGCGCCGAAGGCCACCCGCCTCGAGCCCCAACGACCGGCTCCGTCGCCGGCCGGGCCCTCGTTCGTCGAGCGGCGCCCCGTCACCACCGCGCTCGGTATCACCACCGCCGTCGCCTTCGCGGTCGGGCTGGGGCTCGGCGTCAATGCCCGCAACCTCTCCATTCAGGCCAACGAGGCGCGCGTGGACGCGGAGTTCGCCGAGAAGGCCTCCGCGGCGAGCGCCAACGCGACGGGCGCGAACATCGCCTACGGGGTGGCCAGCGCGGCGCTCGTCGGGGCCATCATCGCGGCCGTCATCGAGGGTCAGCCGTCGTCGAACTGATCGGCGCATTTGAAACCGGGTCGCAGGTCACTATGGTGCCCGCATGCGCGTCTTCTTTCTGCTGTGCCTGGGGGCCTTCTCGGCCGCCGCTCAATCGAAGGACGCCGGCACGCCTGCCGGGGCCCCGAAGAAGCCGGCCGAGTTGTCGGCCTCGGAGTGCGACAAGCTGGAAGACCACATCATCCTCCTCTCGGTGGACGAGTCGCTCGCCAGCGACCCCGAGGTGAAGAAGATGACGCCGAAGGAGCGCGAGGTGACAGAGCGCCTGGCCCGCCGCGAAGCCCTCGCCGACCCGAAGCTGGTCGAGCTCAAGACGGCCTGCCCAACCCGCTACGACAAGAAGATGGAGCAGTGCATTCTGAAGGCGAAGACGCTCAAGGACGTCGACGCCTGTGCGAAGTGACGGGGAGAAACCCACCATGCGACGCTTCTTGCTCGTCCTGGCCGCTGCGGCCTTTCACCCCGGGTGTTTTTGCGAAGAGCCCCCGCCGGATCCCATCAACACCGGCGGCGGCAGCCCTGGTTTCGGCGGCGGCGCGTCGGGGAGCCAGGGGCGCGTCTCGGGCACCGTCACGCCGTTCCAGGGCGCGACGAGCTGGCGCGGCCAGTCGCGGCTCGCTCCGGACCTGCGCACCGCCCTCAACGCGCAGCGGCCCCTCTCGGAGCGCGCGCCGCAGCTCTCTGCCGTCGACCGCGCGCTGCGCACGCCGAGCCGCCTGGCGCTCATCGCCTCGGGCCAGCTCCACGGCGCCCATGAGGCGCCACGCTTCGTCGCTAGCGAGCTCATCGTTCGGCCGCTCGAGAAGCTGCCGGCCTCACGCGTGCTGGAGCTCGTGAAGCGGCCGGGCCTCGTCGCGACCCACGGCGGGTTTGGCTCCGAGTACCTGCACCTGGTTCGCTTCCGCCATGCCTCGACGGGGAAGCCCCTGTCAGAGGCCGAGACCCGTGAAGCGGTGGCTCCCGTCTCGCGCCTGCCTGGCGTTGCCTTCGCCGAGCTCAACGGCATTCGGCACGCCCTGTCGGTGCCCAACGATCCGCTCTATCCGGCGATGTGGCACCTGCCCCCCATCAACATGGCGGCGGCCTGGGACGTCGAGAAGGGCACCACCGCCGCGGTGACGGTCGCGGTCATCGACACCGGCATCTTCGCGCACCCCGATCTCGCCCCGCGCGTGCTGCCCGGCGCCGACATGATCACCGACCCGGCCACGGCGCTCGACGGGGACGGCCGCGACAACGACGCCTCCGACACGGGCCGCGACCAACCCAACGGGAGCTCGAGCTGGCATGGCACCCACTGCGCCGGCACCATCGGCGCGGTCAGCGACAACGGCGCGGGCATCGCGGGCGTAAACTGGAACGCACGCATCGTGCCGGTCCGCGTCCTCGGTCGCGGCGGAGGCACCGACCTCGACATCTCAGCGGGCATGGCCTGGGCCGCGGGCCTCACGGTGCCCGGCATGCCGATGAACGCGAACCCCGCGCAGGTGGTGAGCATGAGCCTCGGCGGCGAAGGAGGGCCGCTCAACAGCTATCAGGACGTCATCAACCAGGCAGCCGGGCGCAACGTGCACTTCGTCATGGCCGCGGGGAACGACAACATCGATGCGTCGCGCTTCACGCCCTGCAACCAGACGGGCGTCCTCTGCATCGGCGCGACGCGCCTCAACGGCAGCCGGGCGAGCTACTCGAACTTCGGGGCCCGCATCGACGTGATGGCGCCGGGCGGCGAGGTGTCGGAAGACGCCAACGGCGACGGGTACCCTGACGGGGTGCTCTCGACGCTGCGCAACGACTCGACCGGCATGCCGACGTTCCAGTTCGAGC
>JBILEB010000247.1:0-7487 GCA_044352295.1 Myxococcaceae bacterium
ACGTACGCCGGGTTCATCACCACCGAGTGCTCGGCCACCACCTTCTGGCCCGTCACCACGCCCTCGGCCTTGAGCCCCTCGAGCACCCGCTCGCGCTCCTTCGCCACGTCGATGCGCGCGCCGCGGGCAAAGCCCAGCTCCACGTACAGGCTCATGCGCGGCCCATCGAAGATGTTGTCGTAGAACCCGATTCGGTAGAACGCGCGCGCCCGGTCCGGGAAGTAGACCCAGTGCACGTCCTTCGGGCCCTTCGCATCGAAGCCCAGGTTGAAGACGAGCACCTGGTTCCAGGTGAACACGCGCTCATCGACCGGCTGGCCGCACAGCTCCATCAACTTCGGGAAGGGGACCGAGGTGACGAGGTTCTGGTAGCGGTACTCGCCCTCCGGGGTGCGCGCCACCTTGCGGCCCAGATCGATACCCACCACCGGCTCGTTCAGCCTGAGCGATGACGGGTCGAGCTCGTTGGCGAGCGCGTTGACGTACTCGATGGCGCCGCCGGCCGGGTAGGTGAAGCTCGCGTTGTACGAGGCGTTGTCCGCCTGCCGCATGTTCTTGACGATGTCCGTCAGGTCCGCGTGCGGGAAGAAGCGGCCCATGGCGTCGCGGTCGAGCGTCGCGAGGTCGGTCGCGTAGAGCTTCTCGTTGTAGGGAATGAGGAACTTCTCGGCGATCGAGCGCCCGAAGCGCGCGTAGAGCATCTCCTTGAAGTTGCCCTCGGGCTGCGCCGGCATACCGGGCCCGCGCGCCATGTAGAGATCGTACAGACAGTCGATGAACTCGGCCTGCGGCAGCTGGTGGATGTTCTTCTGGAACGGGAAGTCGATCTGCCGACCGGCGTAGGAGATTGACGACTTCTTGGCGACCGTTCGAATGTCCTGCCCCGGCATGCGCGCGCGGAGCCAGGCTTCGATCTCGGCGTGTTTGAAGTGGAAGAAGTGGCCCGAGTAGTCCCACACGAAGCCGTCGCGCTTGATGGTCTTGCAGTAGCCGCCGATCTCGGGGTCGGCCTCCAGCACCAGCAGCTCGCCGCCGCGCCCGATGGAGGCCGCCGTCGCCAGTCCGCTGATGCCCGCGCCGACGATGAGCGTTTCGACTTCAGTCATGGCCACGGCACGTAGCCGATGGGGTGCTCCGCCTCAACGCTTCACACCTTCGGCGTGGCCTTCGTCTCGGGATCCGGGTGGGCGATGAGATCGATCACGATGGTGCTCGCGAGGATGAGCACGTCATCTTCCCCCGGCTGCACCTCGACACCGTACGTGTCGGTCCACGAGAACCAGCGCTTGGACACCTCGGCCACCACCTTGCCACCGCGGCGAAACGTGTACTCGTGCTCGAGCAGGCTGCCGGTGGTCTCGAGATCGTCTGGGCCTGGCACGTCGACGGTGAACCCGATGCGGAACAGGTTCACGAGGTCCTTCTTCACCACGGCGGTGGGGTGCCCCTCGCGGACGATCTCGTACGCCGAGGTGAGAGAGATCAGCTTTTCGCGAATGAGGGCGACTTCTTTCTTGTTCGCATCCAACATCGCGAGCTTCTCGCGGACCAGGGTGAACGCCTTGCCATCGACGTAGAACGCCTCGCGGCCGTGCTCGTCCTTGATGGCGAAGTCATCTCCGAACGACAACCACTCCTGCTTCACGACGTAGCGCATGGCGCGGGACCCTACTCGCCAAACACCCGCCCGAGTACGGCCCACCACGCCGGAACGGTGACGAACGACATCGCCGCGCCAAGGGCCGCCAGCGCCGCCGAGAGGGAGGCCGCGAGCCGGTGCTCCGTCGCCAGCACCGCCGCCGTCACCATGGGGGCCATCGCCGCCTGCGCCACCGCCACCTTCGCCTCGAGCCCCGTCGGAGCCCCCACCAGCCACACCACCCCGAGCATCACCGCCGGTGCGAGCAGCAGCTTCCACACGAGTCCGGTCGCCATGGCTCCCAGCTGGCCCTTCATGCCCGACAGCTCGAGCTGCCACCCCACCGAGGCAAGCGCGAGCGGCGTCACCATGCTGCCCAGCCGTGTCAACACGGACTCGACCCCCTCGGGAAACGCGAAAGGTCGCAACACGAACGCGAGGAGCAACGCCACGAAGGGCGGAAACGTCGCCAGGCGCCTGAGCACGACGCCCGCGCTGGGAGATGCCCCGCCCATGATCATCGCGAACGGCACCGCGGCTGCGCTGAAGATGAGGAAGCTCCCGAGCTGATCGAGCAACGCCGCGGGCCCTACCGCGCCCGGGCCTCCGAGCGCCTCGACCAGCGGCACGCCCACGAACGCCGTGTTCCCGAGCCCCGCGCTCAACGCGAGCGCGCCCGCGACCTCCCGGCTCGCCCAGCCACGCTTGACCGCCAGCAACGCCGCGCCCGCGACGAGCAGAAACAGCATCCACAACGTCACGGCGCCCACCAGCACGCTCGGCGCCAGGGCCACGCCATGCACCGTCTTCAGCACCAGCGCGGGGAGCGACACGTTCAGCACCCACGCGTTGAGCACCTTCGGTGCTTCCCGCGGGATCGAGGGCATCCGTCGCGCCAGCGCGCCCAGGGCGAAGCAGCCGATCAGCAGCCCGAACATCACCTCACCTGGGCGAGGGTCGCGACGATGCCTTCTCCATAGAGGGCCAGGCGCTTCTTCCCGAAGAAGGGCAGCGCCTCGAGCTGCTCCGGCGAGGTCGGGTTGAGCTGGGCGATCTCCTCCACCAGGGGGTTCGACAGCACCACCGAGCCCGCGACCTTGCGCTTCGCCGCCGCTTCCTTGCGGAACGCCAGCAGCACGTCTTCCCGTCGTCGCCGTCCCGGCTCACGGTCCTTCTTCTCGTCGGGCATCGACAGCTCACCGCTGCGGAGCTTGTCGATCTGCGACTTCACCAGCTCGATCACCCGATCGCCGTGCTCCCGCGCGAACTGGCCCCGCACGTTCTTGATCCGGCCCAGCTCCTTGAGGCTCGTCGGCGGCTTGACGGCGATCTCTCCGAGCGCCGTGTTCGACAGCATTCGGCCCATGGGCAGATCCGCCGCTTCCGCCAACTCGAGGCGCAGCGTGTGGAGCGCCTTCGCGATGGCCTGCGCGAGCGCGATCTCCTTGGGGCCCAGGCCCTGCTTGGGGATCTTCAGCTCCGCGTTGGCGAGGTCGGGCCGCACCTGCGCTTCGACGCACATGCGCGCACAATCGAGCTCGACCTCTTCGAGGATGTCGGCTTCCACACAGGCCTGCTTCACCATGCGGCCGAGCGTCGTCAGGTAGCGCACGTCGTCGGCGATGTAGGCGCGCAGCTCCGCCGGGAGCGGCCGTTGCGAGAAGTCCGCCTGCTGGTGCTCCTTCTTCAGCGTCGCGCCGAGCTTCTCGAGCACCAGATCGCCGAGGCCCACCTTCGGCCAGCCCAGCAGCGTCGCGGCCCGGTGCGTGTCGAAGAGCCCCGCCACCCGAATGCCGGCCTCGGCGAGGTACTGCAGGTCGCCCATCGCGGCGTGGAAGATCTTCGTCCGGTTCGGGTCGGCGAAGACCTCGGCCAGCGCGCCCACCTGCACCTCGGGCGTCAGCGTGTCGACGAGGAAGATCCGCTCGTCGGTGCCCACCTGCACGAAGCACAGGCTGGCGCGAAAGTGGTGCATCGAGTCGGCCTCGACGTCCACCGCGAGCTCCTGCACCGCCGCCACGCCAGCCTTCACCTCGTCGAGCTGTGACGGGCGGGTCACATCGACGATCACCTCTGGGAATCCCACGGCCGGGGCGACTAGCAACAACTCCGCGTTTGGGCTACGGGCCCGGCGCGTTTCGAATTGGGGTTGGTCATGAGCGAGCTCGACAAGCTGGAGAAGAGCATCGTGTCGTCGATGGGCAAGGCCATCGCCGACTGGAACCTCATCGAGGCCGGCGATCGCATCATGGTGTGCCTCTCGGGAGGCAAAGACTCGTACACGATGCTGCACGGGCTCGAGCAGCTGCGTCGCCGCGCGCCGGTGCCGTTCACGCTCATCGCGGTGAACCTCGATCAAGGCCACCCGGGGTTTCCGGGCCACCTGCTGGAAGGGTGGCTCGAGGCCCAGGGCTACGAGTACCGCATGCTGAAGGAGGACACGTACTCCATCGTCCTCGACAAGCTGAAGCCCGGACAGACGCAGTGCTCGCTCTGCAGCCGCCTGCGCCGGGGGATTCTCTACAACGCGGCCGTCGACCTGGGCTGCACGAAGATCGCGCTCGGCCACCACCGAGACGATCTGATCCACACCTACCTGCTCAACCTCTTCTTCGCGGGCGCGTCGGCCACCATGCCACCGCTGCTGAAGTCCGACGATGGGCGCAACACCGTCATTCGTCCGCTCTGCTCTGCGAACGAGGGTGACATCGCGCGCTTCGCCGAGCTGAAGGCGTTCCCGATCATCCCGTGCGATCTCTGCGGCTCGCAGGAGAACCTCCAGCGCAAGAAGGTGAAGCGCCTGGTGGAGGAGCTGCAGAAGGACATTCCGAACGTGAAGAGCTCCATCCTCTCGGCGATGGGGAACCTCCACGTCTCTCACCTGTTGGACAAGCAGTTCTGGAGCGCGCCGACGGAGGAAGCTCCACCGCGCGCCACGCTCAAGTCAGCTGAAGGCCTGGTGTCGTTGAAGGTCGACGCCAGCCAGGGGGAACACCATGGCGCGTGAGACGTATGAAGCAGCCCGGCGGGAGCGCAACGCCGCGCTCGTCGAGACGATGCTCCTGGCCGCGAGCGCCGATGGACGCATCGATCCGAAGGAACTCCAGCTCCTCATCGCGCGCGTCATCGAGCGGCCGGAGTTCGAGGGCACCGACGCCGAGGCGCTCAACGCGATGCTGGAGCACGGCGCGAAGCGACTGTCGGAGGCGAAGCGGCTCGAAGACGTGCTGGCGACCTTGAACGAGCGGTTGCCCGAGCGTCGCAACCGGCTCCTCGCCTTCGGGCTCGCGGCGTCGGTGGCCTTCGGCGATCGCAAGACCACGCGGGAAGAGCTGGGCCTGCTCAAGACGATTCAACTGTCGTTCGGCATCTCGGAGGCCGAGGTGCAGAAGGTGATCGACGTGGTGCAGCGGGGCGACTCGCTCACCGAGGTGCTGGGCGAGCCCCCGGAGCAGCTCTACGCCGAGACGATGGTGCTGGTCGGCGCGGCCGACGGCGTGGTGCGCGAGAGCGAGCTGGTGTCGATGTTCGAGAACCTCGCGGGCGATCCGGTGTTTCGCGACGTCTCGCGGCTGGCGGCCGAGGCGGCGCTCAAGACGGCGATTCAGAACCTGGCGGCCGAGGGGCTCCCCCGGCGGCTGGCGGCGCTGGCACGAGGCCTCACCTCGCGGGCGCAGCGTCGCAAGGCCTACCAACTGGGCGTGCGCATCGCGAACGCGCCGGGGACGCCGGGCAAGCCCGAGCTGAAGGTGCTCGAGCTGCTCCAGGCAACCTTCGGCCTGTCGGATGACGACGTGAAGAAGCTGACCGCGGAGGCGTGATGCCGAACTCCTCTCCTCCCAAACCGCGCGCCACTTTCCGCTTCGCGCTCCCGCCGACCCTGGCGGGGCTGCAGACCCGCTCGGCGGCGCTGTCGGCGTACCTGACGCAGGCGCTCGGCAAGCAGGCCGAGGTGGTGGTGCCGACGTCGTACGAGTCGCTCGCGAAGGATCTGCTGGCTGGCAAGGTGGACGCGGCCTGGGCCCCGCCGTTCGTCTGTGCGCGCATCGAGGCCATGGGCGTGCGGGTGCTGGTGCGGGGCGTGCGCGGCGGTGCTTCGACCTACCGGGCGGCGCTGGTGTGCCGGACCGACTCGAACGTGACGAAGGACACGCTCCAGGGCACCACGGCGGCGTGGAGCGATCGCGACTCGGTCGGTGGGTATCTGCTCCCGATGGCGTGGCTGCGGGAGCATGGGCTCGATCCCGCGAAGCTGTTCTTCCGGCAGGACTTCGTGGGCAACTACCGCGCGGGCCTCGAGCAGGTGGCGAAGGGCGCCGTCGACGTGACGAGCATCTTCGCGCCGGCGGGCAAGGCGAGCGAGGAGACCGGCATCAGCGAGGTGTGGCCCGGCCAGGAAGGCGCCTTCCGCGTGCTGGCGTACACCGACGAGGCGCCCAACGACGGAGTGGCGGTGTCGATGGCGATGAACGGCCCCCTGGTGACGGAGCTCGAGAAGGCGATGCTGGCGATGAAGGACTCCGAGGCCGGGGCGCACGTGCTCAAGGAGCTCTTTCACGCCGACAAGTTCGAGCCAGCGCCACGCATGGGCTACCGCGCGCTGTACCGCGTGGCGCTCGCGAGCCTGTAACGCGTCGTCACGCAGAACCGGGTGGGGTCACCCACCCGCGCTCGAGCGCCAGCGCGAGGAGCGTGCCTCCGACGAGGCCCACCGCGTAGCCGTACTTGAGACCCACCACCGCGACGGCGACCGCCAGCACGACGAAGAGGGCCCTGGGCTGGCCGGCGACGTCGCGCACCATGAGCATGAGGGCCAGCGCCTCGAAGACGAGGACGATCCCCAGGACGGGCATGGGGAAGACCTTCACCACCGTGGCGAGGCCCGGGGCGAAGACGAGCCCGAGGACGAGGTAGAGGCTCCCGTAGAGGACGGCGGCGCCGCCGGTGCGTGCGCCGAAGGCATGGAATCCCACGAGGCCGCCGCAGCCGTGGCAGGTGGGCACGCCGCCGAACCAGGGCGCGACGAGGTTCATCAGGCCATAGGTGAGGCCGATGCGGCGCACCGAGACTTTTCGCTCGGGGAAGAGATCGGTGGTGGCGCGGCTGGTGGCGATGACGGAGTTGCCAAGCGAGAGCGGGAGCTGCGGCAAGGCGAGGAGCAGCGCGCCTTCGAGGAGCTCGGTCTGCGTCGGGACGATGAGCGTGGGGAGGCGAAACCCGACGGCTGCGCCGAGTTGCGAGAGCTCGACGTGGAAGAGCAGGGCGTAGACGAGGCCCAGGCCCATCACGAGGAGGGGGGCTGGGACGCGGCGACGTCCGCGCAGGACGAGGAGGAGGACGGCGGCGATGAGGGCCAGCAGGGCGCCGCGCGCGCCGTCGGCGGTGACGTAGTCCTTGAGGCCCAGGGTCGCGAGGGAGAGCCCGAGGCCCAGTTGAATGCCGCGGACGACCTCCTTGGGGACGACGCGGGCAAGCCAGTCGAGCAGGCCGGTGACGGCGAGGAGCAGCATCACCGCGCCGATGACGAGGCCTCCGCCCGCGAGGGTTCCAGCGGAGAGCTTCTGCGCCAGCATGATGGCGGCCATGGCCTTGAGCGGCTGGACCGGCATCGGCATGCCGTAGGCGAGGCCGGTGGCGATCTGCAGGGCGCCGAAGAGCGTGAAGACGCTGGCGGCGTCGAGCCCGCAGGTGGCGACGAGCGCGATGAGGAGCGGGAGATCGGTGCCGATGTCGCCGAAGGCGCCGGCGAGCTCATGGCGGTCGAAGCGGAGGCGGGGCGTCGTCACAGCGGAGGCCACCATCGTAGCCGGGTCGCCGTGGTTGTCAGGCCCGGAGCCGACGGTTCGTC
>JBILEB010000111.1:0-24346 GCA_044352295.1 Myxococcaceae bacterium
CGCCCAAAGGGGCGTGCGCGACGACTCAGGGGTAGAGCATGCCCTTCGTCCACCCGTCACCCGAGCGCGTGTACACGTCGCGCCAGTGCAACCGGAACGGGTGCGCGCGCCAGAACTCGAGGCGGTCCGGTGAGACGCGAAAGCCGCTCCAGTGCGGCGGGCGCGGCACGGGCTGGTTCGTGTACTGCGCGGTGACGTCGGCGAGCCGCTGCTCGAGCACCTCGCGTGACGGCAACGGCTGGCTCTGCAGCGACGCCCAGGCGCCGAGCTGCGATTCGCGCGGACGCGTCGCGAAGTAGGCGTCGGCTTCGGCGTCGGTCACCGGGCTCGCCGCGCCCTCGATGCGCACCTGCGTGTCGAGGGAGGGCCAGTGGAAGTTGAGCGCCACCTGCTTCGTCGCCAGCGCCTCGCGGCCCTTTCGCGAGGTGTGGTTCGTGTAGAAGACGAAGCCCTGCTCGTCGAAGTCCTTGAGCAGCACCACGCGCAGCGCCGGTCGCCCGTGCTCATCGACGGTGGCGAGCGTCATCGCGTTCGGGTCCTTCGGCTGCGCCACCTTCGCCTGCTCGTACACGGCGGCGAAGCGGGTGAACGGTTCACGCCACGGGACGGTCATGCGCTCCCACGTAACCGCTTTGTCCGTTGAATTCACCCAGTCCGCGTGCGCACCATCGGGCTCGTCGTCTTGGCTCCCGTGCGCATCCTCTTCCCCGCCAGCGAAGTCGACCCGTACTCGAAGACCGGAGGGCTCGCCGATGTCGCGGGCTCCCTGCCGCTGGCCCTGGCGCGCCGCGGGCACGAGGTGCGCGTCGTCACGCCCCGCTACCGCGTCGTCGACGCCTCGAAGCTCGAGCGCACCACCCGCCGCTTCACCCTCGAGTTTCCCTTCGGCCCCATCGAGGTGACGACCTTCGAGGCGCGACCGCACGAGCGCCTCACCCAGGTGTTCCTCGAGGTGCCCGCCCTGTTCGACCGCGCCGGCCTCTACGGGGAGCGCGGCGACTACCCGGACAACGCGCGGCGCTTCACCACGCTGGCGGTGGGCGCGCTCACCGAGGCGCAGGCCGCCGGCTTCAGTCCAGACATCGTCCACGCCCACGACTGGCAGACGGGCCTGACGCCGTTCGCGCTGCGGCGGGCGTTCTCGACCGTCTTTCCCACCGCGCGCAGCGTCTTCACCGTCCACAACCTCGCGTATCAGGGCGGCTTCAAGAAAGAGGTGCTGCCCGAGCTCGGCATTCCGTGGAGCGACTTCACGCCCGGCGGCGTCGAGTTCTGGGACCACCTGTCGATGCTCAAGACGGCCCTCGTCTCGGCCGACGCGGTCACCACCGTCTCGCCCACCTACGCGAAGGAGATTACGACGCCCGCGCTCGGCATGGGCCTCGACGGGGTGCTGCGCACGCGGAGCGAGGGTGTCACCGGCATCCTCAACGGCATCGACGTCGACGTGTGGAACCCGGCGACCGACGTGCTCGTGCCCGCGCGCTTCTCGGACGTCGACCTCGCCGGGCGCGCGGTGTGTCGGCAGCGGCTGCTCGACGAGGTGGGGCTTGTGCCCACCGCGCCGGGCTTTCCCCTCTTCGGTGTCATCAGCCGGCTGGTGTCGCAGAAGGGAATCGACCTGCTGGTGACCGCGCTGCCCGCGTTTCTGGAGCACGGCGCGGCGGTGGTGGTGCTTGGCAGCGGAGAGCCCGCCCTCGAACAGGGCCTGCGTCGTCTCGAGGCGCGCTTCCCGGGACGGTGCGCCGTGCGGACGAGCTTCGACGTCGGGCTCTCGCACCGCATCGAGGCGGGCGCCGACTTCTTCCTCATGCCGTCGCGCTTCGAGCCGTGCGGGCTCAACCAGATGTATTCCCAACGATACGGGTGCATCCCCATCGTGCACGGCGTGGGCGGGCTCCTCGACACCGTGGAGGACATCGCGGGCGGCGAGGGCACCGGGCTCGTCTTTCGCGGCGCCACGGCCGAGGCGGTGCAGGGCGCGATGCGCCGCGCGCTCGAGCTGTATCGAGACCCTGACAGGATGCGGCAGGTGCAGCGACGGGGCATGCGCCGGGACTTCTCGTGGGACCGCTCCGCGCAGGCGTACGAGACTGTCTACGAAACCATTCACCGACGCCCGGCCCGGAGCCCCCGATGACCAGCCTGCGCATCAAGCTGTCTCGCTGCCATGTCTGCAACGCCACCAAGGGACGGCCCAGCCCGACGGCGTATGTCTTTTGTGACTATTGCGGCGCGCTCATCGACTTCGACTTCCAGACGGCCATCGGGGACACGCGCTCGAAGCTCCCCGGCCCGGAGTACGAGCGGCTCCGCGCGGCGCTGGCGCCCCGGCTCCAGCAGGCCCAGGCCTCGGGAGACCGCGCTGCCTCCCTCGAGCTGCAGCCCCAGCTCTTCGCCGCCTACGTCGAGGCGTGTCCGGCGGCGTGTTCTCCGCGCATCAACGACCCGGTGTGGCGTCTGCAAGGCCGACGTGCACCGCGTGGAGGGCGCGCACTTCTGCGTGTGTGATGGCTGCGGGCACCTGTTGTTCGCCGAGGTGGTGACGCCCTGTTCGCACTGCGCGGCGACGCTGCTGCTGCCGGCGCAGCGCACCAGCTTCCAATGCGCGTTCTGCGCCACCGAGCTGCGCACCCAGGCGTGGACGCCGGAGCACCTCGGGGCCCGGTGAGCTTTCGTCGTCCGGCTAGGGCGGCTGTGGTTGAGGCGGCCCCGTGCTGGCCATTCTCGTCGGGACCCTCACCGCGGCGACGCCCTCGTTGGCGGCGCCTGGCTTCACCTGCACCGGCGTCGAGCCCGGTGTCTGCGACGCCTGCCTGGAGCACTTCGTCGCCACCGTCTCGGACCGCAAGGTGAAGGTGTTGACGAAGAACGACGTGGCGCAGGTGCTGTCCATCGAGCGCCAGCGGCAGTTGATGGGGTGCGACGAGGGCGCGGCCTCGTGTCTGGCGGAGCTCGCCGGCGCGCTCGGGGTCGGCAACGTGCTGACCGGCACCGTGGCGAAGGTGGAGTCGGGCTACGTATCGACGCTGAAGGTCATCGACGGCACTGACGGGACGGCCCGGTGGACGGCGACGACGCGGGTAGACTCCGAGCGGGCGCTCTTCTCGTTCCTCGAGATGAAGGCCTCGGACCTGGGCGCGCTCCTCAACCCACCACCGCCGGGGCCTCCCTTCGTTCGGTTCGTGCCGGGGCTCATCGGCGGGCTGGTGGGCTTGAGCGCCATCGCGTGGCAGCTCGGCGCGGGCGCGAATGCCGCGGTGTTGCAGCAGGTCATCGATCGAACCCAGACGCGGACCGCCGCGCAGGTGCAGCAGCTCGCACGGGACGGCAACGCGATGCAGCTGGCGGCGTTCACGTCGGTCGCGCTCGGCGTCGCGGGCGTGGTGACGTCGGTGGTGTGGCTGGTGTTGGGAGCGCCTCCCGACGCCGCCCCGGTGAAGGTGTCGTTCGCGCTCACGCCGCAGTCGAGCGTGCTCCTGCTCAGCTGGGAGGCGCCATGAGTCGCCGCATCGTCCCGGTCCTGTTCATCGTCGTCGGCGGGTGCTTCGGCTTCGACGACCTCGAGGCCAGAGCGCTTTCGGCCCTCGATGGTGGCGCGGCGGATGCCGGTGCGGCGGGCGGAGCGTCTGGCGGTGTGTCGGGCGGAATGGCCGGCGGCGCGTCGGGCGGAATGTCGGGGGGCGCGTCGGGTGGAATGGCTGGCGGCGCGTCGGGTGGAATGGCTGGCGGTGCGTCCGGCGGAATCGCCGGCGGTGCGGCCGGTGGAATCGCCGGCGGTGCGGCCGATGCCAGCATCGGTGATGGTGGCGTGCCTGACGGGGGACCTCCTTCGTGTGTCGCTGGCGATGGTGGGTTTCCGTTCTCGTGTCCGTGCGTTTGCCAAGACGGTGGATGCACTGGCACCTGCGCGTTTCGCCAGCTGAGGCACGGCACCGGCCCGTCATCATTCGGGAGCACCCTGCCGCTCGCCCTGACGGCCTCGGGCAACCGCGTCTTCGTCGTGACGACCATCGATGCAGGCCGGCTGCTCGAACTGGACCAGAACCTTCAATCGCTTGATGCCTCCGTCATTCCGGGCACGCTGCGGGTACTCGACGCGCGACGTGGCGTCGGCGTGGCGATCACGTCCAGCGGCGTCTACAGCACCAACGGTGTCAGCCAAACGCTCCCCTCAGGGATCGTGAGTTCGTGTCAGGGCGGCGGCGTCTACGAGCTCGGGGGCAGCATCCGGCTGGTCGCCGCCTGCCAGATCATCGACGGCGGGTTCGAGGCCTCCGACGTTCCGTTCTCTGGCGGAGTCCAACTTCCCATGCCGCCGAACGCCACCGACCAGTCGCTCGTCTGGATTCGGCCGGACCGGGGCGGAACGGTCGGTCGATATCTGATCAGTCTCGACGGCGGCTCGCCGTGGGCCTACCGCACGTTCGAGGCATCGGTGATCAGTGGGACCGAGTCGGAGCTCTCCGCGAATCAAGCAGTCCTCGCGACGACCGAAGACCAGACGGCGATGCTGGTCTTTCAGGAATTGGCGGGCGTGGTGCGGTACCGGCCGCTTGGGAATCTCCTCGGGCAGTCAACGCGGACGCAGCTCACCAGCAGCCAGGTCGACCTTCGTGGGGTCTTCACGTTCGACGCCGGTCTGGCGAGCCCGGTCGACGTCTATGTTCTCCAGAGCGCCCAAACGCCGTCGGTGCCGACCTTCCGGGGCTTTGAGTTGTCCGGCCCTCCCAACGGCTGGTTCGTCGTCGTCGACCGGCCCTCGGGGGTCATTCTCTATTCGCTGGGCGTCGTCGACGGAGCCCGCGCCGCCATCGTTCAGTCGCGGGGCCTCCTCGTCGTCTCGCGCTGCTCGTCGATGAGCGGTTCCTCGGTCTGCTCGGCGGGGCCGGGTACATATGTCGAGTGGCTTCCCATCGACTGATCGTCTGCCTGGTCCGCGCGAGCAGGGAGGTGATGCACCTCTCGCTGCCGAGGAATGCTCCCCATCGGCCGACCCATGGCGCCGCGCCACGGGTTCACGGCGCGAAACCGACTCTTCGCGAACGAGAAGAACGCCCGCTCGAGTGATTCGAGCTGGTGTCCTTCTCGATTTGCTGCGTGGTCTCGCGCCGCGCGCACAGCCCGTCTGGGCCGTGGTCCAGCGCGCACTCAGCGGTGTTCGAGCTCGACTGCGGCCCGTTCGCGAGGCCGGCCGCGGTGTCCACGGCATGGCGAGCCGTGCGTGAGGCGGCGCTGCGCGTGCCGCCCCGTCGGCTGCCCAACCGCTCGAGCACCCAGCACCGAGGGCCAAAGACAGCGTGGTCTGGAGGGTCGAGCGCGAAGCCGGGGGAGTGTGGGGCGGTTCCCGTATGGGGTGTAACCAAGGTGACGAAAAAGCGTCACCCTGTTTACCCCCCCCCGGAGAGCGACCCGCCCTGCGCCTCAGCGGTGCTGGGTGGAAAAGGACGCCAGGATCTGGTCAGCGATTCGGCGCCGATCCGATCAGCGACGCGGCAGCTGGGGCCCGGAAAGCGCCAGGAACGACGACGCCCGGACGCGGCGACGACGGACGAGGCCGAGCGCCAGCACGGTCAGTGGCCACACCGCGCCCGCGCCCTGACACCCGCAGCCACCGGCGGCGCCCATGCGGGGATTCACCGGCGTGATGCTCGCTGGCGCTTTCGTGTACTTCACCGTCAGCCGTCCCACTGCCGACTCGCCCGCGATGCCCGACGCCGTCGCGGTCAGCACGTTCTCGCCCTCGGTCAGCGGCACCGTCGCCGAGAAGCCGCCGGCGCCCACCAGCTCCGCCGTCTGGCCGTTCACCACCACGCCCGCCACGTCGAAGCCGGTCACCTGGCCGTACACCGTCACCGAGTCCGTCATCACCTCGGCGCCGTCCATCGGCTCGAGGAAGCGCACCGACGCCTCGCCCGTCACGTCGTCACCCGGCGTCAACGTCACGTCCACCGTGAGCCGGCGGTCCTCGGGCACCGACACCGTCTCGCTCGCCGTGCGGTACCCCATCGCCTTCGTCACCAGCAGGTAGTCGGCCGGCACCAGGCCCACCGCCAGCGTGTACGTGCCGTCGGCTGCGCTCGTCGCCGAGGACACCATCGTGCCGCTGCTGGCCTCGCGCAGCTCCACCGTCGCGCCCACCACCGGCACCGCGCCATCGCCCGCCCGCACCACCGTGCCGCGCACGCCCGCGAGGAACGACGCGCTCACCGTCGCCGTCCCCGCGTTGCCCGCGCCGTCCACCGCCTTCGCCACCAGCGTGTTCGTGCCGGGCTCGAGCAGCAGGTCGACCAGGAAGCGCCCGCTCATCACCGGCACGCGTTGCTCCGCGCCGCCGTTGAGCGTCAACCGCACCTCGCTCACCGCCCCGCGGTCGTCGCTCGCCGTGCCCGTCACCGTCACCATCCCCACGTCGAGCATCGCGTTCGCCGTCGGCGCGGTGAACATCAGCTCGGGCGCCTGGCGGTCGGGCATCGACGTCGCCGTCACGCCGATGGAGCCCCACGTCGTCTGCCCGCTCGTCACCATGCGCGAGACCTGCGCCGCCTGGTAGCCCGCCGCCGAGGCCGACGCGGTGTACGTGCCAGGCGGCAGCATGACGAGCCAGTTGCCGCTCCCGTCGGTCGTCACCGACTGGCCGTTCACCGTCACCGTCGCGCCCGCCACGCCCTGCGAGAGGTCCGACGGGTTGCCCGCGTTGAAGACGTACACCTTGCCGCGCAGCGTGCCCATCGCGGCGGCCACGGGGTTGATCTCCATCGAACCCCACGCCTGCGCGCCCGCCGCCACCGTGCGCGACACCGACGTGGTGCCAAAGCCCGCCTTCGTCACCGTCGCCGTGTAGACGCCCGGCGCGAGGGTGAGCTGGTAGAGCCCATCGGCGCCCGTGGTGACGCTCTGCCCGGCCACCGTCACCGTCGCGCCCGCCACGCGGTTGGCGCTGCTGCCCCCTTGAGAGATGAGTCCGATGAGGGTGCCGGAGCCCGGGGTCGGCCCGGCGCCGTTCACCAGCGCCATGTACCGCGTCCAGTTCCAGCCGCTGCCCGGGTCGCTGTGACGTCCGGTGTTACAGCCCGGCGCCACGTCGACGTGGCCGATGATGCGCGTGCGGTTCTTCGGAATGCCGTGGCGGTCGGCGATGTAGCGGGTCAGCTTCGCCGACTCCGTGTACATCGCGTCGGTGTACCAGCGCGTCGGGTCCTGCACGAAGCCCTCATGCTCGATGCCGATGCTGCGCCCGTTGTAACACTGCGCGTGCCAGGCGGTGTCGGCGTGGGCCACCATCTGCGTCACCTCGCCGTCGCTCGAGCGCACCAGGTAGTGCGCCGAGACGTTCGAGCTGGGGTTGAGGAACCACGAGCGCGAGCCCGCATAGCTGCCCTGCATGGTGTGGATGACGACGAACTCGTACGAGCTGCGCCCCGAAGAGCGGTGCGGGGACTGCACGTACGTCGCGCGGCCCGGGTAGTCGCCCAGCGCGTCACGGCGCGTCTGCACGGCGGGGGCGTGGCGCTCCCAGGACGTCCACGTCGGCGCTTGCGTCACCTGACCGTCGGGCTGCGGCGAGGAGAAGCCGCGGGCGATGGCGCGGTACACGTCCGCCGCCCAGTCGTGCGCCGCGTCGGCCGACTCGAAGCCCGGGTAGAGGGCCACCGCGCGGAACCAGTCTCCGGCGGCGCGTGCATCGAGGGACGGCTCGTCGCGCTGGGTCCGGTCGAACAGCTCGCGCAGCACCGCCGCCGCGCCCCGCACGTTCGCCGCTGGATCGACCGCCACCTTCCCGCGCGTGGCGCCGGTGAGCGTCTGGGCCCGGCTCTGCAGCCTCCAGTCTCCGCGCTCCGGCAGCTGCATCAGGCCGAGCCCGCCCGACGCCGACTCGAGGTTCGCCTGGGGCGACAGCCGCGTCTCGACCCACCCGATGCCCTTGAGGAGCTCCACCGGCACCTGGTACTCGCGCCCCGCCGACTCGAACGCCGCCTCGAGGCTCGAACGCTGGCCTTTGGACGACGCCGCGGGTCGGGGAGCCCCCTCACACGCCACCAGCACCAGCGTCGCCATCACCCCGAGCCGCCGAGCATCCATGCCGGGGACCATCGAAGATGGGCGGCCGGTGTGTCCAGCAGCGCCGCGCGCCTCGCGTCACGTGTGGGCGCCCCCCCCACCGCGCGGTCCCGTCGGCACGACAAAACGTGGATCTATGCGGGGAATGGACGCAGACTATGCGCCGTGTCCCGGCCGGTCATCGACGAGTCCCTGCTGCAGGCCATCGACGACATCGCCCTTCGCCTCGGCACCGAGCGCGATGCGTTGATCAACCACGTCCTCGGCATCTACGTGCGTCTGGCCGGTGGCGGGGAGGCGCCAGCGCCTGAACCGGAACCGGAGCCGGAGCCGGAGCCAGAACCCGAGCCCATTCCCGAGCCGCCGCGGCCCGTGCGTCCGCCTCCCGGTGGTGGTGGCAAGCGTCCGCCGCCGCGCGCCGAGCCGCCGGCGCTCAGCATCACCTACAACGGCCACTCGGTGTCGGTGGAGCTCGACCAGGACGGGCGCTTCACCATCGGCCGCGGCAACACCTGCGCCTTCGTCGTGCAGTCGGCCAAGGTGTCGCGCGAGCACTGCGCCATCACGTTCGACGGCCGCAATTGGGTCATCGAGGACCTGAACTCGTCCAACGGCATGTTCTCCGATGGGCGGAAGGTGCAGCGCGTCGTCATCGACCGCGACATGGACCTGCAGCTCGGCACCGAGACGATTTCGCTGAACCTCGGCTGACGCGTCAGCCGCGCTTCTTCTGGAACGACGCGAGGCCCTTCGCCGCCCGCGCCTGCACCTGGCCGCGCATCCACCCGGTCCACCCGAGCAGCAGCCCCGGCATCCCCAGCGCCTGGCGAGCCCAGCGGCCGAAGTCGAACACGTCGCGGTGCTCGACGATGCGGCCGTTCTGAAATCGGAAGCTGGCGCGAATGTCGTTCACCACGGGCCGCCCGGTGGCGCTGAAGGTGTAGTGTGCCACCCAGCGCGCGCGGCCGGTGGTGTCGTCGGCGTCAATCTCTGACGCCTCGATGCGCAGGTCCTTGCCGGCCTCACACAGCATGCGCCACATGTCGCCCGCGTTCTTCCCGCGCAGGTCGGGGAACGCCGGGTCCGAGAAGCGCACGTCATCGGCGTAGCAGGCGGCCATGCCCTCGGCGTCGCGGCGCCCGAAGGCGTCATAGAAGCGGCGAATCAGCTCGGCGTTGGGGTGCATGGAGCCTCGGGTTCGTCAGAAGGTGGGCCGGCGGCACTGGGCCTGGCCATTCAGCAGCACACACAGTTGGTCCGACCCGCAGGCAGCGTTGGCGCCGCACCCGCACGGAGACGACAGCCCGCCCACCGCCACCGGCCGACAGGCGTTGCTGCGGAGCGGGTCGCACGCCACGCAGTCACCGGTGGCGCTGGTGCACGTGGGCCAGTTCGTCGAGACCAGCCCCTGTCCAGAGCAGCACTTCGAGGCGTCTGCGGCCGTGGCGGGGCACATCGCCTGGGAACACCGGCCGGTCGCCTGGCAGGAATTCATCAGGCCCTCGCAGCGGGCGCACTGGTTGCCAGCGTTCCCACATGTTCCACCAGTCCGGATGGCGCAGGTCACGTTGGTGCTGCAGCAGGTGCGGCAGCCCGACTTCGCGTCGCACACACAGCGCCCGTTGTCGCAGCGCAGGCCGTCGCCGCAGGCCGCCATGGCGCCACACACGCACTGGCCGTTCACCACGCCGCTCGTCTTTCCCAGGGGGCAGAGGTCGGTGCAGAACTGGTTGATGGGGCCGCGCAGGAACGCGGTGACGGTGTCGCCTCCGCCGAGCTGGGTGGGGCGAGGCATCGCGCAGCGCCCGCTGGAATCGCAGCAGCCCGTCGAGCACTGGCACGCCATGCCGGCATCGAAGCGAAGCCCGGCGTCCGTCCCCGCATCGGCCATGCCCGCGTCGGGGTCGACGGTGTCGGTGAAGGGCCGCAGCGTGATGGTGACGGACACCTCCTGCCGGGCGAGGGGCGTGGCCACCTGGGTGGCGGCCTCGACGGCGTCTCCATCGGCGTTGAGGCCGATGACGGTGAGCTGCACGGGAATGCCGCCGCGGCTGTCGTTGAGCCGCACGCGCACCGTCTGCGGCACGGGGAAGGCGGCGCCAGAGGAGAGCTCTTCCGGACGCTGGCTGGAGGGGAAGACGTTCACCGGCACGCCGTCGACCTCGGCGGTGCCCGAGATGAGGAGTGCCTTCGTGCCGCGCGACTCGTTGAAATAGACCTCGAGCACCAGCGCGGTGGGGCCCACCTCACGTACGGGGCCGCACGCGAACCCGGTGACGGTGCCGAGGAGAAACGCCGACAGCAACGCGACGGAGGGCTTCATCGGTCAGCGGCTCCCGTCGATGTCGGGCAACGAGGTGGGGCGCGGGGTGTACATCACCTCGCGGGGCTGGGTGCCGGCGAGGATGCCGAGGGTGGCCCCGGTGGCGACCGCCGCGACGCCGACGCCCACCACGACCCAGAACCACGCCTTCTTCGTGACGGGCTCTTCGAGCACCGGAGGCGGGGGCGGGGGGAGCGTGGACACCTCGACGGGGGTGAGGGGCGGCGCGACGGGCGCATCGGCGGCGCGGCGCTCGGCCTTCTCCTGGGCGGCTCGCTTCTCGGCGGTGTCCTTCTCGGCCTGCCGGCGCGAGACGTCGGCCATCAACTCGCGCGCGAGCTCGACGTTGGGCGCCTCGGTGTTCGAGTTGTCGATGAAGCGTCCGTAGAAGAAGCCCGCCCGCTCGAAGTTCCCCAGCTGCCGGTGGCACTGGCCGATGTTGAAGAGGAAGCCCGGGAGCGGCTTGAGCTTGTACGCCTCGGAGTAGAGGGTGAGGGCCCGCTCGAACTCGCCCACGTCATAGGCCTTCTGTCCGTCGGCGAAGAGGGTGCGCGCCTGTTGTTCGACGGGGTCGACCTTCTTCTTCTGCGCAAAGACGGCGCAGGGCAGCGCGAGGACAAGCACGACAGCGAGGCGAAGCGTCATGGAGGCCCACCCATCCTGCTTGAGGGGCGAGGTCGGGTCCACCAACCAACGTGGATGGGAGGCGCCAGCCCACCGCGCGACGGCCTGTACGCCTCACGACCACGCGCCTCGGGAGGGGCCTCGCGGCGTCAGGTCTCACGGCTCGTCACCGAAGCGCCGTCAGCGAGCGCTTGCCTCGCCTTCCAACAGCGCCCATCGTCGGGCCATGGCCTCCACCGCTGGCTGGGACCGGTACACGAAGCACCTCTGCGTCGTCGACACGCTCGGGCTGTCGCTCGATGTCTCGAAGATGCGCTTTTCGGACGCGTGGCTGGCGGCGATGCAGGCGCCCCTGGCGAAGGCCTTCGACGAGATGGCTGCGCTCGAGCAGGGCGCCATCGCCAACCCCGACGAGCAGCGCCGCGTGGGGCACTACTGGTTGCGCGCGCCCGAGCTGGCCCCTGCCGCCGAGGCCGAGGCCATTCGCGCCGCGCTCGGGCAGGTGAAGACGTTCACCCGCGCCGTGCACGACGGCACGCTCGCCGCGCCCTCGGGTACGCGCTTCACCGACGTTCTCCTCATCGGCATCGGCGGCTCGGCGCTGGGGCCCCAGCTCGCCAGTGACGCGCTCGGCACCGCGCGTGATGCGATGCGGCTGCACTTCTTCGACAACACCGACCCCGACGGCTTCGACCGGGTCTTCGCGCGCCTCGACGGCCGCCTCGACGCCACGCTCACCGTCGTCATCTCCAAGTCCGGCGGCACGAAAGAGACGCGCAACGGCATGCTCGAGGCGAAGGCGGCGTACGAGCGACGGGGGCTCTCGTTCGAGCAGCACGCCGTGGCCGTGACGAGTGACGGGAGCCAGCTCCACACCCTCTCGGCGCCATGGCTCGCGCGGTTCCCGATGTGGGACTGGGTGGGGGGGCGCACCTCGCAGTTGTCGGCGGTGGGGCTGCTCCCGGCGGCGCTGCAGGGGCTCGACATCGATGGGCTCCTCGAGGGCGCGCGGCTCGCCGACATCGCCACGCGGGACCGCTCGCTCACGAAGAACCCGGCCGCGCTCCTCGCGCTCATGTGGCACTACGCCACCGGCGGGAAGGGGCAGAAGGACCTCGTGGTGCTGCCGTACAAGGACCGGCTGTTGTTGCTCTCGCGCTACCTGCAGCAGCTCGTGATGGAGTCGCTCGGGAAGGAGAAAGACCTCTCTGGCGCCATCGTGCACCAGGGGCTCACGGTGTATGGGAACAAAGGGTCGACCGACCAGCACGCGTATGTGCAGCAATTGCGAGAGGGCGTCCCGAATTTCTTCGTGCTCTTCCTCGAGGTGCTCAAGGACCGGGATGGCGCGGCGTTCGAGGTCGAGCCGGGCGTCACCTCGGGCGACTACCTCCTCGGCTTTCTGCTGGGCACCCGCGCGGCGCTCGACGAGAAGGGACGCGAGTCGATGACGCTCACCGTGCCTGAGGTGTCGGCGAAGTCGCTGGGCGCCCTCATCGCCGTGTTCGAGCGCGCGGTGGGGTTGTATGCCTCGCTCGTGGGCATCAACGCGTACCACCAGCCGGGCGTCGAGGCGGGCAAGAAGGCCGCGACCGCTGTGTTGGCATTGCAACAGCAGGTGGTCGCCGCGCTCGACGCCACGCCCCGAACGGCCGTCGAGCTCGCCGCGCGCGCCCGGGCCGACGACGTCGAGGCGGTGTTCAAGGTGTTGCAGCACCTCGCGGCCAATGGGCGGGTTCGTCGCGACGCCGCCGCGGTGTGCGTGGGCGACCGCTTTTCACGCTGAGGTCGACTGCATGGGTCCGGTGCTCCTCCTCACGGTGCTGCTCGGCCAGAGCGGGGACCTCGACGCCCGCGCGCGGCAGCAGTTTCAGGAGGCCGAGGCGCGGTTCGAGCAGGGAGACCTCCGCGGCGCCGAACGGCTCTTCCTCGAGAGCTACGCGGCGGTGCGGCTGGCGCCGACGGCGTGGAACATCGCCCGCTGTGCCCAGGCGCAAGGAGCCGTCGCCACGGCCATCGGGTGGTACCGCCGCTACCTGCAGCTGCGGCCCACGGCCTCCGACCGGGTCGAGGTCGAGAAGACCATCGCGGGCCTCGAGAAGCGCCTCACCGAGCGGAAGCGGCAGGCCCTGACGCTGTTCCTGACGCCGTCGAGCGCGGCCGCCACCATCGATGGCCAGGCCGGCACGATGCGCGATGGAGAGTCCGTCGAGCTCGAGCCAGGGCCCCATCGCGTCGTGGTGACCGCCGAGGGGTTCGTGAGCACCCAGCTCGAGTTTCGCCTCTCGCCCTCGGTGTCGCAGGAGCTCTCCTTCACCCTCGCACCCAGGGAGCTCGGCGCGCCGCTGGTGGTGTCGATGGTCCCGGAGCCCTCGGTGGCCCCTGAGCCACTGCCTCCACCGGTGGTGCCAGCGCCGGTGTCGTTCCCACCGCCGGTCCCTCCCACGAAGGTCGTCGCGCCCTCGCGCCCTTTCCGCGTGGGTCTGTGGGGCCGCATCGGCCTCGGGGTGACGGGCGGGGCGCTGGTGGTGGCGGGGGCGTCGGCGTTGGTTGCAGACATGACGTCGATGACGCTCCGGGATGGGATGCAGCGGCCCCAAAGGGAAGGAGACCAGCTCGTCGGCACCATTCGCACCACCGCGCTCGTGGCCAACATCGGGTGGATTTCGGCAGGCGTCAGCGCGCTCTTCAGCATCCTGGCGCTGGGGTTTGGCTGGTGAGGCCCGTGCTCGTGATGAGCTGCGTGCTCCTCGCCGTGGGCTGCGACCCGCCGATTGTGGGCGCCGCGTGTCGACGGGATGTCGAGTGTCCCTCCGAGCAGACGTGTACCGAGCCGTGTGTGTGTGCGCTGGGGGACCGGCGCGGCGAGCCCCGGTGTACGGGCTTCGTGCGCGTCGAGCGCCTCGTGACCGACCGGGACGACGTCGACTTCCTCGACGCCAACGCCGCGGGCGACGCGGTCGCGGTCTGGGACCGAACGAAGCTCAGCACGAAGGTCGTCACCTTCGACGGTGTCTGGCGCCTGAGCAGCACTACCTATCTGTCAGGACTGCCGTCGGTCACCCCGGTCGCAGTCGAATCGACGAGCGACCGGCTGATCGACCGAAACGCCGCTGGTGTCACCATCAGAGATCTCTCGGAGGGCGGCTCGACGCCCGTGTGGTTCGACGCAGCCACCGCGGTCCGCCTTGAGCAGGGCGAGGCCTTTGCGTCGCTGCCACGCAAGGGGCTGTTCCGGAAACAGGTTGGTCTGCCACCCTCGCTCGCCGGGACGCAGCTCGACTCGCGCGAGGCCATCGAGCTTGACGTGGCTCAAGACACGAGCGTCATCGTCGCCCGGTTCGGCGCCGAGGTGGTGACGTTTCCGAACCCGCGCACCCTCAGCACCACCGCGGCCCGGTTCGCGCTCGCGGCGAACGGCAGCACGCTCGCGGTGCTGGAACAGAGCGGGGTGGTGCAGGTGATTCGCCTGCCGAACAGCCCGGGCGTGCCGGTGATGCCGCGACGCGCCCTTGCGGTGGCGATGGATGGACCTGGCCTGACGCTGGCGGTCATCGATGACGTGCGGCTCGTCGTGTACCGGGAAGCCGATGGTCGCTGGGTCCCCGATGGGACGGTGCCGACGAGCGCTGAGCCGAGCGCGATGAGTTTCAGTGGGGACGGCAGACGACTGTTCGTCGCGCTCAAAGGCCAGCCCACGCTCGAGGTGTACGAGTTGCGCCGGCGCTGAGTCAATCGCGCCGGCACGCCGATTGATTTTGCGCTCCCGCCCACCAGCCGCCGTCGCGCCGACACCGGGTTGTCACGTTCGATGACCACCCTTGGGCCATGCGAAATCCAATTCCAACGCAGTGGAACGTGCCCGACCGGTTCCGGGCCCGTATGGGTGAGGCCGCCGGCCGCCAGCGCGCGATGGTGCACGAGGGGCACCTGCTGCTGGTGTTGCACGAGGTACCGCAGGCCGGCCGGCCGGAGCGGGTGGCGCGGCTGTTCTGGCGAGACCCGTCGGGCCAGTGGAAGTCGCAGGGGCAGGCCGCCGGCCTCAGCGCGCTGCGTGACCACGTCTCGGCCTTCGAGCGCGCCGTCGATGAGCTCGAGGAGCACCTGCAGCTCGCCACCCGCGCGCGCGACTGGTTTGACATTCTGCGCGAGTCGACGCCGCTCCAGCGCACGGCGCATCACCTCGCGCAGACGCTCCAGGCGGCCCGCGATGCGGTGGAGGACCGCGAGCTCATCACCCTGCGCGACCGCGCCAACGACGTGGAGCGCGCCATCGACCTCGTCACCGCCGAGGCCCGCGACGCCATCGACTTCGTCACCGCGCAGAAGGCCGAGGCCCAGGCCGCCGTCAGCCTCGAGCTGTCCCGTGCGAGTCATTCACTCAACGTGGTGACGGCGGTCTTCCTGCCGATGACGGCGCTCGCCTCCATCTTTGGCATGGAGCTTCGGCACGGCCTGGAAGTCATCGCCGGGCCATGGTTGTTCTGGGGGGTGGTCGTGGCCGGGGTGGTGCTGGGCGTGGTGATGCGCGGGCGACTCACGCTTCCGCAGGCCCGGACTCGCGAGGTGACGGCGCTCCGCGTTTCCCAGTTCGACTCCGGCTTCGCACACCCCGGTCGTGATGGCCTGATGTGACGTGGGCCAGATGGAGGCCATCCCGGCCCATCACAGGTCTCCGCGACGTCGCACGGACCTGCGGCGGCGCGGCAGGCGTCCTGAGCGGCGCTACCGGCCGGCCCGCTCGCGACGCAGCAGGTCTCGCAGCTGGTCGGCGTCGGCCGGGTGCTGCATGAAGCGCGCGTTCGGGTCGCCCGCGCGGCGAACGATCGCCTCCTCCGACAACCCGGCTTGCCGCATCACCTCGATGGCGCGTGGGTTGCGGGCGAAGACCCGCGCGGCGCGCGGGTTCTGCAACGCCGTGCCGAGGTGGCGCTCGAGGCGGGCGGCGTTGGTGCTCTCTTCCGCGCCCTGACGGCCGAGCGTCGCGACCGCCGACCCCGCCGCGCCCGCCATGCGGAGGAAGCGCGACGCGGGGTGCATGGCCGCGAGGCCCTGGGCCACTTCGCCGACCGCCGCGGCGGCGTGACGCCAATCTCCGCCCTCGATGAAGTCGCGCATGTTGTTCACGACGCCGATGCCGGCCGCGGTCGCCCCGACGTGACGGAGCGGCCCGCGCTCGAGCAGCTCCTGAAGGCCGTTGCGCAGGGCCGTTCCGCGGCCAGCGCGCGTCAGCAGGTCCTGAACGGCCTCAGCGGTGTCGGTGACGGCCTTGAGCCCGTCCTGTAACGCCTCATGGTACCGGCCAGCCGAAGCACCCTCGGCGGCCTTCACCACGTCGTGCACCGCGTTGATGCCGGACATCACGCCGCGCAGCCACCCCTGCGCCGTCGGTGGACCGCCCCGCGCCAGGTCTCCGGCGAAGGTGCCGGTGCGCTCGAGGTCGCGCGCGAGGCTGGTGTGGTGGAGCGAGCCGCGCAGGGCCTCCATCGTTCCATTCCGCGCAGCGTCCGGTGGCTCGCCGTTGCGTACGCGATTGAGGTAGTCGTTGGGGCCGGCGACCGAGACGACGTCGCGCAGGCGGTTGTCGGGGAGCAGCCCTCCGAGGTGCAGCCGGCCTCCCAGCTCGATGGCGCTCCCCGCCTCCGAGGAGCCCGCCAGGCTCGCCAGCGCGTGGAACGCCACGTTGCCGCCGTGCGCACGGGCCAGCCGCTCCGGACTGCCGGGCGCGGCGTCGCGACCGACGGGGTATTCGGCCTGCAGCCGGTCCGCGTTGGTGCGCATGTACTCGGCGAGGTCGCGCGACGCGGAGCGCTCCCGTTCCACCACCTGGCGATACGCAGGGTCGCTGCGGAAGGCCTCGCGGAAGCGGCCGCGGAGCGCTTCACTCGCGTCGGGGCCCAGCCGTCCCAGGCCCTCCTGAATGTTCCGGTTCTGTTCGTCCAGCGCCGCGCGGGCCGTCTGCAACGTCGCGGTGCGCTCGCGCACGCCCTCGGTGATGGGCCGGTTCCCCGGTTGGTTCAAGCGGTCGAGCTCGCGGGCGTGGGCGAGGCGCTCGGCGTGGGCCTGTTGCGCTTCGGCGGTCGGCGCTCCCTGCAAACGGGCGTCGGCGGACGGGGCCCGGCGCTGCACCTCGAACGCCGATGAGGGCGCACCGGACTCGATGGCCGTCGCCGCAGTCGGACGTGCTGCGCGGGCCGCGGCCGCTTCGGCGTCGAGCGCGCGCGACTGCTCCATCATGCGCTCTACGGTGCCCACCCGGTCTTCGGACGAGACGGGGGCGTCAACAGGGTCGATGGGGTTCATGCCCACCTCGATGCGGGGTGTGGGGAAGACGTGCGGCCTGCGAAGTGTAGCCATGCTTTCGAGGCGTTGCGCGCTCGTTCCGTGGTTGAGTCACGGCATGGCGAAGACGTGGCGCACGTCGGTGCTGCTG
Source organism: Myxococcaceae bacterium (assembly GCA_044352295.1). Classification (GTDB taxonomy): domain Bacteria; phylum Myxococcota; class Myxococcia; order Myxococcales; family Myxococcaceae; genus Xiheimicrobium. The sequence continues at coordinate 17,442 of JBILEB010000111.1, forward strand.
GTCGCAGTGAGCCTCGCTCCCGTCGCGTTCGCCGCCTCCGGGTGGGACGTGCCGCGCCCGCCGGCCGGTCGCTTCGTCTCGGACGAGTCTGGCCAGTTGCGGCCCGACACCGTCACCGAGCTGCAGGCCATCGCCGAGGCCATCAACGCGTCCGACCGCGGCCAGCTCGGCGTGCTGGTGACGCGCACCACCGGGGGAGAGGCGCCGCGTCGCTTCGCCACCGACGTCTTCAACGCCTGGGGCATCGGCCACGCGGGCCGGGACGACGGCGTCTTCATCTTCCTCGCGCTCGACGACCGCAAGGCCGAGCTCATCGTCGGCTCGAAGGAGCCGCTGGTGAAGCGGCAGACCGACGCCATCATGGCCAACGCCATCGTCGCGAACATGAAACGCAAAGACCCGGACGGGGCGGTGTTGGCGGCCGCGCGCGCGGTGCAGCGGGAGCTCGGGGCCGCCGCCGTTCAGACCGAAACCACCCCGCCGCCTCGTCCGCCGAGCGAAGTGGAGGAGCGCCTCGGCGCCTACCTTCGCGGTGAGAAGCCGTTCCCCGACCGCACGCCGCGCTCCTGGGTGATGGACCTCACCGAGTCCCTCTCGGCGAGCGAACGCGCCGAGCTCGACGTGCTGTCGAACGAGCTCTACGCAGACGGGAAGGGCCGGCTCGTCTTCCTCAACGTGTCCACCGAGGCGGCCTGGCCACCGCTCGACACGCTGGTCCACGCGATGGTGCGCCAGGTGGAGCCGACCTCGAAGCTGCCGCTCGCCGTCGTCGCGCTCAACCCGCGCACGCTCGATGGGCGCATCCGGCTCCCGGCCCCGCTCGTCATGACGTCCTGGGAGCAGACGAAGCTCGACGAGGCGCTGCGCGAGATGACGGCGCGACGGCTGATGCCGAACCGGTTCCTGCTCGGAGGCCAGTTCGCCGCGCAGGCGCTGCGCACGGGGATTCCACCTCGGCCGATGAGCGACGTGGTGCGCGAGGCCTTCGAGCGCTTCGCCGCGTGGCTCTGGGGCGGCCTCGTCGCCCTGGTGGTTGGCGGCGTGTGGTGGCTGCGCCGTTGGCTGCGAAATCGGCCGCGGGTGTGTGAGACGTGTCACCAGCCGCGCGAGCGCCTGGCCGAGGACGAAGACGACGTGCACCTGTCCGAAGGGCAGCGCGCGGAGGAAGGCCTCAAGAGCGTCGACTACGATGTCTGGTATTGCGGTCGATGCGATGACACGCTCGTGTTGGATTACAGTGCGTTCTTCTCGGGCTACGGCAAGTGTCAGAGCTGCAGCTTCAAGACAGCCACCTCGTCGAGCACCACCATTCAGCATGCCACCGAGTACACGCACGGGTTGGTGCGTGTCACCGAGCGCTGCTCGCACTGCAGTCACGTGCACTCGTACGAGCGCCTGACGGCGAAGCTGCAACCGCGGCGGTCGTCGTCGAGTTCCCGCTCGTCGTCGTGGAGTTCGAGTTCGTCCAGCTCGCGCAGCAGCGGTGGGTTCGGTGGCGGGCGCAGCTCGGGCGGCGGCAGCTCCGGGAGTTGGTGAGCCTCAAGCGGTGGCACCTCGAGGTGAGGCCAGCGACCGCCTCGGCCGAACACGACACCCCTCGCGCCCGCAGGACGAGCCGGCTCTGACGAAGGCTCGAAACGAGGAACGCCCCACCGACGGGCCCCAACGTCGGCGCCGGTTGGGAGACGCAGCGCGGGGGACGACGACGGGCGTCTGCTGCGCCGGAACACACGCGCCCAGCAGCACCGCCACCACCAGCCCGGTGACTCGAACGTGCAGGCTCACCCCGTCGCGAGGCGCTTCCAGGTGTCGACCACCGTGTCCGGGTTGAGCGAGATGGACCCGATGCCCTCCGCCATCAACCACTTCGCGAAGTCGAGGTGGTCTGACGGACCCTGTCCACAAATACCGATGTACTTCCCCTTCGACAGACACGCGCGAATCGCCTGCGACAACAGCGCCGTCACCGCCGGGTCGCGCTCATCGAAGGCGTCGGCCACCAGGCCCGAGTCCCGGTCGAGCCCGAGCGTGAGCTGCGTCAAGTCGTTCGAGCCGATGGAGAACCCGTCGAAGTACTCGAGGAACTCGTGCGCGAGGATGGCGTTGGACGGCACCTCGCACATCATGATGAGCCGCAGGCCGTGCTCTCCGCGCTCGAGGCCGTGCGCCGCGAGCGCCTCGGTCACGCGCCGTGCCTCGGACAGCGTGCGCACGAAGGGCACCATCAATTCGACGTTGGTGAGGCCCAGTTCCCCGCGCACCTTCGAGAGCGCCTCACACTCGAGCGCGAAGCAGTCGGCGAAGTCCTTCGCGACGTAGCGGGACGCGCCGCGGAACCCAAGCATCGGGTTCTCCTCGATCGGCTCGAACTGCTCACCGCCGAGCAGCTTGCGGTACTCGTTCGACTTGAAGTCCGACAGCCGCACGATGACGGGCTTGGGCCAGAACGCCGCGGCGATGGTGGCCACGCCCTCGGCCAGCTTCTCGCGGAAGAAGTCCTTCGGGCTCGCGTAGCCCGCGCTGCGCTCGAGCACCTGGGCCTTGAGCTCTGCCGACAGCGCCTCGACGTGCAGCGCGGCCTTGGGGTGCACGCCGATGCCGTTCACCACGAACTCGATGCGCGCCAGGCCCACGCCCGCGTTGGGAATGGACGCGAACTCGAACGCCAGGTCCGGCGTGCCGACGTTCATCATCAACTTCGTGGGCAGCGGAGGCAGCACGCCGCGGGTGGACTGCTCCACCTCGAAGGGCACGCGGCCCTCGTAGACACGGCCGGTGTCTCCTTCGGCGCACGACACCGTGACGGCCAGCCCATCCTTGAGCTTCGTCGTGGCGTCCCCACAGCCCACGATGGCTGGAATGCCGAGCTCGCGGGCGATGATGGCGGCGTGACAGGTGCGCCCACCGCGGTTGGTGACGATGGCCGAGGCGCGCTTCATCACCGGCTCCCAGTTGGGGTCGGTCATGTCGGTGACGAGCACGTCGCCGGCCTTCACCCGGTCCATGTCCTTCACCGAGGGCACCACGCGCACGGCGCCCACGCCCACCTTCTGGCCAATCGCCCGGCCGCTCACCAGCGTCGGCGCCGAGCCCGTCACCCGGTAACGCTCCACCACGTCGGCGCGCTCACGGGACTTCACCGTCTCGGGCCGCGCCTGGAGGATGTAGAGCTTGCCGTCCACCCCGTCCTTGCCCCACTCGATGTCCATCGGCCGGCCGGTGTGGGCCTCGATGGTGAGGGCGAAGCGTGAGAGCTCGAGCACCTCGTCGTCGGTGAGGGAGAACTTGCGCTGGTCGGCCATCGGGACGTCCACCATGCGCACGCGCGCGGCTCCTTCGGCGAACTCCATCTTCACGCGCTTGGAGCCCAGGCTTCGCCGCACGATGGCGCGTTTGCCCTGCCGCAGCGTCGGCTTGTGCACGGTGAACTCGTCGGGGTTGACCGCGCCCTGCACCACCGTCTCGCCGAGGCCCCAGCTCGAGGTGATGAAGACGACGTCGCGAAAGCCCGACTCGGTGTCGAGGGTGAAGAGCACGCCCGAGGCGCCTTTGTCGCTGCGCACCATGTGCTGCACGCCCACCGACAGCGCGACGTTCGCGTGCGCGAAGCCCTGGTGCACCCGGTAGGCGATGGCGCGGTCGTTGTAGAGCGAGGCGAAGACGTGGCGCATGCGGTCGAGCACCGCGTCGAGCCCGGTGACGTTGAGGAAGGTCTCCTGCTGGCCCGCGAACGAGGCGTCAGGCAGGTCTTCCGCCGTGGCGCTCGAGCGGACCGCCACCGAGAGCGGCTGGCCCTGGGTGAGCCTGGCGTAGTGCTCGCGCACCTCGGCCTCGAGGCGGGGCGGCAGCGTGGCGTGCTCGACCCACTCACGAATCTCGGCGCCGGCCTTCGCGAGCGCGGTGACGTCGTCGACGTCGAGGTCGTCGAGGCGTGCGGCAATTCGGGCCTCGAGGCCGTTGACGGTCAGCAGCTCGCGAAACGCGTCGGCGGTGGTGGCGAAGCCGTCGGGCACCCGAATGCCCTTCTGCGACAACTGGCTGAGCATCTCGCCAAGGGCCGCGTTCTTTCCGCCGACCTTCTCCACGTCGGACAGCCGCAACGCCGAGAAGGGCACTACGAAGGGGCTGGTGGACATGCGCGCAGCTATGACAGCGGCTGCTGGCTCGCGCACGGGCAATTCATGAGCCCCCGGTGGCCGATGACGCACCCGCTCCGCCCGTCGCCATTTCGATGGTGTCGATGAGAGCGGGACTGCGCTAGGCCGCGGAGAGGACGGGGGCGGGAAACGCCGATGCGCGCTGCGGACAGGCAAACCGACATGACGAGCGACGCAGGCCGCCGTACGGTGTTCTTCGTCTCCGATGGCACCGGCATCACCGCCGAGACGCTCGGGCATTCGGTGCTGGCGCGCTTTGCGGGGCTCAAGCTGCAGCAGGTGCGCGTGCCCTTCGTCACCGATGACGTGGCGATGAAGCAGGTCGTCGCGCAGATCGACGCGGCCGCGGGACAGGACGGCGTGCGGCCGGTGGTGTTCGCCACGCTGGTGAACCCGGCTCTCACGGCCCTGGTGGCGAAGGCCAACGCGCTGGTGCTCGACGTCTTCTCGCCCTTCATCGCACCCCTCGAGACGGAATTGCAGCGCTTCGCCGGCAGCGACATCGGCGGCTTTCACGCGATGGGAGACGCCGACACCTACGCGCGCCGCATCGAGGCCATCAACTTCAGCCTGGCGCATGACGACGGGCAGTCCTCCACGGGGCTGGCCGAGGCCGACGTCATCCTCGTGGGCGTCTCACGCTGCGGGAAGACCCCGACGAGCCTGTACCTGGCGATGCAGTACGGCGTGAAGGCGGCGAACTACCCGCTCATCCCCGAGGACTTCGAGCGCGACGCGCTGCCCGAGGCGCTGCCGCCGCACCGGGGCAAGCTGTTCGGCCTGACGATTCTCCCGGAGCGTCTCGCCCAGGTGCGCCACGAGCGCCGCCCCAACAGCCGCTACGCCGCGCTCGAGAACTGCCAGCAGGAAGTCAAAGCCGCCGAGCGGATGATGCGCCGCGAGTCGATTCACTGGTTGTCGACGACGACCAAGTCCATCGAAGAGATTGCGGCGACCATCATGACGGAAGTGAAGCTCGACCGGAGCGGGTTCTGATCAACGCAGCAGGCCCGACGCGCGGGCGCGTCTGACCTCGGCGCCGTCTCCAGTGAAGGGGGCATAGGTGGCGCCTTCGCGTGAGAGGTGCCGCAACAGAAAGCCCGTGGCGAAGGTCATCGCGGTGGCGTTCGCGCGGTTCTTCGGTGCGCCCGGCCTGGGGTTCTGGAAGTCCATGTGCGAGGCGCCGGCGACGGTGAGCTTTTGACGCTGCCCGGCGCCCACGCGGTCATAGATGGCGAAGCCGTTGCCGAACTGATTCACCAGCTCGGGACGGCCGATGACGAAGGCGGTCGGCGCGGTGATGTCGGGCGCCGCCCGCAGCCCGGCGCCGTTGAGGTCGGCCGGGTCGAGCGCCACCACCGCGCCCACGCCGCGTGCGTTCGACGACGCCAGGAGCGCCGTCAGGCCACCGAAGGAATGACCGGACAGGCCGACGCCGCGCGTGAGGTCGATGGGACCGAGCGTCGAGGGCCGCTTCCCGACCCAGTCGACGATGTCCTGCAGCACGGGTGCGTTCCGCGGAGGCGCTCCGGAGCCGAACGGCAGCTTCGGCACCACCGTGACGAGGCCCCACGAGGCGTAGTGCGTCGCCGTGCCCGCCTCGCGCGCCTTGTTCTGCAAGAGCCCGTACGCATGCACCACCACGGGAAATGGGCCGGGGCCCTGAGGCCGGTAGACGTCGGCGAGGGTGCTCGTGCCGTTCGGGAGCGGAATGGTGATTTCGGTCTTCACCACGCGATTCGGGCCGGGGGCCTCGAGCCGGGGCGCGGTGGTGGAAGGCCCCGAAACGCCTGGCGGTGGAGGACGCAGGCCGGGTCGCTGCGGAGTGACGACGGGCATGGTGGATTGTCGGCGCTGCGCCGTCCGCGCTGTTCAGCCTGGATGACAGGAGGCTGAACATCGTGTGGCTTCCGACGCCACAGCAGGTCGAGGCAGTGCAGAAGAAAGTTGTCCCCGCCCGCCCGGTTCGCACGACGTCTCCTGGTGATGGCCCGACTGTTTGCCGACTCGAATGTTTGGACGCTCCGTGTCCCTGCGCCAGACTGCGTGCAGATGGCCGATGAGCGGACCCAGCGCTTCAACGAGCTCTACCGTCGCTACGCGCCCGCGGTCTTCCGTCGCGCGGCGTCGCTGCTGGGTGGGGACGAGGCCGCCGCTCAGGACATCACGCAAGACGTCTTCCTCGGCTACTTCCGCTCCGAGTCGAAGCTCCGGGGCGAGGCGTCGCCGTTCACCGTGCTGTACCAGATGGCCACGTACCAGGCGGTCGACCGGCTCCGACATCGCGCGCGGTGGCATGGCGCGCTGCCGAAGTTGCCCGACGATGAAGAGGCGCTCGACGCGCTCGCGCAGCTTCCGGCTCCCGAGTCCTCCACCAGTCGCGTCGATGCCATGCACGACCTCGCGCTGCTGACGAAGGGTGAAGACGAACAGACGCTCACCTGCGCGGTGCTGTACTTCGTCGAGGGCTACACCACCGAAGAGGTCGCCCAGGCGCTGGACCTCTCGCGCAAGACGGTGGGCCGGGCGCTGGCCGCGTTCGCCGAGCGCGCGAACAAACGCTCCGAGCGCTTCACCGTGAAAGGCACTGCATGAGCGCGCCCCGACGGCCACCCACCGAAGCGGTGCTCGAGCGCTACCTCGCGGGGGAGCTCTCCGCCGAGCTGCGCGCGAGCGTCGAGGCGTGGGTCGCCGAGTCTCCCGAGGTGCGGACGAGGCTGGCGTCGCTGCGCGCCGACAGCGCGGCGT
>JBILEB010000112.1:0-24222 GCA_044352295.1 Myxococcaceae bacterium
CGAAGCGCGTCGATCTCCACCTTCCCGAGCACCAACGGCGGCAGGTCGGGCTCGGGGAAGTAGCGATAGTCGTGCGCGTCCTCCTTCGAACGCATCGAGCGCGTCTCACCACGCTGCGGATCGAACAGCCGCGTCTCTTGCTCGACGATGCCGCCGGCTTCGAGCAGCTCGACCTGACGCTGCGCTTCGATCTCGATCGCCTGCTTGATGAACCGGAACGAGTTGAGGTTCTTGAGCTCACAGCGCGTGCCGAACGTCGTCGCGCCGTGCTTCATCACCGACACGTTGGCGTCGCAGCGGAAGCTCCCTTCTTCGAGGTTCCCGTCGTTGACGCCGACCCACACCAGCACGTCGCGCAAAGCCTTGAGGTACTCGACCGCTTCGTCCGCGCTCCGAAGCTCGGGCTCGCTGACGATCTCGATGAGCGGCGTCCCCGCGCGGTTCAAGTCGACGAGGGAACCGGTGCCCTCGTGCACCAGCTTGCCGGCGTCTTCCTCGACGTGGATGCGGGTGAGCCGCACCGACTTCTCACCGTCTGGCAGGTCGAACACGACGCGCCCGCCAAGACACACCGGGTGCTCGTACTGCGTCACCTGATAGCCCTTGGGGAGATCGGGATAGAAGTAGTGCTTGCGCGACCACTCGCTCACGGTCGCGATGCGACATTCGAGCGCCAGGCCTGCGCGCATCGCCAACTCGATGGCGTGACGGTTCACCACCGGGAGCACCCCCGGCAGACCGAGACAGACGATCGACGTGTGGGCGTTGGGAGCGCCACCGAACGACGTCGACGCACCCGAGAAGAGCTTGCTGGTGGTCGACAACTGCGCGTGCACCTCGAGCCCGATGACGACCTGGTAGTCCGCGCGTGGCATCTCACGGCCCTCCCTTCGGGGTGAAGTCGAGCGCGAGTGACGTCTCCAGCGCCCTGGCCACGCGCAGCACCGTCGCCTCGTCGAAGGGCTTCCCCATGAGCTGCGCGCCGATCGGCAGGCCGTTCGCGGCGCGCCCACACGGCAGCGACAGTCCGGGGAGCCCCGCGAGGTTGCAGGGCAGCGTGAGCACGTCCATCAGATACATCGCGAGCGGATCCTCGAGCTTCTCGCCCAGCCGCCACGGCAGCACCGGGGACGTCGCCGAGAGCACGACGTCGACGGAACCGAAGACCTGCTCGTAGTCGCGGCGGATGAGCGCGCGCACCTGCTGCGCCTTCCGGTAGTAGGCGTCGGCGTAGCCAGCCGAGAGCGCGAAGGTGCCCAGCATGATGCGGCGCTTCACCTCGGGCCCGAAGCCCTCTGCGCGGCTGTGCTCGTAGAGCGCCTTGAGCGAGCGCGGGTCCTTCGCGCGGTGACCAAAGCGCACGCCGTCGTACCGACCCAGGTTGGACGACGCCTCGCACGGCGCCAGCACGTAGTACGTCGCCAGCGCGAAGCGGGTGTGTGGAAGTGAGACCTCTTCGACGGTCGCGCCGAGGTCCCGAAGACGTTCCGCCGCGGCGCGAACGGAGGCCGTCACCTCAGGGTCCATGCCGTCGACGAAGAGCTCCTTCGGCAGGCCAATCCGCATTCCCTTGACGCCGGCGCTCAGGGCCGAGCGATCCGTGGGCGGCGCCGAGGCTGACGTCGAGTCCGCCGCGTCGAAGCCCTCGATCGCCGACAACAGCAGCGCCGCGTCCTCGACCGTTCGCGCCAGGGGACCGACCTGGTCGAGCGAGCTCGCGTACGCCACCACGCCCGCGCGAGACACCCGGCCCCACGTCGGCTTCAGCCCCACCAGCCCCGTGAAGGCCGCTGGCTGCCGAATGGACCCGCCGGTATCGGTGCCGAGCGAGCCGAAGCACAGGCCCGCGGCGACCGACGCGGCCGAGCCACCCGAGGAGCCTCCCGGCGTGCGCGTGAGATCGAGCGGGTTCTTCGTCTTCTGAAACGCGCTGTTCTCGGTGGACGAGCCCATGCCGAACTCGTCGAGGTTCGTCTTGCCGAGAATGACCGCGCCCGCGGCCTTGAGGCGCGCCGTCACCGTGGCGTCGTACGGCGGGATGAACCCAGCGAGGATGCGCGAGCCCGCGGTGGTGACGAGCCCCTCGGTGAGGATGTTGTCCTTGAGCGACACCGGCACCCCATCGAGCGGTCCCGTCGCTCGGCCCTGCGCCCGACGCGCATCGGAGGCTCGCGCCGCCGCCAGTGCACCAGCCTCGTCCAACGCCAGGAACGCGCCGGTGGCATCGGTCCTCGCGCGCTCGAGGCAGCGGGTGGTCAGCGCTTCACTGGTGACGGCCTGGGCCGTCAGCGCCGCCGCGACGTCGGTGACGGTCTTCATTCGAGCACCTTCGGAATGAGGAAGCTGGTCCCCGACACCGCGGGCGCATTGCGGAGCGCGGCCTGCGCGCCCACCTCGCCCTGCACGACGTCCTCCCGAAGGTGAGCCGTGCCTTCCTGGCTCACGGTCGTCGGTGGGAGCGAGCTGGTGTCGACCTGCGCCAGCTCATCGACGGCGTCGAGAATGGCCGAGAGCTGCAGGGTGAACCCGGCCACCTCGTCCGGGGTGAGCGCCAGTCGCGCGAGCCTGGCGACGTGCAAGACCTGCGATTCCGTCAGCTTCATGGGCGAGGTTGTACCGCCGCCACGCGTCGACACCAGCCAGCGGCGGCAGCTCTGGAGGGGGCGCCGAGCATGGGGGCCATGGCGCGCGACGCCCGGAAGCGAGAAGATGGAGTCGTCGGGGTGACGGCGATGACCAATGACGGTCCCCATGATGACGAGCGCCTGGTGCCTGTGCGGCGACGCGTCGTCGTCCTCGACACCGGCGAGATGGTGGAGCGGCGCACCGTTCACTGTCCCGTGAGCGGCCTGCGGGTCGTCGAGTCGTGCGAGGGCTGCGAACGGCTCACCGCCCTCGATGGGTCGGGCCCCCACGAGGCGTTGCGCTGCCGCGTCCACCAACCCGTCGGCGCCAACGTCACCGTCGACGAGGCGCTCGGCTCCGACTCCTGGTGCCTCGACCCCGAGCTGCCGGTCGCGGTCGCGGTGTCGCTCCTCGTCGAACGGCACCTCTCGAGCGCGCCCGTGGTGGACGACGCAGGCGTCCTCATCGGCATCGTCCGCCTCCAGGCGCTCCAGCAGCTCGAGGGCCACGCGCGCGCGCTGGCGATGCGGCACCCCGACGTCGACGACGTCGTCACCGAAGAAGCCCTCGAGCCCGCCCTCGGGGTCCTCACGGCCGACGAGCCGCTCGCCAACGCCGCGCACATGATGAGCCTCCATGGCGTCACGGAGCTGCCGGTGGTGGAGGACGATGACACGCTGCTGGGCGTGCTGACCGCGGCGGACCTGCTCCGCTACCTCGCGCAGCGCTGACGGCTATTTGAGGCGCTCGATGGCGTTTCGCGCGACGTTCGCTTCACTGCCCGCGGGGTGCTCGTCGAGGTAGCGCTGGTAGAACTCGAGGGCCTTCGCCTTCTTGCCTTGCGCCTTGAGCACCTCGGCCATGCCCATGATGGCCGGGCCGTACTTCCCGTTGAGGCGCAGTGCCTGTTCGAACGAGGCCTCGGCCTGCAGCATCTGGCCCATGTCGAAGAGCGCAAAGCCACGTCCCACCACGGGCTCGACCCGGTCGGGTTTGAGATCAGCCGCCCTCCCGTAGAACGAGAGCGCCTGGGACGGCTTCTCGGCGTCACGCAGCGCGTCCCCGCGCTCCATGTAGAAGTCGTACGAGCGGCCGACAGGCGCCGAGGCGACGCCTGTGCCCTTCACGCCGGCATCGACGGTCTTCGGGGCTGAACCAGGCTCGACGACGACGCCGGCGTCCGGCGCTCCGGCATCGGCCACCCCTGCGTCGGGGCGGCCCGCGGCGGTCGTTCCCGCATCGTCGATCCCCGAATCGAGCAGCGCCGCGGCGGCGGCTTCGGCTTCACGCCGACGGGCCTCGGCCTCTGCTTCTGCCTTCGCGAGCACCTCGGCCTCGGCCTTCGCACGGGCGGCTTCTTCCGCGGCGCGCTGGGCCGCCAACTTCGTGGCCTCGGCATTCACCTGTTGCTCAGGCTCGTAGAACCCGAAGTAGTAGCCAGCGCCTCCACCCACGAGCAGGCCTCCGAGGATGAGGGCGACCCATCGGCTGCTCCCGCCACCCTTCACTGCGCGAACGAGCTCTGCATCATCCGGCAGCGTCGAGGCCGCCGACAGACGCCCCGACGATTTGGACGTCGCGCGCGGCGGCGCAGGATCCGGCGGCGCTGGCGGAAGCACCTTCTGCGTTTGCTTCAGCGGGTCGGGCTGTGGTGGCACCGACGGCGGCGGCGCGGGCGGCGGCACGGAGAAGTTCGCCTGCTTCCACGTGTCGGTCAGCTTCGCGCCCGGAGGCACCGACGGCTCTGCGGCCGGCGGCGGCGGGTTCGGCGGCGGCAGCGCGAAGTTCGGATCCCTCCACGTGTCGGTGATCTTCGCACCTGGTGGAATCGACGGGGCCGGCGGGGGCGGGGGCCCCGAGGAGCGCATCGCCTCGTAGGCGCGGGCCTTCGCGGCGTCTTCCACCACCTGGAAGAAGCTCGCCAGCTCGGGGATGTTGCCCAGCCGCTTCCACGTGTCACCGGTGAGCGAGATCTCGTCGTCGCGCCCGACCTTGCCCTCGACGATCCACTTCTGCAGCGTCGTCAACTCACGACACAGATAGACGTTGCCGTTGGGTTGCCGAACCTTCCACTCGCGGTGTTGCGCCGTGGGCGGCAGGCTGGAGGGGGTGGCCGAGGCGATCTCCTCGCGGACGGGGAGCGTCATCACGAGCGACTTCTTCTTCACCCGGAAGACGTGCTGGCACTCGGAACACTTGACGGTGACGCCGTCGTCGGCGACGCGCGTGTCGTCGAGCTCGTACTCGGCCTGGCACTTGGGACAACGAACGTCCATGGGGTGTCGGAGACCGTAGATCAGGGCCGGGGGGCCGGGAACAAACGCGAAAAGACTCGGCGGCCCACCTGTGCCCATCGCGGTCGAAAAATTGCCCCGAAGGCCCCCCTCCCTACACTCCGCAACATCTCGATCCAGAGGTGTTGGCGATGACGACGGTGAAGCGACCGAAGGACAAGGCTGTGCTCTCGAAGCAGGACATCGTGGCGCGGCGCAAAGCCCTCAAAGAGAAGAAGATGGGCTCGTCGAACACCGGGCGGCGCGCCATCGTGGGCGTCTTCATCCTCGCGGGGTCGGTGCTGTCTTTCCTGTCCATCGCGACCTTCGACGCGCACGATCGCGTGGGCCCGGGCTTTCGGAACGCCATCGGCCCGGTCGGCCACGCCATCGCAGAGGCCTTCCGCGGGCTGCTCGGCATCGTCGCGCTGGTGGTGCCAGTGGTCGGCTTCTACGCGGCGGGCGTGCTCTTCGTGGGCGATCGCGAAAGGAAGCGCTGGCCGCAGCTGGTGTCGTTCGTGCTGTTCCTCATCTCGGGCGCCATCCTCACGCAGCTCCTCTTCAAGGAGGACGCGTCGTGGGCCCACGCGCCCGGCGGCCTCGTCGGTCGTGAGCTGGGCGGCGCCTTGACCGCGCTCTTCTCGACCGTGGGCACCGTGGTGTTGGTGAGCGCCATCGCGGCCACCGCGGCCATCGTCGGCACGCAGTACGCGTTCCTGCGGTTCTGCACCTGGGCGTACGAGAAGTCGCTGGTCGCGTTCGACCGGCTGAAGGCGCTGGCGCTGACGACGTGGGCCGAGCAGCAGCAGCGGCTCGAGGCGCGCAAGCTGGAAGCCGAGAAGTCGAAGGTCGAAGAAGAGGCCTTCCTCGCGCAGCTCGAAGAGGAAGAGGCCGAGCTCGCCGAGCTCGAGGCAGCGGCGCAGGAAGCCGAAGCGGCCGCCGACGAAGCCGATCGACTGCAGAAGAACCAGGAAGAGACGCGTGCGCGCGCCATCGCCGAAAAGGAGAAGCTGCGGCTGGAGCGTGAGCGGCTGGCCGTCGAGCGCGAGGCGGCGCGGCTGGCGAAGGAGGCCCTGAAGTCGGCGCGCCTCACCGAGAAGGAGACCCGCGCGAAGTCGGTGGCGGCCATCACGCCGGGCCTGCTCGACGAGGCGAAGGCACCTGCTCCGGCGTTGGGACAGCCGCTCCACGGAGACCCGGCCTGGGCGATGAGCTTCACGCCGCTCGCCGTGCCGCAGCAGCCGCCCCCGCCGCCGCCCGTGTCGATGCCGCCGGAGCCGGCCGAGGTGGTGTCGTCGGTGCCCGTGGCGGCGGCCCCCCGGCGCCTGCCGACGATCCACGAGCCGCCCGCGGGCCCTGCGCCCCTGCCAGTGACCCTCCCGCCCGTGCCGGCCTCCGAGCTCGCGGCCCTGGCGGCGCAGCCCGTACCCGTGGCCACCGCGGCGCTCGCACCCGCTGCGGCCGGCGCCATCGCGCTCGCAAGCCAGACCTCGGCCCTGACGGCTGCCGCACACCGCATGCCCGTCATCGTCGAGCCCAAGGCTCCGCCGAAGCCGACGAAGGTCGAGAACAAGAAGCAGTTCGAGTTCAGCGACGGTCGCACCGGGTTCGATCTGCCGCCGCTCGACATGCTGGACATGAAGAAGAACGAGAAGAAGGTGCTCGACAAAGAAGCCTTCCTCGTCACTGCCGAGCGCCTCACCTCGAAGCTGCGCGACTTCGGCATCGACGGCGAGGTGGTGGAGATCCGCCCCGGGCCCGTCGTCACCATGTACGAATTCAAGCCGGCGCCCGGCGTGAAGATCAGCCGCATCGCCTCGCTCTCGGACGATCTCGCGATGGCGATGGAGGCCATGCGCGTTCGCATCGTCGCGCCCATTCCCGGCAAGGGCGTCGTCGGCATCGAGGTGCCCAACAAGGAACGCGAGATGGTGTTCCTCAAGGAGATCGCCGAGCAGGACGCGTTCCAGAAGTCGCCCTCGCGCCTCACCATGTGCCTCGGCAAGGACATCGAGGGCATGCCCTACATCCTCGACCTCGCGAAGGCGCCGCACCTGCTGATGGCCGGCACCACCGGCTCCGGCAAATCGGTGTCGGTGAACGCGATGATCATGTCCATCCTGCTGAAGTCGACGCCTGAAGAGGTGCGCTTCATCATGGTCGACCCGAAGATGCTCGAGCTCTCCATCTACGAGGGCATTCCGCACCTGCTGCTCCCGGTGGTGACGGACCCACGCAAGGCGGCCGTCGCGCTCCAGTGGGCCGTCGACGAGATGACCCGCCGCTACAAGCTTTTGTCCGAGGCCGGCGTGCGGAACATCACCGGCTACAACACGCTGGTCGAGACCGAGGCCAAGAAGAAGGCTGCCGCGAAGGCCACTGTCGAGGCGAAGGCCACCGTCATCAAGCCCGAGAAGAAGGCGCCGCCGCCGGTGGAGGCCACGCCGCCGGTCGCTGTCGAGGCGACGCCCACCGAGCCCGCTGCGGAGCCCGTGGTGGCCGCCCCGCCGCCCGAGGCGCCGAAGAAGAAGAAGCGCAAGCTCCTCATCGTCGACGTCGCCGATGGCCAGGAGACACCGTCAAACGAGACACCCGTGTCGACCGAGGCCGCGCCGACCGCCGTTGACGTGGGCGTCGCGTCCCCTACCGCGCCGCCGGAGGAGATCCGCGAAGCGATGGCCGCGCCGGAGCTCGACAAGGCCGTCGAGGCCGCCAAGACCGAGGCCGAGATTCGCGTCGAAGAGGCAGCTGCGCTTGCCGCCGCGGCCGCGGAAGAAGCCGCATCCTCCGAGCAGGAAGCCGCCGCGCTCGCCGACGCCTCCGAGACGTCCACGGACGAGAAGGCCGCCGAGGGCGAGGAGCGCCAGAAGCTGCCGTACATCGTCGTCATCATCGACGAGCTCGCCGATCTCATGATGGTCGCCTCGAAGGAGGTCGAGACGAGCATCGCGCGGCTCGCGCAGATGGCTCGCGCCGCCGGGATTCACCTGATGGTGGCCACGCAGCGCCCGTCGACCGACGTCGTCACCGGCGTCATCAAGGCCAACTTCCCCACGCGCATCAGCTTCATGCTCCGCAGCAAGCCCGACTCGATGACCATCATCGGGACGGTGGGCGCCGAGGCCCTGCTCGGCATGGGCGACATGCTCATCATGCCTCCGACGAGCGCCCACCTGCAGCGCGTGCACGGCTGCTTCGTCGCCGAGACCGAGATCAAGAAGGTCGTCGAGCACCTCAAGGCCCAGGGCAAGCCGGTCTTCGACGAGTCGATCCTCAAGCCGCGTGAAGACGAGAGCGAGGGCGGCGACGAGGGTGAAGACGAACTGTCCGACGAGCTCTACGACCAGGCCATCGCCATCGTGAGCGAGATGAAGAACGTCTCGATCTCGATGCTCCAGCGCAAGATGCGCATCGGGTACAACCGCGCGGCGCGCATGATCGAACGCATGGAGCGCGACGGGCTCGTGGGCGCCGCCGACGGCGCCAAGCCCCGCGAGGTGCTGGTGCGCGGCGTCGGCCAGATGCCGGGCGCCGGCGCGATGATGTGATGACGAACGTCGAGGCCGTGCGAGCCCTGGACGAGACCTCGCGGCGGATGACGTCGAACCAGCACCCGAAGACGCTGCTGTTCCGAAGGCTGCGTTCGCTCGCCCCCGAGTGACAAGCCCGAGCACCTGGAAGTGACTCGACCGGGGGCCTCGCCCTCGATCCACCTGCGGCCGTGGCGCCCTCCCGTCTGTGACGACCCGAGTTCCCATTTTCCAGGGGCTCGATCGTCATAAGGAGGACACCAGACAGGAGCGGGCATGAATCGATGGCTGATGGTTCTTCTTTCATTGACGACGGGCTGCACGGCGCAGCGTTACCTCACGCTTCCCAACGAGCGCCCCGCGACCACGACCGTGTCGCTTCCCGAGGTCATGCCAGGCCAGACCTGGCGGGTCGGCGAGATCAGCACCCGGGTCGAAGCCGCCTCGGGCATGCAAGGTTGGGGAGCCGCAGGCGCAGCCAACCTGGACACCGACCAACTCAAGGCCCAACTGACGGACCGGGTTCGGAGCACGCTGACCATGGCGACGGCCCTCGGAGCGATCGACGGTCCGGCCGTCTATTCGCTCGAGGTCGACCTCGTCGCGAAGGAACTCTACGGGTTCGGCAGAGGACTGCCTTTGGGCCTCGCCCTGGAGACCGGAATCCTGCTGGCGGGGGCTGGGGCTGGGGCTGGCATCGGCCACGCCATCGACTCGAGCCGGGGCCAGGACCGGCTTTCCGCGGTTTTCGGCATGAGCATCGGCGTGTTGGCTGCCATTCCCGCAGCGCTGCTCGCCGCGTTCGCGACAGACCTGGGCGCCGTTCGAGGCGAGTACGGCGCGACCTTGACGCTGCGACGCCGTGCCGACCGGGTCCCCGTAGCGACTCGCCGCCTGAGCTCGGCCTGGCGCACCGACTACAACGCCTTCGGCGTCGAGGCGAAGCTGGCGAAGCAGTCGGGTGACGCCGTCCTCGAGTTCGAGCGGGTGATCCTCGAGGGCGTGAAGTCGATGCTCATCGAGGTCAACGAGCCGCTCGCCACCGCTCGATGACATGGACGACGCGTCGCTGGGACGACTGTACGAGCGGTATGGGCACCTCGTGTTTCAGCGGTGCGCTCGCTTGTTGGGCCACGCGGCCGACGCGGAGGACGCGATGCACGACGTGTTCCTGCGCGCCCACAAAGCGCCGGCTCATGATCGCTCGACGTTGCTCTGGCTCTACCGCGTCGCCACCAACTGCTGCGTCGATCGGCTCCGAAGCCGCCGCGTTCAGGGTCGAGCGGGCTCGCCAGCCGAGGAACCCCGGAGCGACGTTGACCCAGACCAGCGAGCGCTCATGACGCTCGTCCTCGGGAACCTGGACCCCCTGAGCTGCGAGATGGGCCTGCTCCATCACCTCGACGGATTGACGCAGGACGAGATCGCGCATCACTGCGGGTTTTCCAGGCGCACGGTTGGAAAGAAGCTCGAGCGGTTCTCGACGGAGTTCAAGAGCCGTTGGGAGCAAGCAGGAGGACGAGCATGAATCGCGTTCACCCGCATCTGCGCGCCATCGACGTCGAGCGCCTCTCGGTCGGAGAACCGGTGGACGGCGTCGCAGAACACCTCGCCTCGTGCCCCGTGTGCACGGAGCAGGTGGAGCGCCTGAAGGCCCAGGCGCGAGCGTTCGTCGACCGGCGGCCCGCGACCCTCGTCGTCCCGCGAATCCGGGCGCGAGGCCGGCCATCGCCGTGGTGGCAACGGTGGTGGTGGCTGTCGGTTCCGGCGGCGGTGACCGCTTCGTTCGCGCTGATGCTCGCGCCCTCATCGCCCTCGGAGGTGCGTCTGAAGGGCTCCGGGCTCTCCGTGCTCGTCAACGGTTCGACGCCGGTGGGCCCCGATTCGGAGTTCGCGGCTGGTGACCAGCTCTCCTTCGTCGTCGAAACCTCGAAGCCGATGCACGCGCTGGTACTTGGCCTCGAAGAAGGGCGGCCTACGATGGCTTTCGCCCCGTTCGGGGGTCGCCACAGCATCGTCGTCCCGGCGGGGCGGTCCGTGCTTGGCGACGCCGTGGCGCTGGACGCGACCACTCGAAGGGAGTGGCTGGTCTGGCTCCTCTGCGACTCGCCGTTCTCGATCGACGACCTGGCCCTGCCCGACGTGGGCACGAGCGCTCGACCGGTCGTCGAGCGACCGGGATGCACCGTGCAGACGCTGGAGGTCACGAGACGATGAAGTGGGCGGCGCTCATCGTCTGTGGCCTCGCCGGCGTCGCGGCGGCAGCCCCAGTGCGGCTCGTGCTGTCGATCGGCAACGACCTTGGCCACCTCGATGACGTTCCGCTTCGCTACGCGGAGGCCGACGCCCAGCGGGTGAGCGAGATCTTCGTCGAAGTGGGCGGCGTCAAGGAGTCCAACGTCGAGGTGCTTCGAGGGCGGCCGGCCTCGGACGTGGAGGCCGCGCTCCAACGGCTCGAGGCGAAGGCCCGTGCTCTCCGGAGGGCCCAACAGGACGTGGTGGTGATCGTCTACGTCTCGTCACACGCGCTGGGCGGCGTGCTGCACCTCGGCGAGAGCGACCTGTCGCTCGGGGCGCTGCGCGAAGCGGTCTCCGCCAGTCCAGCGAGCCTCACGCTGCTGGTGATCGACGCGTGCTCCAGCGGTGCAGTCGTGCGGCCCAAGGGCGGGCAGCGGGTGACGCCGACGGTGAGCCTCGCGGCGAGCGCCACCCGAGGGCTCGTCGTGTTGAGCTCGAGTGGGCCGGCCGAAGCCGCTCAGGAGTGGGAGTCGCTCACGAGCTCCCTCTTCACCCATCATTGGCTGGCGGGCCTTCGTGGGCGGGCCGACGCCAACCGCGATGGGCGGGTGAGCCTCAACGAGTCGTACGCCTACGCCTACGGTGAGACCGTCGCGGCGGCGGCCCAGCACCCCTCGTATGAGTTCGACCTCTCGGGCAGTGGGGACCTCGTCCTCACCGAGCCGGAACGGGCGTCGAGCGCGCTGCACGTGTCGCCGACGCTCGATGGCCGGTTCGTGGTGATGGGCCAGAACTCGTCGACGGTCTTCATGGAGTTCTACAAGCCGCCTGGCACTTCGCTCCGCCTGGCCCTGCCTCCGGGTCGTTTCCTCGTTCGCCGCGCGGCCTCCGGGGGCACGCAGTTCGCCGAGGTCACCTTGTCAGCCGCGACGCTGGTGTCCCTCGCAGACGCGGACTTCACCTTCGAGCGGCCCAACGTCGCCGCTCGAAAAGGGGCCGAGCGACGCGCCTGGAGCCTGGCGCTCCAACTCAGCCTCTCTGGCAGCCCGGCGGCGACCGTCAAGCCGTCGATCGGGCCAGCGCTGTGGGTGCGCTGGCAAGGCGACGTTCTCTGGTTTGCCGGTGGCCTCATCGTCGAGGCCGGCTCGAGCCCGCAGGTTCAGTCGGAGTCCCTGGTCGGCCTCCACGCCGCACTGGGGACGCGGCTGACCTTTGGACCGGCCTCGGTCGCGTTCGGTCTGGTGACCCGGCCCGTGTTGCTGTTGACCGACCGCGCGCGGGGTGCGCTCGAAGTGGGCGCACAGACCGCGGTCGAAGTCCGGCTGGTGGGCCCGTTCTTCATCGGCGCCCTCGCCGAGGGGCTCATTCATGTCGTACCCAACCCAGGGACTGGGACCCCCTTCGGGGCTCGGGGTGGCTTGTTGCTTGGCAGCAGCTTCTGACGGTGGCCATGGCGACAAGGAAAACGCTGGAGCAGCCCTGTAAGCCGGGTTTTGTCTTCCCGGTTTCCCGGGAGCGGCGAACATTCATCTAGAGGCGCCGTTGCCGACGCCTTCGACAGCGAGCAACCCGGAAGCATCGGGCGGGCCGCCCGTGTCACCCCTTTCGGAGCAACGCTTCCCTATTGGCTCTTGCACCGGGTGGGGTTTGCCGTGCCGCCCCTGTTGCCAGGCGCGCGGTGCGCTCTTACCGCACCGTTTCACCCTTCCCTGCCCCTCGCGGAACAGGAGGTCTGTTTTCTGTGGCACTGTCCTGCGGCTTGCGCCGACTGGCCGTTAACCAGCACCCTGCCCTGCGGTGCCCGGACTTTCCTCCCGCCACCCCGTCCTGCAGTGGCCGGCGTTCACCCGGGCTGCTCCAGCGAGGAGCGCACTACCACATCGACGTCAGAAAGGCGGACGCATGACGGCCCTCGAGAATCCGACGCTGGCCGGTCAACGGAGGAGGGCGCCCGCTGCGACCCCGCGAAATCGCACGAGACCCGCGGCGGCGGGAACACGAGCCCACGGAACTGCCGATGCACGGTAAGGCACCCCACACGATGACTGCGTCACCTGCCGCGACGAAGCCGCGCCTCACCCCGATGGACCGAATCCGCGCGCTCGAAGCGCTCGGCCCCCGACGGCTCACCGGGACGCCCACGGAGAAGGCCGCCCAGACGATGCTCGGCGAGGAGCTCGCGGGCCTTGGCTACCGCCTCGACTGGCGGCCCTTCACCTGGACCCAGAGCCTCTACGCGAGCCTGCTGCTCCACTTCGGCCTCGCCGCGCTCGCCACCGGCGTGGGCTTCTCCGCGCCCTTCGTGGGGGCCGGCCTGCATGCCCTCGTCGCGCTGTCCTACACCCTCGAGTCGACCCGAAAGGGCCTGCTGCTGCGCAGCCTGATGCCCCGCATCACCTCGCAGAACCTGCTCGCCATTCGGCCTGCGCGAACCACGCGCCGCAAGCGCCTGGTGCTCGTCGCCCACGCCGACGCCGCGTACACCGGGCTCGTCTTCACCCCGTCCATCATCAAGGTGGCGACGAAGCAGCCGCCGCCGGGGCTCGGGTGGTTCAAGAAGCAGTTGGGCCTCGCGACGGCCACGGTGGCCGCGATGGCGGTGCTCGAGTTGCTCGCGGGGCTGTCCGTTTGGAGCGCACCGGGCTGGCTGCGTGGCGTGGTGACGATCCCCGCGGTCCTCGCGGCGCTCTTCAACCTCGACGTCGTGCTGCGAAACCGCGTCGTGCCCGGGGCCTGCGACAACCTCTCGGGCTGCAGCGGGAGCGTCGAGCTGGCGCATCGGCTCCAGCAGACGCTGCCCGACGACGTCGAGTTCGTCATCGTCATCTCGGGCGCCGAAGAGGCCGGCACGGGCGGCGCGTTGCGACTGGCCGAGCAGATCGTCGCCAGCGGCGAGTGGAGCCCCTCGGACACCATCGTGCTCGGCCTCGACACCCTCTCGAACGGGACCTTGCGCATCCTCGAAGAGGGAGAGCTGTGGCCGCTGCCCATCCCGAAGCCGCTCGTCGACGCCGTCGCGCAGGAAAACGCCGCACGACCCGACGTTCCGCCGGTGACGACGTATGTGGTGCCGACGGGCGCGACCGACGCGCTGCCCTTCCTCGTGCGCGGGTTTCCCTCGATGTCGCTGACCTGCATCGACCCCGACATCGGCGCGCCCCGGCACTACCACCGGCCGTCGGATACCTGGTCGAACATGGACGATGGCCAACTGCGCGCCACCATCGACTTCGCGGAGCGCCTGATTCTGCGGCTCTCCAGAACCTGAGTGACTTGCGTGGGATCCCGACGCTCCAGTCGAATTCTCGCGCGGTGAGAGGGACGAGCGCGGCTGCCCGCGCCGAGGGGACTTCGCCTAGGTTTCGAGCCGTGCGCGCGTCGACCCTTCGAGTGCTCCTCCCGTTGTTCGTCTCGTTCTCGGCCTGTCAGTGCGGGCCCCAGGCGCAAACCTGCCGCTCGACGTCCGAGTGCAGCTCAGGGCAGATCTGCGTGCAGGGCCAGTGTCGTGGTGGCAGCTCGGCGACGGGTGGCGGCATGGGCAGCGCGGGCGGAGCGGCCGGTGGAATGCCGACGAGCGGTGGCGTGGCGGGAGGTGGTGCGACGGGCGGCGGAGGCGCCATGGGGCTCGACGTGGTGGCGGTCGAGATCGATCCGATGAACCCCACCATCACCACCACGCCCGGCAACCCGGCAACGCGCGCCTTCACCGCCTCGCTCAAGCTGCGCGACGGCAGCACGCTCACGACCGGCTTCGTGCCCTCGTGGACGACGGCCTCGCGGCAGTACGGCGACATCGACGCGGTCACCGGCGAGTTCCGGGCGACGGGCGCGCAGGGCGGCACCACCACCGTCACCGCGACGGTCGTCGTTCCCGGCAGCACCATGACGATGACCGGCAGCACGAACGCGACGGTGCAGATCAGCCGCGCGTTCTCCTCGCCGAACTTCCCGCAGGCGGGCGTGAACCGCTTCGGCACCCTGATGCCCTTCGACTCGCAGCAGTCGGCGAACCTCGTGTACCCGCTCGACCGCGCGGTGATGCCGCAGAACGTCTTCGCGGCGGATCTCCAGTGGCTCAACGGCGCGCCGGGCGACCTCTTCCGCGTCACGCTCAGGAAACCGAACGTCGAGGTGCTCGCCTTCCTCGAGCACACGGGGAGCTTCACCAACAACTGGCTGGTGGACTCGGCCGCCTGGCGCTCGTTCGCGCAGACCAACCCCGACGCCGACGGCGTCATCACGGTGGATCGCTGGGTGGCGGCGACGCAGATGGCCTATCGCTCGAACGAGGTGCGGGTGCGCTTCGCCCGCGCCGCGCTCTCCGGGAGCGTCTACTACTGGGCCGTCAACGAGGGCCGCGTGTACCGCATCGATGACGGCACCAACCAGCGGGTGGGCTTCATGCCGACGCCGCCGCCAGTGCCCGCACCGGACGATCCGAACCGCATGGAGCGCTGCATCGGCTGCCACACCGTCTCGCCCTCGGGGCGGTACATGGCCGGGCGGCTGGGCGGCGGCGACAACTTCGGCACGGTGTTCGACCTGACGACGGATCTCTCGGGCTCGACCCCGCCGGGACTCTTCGGCACCAACGTGCGCAAGTGGTGGTTCTCGTCGTGGAGCCCCCGCGAAGACAGGCTCGTCGTCACCACGGGCCCGAGCCCGACGGGCTTCTCCATCATCGACCCCACGACGGGCGCGCTCGTGCCAGCCGGAGGCAGCGGCCTGCCGTCGAACAACGTGACCCACCCGGCCTGGTCTCCTGACGGCACCGCCATCGCGTGTGTGTCGAACGTCGCCGATTGGGGTGTCGACTACACCGACGGCACCATCTCGCTCATCCCCGTCACCGGCATGGATACCTTCGGGCCCATGCAACCGCTCCTCGCGGGCACCGCGGCGAGCATTCCGAACCGGGGCGCCCTGCGCGCGCCCGCGTATCCGGTGTGGACGCCCGACTCGCAGCGGCTGGTCTTCTCGGTCGGCGTGTCAGCGCGCTCGTCGACCCAACCGGCCAAGCTGTACGTGATGCGGCGTGATGGCTCCGACGTACGCGAACTGGTGAACGCGAACGGCGGCCAGGAGCTGTCCTTCGAGCCGCGCATGTCTCCGTTCGATTCCGGTGGGTACTTCTGGCTCGCGTTCCTGTCACGCCGTGACTACGGCAACGCGGCCGCAGGGACGCGGGGCGCCAACCGCGAGCAGATCTGGGTCACCGCCATCAAGAAAAACCCGATGCCCGGTGAGGACCAAAGCGAGGTCGGCTACTGGCTCCCCGGGCAGTCCGCGCAGTCGCGCAACATCTCGGCGTACTGGGCCGCGCGCGCGTGCCGGCCGACAGGTCAGAGCTGCAGCGTCAACTCCGAGTGCTGCACCAACGAGTGCCGGCCGCCGGCGGGTGGTGGAGCTCCGGTGTGTTCGCCGCCGCCGCCCAACATGTGCCGCATCGAGGGCCAGACCTGCAGCATGACGAGCGACTGCTGCATGGGCCTTTCGTGCAACAACAACGTCTGCGGCGGCGGCATCAACTGACCTGTTCGACCGTCCGTGGAAAGCCGATCCAGCGCGGCGCTGGCGGGATATGAGCCAGCCATGCTCACGCTGCATGGGCCGTCGCCGTTCACCGCTGCCCGCCTCGTCCGTCGCCTCGCGCAGGTGCGTCAGCAGAACCCGGGCATCGAGGCCGTCACCGCGCGTGCGATGTTCTTCGTCGACGTCGCCACGCCACCGAACGCGGTCGAGCTGGAGCGGCTCTCGCAGCTCCTCGGCGCCACGCTCGGAGTCCCCAGCCCGGGCGCCCTCTTCCGGCTCGTCGTCCCGCGGCTGGGTACGCGCTCGCCCTGGTCATCGAAGGCCACGGACATCACCCACACCTCGGGCCTCGCGTTCGTTCGTCGCGCAGAGCGCGGCGTGCTCTGGACGCTGAGCGGCGCCATCGCCGACGAGCCCGCGCTCCGACGCGCCCTCGCCGATCGCATGACGGAGTCGGTGCTCACCTCGCTCGACGAAGCCAGGGGCCTGTTCGCGACCCACGAGGCCAGGCGCCTCACCCGCATCGGACTGCTCGCCCAGGGCCGCGCCGCGCTCGTGGAAGCCAACCGACAGCTCGGGCTCGCGCTCGCCGAAGACGAGATCGACTACCTCGTCCAGGCCTTCACCCAGCTCGGACGCGACCCGACCGACGTCGAGCTCATGATGTTCGCGCAGGCC
The DNA here is from genome assembly GCA_044352295.1 of Myxococcaceae bacterium. Lineage (GTDB taxonomy): Bacteria > Myxococcota > Myxococcia > Myxococcales > Myxococcaceae > Xiheimicrobium. The sequence goes on from JBILEB010000112.1 coordinate 16,877, forward strand.
AACAGCGAGCACTGCCGTCACAAGATCTTCAACGCCGACTTCGTCGTCGACGGAGAGGCGAAGCCCGACTCACTCTTCAAGCTGATCAAGCGCTCGACCGCGGCGTCACCGGCTGGCGTGTTGAGCGCCTACAAGGACAACGCGGCGGTCATCGAGGGCCACGTCGCGGGACGCTTCTTCGCCGATCCCGTCACCAACGCGTGGCGAACCGAAACCGAAGCGATGCCGGTGCTCGCCAAGGTCGAGACGCACAACCACCCGACGGCGGTGTCTCCGTTCCCTGGCGCGTCCACCGGCTCGGGTGGCGAGATTCGGGACGAAGGCGCGACGGGCCGCGGGTCGAAGCCCAAGGCAGGCCTCGTCGGCTTCTCGGTGTCGAACCTGAAGCTGCCTGGCGCCGTGCGTCCGTGGGAGCGCGAGCACGGCAAGCCCGGCCGCATCGCAAGCGCGCTGGAGATCATGCTCGACGGCCCCCTCGGCGGCGCAGCGTTCAACAACGAGTTCGGCCGGCCAGCCCTCGTCGGCACCTTCCGCACCTTCGAGCAGGAGATCGCCGGACCGGACGGAACCCGCGAGGTGCGGGGCTTCCACAAGCCGATCATGGTCGCTGGCGGCCTGGGCCACATTCGGCCCCAGCTCGTCCAGAAGGGCGAGATTCCGGCGGGAGCCGCCATCATCGTGCTCGGCGGCCCGGCGATGCTCATCGGGCTCGGCGGTGGCGCAGCATCGTCGGTGGCTTCGGGGACCTCGAGCGAAGACCTCGATTTCGCCTCGGTGCAGCGAGACAACGCCGAGATGCAGCGCCGCTGTCAGGAGGTCATCGACCGCTGCTGCGCGTGGGGTGAGGCGTCGCCCATCGTCTCGATTCACGACGTCGGCGCCGGCGGGCTGTCGAACGCGCTGCCGGAGCTGGTGCACGAGAGCCGTCGCGGCGCCCGCTTCGAGCTGCGGAAGGTGCCGAGCGACGAGCCCGGCATGTCGCCGCTCGAGCTGTGGTGCAACGAGTCGCAGGAGCGGTACGTGCTGGCCGTCTCGACCGAAGGGCTGCCCCGCTTCGAGGCCCTGTGCCGTCGCGAGCGTGCGCCGTTCGCGGTGCTGGGACACGCCACCGATGATGGCCGGCTCGTCGTCTCCGATTCCTTGCTGGGTGAAGCGCCCATCGACGTGCCGCTCGAGGTGATTCTCGGCAAGCCGCCCCGCATGCGGCGGGACGTGCAGCGGGTCGACGTGCCGCAGCCGCCCCTCGGACTCGACGGCCTCTCGCTGGCCGACGCCGCCCACCGGGTCCTCCTGCTCCCCTCGGTGGCCGACAAGTCCTTCCTCGTCACCATCGGCGACCGGTCCGTCACGGGCCTCGTCGCGCGGGATCAGATGGTGGGGCCGTACCAGGTGCCCGTCGCGGACGTCGGCGTGACGATGACGAGCTACGACGTGTTCACCGGTGAGGCGATGGCGATGGGTGAGCGCGCCCCCGTCGCGTGTGTCGACGCCGCTGCGTCCGCGCGTCTGGCCGTCGGGGAGGCGTTGATGAACCTGGCTGCGGCCCCGATTCGCCAGCGCGGCGACATTAAGCTCTCGGCGAACTGGATGGCGGCAGCGGGCTGGCCCGGGGAAGACGCGCGGCTCTACGCGGCGGTGCAGGCCGTGGGCGCGGAGCTGTGCCCAGCGCTCGGCCTCGCCATTCCCGTCGGCAAAGACTCGATGTCGATGCGCACGCAGTGGAAGGACGGCACCGTGGTGGCGCCGCTCTCGCTCGTCGTCAGCGCGTTCAGTCCCGTGACCGACGTGCGAGGGGTGCTCACGCCGCTGCTTCGCCGTGACGTCGGCGCGACCAAGCTCGTGTACATCGATGTTTCTGGAGGCCGACGACGCCTCGGCGGCAGCGCCCTCGCGCAGGTCTTCAACTCGGTCGGCCACCAGGCGCCCGACGTCGATTCTCCAGCCGCCCTCGCGCACGCGTTCGACACCACCCAGCGGCTCAACGCCGAGGGCGCGCTGCTCGCCTACCATGACGTCTCCGATGGCGGCCTCTTCGTCACGCTGACCGAGATGCTCGTCGCCACGGGTGGTGGGCTCGACGTCGACCTCTCGGGCCTGAGCGGTCATGCGCTCGAGGTGCTGTTCTCGGAGGAGCTCGGCGCGGTCGTCCAGGTGCGCGAGTCGGACGCGGAGCGGGTTCGTCACGCCTACGCGCAGAGCGGGGTGACGGCGCACGTCATCGGAACCTGGGTCGACACCGAGGCCCTGCGGATCTCACGCGATGGGCACCTGCTGTTCGAAGACGACCGGCACGATCTGCACGCGACCTGGTCGGACACGAGCTGGCGCATGCAGCGGCTGCGCGATGACGCGGGCTGCGCCGATGAGGAGCACGCGCTCCGAGCCGATGAGTCGTTCGGTGGCCTCACGGCGAAGCTCACCTTCGATCCTTCCGTCGATGTCAGCGCGCCGTTCATCGCGCGCCGGCCGAAGGTCGCCATTCTTCGCGAGCAGGGCGTCAACGGGCACGCCGAGATGGCCTGGGCCTTCACCCGGGCCGGGTTCGACGCCATCGACGTGCACATGAGCGACCTCCTCGAAGGGCGCTTCTCGCTGAAAGAGGTGGTGGGCCTCGCCGCGTGTGGCGGCTTCTCGTACGGCGACGTCCTCGGGGCCGGCGTGGGCTGGGCGCGCTCTGTCCTCTTCAACGACGCCGTGCGCGACCAATTCCGCAGCTTCTTCCACCGCAAGGGCACCTTCAGCCTGGGCGTCTGCAACGGCTGCCAGATGCTCTCGCAGCTCAAGGAGCTCGTCCCCGGCGCGGCGCACTGGCCACGCTTCGTGCGCAACCGGTCCGAGCAGTTCGAAGCGCGGCTGTCGATGGTGCGCATCGAGCCATCGCCGTCACTGTTCTTCGCCGGAATGGAAGGCACCATCGCGCCCATCGTCGTCTCGCATGGCGAAGGCCGGGTGGAGACGAGCGACGTGAAGAAGCTCGACCAGAGCGGGCTGGTGGCGGCGCGGTTCGTCGACCCGCAGGGAGTCGCCACCGAGCGCTTCCCGTTGAACCCGAATGGGTCCTTCGCCGGCATCACCGCGGTGACGAGCGCCGACGGCCGGTCGACCCTGATGATGCCGCACCCCGAGCGCGTGCTGCGGTCGGCGAACCTCTCGTGGCACCCGGCCGGTTGGCCCGACGACAGTCCCTGGCTGCGGCTGTTCCGCAACGCGCGCGCGTGGGTGGGCTGACGCGATGGTGGCGCGGCGGCAGCGACTCGATCCGTCCTCGCGCGTTCGGCACCTGCTCGCGCTCGACGCCAGCAACGTGATGACGCGGCTCGCAGCCCGCCTCGACTCGATGGTGACGCTCTTCTCGCGGCTGCGCGACCGCGAGCCGATGTTGACGGTGTTCGACACCTGGTTCGACACCATCACCTTCACCGAGCTCAGCGTGCTCGAGCCGGTGGAGCAGAAGTCGGTGAACCGCTTCTACGAATTGCTCGCCGAGCTCCGCTGGTACCTCGCGTACACCGAGGACATGCCCGGGCAGGTGCAGACCCGCCTCAACGGCTTCTCGCGTCGGCTCGAGGCAGCCTACCGGGAGCTGGTGGCCGTCATCGGACCGCCCGAAGCCGACGGCGCGCGGGTGGTCGACCTGAAGGTCGTTTCGCGGTTGACCAAGCAGCCCAGGAAGTCCCGCGCGCGACGCTGACGACGCGGCGCACGCGCCACGTACAGAGGGCGATTGCCCGGACGATTATCGCGCTGCTACAGGCGCGCACGCCCGATGCAGAGCCCCCTGTTCATGCGCGCCTTCGCGACCTGTGCGCTCCTCGTGAGCTGCGCTTCCCTGACCAGGCCTGGGGCTCTTCAAACGCCTCTCACCCCCACAGCCATCGACTCGGGCGTCGTCGAACCTGACGCCGGCCTGCTCGTGGATTCGAGCAGAGCGGATGGTGGTGATGCCCTCGTTGTCGCTGCGAACGCCGGGCTGCTCCTGGACGATGTCGACACCGAGGCGACGGGCGGTGAAGAGCCCGGAGAGTCCACCGACCCCACCGACGAGCCGGGCGACGTGGCCACCGCGCCATCGGATGGTGGCGTGCTGTACACGCAGGACCTCTCGGACGAGGCGCTCGCGGCCGCGTGGAAGTCGGACCTGCCTGCGCTCGGCAGCATCTCGATGGGGTTCGTCGAAGAAGGCCGACTCATCAACGGCGTCCCGTTCCCCCAGGGCGACGCTTGGACCGTGGTGTCACCCGAGGCGACGTACGGCACGCAAGAGACCGTCGACTTCGTGGTCGCCGCCATTCGGCAGGTGAAGGTGTGGCATCCCGATGCTCCGCCCCTGCGCGTGAATCAGATCAGCGCGCGTGAAGGTGGGTACCTTCGCCCTCACAAGACGCACCAGAACGGCCGCGACGTCGACCTGGGCTTCTACTACCCCGGGGGTCAGACGATTCGGGTTCGGGAGCGTGAGCGCGTCATCGACGTCGAGAAGAACTGGGCGCTGGTGAAGGCGCTCGTCATGCACGGCGACGTCCAGTTCATCCTCGTCGACCAGCGGATCCAGAAGGTGCTGTACGAGCACGCCTTGCGTGCCGGTGAGGACCCCGCGTGGCTCGAGTCGCTCTTCCACGCGGGGCGTGCGTCCATCCTCCAGCACGCGCGACGGCACCGCGATCACTTCCACGTCCGGTTCTTCAACGCTCGCGCCCAGGAGCTGGGCCGACGCGTCGCCCCCCTCCTCGCCGAGCGTCCCGAAGAGAACCTCGCCCTGCACCGCATTCGCAAAGGCGACACCCTCGGCGGCATCTCATCGCGCTACGGCTCGAGCGTCACCGCCATCAAGAAGGCCAGCGGGTTGTCGTCGAACCTCCTGCGCGTCGGCCGCGTGCTGAAGGTGCCGCTGCGCAAGCCGTGTACGACGTGTCCCGTGCCGCCGCCCGTGGTCGTGCCTCCGCGGCGACTCCCCCCTGGTGCGGTCGTTCTACAGCCCATCGAGCCACCGACGGAGTCGAGCGCTGAAGTGCCTGGAGCGCCGGCCTCGACCGACTCGCCCGACGCGGGTGTTCCATCGACGACCTCGGTCATGGCCGCGCCCGCCAGTCAGCCCTGACGGCTCAGAACCAGGTCGTCGCACCGAGGGTCACGGTGTCTTGCGCCGAGCGGGTTGGAACCCACGGCGTCGTGGCACCGTCACCTTCGACCCTTCCGCGGGAATAGATGGGCGCCGCCGCCTGATCTCGCCGGTACTCCAGCCGGAACGAGACGCGCGGGTGCGGGCGCACGTCGACCGTCGCGGTGCCCGACGCCACGAAGGGCAAACCGAAGAAGAGGGGGGCCGCTCCGGCCGGAACCCGCTCGTGGAAGACGTCACCGCGCACCGCGAGGAACAGCCACGGCCGCACCTCGAACCGACCTGACAGCGCTCCACCTGCCCAGGCCGAAACCCCAAGCGCGTTCAGTTCGAGCCCTCCGCTCGCGTGTGCCATCAGCGCCCACGCCTTCGTCACGAACCACGTCGCGTGCACATCGAGCAGGTGTCGCCACGGTCGACCCTCCGCAGCTCCGGGCTCGCGCTCGACGCCGCCGAAGTAGAGCAACGACACGGCGAGCACCTCGGGCAGCGCCCACGTCGCCTGCACCGACACCGACTTCTCCGGGTTGTTGTCCACCACGCTGTTCCATCCGTTGTAGGCGGCCAGCGTCACCGCCCAGCGGTCGGTGAGCGGCACCGAGGCCCGCACCCCCGTGTGGTAGTACGGCAGCGCGAAGAACAGCGTCGAGCGCGACCAGTTCCAGTTGTCACGCACGGCGATGCCCTCGGGACCGATCGGCGAGAGGAACACGCCGGCCTGCACGAGGAGCCCCCGCCCGACGGGGAACCGGTAGCCCACGAAGCCCTGCTGCACGAACTTCCACAGCTCCGAGCCCGTCGCGTTCACGCCGGAGGCGCCCGAGCGACCTGGCTCGGCGAGGAAGTAGCTCGACGGGGTGTGACCGACCTGAAGCGCGACCCGGCCAACCACGTTCTCGTAGTCCCATTGCAGATCGATCACGACGTTGCTCACGGTGAAGGTGTTGTGGCGGTTGTCGAAGCCCCGCCACGCCGTCAGGCCGTTCGAGGGATCGTTGAAGTTCCACTGGTAGAACGCCTCGGCGTAGCCGGAGAGATCGTACGCCTCCGACGCCGTCGCGACCCCACCCACCAGCGCCGCAGCGTTGGCGGCCTGAAGGCGCGTGTCGATGGCCTGCGTCGATCGGGGCCCGCCATCCACCGGGGAGGCCTCGGGCACTCCGGCGTCGACCTGCGAGAGCGAAAGCATCGTGACGGCGACGGTCCACATGAGCGGCGTGCATATCCGAGCCCTTCCACGGTGGCGTCATCTTCTCCACCCCGGCCCTGAGGTAGGGGAGGCTCTCTGAGATGCCGTGCCCCGACCCCGAAACCCTCGCCCGATATGCCGACGCGCAGCTCGCGCCCGAGGCGGTCGAGGCGATGCGCGCGCACGTGGACGAGTGCCAGGCCTGCCGAGAAGTCCTCGTGACGCTGGTTCGCTCGAGTCAGGCATCTCCTGGGTCCTCTCCTGACGTCCCCTGGGACGTGCCCCTCGCTGGCTCCACGCTCGGGCGGTACCGCGTCACCGGAACCCGCGGCGCGGGCGGGATGGGGGTCGTGGTGGCAGCCTACGATCCGCAGCTCGATCGACAGGTGGCGCTCAAGCTGCTCCGCCCCGACGCGACGACCGACGATGCCGCCGCGCGACACCGGCTCGTGCGCGAGGCGCAGCTCATGGCGCGGATCCGTCACCCGAACGTCGTCACGGTGCACGACGTGGTGGTTGAAGGGGAACGCGTCTTCATCGCGATGGCGCTCGTCGATGGCGTGACGGTGCGCGATTGGCTCGAACAGGGGCCTCGCACCGAGGCCGAGATCGTTCGGGTCTTCCTCGAAGCGGGTCGCGGCCTCGCGGCGGCGCATCGGGCGGGCGTCGTTCATCGGGACTTCAAGCCTGACAACGTCCTCGTCGACGCCACGGGCCAGGTGCTCGTCTCCGACTTTGGCCTCGCCTGGTCGAGGGCGCTCCCGGTGCAGACCTCACCGGGCGGTGTTCCAGCCGACCTCTCGTCGAGCGCGTCGGCGCCCATCGGGACGCCCGCCTACATGGCCCCCGAGCAGCTCGCCCTTGGCGCGGTGGACGCCCGCGCCGACCAGTTCTCGTTCTGCGTGGCGCTCTTCGAGGCGCTCCATGGGCGTAGGCCGTTCGAGACGGCGACACGCTCCGAGCTGCTCGCGGCGATCACGACCGGCCGTATTCCCGAGGGACCGCGGTCGATCTCGCGCTCGCTCGGCCATGCGCTCG
>JBILEB010000113.1:0-24134 GCA_044352295.1 Myxococcaceae bacterium
GCCGCGGGTCGGCTCTCCTGGTGGAGCAACGCGCCCAGCCCCCGTCCGAGCGCCGGCTTCCGGTTCGCCGAGGTCAACACCTTCACCACGCCGGGCATGACGCCTCCCTTCCTGTGGGCAAGTTCTTGCTCATCTTCACGCCACCTTTCCGCGCTTTCGTCGGGCGGCGTGACGCCGCAACACCTCGCGGGACAGCTGGAGGTAGGCCTCACAGCCCTTGGAGCGAATGTCGTAGAGGAGCACCGGCTTGCCGAAGCTCGGGCTCTCGGCGAGGCGCACGTTGCGGGGAATCACGGCATCGAAGACGAGCTTGGGAAACACGCGCCGCACCTCGTCTGCGACCTGGTGGGAGATGTTGGCCCGCGGGTCGAACATGGTGAGCGCGATGCCCTCGACCTCGAGCCGCTTGTTGAGCGACCCTTGCACGGCCTCGACCGTCGAGAGGAGCTGCGCGAGCCCCTCCATCGCGTAGTACTCGCACTGGAGGGGAATGAGCACGGCGTCGGCGGCGGTGAGGGCGTTGAGCGTGAGCAGCCCCAGCGACGGCGGGCAGTCGACGAGGACGAAGTCGTACGACCGGGCGACCTCGGTCAACGCGCGCTTGAGGCGAAACTCCCGCTCCTCCACGTTCACCAGCTCGACCTCGGCGCCGGTGAGGTCGGGGGTGGCCGGCACCACGTCGAGGAACCGCAGCTCGGTGGGCTGAACGACCTCGCCCATGGGCCGGTCGTTCACCAGACAGTCGTAGACGCTCCCTGTGAGGGAGGCCCGGTCGATGCCGAGCCCCGAGCCGGCGTTGCCCTGCGGGTCCAGGTCGACGAGCAGGGTCTTCTGCTCCGCCGCCGCGAGGGAGGCCGCGAGGTTGATGGCCGTCGTCGTCTTCCCCACCCCACCCTTCTGATTTGAGACCGCGAGGATTCGCCCCATTCGCGGCCTCATAGGCGAGGCGAGGAGAGGCGAGAAGCCTTCCTCTGCTTTTTCAGGCGTCCGTCGGCGCCGACGGCTGCGCCGCCGGTGTTCCACGTGAAACACCACCGAGATTCCCACCACTCCGACCCCCATGCCCCGCTCCTCTGTATTGGCACGACCACCAGTGACCGTGCGGCTGGGCGAAAGAGCAGGAACCGTGCTGGGCGCTGATGGACCGGAATCAAGGGGTTGGCTGCGTGGCTGGCGCGGACGAGCATGGATGCTCCAGGTGATTCTCGCCGAGCGAGAAGTCGGCTCGAAGCCGGTCGTCTCGTCCCGGTCGGTAGCGCTCATCAGAGGTCCTGCAACTGGGCCGGGCGGTTCGCGGGACTGGAGCCGTGGCTTCGACACCGCATCGCCTCCCGAACGGTCGTCGGCAGGCGGAACTGGATGTTACCTGGCGCCATCCTTCATGCGTGCGTCGTCGTCGACTCGCCGAGGTTCTCCAGGCTGGGTGAGCACGCCGACGAACCGAGGCTGCATCATGGGAAAGGGCGCCCCTCGTTCGTGCGGCTGTTTCACGTGAAACATGGCCAAACCAGGTGAGGCTGCGACCCTCCCAGATGGGCGCACCTCGGGGCTGCCAACGACCTGTGAACGCGGTCGACTTGAACCATCGCGGCGTCGTGGGACTCCTGCTGGCGCCTCGCAGGTGGCCTTGTCGACGCCAGACGAGCTGGGCTCTTTCACGGGAAACAAGGCCTTGTGTGTGCGCATGTTTCACGTGAAACACGGCTGAGCCAGGGAAGGCCACAGGTCGGCGCCCCTTGGACCCGCCGCGGCGGCGAGGCTCAGCTCACCGGAGCGGGCGCCCACAGACTGACACCCCGCCCGTCACTTGAAAGCGGAAGGGCGAAGTGGCGGGCTGACACGAGACGGCAGCCGGTGCGCTGCGAAACGCGGCCAAACTCAGCGTCCGTCACCGGCTGACCTGTCATCGCGGCGATGTGTCCCCCGGGAGCAACGTAGGCCCTGGCCAGCATCAGCCACGACTCGAGCTCCATGAAGGCCCTCGAGACCACGACCTCCGCACCGGGAAGGCCCTCACCCTCCGGGTCACCCGCAAGATGCAGGTGGACTGGGCGCACTCGGGCCGTCAGCCCCAGCCGGGCGACGACGGCTTTCATGAATGACACCTTCTTGGCGACTGCGTCCACGAGGGTGACCTGAAGGGCCGGTCGAGCGATGGCCCACACGATGCCCGGAAGACCGGCGCCAGCCCCGAGGTCGAGCACGGTCTGGGCCCTGCAGACATCCAGCTCCGGCAACACGGCCAACGAGTCCAGCAGGTGCTTGTCCACGACCTCGCGAAGCTCGGTGATGGCGGTGAGGTTCACCCGCGCATTCCAACGGAGCAGCTCGGCCGTGTACTGACCGAGCTGGGCGACCGCCTCGACCGGAAGGTCGACTGGTCCGAGCCGCTCGAGGCCCTCCCGAAGCAGGTTTTCAACAGCAGAAACACCCACGATGCGTCACCTTTCCAGGGTCGGCAGGTTCTCCACAGGCTTCTCCACAGCCACCCGTGCTTCACGTGAAACATGCCACCGGCGAACGTGAACCAGCACCAGCGTCGCAGCCGCCGGCGTGACTCCCCGGAGTCGACGAAGCTCCGCAAAGGTCGTTGGCCGGGCCGCCAGGAGCCGGTCTCGGGCCTCGTTCGAGAGCCCCGTCACTCGCCGGTAGTCGAGGTCTTGCGGCAGCGGAAGGCTGTCGAATTGACTGGCCTGGCGCTCGAGCTGGGCCTCCGCCTGTTCGATGTAGGGCGCATAGCGCGCTTCGACTTCGACCGCTTCGACCACCTGGGTCGGCAGCACCGGTCGCGTCGCGTCATCGGCGGTCGCCTCCTCCCATCGGGCGCCCGGCACCAGGAGGCGGTTGAGGCGCCCTGAGCGGCGAAGCCGGCTGAGCTCCGTGTGCACGGCGAGGACCTCGGCCTCGACCTGCTCGCGCTCCGCCTGACTGACGAGGCCAACCCGGTGCGCATGCGCCACGAGCCGCCATCTCGCAGTGCCCTCGCGGAGCTTGAGCCGATGCTCCGAGCGGCTCGTCATCATCCGGAAGGGCTCATCCACGCCAAGGCTGACGAGGTCATCCACGAGCACCGCTGCGTGCGCTTCGTCCCGACGCAGCACGAGCGGCGGGGCCCGCTGGACCTGGAGCGCCGCGTTGATGCCAGCCAACAACCCCTGCACCGCGGCTTCCTCATAACCCGACGTTCCGTTGAGCTGCCCCGCAAAGAAGAGCCCCGCCACCTGGCGGGTCTGGAGCGTCGCATCGAGCTGCGTCGGCGGGGCGAAGTCGTACTCGACGGCATACCCGAACCGCTCCACCTCCACCTCCTCCAGGCCGGGAATGGAGCGGAGGACCTCGAGCTGCAACGCCTCGGGCAGGCTGGTGCTGAGGCCCGCCGGGTAGACGAGCGGCGACTGGGGCCCCTCGGGCTCCAGAAAGACGGTGTGTCGTGGCCGGTGCCCGAACCGGTGAACCTTGTCCTCGAGGCTGGGGCAGTAGCGCGGGCCCCGCCCCTGGATTCGGCCCTGAAAGAGCGGCGAGTGGTGAAGCCCCTCGCGAACCAGCCGATGGGTCACCTCGGTGGTGTGCGTGACGTAGCAGTCGACGAGCGCGCGCGCCTGCACCACCTCGGGTGGCGTCCGAGACGAGAACGGTCGAGGCGCCTCCGAAGGCTGCGGGGTACATCGGCCATAGTCGATGGAGCTCCGCCTCAGGCGTGCCGGCGTCCCCGTCTTGAACCGAGCGAGCTCGAAGCCGTGGGCCCGAAGCGATACCGAGAGTCCCGTGGCTACACCGTCACCCAGGCGGCCCCCGACTTCGGTCTGCGCCCCGCGATGCAACACCGCCTGGAGGAACGTTCCCGTGGTGACGACCACGGCCCGGGCCTCGACGGCCCGGCCGTCGGCCAGACACACGCCGCAGACACGCCGGCGCTCACCCGCGCCTTCGATGAGGAGGTCGACGACCTCACCCGACACGACGACGACCCGCGCCTCGCTCTGGAGCGTCCGCTGCACCGCCTGGGCGTACCCGTCGCGGTCGCACAACACGCGCGTGGCCTGAACGGCAGGGCCCTTCGAGGCGTTGAGCGTGACGAAATGGGTGCTGGCCGCGTCTGCGCTGCGCGCCATCTGCCCCCCCAGCGCGTCGAGCTCCCGGACGAGGTGGCCCTTGGCCGTGCCTCCAATGGCCGGGTTGCATGACATCACTCCCGCACGCCTCGCATCGAGGGTCACCGCTGCGACCCGCAGCCCCATACGCGCGCAAGCGAGCGCAGCCTCCGTTCCTGCGTGACCCAAGCCCACGACGAGGACATCGAACGAGCCCATGCAGCCACTCCTAGGCCAGGCGGGAGCCGGGGGTCGACCGAACTCGACCGACCCCGCAGGTTGGCCTGAGCGAGCGAGCCGCGAGGCGAGGGCTCCGACGCCTTTCGACAAAGGTGAGCCACCCTCGAGGCGAGACGCGCCATGTTTCACGTGAAACGGTGAAAGGGGCGTCTGAGGGGCGCTGTGGGTCTGCAGGCGTTGACCGTGTCTCTTTCGAACGTCGAGTCCAGAGGTGGCAGGACCCGGCGCGCTGTTGGCGTGAACCTGCAAGGCCAGGTTGTCGTCCGACACACCATCACCCAACACCTCCGGCGCGAACCTCGCGTCACCCTTTCTCCGGAGCATCGCGACAGAAAGACTGCCCCGGGCTCGGGCCGCACGCCTCCCGTATCGCCTGCGAGGAGTCCGCTGTTTCACGTGGAACACGCCCTCCATCGCGGCGACCGGCCAGCCCGCGATGGACCACCATGCCCTCTGGTCTCGCTTGCGACGGGCAGGTGTTCTCGAAACGGAAATGCCGCCGGGTCAGCGTCGTCCTGCCCCAGGGTGTTCCACGTGAAACCTGCCGAGGGCGTGACCGGCATGCCGCGGCCTTGAGCGCGCGAACTCGCCAGGCCCGCGCCTACGACGTGGAGTGGCCCGTGGGCCTGCACGCGAGGCCGCAAACACCGCAGCGCGGCAGGGCGGAATGGGTCCACAGGGGCAGTCGGGCGGGCCTCCGGCGCGAGTGAGGGAGTCGGTCGACCCCATCGCTGTTCGACGTGGAGCGTGGGACGAGCAGTCCGTTGCGCTCCTCGCCCCGCGAGGGAACCCGTTGCCGGCCAGCTCCGCCCATCGAGTTGACATTGGCGCCAACCACCCCTTTCGTGGAGCCATGGAGCCTGCACCCAGCCCTGAGTCCCCCTTTGACGAGGCCCGGCGACTCCAGGAGATGGGGCAACCGCCAGAGGCGGTGCGCGCGGCGCTCCGGAGCCGTGGCCTCGACGAAGAGGCCGTCCAGGTGGTGTGCAATTCCCTTCCCGGTGCACCACTGCCTTCCGAACTCCCCGAGGCCACCGTCTCGCTGTCAACCAACGCCCTCGAACCCGGGCTGTTCTCGGTGACCGAATTGGGGCTCTCGGGAAACCCGCTCGTGGTGGGCGCGTACTGGCTGACGTTTGGGCTCGTGCTGCTGGTCGTGGTGTCCCTCGTCCTGTTCGTGCCCGTCCCCGAGTTGTTCGGAGAGAAGGGGCCGAGCGACGCCTTTCTCTACTTCATCGACGAGGTCGTTCCTCCGGCTGGCTTCGGCCTCGTGGCCTTCAGCCTGGCCCGGGGGGCCCTGCTGGTGCTCCGGGGTCGGCGCTGGAGAATTCGCCGTCGCGCCTGACGCAGAGCGAGCTACTTGCCGATACAGAACCGCGCGAAGAGCGCGTCGAGTTGAGCCCGGTCGACGTCCACTCCGAGGAGGCGGCCGGTTTCATTCAGAGCGACCTGGACCTCGGCGGCGACCAGGTCGAGGGTGTCGTGCTCGAGGCGGGCGGCCGCGCGCTCCAGCGCTTCGCGGACCCGGAGCAGTCCCTCGAGGTGCCGTTCGGTCGCAAGGCCCGGCGCGCCGTCCCATCGGTCGAAGACGCGCGCCGCGATGTGCTCGAGCAACCGGTCGAGGCCTTCCCCTGTCAGCCCGCTCACGACAACCTCGCTGCTCCAGGTGGAACGCTCCACGTCCCCACGCGTGCCCACGTCGAGTCGGCGCTCCTCGCTCACCTCTCGACGCCAACGCTCGACCTCGCGCTCGGCGCTCGCTGCGGGCGCCAACAAGACCCCGAGGTCGGCGCGTTCGAGCAGGGCACGGGTTCGCGAGATACCCCGCTGCTCGACCCCGGTCGCGCCGTCGCGAAGCCCAGCCGTATCGATGAGGATGAGCGACGCTCCCCCGAGCTCGAGCCTGGCCTCGAGGGCGTCTCGCGTCGTGCCGGGCTCCGGGTCGACGAGGGCGCGCTCGCCGCCGCCGAGTCGATTGAAGAGGGTCGACTTCCCGGCATTCGGGGGCCCAAACAACACCACGCGGGCGCCTGCCGAGAGCCGGGCGTTGCGGCGAGCGCCGCCCTCGAGCGCCCGAACCTGCCGCTGCAAGGCCTCCAGCCGGGGCGCGACCTCGACCTCGGCGTCGCTCGCCTCGTCCGGAAAGTCGAGGAGCCCCTCGAGCACGGCGGAGAGTTCGACCAGCGGCACCCGAAGCCCCTCGAACGCGGCAGCCAGCGCCCCGTCGAGGCGGGCCCCCGCTGCCTGCACCTGCGCCTCGGTGTCGGCCTCGATGAGGTTCAGCACCGCTTCGGCCCGTGTCCAATCCATCTGACCGCTGGCGACCGCGCGCCGGGTGAATTCGCCAGGCTCTGCCAGACGGACGCCGGGCGTCTCGAGGCACCGGTCCACCAGCGCCTGGAGCAGGCGTGGTGCGCCATGACCCTGCAGCTCCACGACGTCTTCCCCGGTGAACGAGTGCGGCGCCGGGAAGTACACGACCAGGCCCTGGTCGACCACCGCGGGCCCCAGGGTGAAGCGATGGAGTCGAAGCTCGCGGGGGGCCGGGGCTGAGGGGAGGGAGGGAACGACCGACCGAGCGGCCTCGAGCGCGCGGGGCCCACTGAGACGAATGATGCCGACACCGGCCCGGGCTGGTCCGGTCGCGACGGCGATGATGGTGGCGTGTTCCACGTGAAACATCATGCCCCTGACGTGTGGCGAGGCGTGAGGCCGGAGTGGCCCGCTCGGCCGACTGGGTGGGCCGTTCGACGTGGACCCTCTGGCGGACATCGGCGCTGCTCCATCGCATCGGCTGACTTGCCTCCCACCATCGCACCCGCCACGACGGCAGCGTGTTCCACGTGAAACACCACGCCACGGGCGCGCGACGGATGAGGCGTGGCGCTCTGCCGCGATGCGGGCTGGACCCCACGCACCGGCCGTGAACGGCCGCCTGTTTCACGTGAAACACCGTGCTCCTGCGGCGCGACGGCGGCCGGGAGCGGCCCAGCGGGCGGCTCGTCTGGATCCGTGAGCGACCGACCTTCGCGGACCGTGCGCACGGGCCTCGCTCCCGCCCAGCGACGCACCCGGTCGTGATCCATCGCACCGGCCATGATGGCACCACGTTCCACGTGACCAGCACCAGGCCGCCCTCGTCGTGGTGACGGGGCGGGGCAGGCTGGCATCACGCCCCACTCGACGTCTGGCGCAGGCTGCCGCCGAACACCTCGTCCACCCTGACCTCGGCAGGTGGCTCGGTGAGGACGAGAGACCACGCGTGCTTCTCCATGCCGAAGGGGCCTCGGGCTCTGATGGTGGGGTGTTTCACGTGAAACATCCCCTGACCTGGCAGGCGACGGAGCTTCATCGCTGGGAATGCCGGGCTGTGGAAAACCTGTGGAGTACGAAGTGGCGGGGAGACACCGGTCGCTGGGGACGGGGCGGTGCTAGCCTTTGGGGCATGACGCGCATGTTCATCGGGCTTGTGTTCGTTCTGGGGTCCAGTCAGGCGCTGGGGCAGGACTGCGTGGTCGACGGCGAGGCCCTGGTGAACCAGTTCGCCTCGAAGGTCCCCAAAGGCGTGAAGCTGCTCGCCTCGAAGAAGGAGAAGCGCCTCGTGCGCCAGTCGCTCAAGCTCGCGGATGGCACGGAGGTCGCGGTCGAGCTGAGCGGGTGCGAACGGGTGCAGTACCGGTTCTCCATCAAGAGCGCAGGCCTGACGACGCGGACGGTGGGGGCGGAAGCCCTCGCGGTGGCCAGGCGTGTGCTGCCCACGCTCCCGATGAGCAAGGAGGCGCTGGCAGAGCCCAGGGTGCTCCTCGCGGCCATCGAAGAGAGCAGCTTCACCTCACTTCCCGCCACCATCTCGTGTGGCACGTCGGGGACGTGTCGCATCGAGCTGGTGCCGGACCCGACGAAGTCGAAGAAGAAGCCCGCCAGCCCCGCGCCGAAAGGGAAGGGTGACGAGAAGCCGGCAGAGGCACCGGAGGCCCCCGCGCTCCTCGTGCTGTCATACGACGCGCCCGTGTGATGCGTGGTCAAGGCCGGCACCCCTGAGGTAGGAGCCGGCCCATGCTGGCCAACGCATGGCGGTACGTCGTCGGAACGGTGCGGTTCTTCCTCCTGGACCTCGGCCTGCGCGCGCTCGTGCGGGTTCTCCGGGCGCCGCCTGCGTCGACCCTCGAAGTGTCCCTCCCAGGGGTTCGTCACCCCATCACCATTCGCCCCACCAAGCCCGACGTGCTGGTGCTGTGGCAAACCTTCGGCCTGCGACAGTGCGCGCTCCCCCTTGCCACGCGCCCGACCTTCATTCTCGACGCCGGGGCCAACATCGGCTGCACCGCGGTGTTCCTGGCCGAGACCTACCCCGGCGCCCGCATCGTCGCGGTCGAGCCGGACCCCGCGAACGCCGCGCTCGCCCGGAAAAACTGCGCGTCGCACCCGAACGTGGAAATCGTCGAAGGCGCCGTGTGGCCCCGCTCGGTGCGCCTGGAGATCGAGAACCCTCAGGACGAGAGCTGGGCCTTCCGCATGCGCGAGGTGCCGCTGGAGTCACCTGGCCACGGCATGCGTGGCCTCACCATCGACGAGCTGTCGAAGGGCGCCCCCATCGACCTGTTGAAGGTCGACATCGAGGGCGGTGAGCGAGCGCTGTTCTCGGAAGAGAACGGGTGGTTGGCCCGCGTGGGCGCCATGCTCGTCGAAGTGCACGGGCCCGACTGCACGAAGACGGTCGCAGAGGCAGCCCGGGCCACGGGCTTCAAGGTGCTCCCACCCCAGGGCGAGTACGTCGTCTACACCCGCTGAGCCCGCGGCGATGTTTCCATAGGAAACATCAACGCCTACCTCGCCGGAGCCCGGCGTCATCCCAGTTGCCGAAGCGCTTTCCGGCGGCCGACTGCTCGATGAGGTGGTTGAGCCGCCGGTTGAACCCCGCGGGGTTCCGGCGTTGTTCCTCGACGTACCCCAGGCGGACGCGCTGGTAGGGCGCGGGTTGCGCACGGAAGAAGGGGAGGGCGCCGGGGTTCTTGCGGAACTCGGCCTCGACGTCGCGCGCGAGCACGATGGGGCCCTCGGTGAGGTCTGGCAGCACCGCGCGCCCCGCGGCCGTCATCAAGCCGGCGGCGAGCAGGCGTCGCGCGCGGGCCTTGTTCAGCTCCGTCCATTGGCTGCGAGGCCGGCGGGGGGTGAAGCGCTGGGCGGTCCGGGAGGCGTCGAACTTCTTCGCGAGCCCGTCGATCCACCCGAAGCAGAGCGCCTCTTCGACGGCGTCGAGATACGACAGGCCCTGGCCCGATTCGCGGAGGTCGGCCACGAGCCACACCTCGGTGCGCGTGGCGTGGTGCGCCTCGAGCCAGGCCCGCCACGCCCGACGGGTCTCACACTCGACGGTCTCGGTGATGTTTGGCACCCGCGAATGGTGCCCGCTCGTTCCGACGCATGCCACTCCGATACCCGGAGAGGCGCTCACCTGCGGCGGGTGTCCACCGGTGGCCTCGAGTGCGCGGCGAACACGGCGGCTCGACCCGACGCGTGAGCGCGCCGCGCCGGCCCTGCCCGAGACCGTTGCCGTGGAACTCGCTGCGCCGAAGGCCGACGTCGCTCTCGCTCTCGCCGAGTCCGCGAACGAGTGTGCCGCCCGGGAGCGCGGTGTCTCGAGCGGGGCGAAGGATGTCGCCGCGACAGAGACCAGTCGCCGACCGCTGTCTCGGGACGACTGAGGTCTCGTGCATGGCCCCTCGAAGGCGATGCTCGTGCGTTCGCTCGGTGGGTCTGAGGCCGTCGTTCGGGCCGGTTTGCCTCCGTGGCCAGGCGTGAGGCCGCAACACCACCGCCGCTGCGCTTTCGGCGTCCGACGCGGCTTCGTGGAAGTATCCTGTGAGCACTGCCACGAGTCGCGGCTGGTGGCGTTCTGCTGCGAGGTCCGAGTCGTCTGGCCCTCGTGCACCAACCGCCACGCCGTGGGGACGAGCGGGCGTGCGCGTGGACCGCGTTGAAGGCCGCTCACCTGCGAGACTCTGACGTCAGTGCCGTGGCGTGGCTGTCAGGGCCACCCGACGGAGGCCTGCCTCCACTGAGTGGGCACGCGTGCTTACCCCTGGCCCCGCGTTTGCCTCGGAGGCGCGCGGGCCGCCGGCCGGAGGCCCTCTGGGAGCCACCACATGTCCACCGTTCGCATCGCCGCACTCGCGGCCTTCTTCAGTCTCGTCCTCGTCGGGTGCTCCGACGGCGGCGTCGGCGAGAAGGGCGTCGTCCGCTTCTCGCAGGTCGTCAACTTCGTTGAGACCGACGACTTCTCACCGCCCCTCGTGACGGCCCGCACCGTACTCATCCGACTCGAGCGCGCCGAAGGCCGGGTCACGCGCGAGCGGGGGTTTCCGGAGCTCTCCCTCGAGGTCACGGGGGGCGCGGCGCAGGTGCTACCGCTGGGCTTCGCGCAGTTCGCCGTCCGCCTCGACGACGCGGCCAGCTACCGCTTCCTCGCGAAGGAAGGCGCGGCGACCGTCGACGCCATCACCGTCACCTCGAAGAAGGGCGCCCGCCTTCGCCCGCATGCGAAGGCCACCATCACCACCACCGGCCGATCGAACGGCAAGACCTGCACCCGCAGCGGAGCCGTCGACGTCGAGGACCTCACGTTGGCGCCCAACCAGACCGCGACCTTCTTCGTGGTGCCCGTCGACGAGGCCGACAAGCCGATGCTGGGACTGCTGCAGCTCACCGCCCGCACGGGGCGCAAGGACCTCGAGCTCGACACGCCGCTGTTCTTCGAGGGCGGCAGTCCCAACACCCTCATGGTCCGGCCGACCCAGGTGGACACCGACCGCGGCGAGCTCGAGCTGAGCGACCCGGCGTTCCCGAAGCTGGTGGTGCCGCTCCGCTTCTCGGCGACGGAGGTGCCCGTCTCTTGCGAATGACCTCGCCCCGCCTCACCGGACCGGGCTGAGACGGACGTCATCCCGACCCGCGAAGCACGTGACTGGCCCGAGGGGGTCTGGAGGCAGCCACGTCCCCGCCTGGTCCACGAGCGCGAGGCCGAGCAGACCCCGGCTCAGGTTCGAATCGACGCACGTGCCTCGCTGGGCTGGGGCGACCGAACAGTCCGGACGGGACAGACAGAGAGCGAGGCGCTCCCGGTTCCAGGGTCGGTCGCCTCCGGTGAAGGGCCGAGCCGACCCGCTCCGCGTCGCTCGTCTCGGGCTCCTCCAGCCCGGCGAGCCGCTCCGCGCTCGAGGAGTCGCGCCTGCGCAAGGGCACGCACCGCCTGCTGCGTGCTTCGCCGTGTCGCACCCGCGCCGCCCCCAGCCGCGCGCCTCTCACACCAACCGCATCTGCGACGGGGTGCGGGGCCAGGTGGGCGTCGGCTCGACCACGACCTTTGGGCCGATGGCGTTGAGCCGGCCCGCGGCAGCCAGGCCGCTCAGCCACGCGGCCTCCACCGAGTCGCCCAGGCACCAATCTCCACACACCACCAGACGCCCCGACTCGTGCAGCACGCAGTCGACGCCGAGCGGCTGCCGCACCCGCGCGTGCCGCCACCGATGCGCCATCGCCACCACCGGTGTCATCCGCGTCGCGCCCGTGGAGGCGAAGAACGCGTCGACGAGCTGCGGCAGCACCCCCTCGGGCGAGTCCTCGAGGTGCGCCTGGCTCCAGGCGGCGCTCGCGTGCAACACCCATCGCTCACCCGGCCGGCGGTCGGGCTTCGAGTCTTCCCGGAACAGTGCGACCAACGGCCCCACCGTCACCGTCGCCGCGTCGAAGTCGAGGCCCAGCGGCCCATCGAACGTCAGCATCGCCGCCCACGTCGGCGCCATCACCGCCCCCCGCAGCCTCGACGCCAGCTCGAACGAGAGCGGGTCGACCAGCGTCGCCGCCTGCACCGATGGGAGCGCCACCACCACCGCGTCGTATTCCCCCAGGCTGTGGCCGCCATCGCCCATCAATGCGAAGCGCTCGTCACGCCGCGCCAGCCCATCGACGCGGGTGCCGAACCGAACGTCGAGGCCCTGCAGCATGCGCTCGAGGAGCGAATGCATGCCAGGCGTCGCCACCAGTCGCACGCCGGCCACCTCGGGTGCCGCGCCACCGCCCAGCGTCACCCAGCGCGCCTTCCACTCCGCCAGCACGCGCTCCTGCCACCACGCGCGGGCCCACCGGGCGAAGCGCTCGTCCTTCACCGTGAAGCACGGGGCGCCGTGGTCGAAGGTGGCCTCGCCCTCCCGACGCGTCGACGCGCGCCCACCCGGCCCCCGGCCCTTGTCGAACACCGTCACCGCGTGCCCTGCGTCAGAGAGCGTGCGCGCCGCTGCCGCGCCGGCCACCCCCCCACCCACCACAGCCACCACCAACGGCGTGCCCCGCGAGGGCCGGTGCATGCGGCGCTCGTACTCCGCCACGTCGAACCGCTTCGCCTGCTCGTCGGGCCACCGGGGCCGCACCCCGCCGAAGTACTTCGTCTCGGGCGTGAAGGGCCGGTCGAGCGCGCCCAGGCACCAGAGGATGCCGCCATACGAGCCCGGGTCGCGGCCATCGAGCGCGTAGCGGTGGTTCAGGTCGAGCAGCCAGGCCAGGGCCTCCTTCGCGTTGCGGGTCCACGGAATGAGCGCCTTCCCCCACGTCATGCGCACGTTGTTGTGCAGCTCTCCATGCGCGAGGAGCGACCGCTGGCAGGCGTCCCACAGCGGGTGCCCCGTCTGCCCGCGGGCGAGCTGCTCGTACGAGGGCAGAAACGCCCGCCCATCGCGCTCGTGCTGCTGCAGCGTCTGCCGCGACCACTCGGGCAGCACGTCGACCTCGTCGTGGTTCGGGTGGTGGCGACAGAAGTGCCAGGCCAGCTCGCGCCAGGTGAGCAGCTCATCGAGGAACTTCTCGGCGCCCTCGGTGCGGTGCTGGGCGCAGTCGCGCGCGACGCGGAACGGCGAGAGGTGCCCGAAGTGGAGGTACGCCGAGATACGGCTG
Organism: Myxococcaceae bacterium; assembly: GCA_044352295.1. GTDB lineage: Bacteria > Myxococcota > Myxococcia > Myxococcales > Myxococcaceae > Xiheimicrobium. The sequence goes on from JBILEB010000113.1 coordinate 13,278, forward strand.
GTCCCCTCGCGGAGCGGGTCGTTGCGGTCCTTCGCGTACCGCGAGAGCCCCTGCTCGAAGAAGCGGCTCCACCGCGACAGCCCCGCGTCCGTCCCGCCTCTGGTGTGGAAGACGGGCGCGACGCCGTGGTCGATGTCACACCCGGCGACGAGCGCGGGGAGGTCGGCGCGCGAAAGGTCGAGGCTTTCGAACTCGGGGACGAAGGGCGGCGCGTGCGGCTCCACGTCGACCCACGGCGCGGTGAGGCGGGTGTTCCACAGCGGCTCGGCGGCCTTGCGGAACTCGAAGGCGCGGGTGAGCGGCCGGGGGAACGCCCACAGCGGCGCCAGGCACGAGGCGTCGACCCGCCACAGGGGCGCCACCGCGGCCACCTCGGCGTCCCACTTCATCAGGGGCTGCACGGGCATCACGTCGGTGACGACGAGCGCGGCCTGTCGGGCCAGCTCCAGCAGGTGCGGACGGCGGTCGGCCGCGCGCTGCAGGTGAAACACCGAGCCGATGCCCCGCGCCGAGAGGTCCCGCTGCAGGTCCCGCGCGCCCTCGAGGATGAAGGTGTGCAGCCGGTCGGAGGCGTACCGGTAGCGCTCTGACAGCGCGTGGTAGACGAAGCAGGGCACGTTCAGCTGCCGCGCCATCGTCAGCGCGACGTCGAGGGCCGGGTTCTCGGTAGCTCGCGCGGCGATGCGCGTCCAGTACACGACGAAGCGACCTTCTCTCGGAGCCGGCGCTTTCGGCTCGACCCGCTCGGCGAGGTGCGGTGGCAACAGGGACGACATGCGCCCGGCGTAACCAGCTCGCGCCTCGAATGCGAGTCAGCCCGTCAGCGTCGGACCCGGTCGGTCACCGGGGTCCTTGCGCCAGACCAACGAGGGTGACCCGGAGCGCTCGGGCGAGCGCGACGAACGCCAGGGTCGGGCTCACCCGCCCAGCGCGCGCTGGTACACCTCGACGTACCGCCCCACGCGGTGCTTCCACCCGAGCGGCAGCTGCATGCCCTGACGCTGGAGCGCTTCCCATCGCGTCCGGTACTCCGCGCTGCCCGAGCCCCACACGTCGAGCGCGCGCCGAATCGCCCACGACAACCCCGCCTCGTCGAAGTGCTCGAACACGAAGCCGGTGCCGCGCCCGCTGCCGGGTTGGTACTGCCACACCGTGTCCGCCAGGCCGCCCGTCTTGTGCACCACCGGAATGGTGCCGTACCGGAGGCTGTACATCTGGTTGAGCCCGCACGGCTCGTACCGCGACGGCATCAGGAACAGGTCGCTGCCGGCCTCGACGAGGTGGGCGCGGGGCTCCGAGAAGCGCGAGTCGTAGTGCACCTTCTGCGGGAAGGCCTTCTGCAGCAGGCGGAAGAACTCCTCGTACTTGTGCTCGCCCTTGCCCAGCACGATGAGCTGGAAGCGGTGATGGCGCAGCAGGTTCGGCACCACGCTCTGCACCAGGTCGATGCCCTTCTGCCAGACGAGGCGCGCCACCAGCGAGAAGACCGGCACCTCGCGGCGGTACGGCAGCCGCGCCGACTCGCACATGATGCGCTTGCAGACCTCCTTGCCGGCGAGTGACTCGGCCGAGAACGTCGTCGGCAGGTGCTTGTCGGCCGCGGGGTTCCACTCGTCTTCGTCGATGCCATTCAAGATGCCCGTCAACACGTCGCTGCGCTGGCGCAGGATGTGGTCGAGCCCGACGCCCTGCTCCCGGGTCTGGATTTCGCGCGCGTAGGTGGGGCTGACCGTGGTGATGGCGTGGGCGTAGAGCAACCCCGTCATCAAGAAGCCCAGGCGGCCCGCCCGCAGCTCGTCCTGGTGGAAGAGGTACCAGCTGTCGGCCAGCCCCGTCTGCGCCAGCACGCTCGCGGGGAAGGTGCCCTGGTGCCCGAGGTTGTGAATGGTGAGCACCGTCCTGGTGTTCGCGAACAGCCGGTCCCACGAGAAGTGCGCGCGCAACAGGAGCGGGATGAGGGCCGTCTGCCAGTCGTTGCAGTGGATGATGTCGGGCGAAAACCGCAGCTGCTGGCACAGCATCAGCGCCGCCCAGTTGAGCACCGCGAAGCGCAGGTGCTCGTCGCCACCACTGCCATAGAGCGAGGGCCGGTCGTACAACCCCGGACAGCGGATGAAATAGACGGGCACCTTCGTGCCGGGCAGCACGCTCTCGAACACCGACACCTTCACGCGCACGTCGCCCAGCTGAATCCACAGCTCAGGCAGCACCTCGGTGAAGACGCGCCCCGGTCCGTGCACCCGCGAGTACATCGGCAGCACCACGCGCACGTCATGGCCTGCCGCAGCCAGCGCCCGGGGGAGCGCCGCGCTCACGTCTCCGAGGCCTCCCGTCTTCGCGAACGGAGCCACCTCGGACGAAGCAAACAAGATGTTCATGTCGGGGACCAAGCGTAGTCGGCCGTGGCCGATGGGGAAGTTCGGGAGCGAGTGGAGGTGGTCTTCGAGCCACTCAGGCCGGCCGCAGCGCCGTCCGCAGCACGCGAATCCACTCCTGCCGGAACCCCTTCGAGACGCCAGCGCGCGGGAACAACGCGTCGAAGCCGTGGAAGGCGCCGGGTACGACGTGGAGCTCGCAGGGAACGCCGCTGGCCTTCAGGCGCTGCGCGAAGGCGACGTCTTCGTCGTGGAACAGGTCGAGGGTGCCCACCCCAATCCACGCGGGCGGAAGGCCCGAAACGTCCTCGCGGCGCGCGGCAGCGGCGTAGGACGAGGCCTGAGGCGAGCCCGGCGCCTGGCCCAGGTAGACCGACCACGCCCACGCGTTGCTCTGCGGCGACCACACCCGCACGTGCCGGGTGTCGAGGTCCGTGCGCGTCACCGTGCGGTCGTCCAGCATCGGGTAGATGAGGAGCTGGAACGCCGGCCGCACCTCGTGGCGGTCCTGTGCGACGAAGGCCAGGGTCGCCGCGAGTCCTCCACCGGCGCTGACGCCGCCAATCGCGATGCGCGCCGGGTCGACGGAGAGACGGCTGGCCTCGGCGAAGAGCCACTTCAAGCCGGCGTACGCGTCCTCCACCGCAGCGGGCGCCGGGTGTTCTGGCGCGAGGCGGTAGCGTACGGCCGCGACGGTAAGCCCCAGCGCGCGCACGAGCTCGAGGATGACCGACTGGTCCTGCTCGGGGCTGCCGATGACGAAGCCACCGCCGTGCATCCAGTACAGCGCCGGGCCCGGGCCCTTCGGCGTCTTCGGCCGGTACAGCCGCAGCGACACCGCCGGTGAGGCGCCCGACGCAGGCACGTCGACGTCTTCCACGACGATGTCCTCGAGCACCGGGAGCGCGCCCCGCCGGGTCTGCTTGCGGATGAACGCCACCAGCTTCGGGCCGAAGGAGAACGACGGCAGGAAGCGGCCAAACCAGAGGTCGGAATGAAAAGCGCTCACGGGGGACTTCTAGCCACTCGCGCCACGCCCCGCCGCAGAACCCCTCGCGAGGGCCCGTCAGCGCTGCGTCTCGAGTTCTCGCAGGCGCCGCTCGTGGTCGAGGAAGCGGCGGTCATTGAGTACCGGCAGCCCCGTGAAGCCGACCTCCATGTCGCCACGCAGGCCGACGACCCCGGTGCGCAGGCGCACGAAGCCTTCGAAGCGCTGACCGGCGCGACTCTTTCTTCACACATCTCATGGCGGAGCTCGTGAAGTTCCTGCGTCTGGCTCCGCTGTCCATCGCGGAGTTCCTGCAACAGCTGCTCGAGTTCGGGATGCGGCGTCTGAACGGAGGGCATCCGGTGCCTCTCGAGATGACCGGCAGACCGCGACCCTTCACTTCTTCGTCATCGCCCGCTTCGCCAACACCGCCTTGAGGTTCGTGTCGTACACGGCGTTCTCCGGCGCGAGCTCGACCGCCTTCTGGAGCAGCTGCTCGGACCGCCGCAGGTCCGCGCGCTCCCGCATGAGGATGATGGCGAGCCGGTTGTAGAGCGACGGCGCGTCGGGGCTCTGCGCGATGGACTTCTCGAGGAACCGAATCGCCTCGTCGAGGCGGCCGTTCTGCTCCATGCGCAGCGCCACCTGGAGCGAGCCTGAGGCGAGGCGGTCGGCGACGCTCTCCTCCGCCTCCTCACGCGGCGCGGCCACGTCACCGGCGTCCCGTCGCTTCACCTGCTTGAGCGCGTCGAGCACGCGCTTGTTCATCTTCCCGCGGTTGATGATGCGGGGGTCGCTGCTGGGCGGCGGCTCGTCCGCGAGTGATGGAGCGGCCTCGAGGGCGGGCGCGGTCGGCGACGGGAGCGACGCGTCGGTCATCACCTCGGGTCGAGTCTCGGCGCCGCCCTCGGGCACCGGGCGCTCCGGCACCACCCGCTTCGAAGACGGCTTGAGTGCAGGCGGTGGCGGGCGGGGAGACGGTGGCGCCGGCTCGATGGGCACGGCGAGCGGTGGTGGCCGTGCGACGACGGGCGAGAGCACGCCTTCGCGCACCGTGCCGCTCGGCCCCAGGGAGGCCACCGAGGCCTCGGGATTCGTCCGAACCTCGAGGCGCGGACTGGACTTCGGCGGGTCCAGCACGATGGGCGGCATGGGCCGCGTGGCGGGGGTGCGGCTTCCGGCCGGAAAGGTGCGCCGCGGGCGAGAGGACGGCACGACGGGAATCGGCCCCGAGGCCAACTCCGGCAGCGTGGCGGACGGCGGCGGAATCGGCGGCGCGGTCGGCACGGGCGCGAGCGCCTCGGGAGGGGTGAGGTCGAAGCCCGCGGCAGCGCGAGGAATCGCCGTGACGGGCCGAATCGACGGCGGCGGCACCGGCGCCTCTCGCACAGGCTCCCGCGTCGGCGGTGGCGGCGGCGCGCCGGGCACCGGCTCGACGATGACGGACGGCTGGTCGACGACGGGCTCGAGCGAGCGTGGCGTCGGCGACCCCACGAACGAGGCTGAGCGCACGCCAGGGGCTTTGGGCGCAGGCCGCGGCTCGTCCCGGAAGTCCGGGTGCACGGTGGGCCACGACGACGCGAAGACGATGGACTCTCCCGACGACTCGTGGGGCGGCTCCACGGCGTCGGCCTCGTGCAGGGCCGGCGCGGCGCGCCCATCCATGTCGGCGAACGGTGCTTCCACCCCAGCGGCCACCTCGCGCGGCGGCGCCGCCAGGGCCGCAGAGAGGGCCTCCGGCGAGAGCCGCTCGGTCGCAGGGGCTCCGCGTCGCCCGGGGCTCACCGGCGCGGGGGTTTCACCGTCCAGTCCGACGCCCGACGCAGAGCCGGCCTCGGCCGAAACGCGCTCCGTGGCGGAAGCGGAGTCCACGCCCGGCGAGACGGCCCCCGCCAGCGGACGCCAACGTCCACGGCTCGCGCCCTCCGTCGGTGGCGCGGGTGTCGGCGCCTCCTCCGGCCGTTCATCGACGGCCTGCAACGAGGGTGCGGTGGGTGAGGGCGGCGTGGGACGCTGACGTCGCTGGGCGTCCTCCGCGGACTCCCGAGGACGGAGCGTTCGCCCTCCCTCGCGTGTCGGCGGCGGTGGCGTCGGCCGTTGACGCGCGCGCGCTTCGGCTTCCGTCTCCCGGGGCCTCAGCGGCGTTCGTGCGGAGGTCTCGCCCCGGGCCAGCACGTCCATCGGCCGCGGTGGACTCGGGAGCGGCGCGACGACCGTCGCCTCTCCCCGCGCCAACACCGGCGGCGCCTCCGACTCGTCTTCACCGTGGAACGTCTCGTCGGCCGACGGCGCGCTCGGCTCGGGCAGCGGCTCATCGGCGAAGTCGACGATCATCTTCTCGTGCAGCGCCTGCAGCACCACGCCCAACTCGAGCGTCCCCAGGCCGGCCCTCTCCGCGAGCCCCTCGACGTCCGAGGCGCCGTCGATGAACGACACCACGAAGGCCTCGAGCTCACTGAGGCTGGCGGCCTTCCTGGTGAGCGACGCCACCACCAGCGGCACGCCCTGCGCGCGCCCCAGGGCGAACACCTTCGTCGGCCCGTCCGAACCCTTCGCCGCGCTCGCTTGCGTCGCCGTCGCCGACCGCGTGGGCCGCGCCGACGGCACCCCACGCTGGGGCAGCTCGAGCATGCGGCGCACCACCGAGAGGTCGCCCGACGGGCGGTCGGGAATCTGGCTCGGGTCGAGAATGAGCTCGCAGTTCCAGCAGAGCAGGTCGCCCGGCGACACCTTCTCCCCACACGACGGGCATGTGTCCTTCGCAGGCATCGGGTACCTCCTAGACGACCACAGCCCGGCCTTCGCGTCATCGTTCAACTGGCCTGCCGTCACGCGCCCGCGCCACACGAGCCGCGCTTGACACTTCGGAGTCCGAATATTAAGCAGTCCGAACAATGAAACAGACACCCTTCGAGACCGACTCCCAGCCGCTCCCGCAGCGCATCGCCATGGGCCTGTCGAAGGTGGGCTTGAGCCTCAAGTTCCAGGCCTGGCAGGCGGGTGGCGCGCGGGGCCTTTCGCCGACGCAGGGCCAGGTGCTGACGCTCCTGCTGGGCGCGCGCGGAGGCCTCAAGCCCTCGGTGCTCGCCCAGCGCCTCGGCGTGACGGCGCCCACGGTGACCGACTCGGTGAAGGCGCTGGTGGGCAAGGGGTTCGTCGAGCGAAGGGCCGATGCCGCCGATGCGCGGGTCAGCCTGGTGGTGCTGACGGCGAAGGGTCGAACCGAAGCGCGCGCCGCCGCGGCGTGGCCCGACTTCCTCGCGAGCGCGGTCGAGGTGATGAGCGCCGCCGAACAGGAGGTCTTCCTGCGGGGCCTGCTGAAGATGATCGCCACGCTCCAGCGCGAAGGCCAGATTCCGGTGAGCCACATGTGCGTCACCTGCACCCACTTCCGACCGAACGTGCACAAGGACCCGCTGCTGCCGCACCACTGCGCCTTCGTCGACGCACCGTTTGGCGCGCGGCACCTGCGGCTCGAGTGCGACGACCACACCGAGGCCGAAGAGCCCGCGCGCTCCCACGCCTTCGCCACCTTCACCGGCTGACCGACTGACCCTTCGCCGCGGTGGTCCCCTTCCCGACGCGCCTTCGCGCCGGACGCCGCCGGGCGTGTTCCCGGCTTCACCCTGGAGTCGAACCATGAAGCGTGTGTTCCGCAGTGTCTTCCTCGCCGTCGTCTGCCTCGTCCCCGTCGCCCTGGCCGCGAAGCCGGCGAGCCTCTCCTTTCCCGCCGCGTGGCGAAGCTGGCAGCACGTGAAGTCGATGGTGATTCCAGACAAGAGCCATGGGCTGTACGGGTTCCACCACGTCTACGTGCAGCCCTCCGCGCTGGCCGCGTACAAAGCAGGCAAGGGGTACGCCGAGGGCGCGACGCTGGTGGTGCCGTTCTACGAGGTGGTGGACTCGGGCGGCACCACGGTGCAGGGCGCGCTCCTCAAGCTGGCGGTGATGAAGCGCGACGCCACCGCGACGGACACGGGGGGCTGGCGGTACGGCGCGTTCGACCCGAAGGGCCAGGCGCTCGAGCTCGACGCGAAGGCCGCCTGCCACACCTGCCACGAGTCGCGGAAGGACCGCACGTTCGTCTTCTCGGAGTGGACGGAGTGAGGCGCTGCAGGGAGGCTTCGAGCGCGTGATTCGCGGTGACGCCTCTCCACGCGGGCCGTCAGCAATGGCCCTGCGAGCCGGGCACAGCTTCGCGGATGACTCGAAGCTGTGCCTGCAGACCCAGGAGGCGTCGTCGCGCACGCAACCAGCGTCATCACGCCAGCCCCTGTAGCAAGCCTGATGCGCTCTTCCTGGCTGTACCGAAAAGGCCGTCGACTTCGGCTCTTCACGGGGTCGTGTTCATTCCCATCCATCGTGTACGCCCCGCCCCGGCGCCACCGGACCCGCCGACGCCAAACCAGGACGGCCAGAGCGCGCTTTCCCGAGCCACCGAGTGGAACGCAAGGGACGCCACCATGGCGTGACGAGGCGTTGCGTGACGCCCCTGCTCGCGACAGGCTGGCATCCTCTTCGCGCTCACGGGGTCCCCATGAAAGACGTCATCGTCGGCATCAACGGCTCACTCGTCGCCATCGACCCCAGTACCGGGAAGACCCGGTGGAAGGTGGTGCTCAGCAGCGCGGGGCTCGTCTCGTTCGCCTTCGTCGCCGACCTGGTCATCGCCTCCAGCACGGACAACAGCCTCGTCGCGGTCGACCGAAACACCGGCACCGAGCGCTTCCGCGTGCGCACCAGCGAGCACGGAAAGGCCACGCTCCTCGTCGCCGGTGAGCAGCTCTTCGTCGCGAAGGCCGGGGTGCTCGAGTGCTTCGGCCTCGATGGCACGCGCCGCTGGAAAGAGGGCTTTCCCGGCATGGGGAACTTCTCGGTCTCGCTCGGGTGTGGCGACCAGGTCGTGCAGGCCGACGAGAGGGACTGACACCCCCAGTTCGGCCGGCACCACCTGCCGTCGCCAAGCCACAGACGACTCGGCCCCTCCGCCAGACAGGCACGGAGAGGCCGGGCACGTCACGTCCTGAACTGACCGCTCAGAACATCGACCACAGGTACTGGTTCGTCACCTCGTGGTGGAACTGAATCTCCGGCACCTTGATCTGCGTGCCCAGCGCCTTGGAGCACCGGTCCGCCTGCATCTGCTTGAGCTCGGCGAACTTGCCCTGCACCGCCTCACCCAGCACCTCGGCGATGAACTTGCTGCCCTTGAAGAGGCGCACGGCGTCGTAGATGTTGTCGGGCAGGAAGCGGGTGCGGCTGCGCTTGGACTCGTCGGCGGTCTGCTCCGAGCCGGTGCCCTCGAGGGCCGTGCGCATGAGCGTGTAGAACACCATGTACGGGTTGGCGTCGGGCGCCACCGAGCGCACCTCGATGCGGGCCGAGCGCTCGTTGCCCGTGGGGATGCGCACCATCGCGCCGCGGTTGTTGGGCGAGGCCTTGATTTGGTTCGGCGCCTCGAAGTGCGGGTCGAGCCGGCGGTACGCGTTCACCGACGGGTTGAGCATGAGGCAGATGTCGTCGGCGTTGGTGAGGATGCGGTCGATGGCCTCCCAGCCGGTCTTCGACAAGCCGTCCTGGCCCTTGGCGTCCCAGTAGAGGTTCTTCCCGCCCCGGGCGAAGGACATGTTGGTGTGCATGCCGTTGCCGTTGATGCCGGTGACGGGCTTGGGCAGGAACGACGCCGTCATGCCGAGGTTCGCGGCCACCTGGCGGCAGAGCAGCTTGTAGAGCTGCACCTGGTCAGCGGTGATGAGGGCCTCGGAGTACGAGAAGTTCATCTCGAACTGGCTGGGAGCGACCTCCGGGTGGTCCTTCTCGTTCGAGAAGCCCATCGCGCGCTGCACTTCGGCGGCGTTGTCGATGAAGTTGCGCAGCTTGTCGCCGGGGAGCGAGTGGTAATACCCACCGGTGGAGACGTATTCGAACTTGTGCGTCTCGTGGTACCGGCGCTCGGCGTCGCGGCCCTCGAAGAGGAAGCCTTCGATTTCGGGGGCGACGTGACAGACGGTGCCGTCCTTCGCGAAGAGCTGCTCACCGTACTGCTTGAGGCGGGTGCGCAGGTCGCTGGGGTAGGTGGTGCCGTCGCGGCCGAGCACCTCGGAGAACACCAGCACCTTGCCGGGGCCGAACACGTCCGCCGGGAGCCAGTAGAACGAGGCCCAGTCGACGTTGAGGCGCAGGTCGGACTCGTGCTGCGCCGAGAACCCGCGCACCGACGAGCCGTCGAAGGTGAGGTTGTCGCCCGACTTGAGGAGGAACTTCTTGTCGTAGTCGAGCATGTGCAGCCGGCCCTCGAGGTCGGTGAAGCACACGGTGACGGCCTTGATGCGGCGCTCGTCGGTCAGGTACTTGAGGCGGGCCTCTTTCAGCTTGTCAGCGGGCTCGCGGTTGATGCGGGCCTGCTTGACCGAGAGGTTCATCTCCTCGAGCTGCTCGTAGGGAATTTCGAGAAAGTCACGAAGGGGGGGCGTCGACATGGCGGTCTCCGAGGGGGACGGCGAGGGAAGTCGGGAGCGCTCCATCTCACATCGCGTAGCCCAAGTCGACGGGCCCGAAGCTTAAAGTTCCGGTTGGTTAGGCTTCCTGGTGCGATGGGAGAGCACCTCGAACTTTCAACGAGATGGGGCGTCTGGAGGGGTCGACATGGGACACAGTGCGGGGATGCTGGGACTGGTGGTGGCGGCGCTGCTGGGCGCCGATGGTGGCGCTGTCACGTGGGACGAGCGCTCGGCGGTGAAGCTGGTCGAGGGCCAGGTGATGACGTTGGAATTGAAGGGAGCGCCCTCGCGCATCGCGGCCAGTGACTCCGCGACCTGCGAGGTGAAGGCGAGCGGGCCCAGGACGCTGGTGCTGACGGCGAAGAAGCCGGGCGTGACGACGGTGGCGCTCTGGTACGGCATGGCACCGAAGGGGCTGCAGGTGCAGGTGTCGGCGAAGGCGGTCGAGCCGCCGTCGGTGGACGCGGGCCTGCCGATGTTCCGGTGGGACGGAGAACACGGCCTGACGGTGCCGAAGGACCGCTCCTTCGTGCTGCAGAGTCCGGGCGGGCTCGAGAAGGTCGCCCCCGGGAGTTACCGGCGCTGCGCGATGACGTCGATTGGGAATGATCAGCTCGAGGTGCGCTGCGCCGAGGCGGGGCCGGTGACGGTGTTCCTCTGGTACGCGAACAACCGCCGCCGCACGCTCGAGCTCGACGTGATGGGTGCAGACGCCAGGTGACCTGGGCTCTGCCTTCGTCGCGCGTGGCCTGCGGGCTGACTGCGACGCGAGGTCTCACGGAAGCTTCAGCCATGCAGCCGAAGCTGACGGGCACCCGAACACTGGCCGATTGGCTCGCACAGCCTGAAGGCCACCGCCTCGAGTTGGTGAACGGCCACTTCGTCGAGAAGGCGAGTCCTTCGTCGGAGCATGGCGTCACCCAGACAAGGGTCGGCATTCAGGTCGGTGGTCCATTCATGCGACGCACAGGCGGCAGCAAGCCTGGCGGCTGGT
>JBILEB010000114.1:0-23826 GCA_044352295.1 Myxococcaceae bacterium
TGCGCGGTGGCTTCGGTGAGCTCGGGCTTGAACACCACGCCACCGTCAGCGGTCTTCCGGTCGGTCACTGCTGAGCCTCCACCCGCGCCACCGTCAGGCGTACCCGGCATGGCCGCGCAGCCACCGAGCACCACGCCGAGCATCAAGACCGCTGCGTTTCGCTTCATTCGAAGAGCCCTCCCCAGGGCAAAGTGAAGAAGGGGCGGGCATGGCAGCCCGCCCCTTCGTTCATCGACACGTTCGGCGAAGGTTTACAGCTCGCACGCAGTCCTCACTGGGGTGCCGGCCGCCGACACGACGATGTCGGAGCCGTCACCGCAGTCGACCGCGTCGTTGCCGGCAACCGTCACGATGAAGTCGTCGCCACCCGACGCGTTGATGGTGTCGAGCGCCGAGCTGCCGACGATGCGGTTGGCCGAGTCGTTCCCGGTCACGGTGCAGGCGCTCGCGGTCGGGCAGGTCAGGTTCTCGACGTCGAGCCCGATGACCTTCGCCTGGGTAACCGACGCCACCGCGTCCATGGTGACGTTGATGACCGCGCCGAAGGCCGCGAAGCTGACCGTGTCGAGCCCCGCGCCGCCCGCGAAGGTGTCAGCCCCCGCGCCGATGCCGGCCGTCGCGCCCACCACGAACGTGTCGTCACCCGCGCCGCCTGAGAGCACGTCGGCGCCAGCGCCGCCCGTGATGCTGTTGTCGAGCGCGTTGCCCGTCACCGTGCAGACGAAGGCGCCAGTGGGGCAGATGAAGTTCTCGACGTCGTCGCGAATGTTGTCGAGCTCGCTGCCCGAGGCGCCGTCGTTCGCCGTGTTGCCGAGCATGGTGGCGGTGACCGCCTCGAGGCGCGCCGCGTAGCTCACGGTGTCGGTGCCCGCCTCGCCGTAGACGGTGTCATCTCCAGCGCCTGTCGAAGCGAGCAGGCCCATCAGGAAGGTGTCGTCGCCAGCGCCGCCGTAGAACGTCTGGTTGCCGGCTTCGCCCGTGAAGGTGTCGTTGCCCGCGCCGCCGCGAACGATCTCGACGTCGACTGCAATCGAGTCGGTCTCGGTCGCCTCGCCATCGTTCGCGCCCGCCCCGACGGTGACGGTGACGGCCGCCGACCGCGCTGCGTAGGTGACCGTGTCGGAGCCCGCGCCGCCGTTGTAGACGTCAGCGTCAGTCGCGCTCGTGCCGCCGTTGAGCGTGTCGTTCCCGACGTCGCCGTACATCGTGTCGGCGCCCGCGCCGCCGGTCAGCACGTCGTCGCCGACGCCGCCGTAGATCGTGGTGGCGCCTGCGTAGGCCGAGCCGCCGGTGCCGAGGCCACCGCTCAACGCGTCGAAGATGTCGTTTCCGCCGCCGAGGCTGAACGTGTAGGCAATTGTCCCGGTGCCGGTGACGGCGATGTCTTTGAAGTTGTCGGCGTTGAAGGCGATGTCCGTCGCCAGCGCCGTGCCGCCCACCGTGATCCTGTCGGCCGTTGCGCTCACGCCGCGAATCTTGAAGATATCTGCACCCGCGCCCATCGCTGCCGTGATGCCTGCGGCGGACGCGGTGCCCGGGGCGAAGGTGCCGTTGGCGAAGTCGAGGATGACGGTCTCTGCGCCGCCGGCGCCGGTGATGGCGATGTTCTTGACCGCCGCACCCGTCGCTCCAGTCGCGAAGACGTCGTTGACGAGGATGTTCCCGCTGATGGCATGCTTCGAGATGACGGCGATTTCACCCGTGGCCAGTGTCACCGTCAGGGTGCCCGTGGCGAACGCGGGTGGTGTTGCCAGCGCCGCGAGCGGCTGGGCCAGCTCCGCGACGCCCGAGATGTCGCCCTCGTCGACCGGGGCCTCGGTGGAACCACAGCTCGTCATCGCGACGATCGCGAGGCCTCCGACGATCGTTTGCCACTTCCGCTGATTCGACATGTTGATGCTCCTTGGAATGAGGCGAAGAGGAGTTCTCCACGCCGGCAGGGGTATTCCCCCACGAGGAGAGCAATCGACACGCCATGCCTGGTGCTGAAGGGACCAACGCAGATCTCTGCGGTTGAGCCGTGGATCAGGACGCGCGTCAGGAACCCGGCAGGGTCGAAGAATACCCGCCACCTGGGTGCAGACCCGTGACGACCGTTTTCTTGACGAGCCCTCGTTCCCGCCGCCGTCTCCCGTGCGCTCGAGCTCAACGACGCGTGGATGGTGAAGCACACCTGGGACGCGGCGATGCTCGTCTGTCACCGGCTGCGCCAGGAGCCCGAAGCGCGCTGGCAGCTGCTGACGAACACGTGAAGCTGTTTCTTCACCCGCGGCATGAACTGGAAGAACAGCTTACAGGTGCTGACGATGGCCCACGCCTCGGAGGTCGGCGCGTCGATGACGGCGATGGCGCGCGAGGCGATGGTCTAGCCCCGCTCCAGCGCTTCTCGGACGCAGTCGCTCCTCCGGGGGTGACCCCGCAGGGCGCTCAGGGGGTCATGTCGTGGCAGGGTCTCGTGCAAACCCCGAGGACGCAGCGGAGCGGACTGCGACAGCGCTGTTGTCCGCAGGTCTCTCCGGCCTGTCGCAGCGGCTGACACACCGCGAGGGGACTGCCCTGCAGGACGTCACACGACAGTCCCGGGGCGCACTCGCTGTCGGCCGTGCAGGCCATGCCGCTCATCGTCGGCACCTCACACCGGCCGAAGGTGGAGCCGTTCGGGGTGAAGGTCGCGCCGAGGCACAGCAGGCCAGCGGCGCACTCGATCGACGACAGGCAGGTGACCCCCGCCGTGCCAGGGAGCTTGCAGGTCCCCATGCCCGTCGGAGTCGGCGCATCGCAGCGCAACCCAATCTGGCACTGACGCGCCATGCTGACCTGCGCGGAGGGCGCACAGGCTTCATTCACGCCAGACCGCCTCAGGCAGAACCCAGAGACACACTCCGTGCCCAGCTCGCAGACACCGCCAGAGCTGCAGGCGCTCCCAGCCCGCAGCGGCTTGCGGCAGGTCGCCATCTCGAAGGTCCCCGTGCAGTACGTATTCGACTCACACGGTCGACGGGACCCTCCGTCGAGTGTGTGGCAGTCCTGCCCTTCCCGCTGCTCGATGAATCGTTCACAGATGCTGGAGGCGTTCCGGAAGAGCCCGGACGCACAGGGCACCGCAGCGGTCGCGACCTCCCCTTCCTGGGCGAGGCCGAGGCACTTGAAGGGGCAGGTGTTTCCCAGGCAGTTGCCTCCGCCGGCGCACTCAGCCGCGAGAAAGCAATCACCGCCTACCGGGACACGGCCCGTCACCACCTGCGCGCAGACGGCTGGGTTGCCGCCCCCGGTGCAGTCCTCGCGCTCGAGCTCGGCGAGGCACTGCTGCGCTCTGGTGGCATCGAAGACGACTCGGCCGTCGGCGATGGCCCGGTCGATGTCCTGATAGATCTCGCGGTCGCTGGCATTCGGGGGGTCATCCATCACGGTGGAGGCGTAGTACCCACACCGCTTGCGCCTCGCGGTCACCGCGGCGTTGCGCCCCTCGTAGAAAGCGTTGGCCGTTCCCGTGATTGCGCCGGAGTCCGGAGCGCCCCCGGCGGTTCCCCCTGCGACGCCGCCTGCCTGACCACCAGCCGACGACGTCACGCCACCGGCAGCGCCGCCGGCCAGCGGCAGAGGTCCGGCGTCGACCCGGTCGTTCATGCCAGTCGTGCAGGCCTGGCCTGCGCAGAGCAGCGAAGCGACCATCAGCAGAGCAACCACGCGATTCAACCGCACCGAGTCCATGGCGGGGGAATAACGATGACCGGAGAATTGCCAACCCCCAATCGCTCCTGACGCGCGTCGCTCATTTGGCACCGAACTGATGGAGGCTGGTGGCCTGGAGCGTCACCGGAGTGCCGGGCTCACTGTGTCGAGATGGAGCCAGGGGCCCGCTCGCAGCGTCGCGGCTTTCGCTGGCGGGAGGACGGGAAGCTCTCGTACCGAATGAAGCGGCCGGTGCGCGGGCGCGACGTGTTGGTGATGACGCCCTTGCAGCTGCTGAAGAAGTTGGCGGCGGTGACGCCTCCGCGCGGCAAGCGGGGGTTGGCGCCGAGCCTCCGCGCGACGATGGTGCCCAGTCACCGCGGCTCGCGCCAGTCACTGCTGCCCCTCGACTTGCCTGCGGTGCCCAGGCCCAGGAGTCACGCTCCTCCTCCCGGCGCCAAGCTGCACCTCGCCTCCTGACAGGCGCTCCACCGTCAGCCGCAGTCTCCAAAGCTCGCCCGCAGCGCCTGGCCCACCCCTGTCCAACGAGGCGTTTCGGCGCTCCCGCGCCAGGCTCCTTCACGTCCGTTCAACTGCCTCCACCTGCCTCCCCACCTTCGCGTACCCCGCCTCCCTGTGGGAAGTGCAGTCTTGTTCAACCTGGGCGCTGAACGCACGTCGTTGCCGTGCGCTTCGCAGCTGTCATCCATTGTACTCATGCCATCGACGGAGATGCTGACGCTTCGGCTCGAGTCGAAGACGAACAAGCGGCTTGGGCAGCTCGCGCGTTCACTCGACCGTTCGCGTTCCTGGCTCGTGGCCGAAGGCCATCGAGAAGTACCTCGACGACAACCGCTGGCAGGTCGAGGCGATCGAGGAAGGCGTTCGCGATGCCGACGCAGGCCTGATCGTTCCCCACGGCGATGTCGAGAAGTGGGTCAAGAGCTGGAGCAAGAAGAAGCCGCTGCGAAAGCCGCGATGATCGTCTGGACACGGTCGGCGGTGAACGACCTCGACGCGCTGAGAACCATCGCCGAGCTCGACCCCCGCTCGAGGGGCGCTCGCAGAGTCATCGAAGCCGTCAGCCTCCTCGAGACGACTGCCCACCTGGGCCGCCCGGGCCGGGTCAAAGGCACGCGCGAGCTGGTGCTGAGCGGTCGCGACCTCCCCTTCCTGGCTCAGTCCCCCATCGCGGCAGACAACCGGGCGCGGGCCGCTGCGAGCGCGAACGTCTCCTGCGCCACCTGCGCCCCGGCCTGCGTGAAGGCCACCTGCGCGTCCGACAGCTCGATGATGCTCCCCGCGCCGGCCTGATACCGGCCTTCCGCCAACCTCAGCCGCTCCGCCGCCGCGGCCTTGGCTTCCTGCGACACCTCGAGCGCCTCCTTCGCGGTCTGCACGTCGAGGCGGGCCTGCTCCACGTCGAGGCGCACCTGGTTCGTCAGCGTCTCGACCTGCGCCTGCGCCGCAGCGAGCGTCGCCTCGGCCTCGGCCACCTGCGCGTTCGTCAGGCCGCCCTGGTATAGCGGCCACGAGAGCGCGAGCTGGCCGGTGAGGTTCGGCACCACGTTCGTCAGCGTCCTCGCCTGCGCCGCGCCGGTCACCTGGGCCGTCAGCGTCGGCCAGTACGTGCCCTTCACCGCGGCGAGGGAGAGCTCCTGCGCGCGAACCTGCGCCTCGAGCTGCTTCGATTCAGGCCGCGCCGCGAGGGCTCTGGGCAGCAACGCCTCCAACGCTTCGTCCTCGGCGGCCGTCGGTTTCGGCGGGCCATCGACGAGCGCCTCCACCACCGGCCCCGGTACGCCCATCGCCTGCGCCAGACGAGCCCGCGCCAGCGCCGCTGCGTTCCTTGCGTTCACCAGCGCCAGCTTCGCGTTCGCCTGTTCGAGGCGCACCTGGGCGAGGTCAATTTCGGGCCGTGCGCCCGCCGAGACGAACGCCGAAATCTGCGCGAGGTGCGCCTTCGTGTTCTCCAGCGCCGCCTGCGCCACCAGCACCAGGTCGTCCTGCGCGCGCGCCGCATAGTAGGCGGTGCGTACGTTCAGCACCGTCGTCACCTCGAGCGCCCGTGTCTGCGCCGCCTGTCCATCGGCCAGCGCCTTCGCGGCCTGATGTCGGTTCCACGTCGACAGGAAGTCCCAGATCAGAACTTGCGCCGACACGTTGCCAGTGAAGAAGTCGAAGGAGTCGAGGCTCAGCGGCTGCGCGCCTGAGATGGCGTTGGGCACCTGGCCGGGCCGCCCGACGAAGTTCGCCGTCGCCCGGCTGTACGAGAGGCCGAGGCTGACCTGGGGGAGCAACGGCGCGAAGGACTCCCGGGCCCTCGCGTTCGCGGCGGACTCCTGCGCACGCGCGGCCTTCATCGCGGGCACCTGCTCGAGCGCCTTCGACAGCGCGGCCTCGAGCGTGAGCCCGTCGGCGGAGGCCACCGACGAGACGACGAGGGCCAGGGCGCCGAGCCTCACTCGAACCTCAACGCGGTGATGGGGTCCATGCGCGAGGCCTTGAGCGCGGGGTAGAGCCCGAAGCCGACGCCCACCACCCCCGAGAAGCCCGTCGCCAGCGCCACGATGTCCGGGCGCACCATGAGCGGCCAGCCGAACTGCACCGACAACTGCTGCGCCGCGAAGAGGCCCAGGCCCACGCCGACGAGCCCGCCCACCACCGCGAGCACCAGCGCCTCGACGAGGAACTGCGCGAGAATCTGGCCCGGCGTCGCGCCCACGGCCATGCGGATGCCGATCTCCCGGGTCCGCTCCGTCACGCTCACCAGCATGATGTTCATGATGCCGATGCCGCCGACGAGGAGCGACACCGCCGCGATGGACGCGAGCAACGCCGACAACGTGTCCGCCCCTTGCTGCTGCGCGCTGGCCACCTCGGCGAGGTTGCGAATGCTGAAGTCGTCCTCCATGCCGCCGCCGAGGCGATGGCGGTCGCGAAGGAGCGCCGTCACCTCACGCTGTGCCTTCTGCGTGCTCTCCCCGCTGCGCACCTGCACGAAGATGACGCCCGAGAGGAAGTTGCCCAGGCCCGGGTTGAGGCGCGACTTGAAGGTGGACGTCGGCACGAAGACCGTGTCGTCGTAGTCCTGCCCCATCGGGCTCTGGCCCTTCTTCTCCAGCACGCCGGCGACGGTGAACGGCACGCCCTTCACGCGAATGATCTGCCCCACCGGGTCGGAGTCGGGACCGAAGAGCTTCTCCACCACCGTCTGGCCGAGCCACATCACCTTGCCACCCGACTCGAGGTCCGAGTCCGTCATCGGGCTGCCGAGCTTCGTCTTCCAGCGGCGCACGTCGAAGTACGTCGGCGTGGTGCCTTGCACGCTGGTGCCCCAGTTCTGCTCCTCGCTCTGCACCTGGGCCTGGAGGCGCAAGGTGGGCGCGGCCGCCGCGACGGAGGGGACTTCGGTCTGAATTGCCTTGAGGTCGTCCCACGTCAGCGTGGGCTGGGTGCCGAAGCCGCCGCGCATGCCGCCCGACGACGAGGACCCGGGCATCACGATGAGCAGGTTGGTGCCCATGGCGGCGAACGTCTCTTCCACCTGCGCGCGCGCCCCTTCGCCTATCGCCACCATCGCGATGACCGCCGCGACGCCGATGATGATGCCGAGCGCAGTGAGGAAGCTGCGCAGCTTGTTCCGCAAGAGCGCGCGGAAGGCGAGTCGTGCGGTCTGGAGCGGTCCCATGTCAGCTCGTCGCCTCCGTCGGGTGCGCCGTGCGCACCGGCGTCTGTCGCACGTCCGTCACGAGGCGACCGTCGCGCAGCGTCACCACCCGCTGGGCCCACGCCGCCACGTCGTGCTCGTGCGTCACCAGCACCACGGTGATGTCCTCGAGCGAGGACAGCAGCGTCATCACCTCTTCACTCGTCTTCGTGTCGAGCGCCCCGGTCGGCTCGTCGGCGAGCAGCAGGCTGGGCTGCGTGACGAGCGCGCGCGCGATGGCGACCCGTTGTTGTTGTCCACCGGAGAGCTGGTTCGGCAGATGGGACAGCCGTTCGCCGAGCCCCACCCGCTGGAGCGCCTTCGTCGCGCGGGCGCGGCGCTCCTTCGTGGACAGCCCCGCGTACAGCAACGGCAGCTCGACGTTCTCGAGCGCCGAGGTGCGGGCCAGCAGGTTGAAGGACTGGAAGACGAAGCCGATGGTGCGGTTACGCGTCTTCGCCAGCTGCGTGCGCGACTGCGTCGAGACGTCCTGCCCGTCGAGCCGGTAGCGCCCCGCCGTCGGCCGGTCGAGGCAGCCCACCACGTTCATCAACGTCGACTTCCCCGAGCCGGAGCTGCCCATGATGGCGACGAACTCGCCGCGCTCGATGGTCAAGGAGACGCCGCGCAGCGCGTGCACCTCGACGTCTCCGAGCGAGAAGACGCGGGTGATGTCTTCGAGCGCCACCACCGGCGCGGCCACGTCAGAAGGCCCTCCGCATACCGCCGCCGCCCATCGACGGACCGCCACCGAGCCCGGCCGGCCGCCCACCGCCGCTGGCGTCGACCTTCTCGGTGATGACCTGCGCGCCGTCAGACAGCTCGCCCTGCACCACCGTCACCGTGCCGTCCGACAGGCCAATCGTCACCGGTACCGCGGCGGGCACCTCACCATCGAGGATCCACACCAGACGTTTCCCTGGCTCCGGTTTGACCGCCTTGCGCGTCAGCTCGGCGTCGGGCCGGAAGCGCAGCGCCGCGTTCGGCACTCGCAGCGCGTCATCGGCCCGCGCGTAGACGAAACTCACGTTCGCCGTCATGCCCGGCCGGAGCAACAGCGCGTCGTTCGCCACGTCGATGACCGCGTCGTAGGTGACGACGTTCTGCACCACCTGCGGTGCGAAGCGGATCTGCCGGATGCGGCCCTTGAAGACGCGCGATGGGAAGGCATCGACGGTGAAGCTGGCCTCCATGCCGTCGGAGAGCTTACCCACGTCGGCCTCGGACACGTTGGTGTCGACCTGCATCTTCGAGAGGTTCTCGGCGATGGTGAAGAGCGTCGGCGCCTGGAGCGAGGCCGCCACCGTCTGCCCCACGTCCACCGCGCGCGAGACGACCGTGCCGTCGATGGGCGAGGTGATGGTGGTGTACGCGAGGTTCACCTGGGCCTGCTGCCGGGCCGCGCGGGCCTGCGCGACGCTCCCTTCGGCCGCCTGGATGTTCGCCTGCGCCACCTCGAGCTCGGCCTGGGCGCTCTCGTAGTCTGCGAGTGGCACGAGCTTCTGATCAGCGAGCGTCTTGGCGCGGGCGAGCTTGCGCTGTGCGTCCTTCTCCTGGGCCTGCGCGCGAGCGAGGCCTCCGAACGCAGCCTTCTCGTTGGCCTGCGTCATCTGGAGTGCGGCCTCGAAGAGCGACGGGTCGAGCTTCGCGAGCACCTGGCCCTTCGTCACCTTCGAGTTGAAGTCGGCCGAGAGCGTCTGAATGCGTCCGGACACCTGCGCGCCGACCTGCACGGTGACGAGCGCCGACACGGTTCCCGTCGCAGTGACCCGACCGACCACCGGACCCTTGTCGACCTTCGCGGTGGTGTACTTCGGACCGTTCGCTTGTTTCTGGCCGCAGCCGGAGCAGGCGAGCCCGAGCGCGGTGAGGACGACGAGGGAATGAAACGACATCGGTTCGGGCAACACCCGGCTCCAGCTGAGGTCAAAGCGCGTTCTCGCGCAGGTGGGTGGGCTTGGCCAGCGTTGGGCACGCATCGGTCGAAAGCGCCACGCCGCACCGCCAGGGTCCGGCTCCATGACGCGTTCTGCGCAGGGGCTCGTTCTCTCGCTCAGCGTCCTTGCGCTGTTCGCCCGCGGTCCGGCTCCCATGACGCCTGACGCTGGGGGTGGCGGTGCATGGGCCGGCGGCTCGGCTGGAGGCGCGAGCGCCGGTGGTGCGAGCGCGGGTGGCTCAGCCGGTGGTGCAACAGCTGGTGGAGCGGCCGGCGGTCTCCCGGCCATCGACGCGGGCGTCTTCTTCGACGGCGGCGTGCTCCTGCCGTCGGACAGGTTCCTCTCGCGCTCTCTGCGCGGGAACACGGGACAGGTCTACCGCTTCAACTGCCCGGCGCTGGGCGCGATGACGAGCCCGCCGTCGGTCTGGGGGACCAACACGTACACCGACGACTCGCCCATCTGCTGGGCGGGCCTCCACGCGCGACGCTTCACGCGCACCACGGGCGGAGACGTCTTCGTCGAGGTGCAACCCGGCTTGTCGAGTTCCCAGGGCTCGCTCCGCAACGGCCCGGTGACCCGCGACCAGGGAACCTGCCGCAGGGACAGCTGCGCCATCGTCAGGGGGCACGCCAGGGTGAGAACGGCCAGCTCGTCTCACTCATGGGGAAACGGGCTCCAGCAGGACGCCGCCCTTCATCACGTGCACCGCGCGCGACGTCGCCGAGATGTCCGCCAGCGGGTCTCCCTCGAGCAGCACGAGGTCGGCGCGCTGGCCCGGCTCGATGGTGCCGAAGTCCGCCGACTCGCCCGCGATGAACTTCGCCGGCAGCACCGTCGCGCCGCGCAGCACCGCCGCCGTCGGCAGCCCAGCCTCGACCAGCAGCCGCATCTCGTCGAGGAACGCGCCGCCCACCAGACAGCCGATGGAGCCCGCGCCGTCACTCCCCACCAGCAACGGAACGCCTGCGTCGTGGAGCAGCTTCACCGCGGCGAGGCGAAGTGGGCGATCGGCGCGCAGCTTCTCGAGCCACTCGACGAGCTTCGGGTCGAGCGTCTGCTGGCGGTTCACCTCGGGCGCGAAGGGCGCGAGGAAGGACGCCGGGTACAGCCGACGCTCGACGTCGGTCGGGACGAAGCGCGACTCGAGCAGCTGCTCGGCGCGGTCGTACACCACGAGGGTTGGCGAGATGACGATGCCTGCCGCCTTCAGCTCCTGGGCTTCGTTCGCGGTGAGGCCGCCGAGGTGGGGGCTGTGCATCAACGCGTCCACGCCTGCGCGAACGGCACGCAGGGCGTGCGCCGCCGAATCGACGTGGGCGACGACCTTCACGCCCTTCTGGTGCGCGCGCTCCGCGACGGCCCGCACCAGCTCGGCCGGCATCACCGGGGCATCGAGCGGCATGCTCGCGATGGCCAGCTTGACGTGGTGCGCTCCCCGGTGGAGCCGAAAGTCCACGGCGGCCCGGGCGTCGAGCGGGTGGTCGATGGGGCCCGAGAACCGCGAGTCGGCCAGCGCGCTCGCGGGCCAGGGGAAGAGCCGCTTCACCATCGACGACGGGTAGCCGCCGCGGAGCGAGATGATCTGCCCCGCGTACCAGAAGCGGGGCCCCACCCACGTCGGCTCGCCCTGCGCCTTGTCGAGGCGCTCGAGGACGTCGAGGTCGCCGCCGACGTCCATCGCGCTCGTGATGCCCACCGCCAACATGGCGCGGGCGTTGTGGGCTTCATCAGGCCAGGCGACGGCCCAGGGCGGCGCGGGGCTTCCCGTGAGGTGGGTGTGGAAGTCGACGAAGCCGGGCACCAGCGTCTTTCCCGTGCCGTCGATGACGCGGGCTCCGGCGACGTCGGTGCCGGTCGGGGCCACGGCGACGATGCGGCCGTTCTCGACGCGCACGTCCTGATGCTCGAGCGCCAGGTCCGTCAAGGCCGTGAAGACCCGCACGTCACGGAAGACGGTCACCGGTGGAGGCGTGGGCTCGCGGCGAATGAGCGCCGGGTACCGGTGCGAAGCAGGACAGGCCGAGCCGAACGCGACGACGAGACCAACGAAGTGCCACGAACGCATGGCGGCTGACCCTATCGCGACCGAAGGAGTACGTCGGTTCCGCGCGCCGGTGAAGCGACGAAGGGTTGCCTCTGGAGTTGGCGTGCATAGGACGGCCGCATGCGACTGCTACTCATCCCCGTTCTGCTGGCCTTCGCCACCGCCTGTCCCCTGCCGCAGCCGGGCTGCACGGAGGAGGCCGTGAAGAGCATGGTGAATGACTGCCGGGTGCAGTTCGAGGGCGCGCCGCCCCGCTGCCTCGTCAACGTGCCGCCCGCACCGGGCACCGACCTCTCCCGGTGGGACGTTCGCGCGTGCAACCTGCGCCCGGGGAACGGCGCCCTGGCCCAGTGCCTCCAGGGGAAAGCGGCCGAGTGCCGCGCTGCCGGCAGTCGAACTGACGCCGTCGTGACGTCGTGTCTGCCAGCGGAAACCCAGGCGCCGGAGAAGTCGTGCGATGACGCCTGCGGGGCGGCCTTCGGGACCTGCGACGACCGCTGCACCGGAGGCCTTCCGTGCGACAGGTGCCGGCGCACGGGCGGCCCCTGCACCGACGTGTGTCCGACGACCGGCTACGCCGCCTGTGCCGACTGCAGCCTCGACTGCGCCGCGCAGCTCTTCGCCTGTCGAGACCGGTGCCCGCGGCGCTGACCGAGGCCGACAACGGGGGGAGCGGCCTTCCGTCATGGAATCGTCAGCGCCGCCCACTCTGACGCACGGCGCGCACGCCTTTGCCTTCTGCGGCGCGAGTGGCCACGCTGGAGTACACGCCTTTCGCAGTGCCGCCGGGTGGTCCCGACGACGCGAGAATGTTTCACCGCATGCCGTGCATGATCTCCCAGTCACGCGCTACACGCGGGCCACACTGAAACGCCGGCTCCGAGGGGAGGCTTCGCCGTGTTGTACCTGCACGCCATTGGACACTTTCACCCCGAGAACGTCGTCACCAACGCGTTCCTCGAGAGCCTCGGCATCGAGACGAACGACGCGTGGATTCTGGACCGCGTGGGCATTCGCGCCCGCCACACGGTGCTGCCGCTCGACTACATCCGCCACACGAAGAACGCCGATCCGCGCGCGGCCATCGAAGCCGCCACGATGTCGAACGCCGAGACGGGCGCGAAGGCCGGCGAGCTGGCGCTGGCTCGCGCGAAGCTGACCGCGAAGGACATCGGCATGGTGCTCGCCGGCAGCTGCAGCCCGGACGAGTGCATTCCCGCCGAGGCCAACCGCGTGGCTGAAGTGTTGGGCATCGATGGCCCCTCGCTCGACGTGGCCAGCGCGTGCTCCTCGTTCTGCAGCCAGGTCTACTTCGTCGAGGCGATGCGGCCCGAGAAGCTGCCCGACTTCATCATGCTGGTGAACCCGGAGAACTCGACGCGCGTGGTGGACTACCGCGACCGCTCCTCGTGCGTGCTGTGGGGCGACTGCTCGACGGCGGCCATCGTGTCGCCGCGCATCCCCGGCCCGTGGAAGGTGACCTCGACCTACCTCAAGGGAGAGCCCGGCGGCGCCGACAAGGTGAAGGTGCCGCGCTTTGGCCACTTCACGCAGCAAGGTGCCGAGGTGCAGAAGTTCGCCGTCAAGCGCGCGGGAGAAATCTACGAGGTGCTGCGCGACGAGTACGTGAAGGGCGGAGGCTCGGTGAACGACCTCACCTTCATCGGCCACCAGGCCAACCTGCGCATGCTCGAGCACGTGGCGCGCAGATGTGAAGTGCCCCAGGGGCGGCACCTGTTCAACGTCGACGTGCGCGGCAACGTCGGCGCGTCGGGAGCCCCCAGCGTCTTCTCGGAGCACTGGGAGTCCGGCCAGCTCGGCCGCGCGGTGGCGGTGTGTGTCGTCGGCTCCGGGCTCACCTGGGCCGGCGCGAGGTTCGAGCGCGCCTGAGCCCGGGCAGGCCTCGAAGTACCCGGGAACGTTCGGGTCCATTCGGTCAGTCGGCGCTGAAACCAGCGCTGCCGACGCGACGTAAGGGCGTTACTGCCCCCTCGTCTGGAGCCCCCCATGTCCCGTCTGGCCTACTTCGTCGTCGGCGTCCTCCTCGTCTTCGCGGCGGTGGCGTTCGCCCAGTCGGCGACCCGAAAGAAGCCAGCCGCCCAGGGCTCGTCCACCCCCGACCCGGAGATCCCCATGAAGACGTATGCCAAGCCCTCCAAGGAGGAGCTCAAGCAGAAGCTCACCCCCGAGCAGTTCAAGGTGACGTGTGAGGCCGGCACCGAGCCGCCGTTCAAGAACGCGTACTGGAACAACCACGAGCCCGGCATCTACGTCGACGTCACCACCGGTGAGCCGCTCTTCAGCTCGACCGACAAGTTCGACTCCGGCTCCGGCTGGCCGAGCTTCACCAAGCCCATTCGCAAGGTGGCCGTCACCGAGCACTCCGACATGGCGTACGGCATGATCCGCACCGAGGTGCGCTCGAAGACCGGCGACGCGCACCTGGGCCACGTCTTCGATGACGGCCCCTCGGACAAGGGCGGCCTGCGCTACTGCATCAACTCGGCGTCCTTGCGCTTCATCCCCGTGGCGAAGCTCGAGGCCGAGGGCTACGGCGAATACCTGCCGTTGTTTCAACAGACGTCCAGCACCGCGAAGGAGAAGCTCACCGTGAAGACCGAAACCGCGTACCTCGCCGGCGGCTGCTTCTGGGGCATGGAAGACCTGCTCCGCAAAATCCCCGGCGTGCTCGAGACCGAGGTTGGCTACACCGGCGGCCACCTCGACAACCCGAAGTACGACGACACCCACGACTCGAAGTCGGGTCACGCCGAGTCGGTGAAGGTGGTGTTCGACCCGGCCGTCATCTCGTACGCCGACCTGCTCGAGAAGTCGTTCTTCCGCATGCACGACCCGACGACGCCCAACCGCCAGGGCAACGACGTGGGCACGCAGTACCGCTCCGCGCTCTTCCCGGTGGACGACGCGCAGAAGAAGGCGGCCGAGGCCGTCATCGCGAAGGTGAACGCGTCGGGGAAGTGGAAGCGCCCCGTGGCCACCACCATCGAGCCGTTCAAGAAGTGGTGGAAGGGTGAGGACTACCACCAGGACTATCTGGTGAAGAACCCGGGCGGGTACACCTGCCACTACTACCGCGACTGAAGGCGCGTCGACCGCTTGACTCCGCGTCGCAGGCCACCGAAACGCGCGGGGTGAGCACCGACTTCCTCGAAGAGTTGCGCTGGCGCCGCATGCTGCACGACGCGATGCCGGGCACGCAGGAGCTGTTGTCGAAGGGCGAGCCCATCAAGGGCTACATCGGGTTCGACCCCACGGCCGATTCGCTGGGCGTGGGTCACCTGGTGCAGGTCATGACGCTGCTGCACTTCCAGCGCGCGGGCCATCACCCCATCGCGCTCGTCGGCGGCGCCACCGGCCTGGTGGGCGACCCGTCGGGGAAGAACCAGGAGCGCAACCTGCTGACCGAGGACGTGCTCCAGCACAACCTCGCGGGCCTCAAGGCGCAGCTGTCGAAGTTCCTCGACTTCGATTCCGGCACGGCGAGCCTGGTGAACAACGCCGACTGGTTCCGCGAGATGCGGTTCCTCGACTTCATTCGCGACATCGGCAAGCACCTCACCGTCAACTACATGATGGCGAAGGACTCGGTGCAGAAGCGCATCTCGGGTGACGGCGAGGGCATGAGCTTCACCGAGTTCACCTACCAGCTGGTGCAGGGCCACGACTTCTTCCATCTGTGGAAGACGATGGGCGTGCAGCTCCAGATGGGCGGCAGCGACCAGTGGGGCAACATCGTCACCGGCACCGAGTTGATTCGCCGGCGCGGGCAGGGCCAGGCGTGGGCGCTCACCACCAACCTCATCACCAAGGCCGACGGCACCAAGTTCGGGAAGACCGAGGCCGGCAACGTGTGGCTCTCGCCAGAGCGCACCTCGCCGTACGAGTTCTACCAGTTCTGGCTCAACACCTCCGACGCCGACGCGTCGAGCTGGGTGCGCATCTTCACGCTGCGGACGAAGGACGAGGTCGAGGCGCTCGAGGCCGCGCACGCGAAGGACCCGTCCGCGCGTCACCTGCAGCGGGCGTTGGCGAACGACGTCACCGAGCGCGTGCACTCGAAGGCCGACGTGGACTTCGCGGTGAAGGCCGCCGAGGTGTTGTTCGGCAAGGCCACCATCGAGACGCTCAAGTCGCTCTCGGAGGCGCAGATCGCCTCCATCTTCAAGGACGTGCCGCAGAAGGAGCTCTCGCGCGACGAGCTGGTGAAGGGCATTCCCTTCGTCGAGCTGGTGGTGACGAAGACCGGCTTCGTCGAGTCCAAGGGCGCCGCCCGGAAGTTGATGGAGCAGAACGGCCTGGCGCTCAACAAAGAGAAGGTGACCGACCCGGCGAAGGTCATCGACGCCTCGGCGCTGCTGTCGGACCGGTACCTGCTGTTGTCTCGCGGCAAGAAGGACAACTGCCTGGTGCGCGTCGGCTGAGCACGCATGGGCGGTGACCAGCGCGCGTGGCCCGCACGTCGGGCGGCCATTCGATTCGTATGGTGAAGCGGGCCGCATGCGTTGCGTCGCGCCTGCGCTCGTCGTCGTGCTGGGCCTTGCGTGTGGACCCGGCGCTGCTGGCCCTGCCGACGCCGGCCGCCCCGACGCTGGAGCCCACTCGAATTCGGGCGCCCTCGATGGAGGTCGCGACCCGCTGGTGCTGACGAGGCCCTTTGCGCTGACGGTCCCGGCCGACGTTCGCGGACCGATGCCGCTCGTCGTCTTGCTGCACGGCTACACCATGACGGCCCAGGCCCAGGACGACGCCTTCAGGTTCTCGGCGCTCGCTCGACGGCGAGGCGTCCTCCTCGCGCTCCCCGATGGGCTTCGCGACGCGTCCGGGTTCCAGTACTGGAATGCCACCGACGCCTGCTGCGCGTTTGGCAAGACGAACGATGACGTCGTCTGGCTCGGCGCCGTCATTCGGGACGTCCAGCGCCGCCACGAGGTCGACCCCCAGCGCGTCTTCGTGGTCGGCTATTCGAACGGGGGCTTCATGGCCCACCGACTGGCGTGCGACCTCGCCGACGTGGTGGCGGGCTTCGTCGCGGTGGCCGGCAGCAGCTGGGCCGATGCGTCGCGATGCACGCCGTCACGGCCGGTCGCCGCGCTTCAGCTCCACGGCACGGACGACGCCATCATTCCCTTCGACGGAGGCACCACCTTCGGGCCCGCGTTCCCGTCGGCTGAGGCGTCGATTCGCATGTGGGGCCAGAAGAACGGGTGCGCGGGCACGACGCTCAGCCCGCTCGCTGGAGCGCTCGACCTCGAGAAGACCCTGCCAGGACCGGAGACGACCCGGGCCGCCATCGGTGGCTGTCCTGGGACCGCCGCGGCCGAGTTGTGGACCGTTCGCCAGGGGACCCACGCCTTCACGGTGAGCGACGACTTCGCGGACCAGCTCCTCACCTGGCTCCTCGCGCACCCCAGGCCGTGAGTCAGCCAAGGGCGGCGCGGTGGAGCGGTCGGTACTCCGACGCGGTGCTCTCGTAGAGCGTCAGGTGGGACGCGCGGAACGGCGCCGTCGAGAAGTCCGCGAGCGAGGCCTCCAGCGCGTCGAAGGGCAGGCCCGCCTTCGAGCGCGCGAGCGTGACGTGCGGGGCGTAGGGGCGCTCCCGCTCGAGCGGCTGGACCCCCGACAGGTCGTACTGGAGCAAGGTGTCCTTCGCGTCCAGTTGCAGGCGCGTGAGCACCTCGAGGTCTCCATCGACGCCGAGCCACAGCACCGACGGCGCGCGCGCGGTGCCGAACGTGCCTGCGCCCCTGAGCGACAGGGCGAAGGCGGAGTGCCGGCTCGCGATGGCGTCGACGTCGGAGCGGAACGTGTCCACCTGCTCGGGCGTCGGGTTGCCGAGGAAGACGAGCGTCAGGTGCAGCTTGTCCGCGCGGACCCAGCGAGCGTCGATGCGGGTTCGCGCGGTGTCGATGATGGCCGCGGCCTGGGCTCGGGTGGCGTCGTCGAGGTCGATGGCGAGGAAGACGGACACGGCGCGACGGACAGAAGCCCGGGGACCGCCGCCGGGCAAGCACACGGGGTCGGAACCCGGGACGGTGCGAGGCTGTCTCACCTCGTCGTTCACCACCTCGCCGCAGCCCCACCGATGCGCTTCATCCTCCTCGCGGTCGGCCTGCTCGCGGCTCGCGCCTCCTGGGCCTTCTGCGGGGTCTACGTGTCCTCCGCCGGCTCATGGGACGTCGAGGCCACTGGTGGGGTGAAACCGCAGAAGAAGGAGATCGACGATTCGGCCCGTCCGTTGAAGCGGCTCCCCACCCTTTTCGGAGCCGCCATGCCCGTTCGCCGCCTCGCCCTCGCCGCCGTCGCCGTGCCCTCTCTGGCCCTTGCCGCACCCTCCGGCGCCTTCCGGGACTCCGCGCAGAAGGCCCTGGACTTCCTGGGCCAGGACACCGCTCGCTGGCAGAAGTCGAACAACTGTTACGGCTGTCACGTGCAGGCGGTGACGCTCGAAGGCCTGTCGGTCGGCACGCACAACCAGTACCGCGTCCCCCAGCCGGTGATGGACGAGGTGCTGCGCGGCATCATGCAGACGCCGGGCGGCTCGCGGACGCCAGGCGGCCTCACCCACTCGGGCTTTCCACGTACGGCCAAGACGTTCGGGGCTTCGGCCTTCGCCCGCTACGACGCGCTGGTGAACGGGAAGCTCACCGACGACCTGCTCAAGCTCTCGAAGGAGCTCATCGCCTTCCAGGACACGACCGGCGCGGTGACGGGCGACCACCAGTCCTACCCGGTGACGACGGGCCCGATGCAGGCCACCTTCCAGGCCGCGCAGACGTGGCGCCAGGCATACGCCCGGACGGCCGACGACATGTGGCTCGCGCCGCTGCGGCAGGCGGAGAGGTACATGAATGCCCAGGCGCGCGCGTGGGGCGAGAACCCGAAGAACGTCTACCTGCAGGACCTCAACTACGTGACGATGGGCCTGCTCATCGCGGGCGCATCACCGACGGAGCCCCACGTCGCCCGACTGGTGAAGCACCTCGAGTCGCGGCAGCTCAAGGACGGCGGCTTCGGCTTCAACGGCGCCTCCGATGCGTTCGCGACCGGCCAGACGGTGTACGCGCTCAAGCTCGCAGGCCGTACCGAGGCGGACACGTCGGTGCGTCGCGCGCTGGGCTGGCTCGTCGAGCACCAGGCGAAGGACGGCGGCTGGGGCCATGGCGGCTCGGGGCGCGCCGAGGCGATGTGGGGCGTGCTGGGCCTGGTGTCGGTCGACGTGGTGTCCATCGCGGTGAAGGGCGTCGCCGACGGAGAGCACGTTACGCCGACGATGACGCTCTCGATCGAGGCGAAGGACAACTCGGGCGCCGAGGTGAAGACGGTCGAGGTGCTGGTGGACGACCTTTCGGCGAAGAAGGCCTCAGGCGGCGCGCTCTCGTTCGCGTGGGACACCTCGAGCCTGAAGACGGGCAAGCACACGCTCGACGTGGTGGCGACGAACGGGAAGGGGCAGGTGAGCCGCCGGCGCTTCGAGCTGTATGCCGGAGACCTCTTCCTCGTCGAGCTCGGCTCGCGCTTCACGAACGAGGGCACGCAGCTCACCCTGCGCAACGTCGCGCCCGAAGGCACGAAGCACGACGTGTCGCTCGAGGTGAAGTCGGCACAGAAGGGTGCCGGCGAGGTCGTCTTCACCCAGAAGCAGGCGGGCGGGCACGGCGCGATGGCGTTCGTCTTCGGCGGCAAGGGGAAGGACGGCAAGCCGCTCCCGACGGGGCGCTACGAGGCGAAGGTGTCGTTCCTCGACGAGAAGGGCGTCGCGAAGCAGACCGAGACGCTCGTCTTCGTGCACGACACGCCCGAGGCCCAGCGCGCGCGCTACGCCGAGGTGGAAGGCCGGCTCGACCTGTCTCGCGATGGCTCCGGCGCGGCGAACGCCGAGGTGGAGCTGGTGGACGACCTGGGCAACGTGGTGCAGCGCTCGGTGAGCAACGCGCAGGGCCAGTACCGGTTCAAGAGCGTCGACTCGGGCAAGTACAAGGTGCGCGTGAAGAAGGACGGGTTCCGCGCGGCCGAGGCGCCGGTCGAGGCGAAGGCTGGAGCCGCTCCCGCCGCCGCGCCGATGTCACTGCACTGAGTCAGTGGCGGCAGGGAGCTCGAGGCCTCGTGATGGAGCCTGGGCCCGTGACGCCGCGAGTGTCTTGAAGAAGTACCGCCGGTACAACACCCTGTCGACAGTCGGCGCACTCGCGCTCTTCCTGCACGACCTGGTCGCCATTCGAACGGTACGGGAGGCGGAGAACGTTCGGCTTCGCGACGAGGCCGGCCTGGTGAGCTGAGCGCCTCGTCACCTTCCTGACGGGGCGAGGGGTCCACCACGACCCGGTGACGTACGGCACGAAACCGCTCCTCCGAGGGAAACCCTGATCCACCAGTCCGTGGCCTGAGCCCTGCAGTCCCCACCGCGGGGACGGGATGCTCGGCACACACCTGCTCAACTACCGCATCATCTCGCAGCTCGGCGCGGGCGGCCTGGGAACCGTCTTTCTCGGCGAGCACACCGTCATCGGCCGCAAGGCCGCGCTCAAGGTGCTCAACGCCGCCGTCTCGCACGACGAAGGCATGGTGGCCCGCTTCATCGCCGAAGCCCGCGCCGTGAACACCATTCGCCACCCGAACATCGTCGACGTCACCGACTACGGGCAGTCCAACGGCGCCTTCGTCATCGTGATGGAATTGCTCGAAGGCGAGACGGTCGCCCAGCGCCTCGAGAAGGTCGACCGCCTCGCGGAACACCAGGTCGTCTCGATGCTCACCCAGGCCGCCTCGGCCCTCGGCGCGGCCCACGAGCGCGGCATCGTCCACCGCGACCTCAAGCCCGAGAACCTCTTTCTCACCAGCTACCCGGACTACCCCGACTTCCTCAAAGTCCTCGACTTCGGCATCGCCAAGCTCCTTGGCGCGCCGACCGGTCCCAGGACGAGCCCGGGGATGATCATCGGCACGCCCGCGTACATGTCACCCGAGCAGGTGATGGGTGACGAAGGCCTCGATGCGCGCAGTGACGTGTATTCATTTGGCGTCGTCGCCTACCGCATGCTCACCGGCCGCCTGCCGTACGAAGGCAATGTGATGCAATTGATGCAGGGGCACCTCAACGGCACGCCCACCTCGCTCAAGGTGCACGAGCCCTCGCTCTCCGAGGCCATCGATCGCGTCGTGCTCAAGTGCCTCGCGCGCCAGCCCGGCGACCGCTTCCAGTCGATGAAGGAGCTGCGCCGCGAGCTCTTCTCCCTGGGCGGCCGCGCGCCCGTCGCCTTCTCCGCCGAGGAGGCCAGGCACCCGGTCCGCGTCGTTGCGCCGTCGTCCGCGCCGGCCCCCGAGGCCGCCAAACCGGCCACGCCCACCGCGCCCGTTCCGCCGCCCACCGCGCCGATGCCCGCCGCGGCGCCGCCGACGTCCACCGACACCCGCGTCTTCCAGACGATGAAGGAGGAGCAGGTCGAGCGCATGCAGGCCATCGCCGTCGCCTCGCGCCTCAAGGGCATCATCAGCAAGCGGCTGCAGGCCAACTCGCTCAAGCTCCCCGCGCTCCCGGACGTGGCGGTGAAGTGCCTCGAGCTCGCCCACAACCCCGACTCCAGCTTCGGGGAAATCGCCCGCCTCGTCGAACGCGACCCCTTCATCGCCTCGCGCGTGGTGCGCCTGTCGAACAGCCCCGTCTACGGAGGCCTCGCCCGCATCGCGAGCGTCGAAGGCGCCGTCGCCCGCCTCGGTATGAAGACGCTCATCTCGGTGCTCCAGGAGCTCGCCGCCGAGCAGGTCTTCGCCTCGCGCGACCCCACCATCCGCAACGCGTTTCGCGGCATCTGGGAGCACTGCCTCGGCGTCGGCACGCTCGCGCGCGACCTCTGCAGGCACCTCCCCGGCATCGACCCGAACGCCGCCTACCTGGCCGGCCTGTTCCACGACATCGGCAAGCCCGTGGTGGCGGCGCTGCTCCTCGAGGTGGAGCGCGGCACCGCGAAGGACAAGGCCTTCGTCTCCGGCGGCGTGTGGCGGCTTGTCGTCGAGGAGTGCCACCGGGAAGTCGGCGCCATCATCGCCTACCGCTGGTACCTCCCGCAGGAGGTCGCCCAGGCCATCGCGCAGCTCGACACGTATGACCTGAAGCGCGGCCGCTCGTGCGCGAACGCCGTGCGCCTGTCGAACGGCCTGTGTCAGCGCGAAGGCCTCGACGTCAAGGCCGCCGATGTCGAGACCGTCACCCGCGTCATCCTCCAGGGCCGACAGGTGCTGCGGCTCTCCGAGGAGCAGGTGGAGGACTCCGTCACCGGCCTCACCGGCCGCGTCCAGGCGCTCACCCAGGACAAGGCCGAGCCGGACTCCGGGTCGACGCGTGTCTTCGAGCGCAAGGTCGGGTGAGGTCGTACCCGCGGAGAGGGAGCCTCTCGACCCTGGTGACGAAGACTCGCGCGCCGGCTCCACGTCGCTAAGATCTTCCACGTGGAGTCTCTGGAGCGCGTCGTCTTCGAGCAAACCATCGAGGGCCTGTTCATCACGGGCCTTCGCAGCAAGCTCACGCCTGCGCTCCGGGTCGCGCTCAAGGCCGATGGGCTCGACCTCGACCAGAAGCTCAAGCCCGCCTACTCGTTCGACGTCTGGACCCGCTGCTGCCTCAGCGCGGCCAGGCACGTGCACCCGACGGAGCCTGTCGAGGTGGGCCTGCGTCGGCTCGGTGAGGCTGTCGTCGCTGGCTTCTCGAACGGCTTCCTCGGCCGAGCGCTGTTCGGCGTGGTTCGCGTGCTGGGGCCGGTGCGTGCGCTCCAGCGGACGCGCCAGAGCTTCCGCTCCGGGAACAACTACAGCAACGCGACGCTCACCCGCCTCGAAGGCAACAAGCACGAGGTGTGGATGAACGAGCCCGGCCCCACCCGCTACGTCTGCCAGGGCATCATCCACGCGGGGCTGCTCGAGATGGGCGTGAAGACCGCCACCGTCGAGGTCGCGAAGTACGACGACGCCTCGGTGTGGTTCCACGTCGACTGGTGAGCCCCGTTCAGCGGCCTGCGTCCGACGTCCAGCGCGCCAGCACCTTCTTCAGCTCGGCTTCCTGCGCCTTCGGCAGCGGTCCGGTGGACTCGAGCACCCGCTCCCACGCATCGGCGGCGTCTTCGTCCGATGGGTCGAGCTGCCGCGCGTAGAACAGCTGCGTGCGCGCTTCGTCGAGGCGGTCGGCGCGCTCGAGCACGATGCCCAGCATGGTGTGCCCCATCGGCACCTGTGGATCCTCCGACAGCGCCGTCGTCAGCTCGGTGATGGCCGCGTCGTGTCGTCCCCGCACGCCCAGCCAGTGCCCAAAGCCCGCGCGTCGCGACGGCGTCGGCGTGGGCCCCAGCCACTGCCGGTACACCGCGATGGCGTCGTCGAGCCGGTCCTGGTCGTCGAGCAGCTCGATGAGGAGCCCCGCGGTGCGCTCATCGTCGGGCGTCTTCGCGAGCTGGTCGCGCAGGGCCTGTTCGCGGCCTGTCTCCCGGGCCTCGAGCGCCTTGCGGTGCCGCTCCACCACGGCCTTCGCTTCGTCGAAGAGCCCGGCCCGCTGGAGCGCCTCCACCAACTCCGAGGCGAGCGCTTCGTTGGCGGGCGAGGCGTCGAACTTCTTCTCGAGCCCCTCGCGCTTGATGCGCGCCGTCTTCTCCGCGCGGGTCTCGCCGGGCTTCTTCTGCGTGAGCAGCCACGGCGTGCCCACCACGCCCACCAGCAGCAGCACGTCGAACGCGATGATGCGGCCGATGACGGTGCGCCGGTGCCGGGTCTTCTCGGCCCGCTCCTCGGGGTCGTCCGGTGGCGGCCGCGCGGGACCCACGACGACGTACGAGTTCGTGATGAGGTCGGCCAGGCCGCGTCCATCGGGCCGGGTGAGCCCCACCAGCGCGCCCAGCATCGCGCCGACGAAGAGCCCGAAGCATGTCACGGCGATGAGCAGGCCCAGCCCCGTGGGAATCGCAAACGCCATCACGCCCAGCCCCTGCGCCACCACCCCGAAGGCGAGGGTGAGCAGGTACGCCGCCGGAAACAGCCC
Source organism: Myxococcaceae bacterium (assembly GCA_044352295.1). Taxonomy (GTDB): domain Bacteria; phylum Myxococcota; class Myxococcia; order Myxococcales; family Myxococcaceae; genus Xiheimicrobium. Next base: position 23,406 of record JBILEB010000114.1, read on the forward strand.
CCGCCCGGCCAGCTCGCGGAACACCACGTTCGTCAGGTCGACGGGGTGACCATCTTTGCGCGCGAGCTCCAGGCCCTGGAGCCGCATGCCGAGCGTCTGTTGCAGGAACGCCAGCGGCACCACCGACCAGCCGAGCATCACCGCCAGCACGCCCCACATCGGCAGCACCACGCCGAACAGCCGCATCGGCACCAGGAACGCTACCGCCGAGAGCAGCAGCATCGCGAAGGCGTCGAAAAGCCCAGCCAGCATGCGCTTGCCCACGGGCGCGAGAGTCATGGAGACCTCAAAGCCTTCCCGTCCGGGAGCCGTCAAACCCGGAAAACGAAAACGGGGCCGGCGCCCGAAGGAGCCGACCCCGCGTGTCCATCACCCTCGTACGGAGAGTGACGGAGCGACGTCAGTAGTTTGCGTTGTTGTT
>JBILEB010000249.1:0-7337 GCA_044352295.1 Myxococcaceae bacterium
CGCCGTCGTCGCCGAGTACGCGAAGACTCGACGCCTGCCGCGCATCCGCTCGCAGCGCCTCGCTCTCAAGGGGAAAGAAAGTGAGCCAGTCTCCGACGAGAGCAGTTGACACGGTGATAGGTACCTGGCGAGCCGCTCGAGTCCTTGTCTGTCATTGCCGTCCACGGCCGTGTCCGCGTGCAGCGAGAAGCCGTGCGCCACCGCCACGCGACGACGTCTCGCTGTCGGAGGCAGCTCCAGTCCCAGCGGCCGTTGCAGGGACTCGCGCTGGCCCTTCTCGTACTCGTCCTCCGGCCATGCCGCCTCCTCTTCGGCGAAGTCCTTCTTCGCCTGCCTCAGCACCCGGGCCAGCACCGCCGCGACGTCGTCGTCCGTCGGTGGAGCCACCTCCACGGCCTCGCCTCTGCTGTGTTGCGCTCCCGACGACGTCGGCGGTGCGGGAGTTCGCTGCGCAGCGGCTGGGGGACGTGACGTTCGACGGCGCGGTCGATGGAGCCGATCTCATCGAAGCGGCGCTCCACGTCGGCGGCCGCTTTCCGTCTGAGCGTCGGGTCGATGGCTCGTATGACCCGCTCTTCGACGTGAACCACGACAACACGAACTCGGTCGCCGACCTCGACGTCATCGTCAGCGAGGTCGCGCGCTGAATCGAGGTGCGGCTTCGGGTACGGTGACACGGTGCTGCGCCTCACCTCTCGCTTCGATGAAGGCCAGGCGAGCCTTCGCTCGTACTCGGCTACCACCACGGCGTGGACAGGCACGAGCGCGCACACCGGCCTCGAGCTGGCATGGGTGCGCCGGGGAACGCTCGCCTACGGCCTGGGGCGCACCGAGATGGTGGTGCCCGCAGGAGCAGCGGTCCTGGTCCCCACCGGCATCGAGCACCGAACGCTGCTCTCGGAGGGCGGAGCGGCCGCCGCGCTTCATCTCACGAGCGCAGGCCTCGGGCTGCTCGAGGGAGAGCTCGGGCCTCGCGTCTTCATGCGAGCGCTGCAGCCCGGCCTCGTCCTCCGCGCCAGCGCCATCGACGCGCTGAAGGAGCTGACCCACACGGACCTGATGGGCAGCGCCGCCACAGACGCGGTGATCGAGCTGGTGCGGGCCCGCCTCGACGCCGACGAGCTGGAGCACGTGCGCGACCGACGTATCGCGCGCGCCATCGAGCGGGCCTTCGACTCGACCGAACCGGCCCGGGTCGAAGACCTCTGCGCGGCCGCGGGCATGAGTCGTTTTCACTTCAGCCGCGAGTTCAAGCGCCGCACCGGCAAGAGCCCGCACCAGTTCCTGCTCGAGTCGCGCCTTCGCCACGCCGCGCACCTGCTCGAGTCGGGCGCTCCCGTCACCCTCGCGGCGACCAACGCAGGCTTCTTTGACCTGAGCCGGTTCGGTCAGCAGTTCCGCCGGCGCTTCGGGCATTCACCACGCCAGCACGCACGCTGATGGAGCGTGGCGGCATCGAAATGTGCGTCACCGAGCGCCATCGACACGCGCAAGTCGCGGAAGATCGACGTGGTGGTCGTCTCCAAGGTCGACCGGCTCTCGCGCTCGCTGCTCGACTTCGCGAAAGGTGATGGAGCGGTTCAGCGCCTCGGGTGCCTCCTTCGTCTCAGAAACCCAGACTTCTCGACCGCCGACGCGATGGGCCGCCTCACGCTCAACATGTTGATGAGCTTTGCGGAGTTCGAGAGGTCCATGCTCGGAGCGCACGCGCGACAGGATTGCCGCCTCGCGTCCCGTTGGCGTTCATCGAGCTCACCGCGTTGGGAAGGGTCGAGGCCCCGCGGCGGCGGGTTCCTTCTATGCTGCGGCGCGATGCGAAAGCCGTCTCGAGGTCGTCGCCCCGCCCGCGCTGCCAGCGCCCGCGACGCGCTGGTGCGCTCGGCGCTCAGGGCCTTCGAGAGCAACAGCTTCGATACGGTGTCGGTCGCCGAGCTTGCGCGCCGCGCCAAGGTGAGCCAGCCGCTGTTGACCTACTACTTTCCGACCCGCGAAGACCTGTGGCGCGCGGCCGTCACCGAGGCCTTTCGGGCCCTCGAGGCCAGTCAGGCGTCGGCGACCGAGCTGGCAGAGGGCCTCGCCTGCCGGGCCCAGCTCGAGCTGATGCTGCGCCGCTTCGTCGCTTTCTCGGCGGAGACACCGGCCCTGGCCGCGGTCATCGTGAGCGAGAGCTTGAAAGGCGGGCCGCGCCTCACCTGGCTGGTCAAGACCCACCTCGCGCCGCTCCACCGTGCGCTCGATGCGCTGCTCGAGGCTGGCGTGGCGCGCGGCGAGTTTCGGGCGCTCCCACCCGCGAGCGTCACCCAGGCGATGCTCGGCGCAGCGGCCTTGTTTCTCACCGCCCGGCCGCTGGTGCGCCAGCTGTACGGCGTCGACTCGGGCGCGGCCCCGGTCGTCGAACAACACGCCCAGACCATGGTGACGCTGCTCCTCGACGGCCTCGCCGCCCGCGCCGCTTCTTGACCATTGCCCGCGTCAGTTCGGCCGCCCACTCTCGGTGTTGACGAAATTGATGAACCCATTAATAATCACCACAAGACGGCTCTTTCGGCCGTTCGGGCCTGCGGGCAGACAGGAACCAGATGTGGCAATGGGTCGGCACCTTCCTTGGAATCGCGGTCTTTCGCGTCGGGCTGCTCGCGGGGGGCGTCTTCCTTCTGCAGCGCACGGCGTGGGCGCGCCGTCGTCGCGTCTACGCCGTCGAGCCGTTCCCTGGGCAGTACCGCAGCGAGGTGCTCGCCGGCTTGGTGGTTATCGCCTACGACGCCGCGCTCATTCCCTCGCTGCAGCGCTCGGGGCTGACCGAGCGGCACCCCTTTCACCTGGGGTGGTTGCTGGTGGGGCTGGCGCTGGGCTTCATCTTCAACGAGGTGTGGTTCTACCTCTCGCACCGGCTGCTGCACCTGAAGCCTCTGTACTTCATTCACGCCCAGCACCACGTGGCGCGGGTGGTCGACCCGCTGTCGTCGGTGTCGTTCAGTCTCGCCGAGCATGTCATCGGCTCGACGCCGACGTTCTTCTTCGTCTTCTCGATGTCGCTGGTGCTGCCGGTGCCGCCCGAGGCCGGGCTTCTCTTCGGCTTGCTCACCGAGGTCGGCAACGTCTACGGCCACTCGAATATCGAGGTGTGGAGGGCGGGCTTCCCCGACACGGCGCTCGGGCACGTGGTCGGGACGCCGACCTTCCACGCGATGCACCACGCCCGGTACAACGGCCACTACGGCCTGTACACGCGGGTCCTCGATCGGCTCTTCGGCACGGAGTGGACTGACTACGGCGCGCTGCAGGCGCGAGCCGCGTCGAACCAGCCGCTCCCGTCGCTCTCCACCCGCGAGGTGACGGCGCCGGCAGCGCAGGCGTCGACGGTGACGCCGTGAGCGTGTTGGTGCTGCTGCCGACGGTAGGTCTGGGCCTGGGGTTGGCGCAGGCGTGGTGGGCGCACGGCCGCCCGACGCGCGCGCGGGGGAAGCGCGCAGAGCCTCCGCGGACGCACCTCGTGCGCGAGCTGCGCCGCCTCACCGGGCAGACCGTGGCCATCGAACTCGACGGAGCCTTCGGCTTCATCCCTGGTCAGTTCGTGATGGTGCGCCAGACGCCTCAGGCCCCCTGGCGGTCCTACTCCTTGACGCGCGCGCCGGGAGAGCCGCTGCGGCTCGTCGTCAAGCGGGTGCCGCAGGGGCTCGTCTCTTCGGCGCTCACCGAGCGCCTCACGGCCGGAAGCGTGCTCGAGGTGAAGGGGCCGTATGGGCGCTTCACGCCCCCCGACGACGCCCGCGCCCTGGTGTTGGTGGCCGGCGGCAGCGGGTTGACCCCGATGCTGGCCATTCTTCACCAGGAGGCGGCGCGAGGCTGGCCTCGCCCGGTGCGCCTCATTGACGCGCAGCGCTCCGTCGAGGATGCGTTTCTCGGCGACGAGCTTGGGGCGCTCGCGCGCAGCAGCCGGGGCCAGCTTCAGCTGGTGCAGCTCATCGGAGCCGTCTTCGACGCCCGAAGCCTTGGCGCCGTCGACGAGGGGGCCGCGGTCATGAGCTGCGGGCCGGAGGGGTTGATGCACGCCGTTCGCGATGCGCTCCCTGGCGTGTCGATTCTGGAGGAGCGCTTCACGGCGCGCGCTGACATCGACGACACCATCGAGTACCTCGCGCTGGCGATTGAGGCCGGTCGCGCGACGAGGCTGAGCGTGCGCGGTGGAGAGACAGTGCTGGCGGCAGCCCAGCGCCAGGGACTTCGTCTGCCCAGCGGTTGCGAGCAGGGAGCCTGTGGCCAGTGCCGCGTGAAGATGCTCAGCGGCGACCTCGAGGTGTCGGCGGCCTCGTGTCTGAGCCCCGAGGAGCGCGCGCAGGGCCTTCGGTTGACCTGCGTGGGCACGCTCCGAGGGGACGCGTCGTTCGAGGTGCCGCTGGCCGGTGCGCTTGACCTGACGGGAGTTCCCGCCCCGCCGTTGGTTCGACAGGGGCGGCAGAACGGACGCGGGTAACGCGCCGCCGAGACGAAGACGCTCCGCAGACTTCGCGGGGTGCTTCCAACGCTGAACGTGTCGCTCGAAGGGTGAAGACTCATGGCGAAGAACTTCGGGTGGTTGCTGGTGGTGCTCCTGTCGCTCAACTCGCTCGCGGCGCCGGTCGTCGGGCAGAAACCACCGAGCGTCACGCTCAGCGGCAGCGCTGGCGGTCGGCTCTCGGGCGCGGCCTGGAGTAGCGACGAGCTGCTGGGCAAGGTCTCGGTGGTGTTCTCCATCGACCCCGACGTCGCCCACGTGAACGAGGCCGCTGGCGCGGCGCTCACCGGCGAGAAGCTCCCGGCAGACGAGTTCCAGTCTGTCGCGGTGGTGAACATGGCGGCGACCTGGTTACCGAACTTCGCCATCGACCAGCGACTGAGGCAGAAGCAGAAGCAGTACCCCGACACCGTGCACGTGCGTGACCTGCGGCGCTCGCTGGTGCGGGCGTGGGACCTGGCCGACGACGGCAACGCGGTACTGGTGTTGGACCGGCAAGGCCGAGTGCTCTTCGTCCACGAGGGTCAGCTCGATGAGGCAAGCCTTCGAGCGATGATTCAGGCGGTGAGGTCGGCCCTGTGAAAGAGCAGCGGCTGTGGTTCGCGGGCGCCGTCGAAGCGTTGAGGGACTGTCCGGTTCGCACCACAGACGACGTGGTCGTGAGGGAACCGGCGACGGGCCGCGGCTTGTCTCGACACGCCGCCATCGCCAGAAACACGGCGGCGGCCAGGACGGTCGAGTTCAGCTGCACCGAGGACGTCGGCGACGATCGCAGCAGCCTCGCGCCGCAGACGGAAAGGAAGAACAAAGCAGGAAACGGACTGCAGTTGACTCCGGCGGAAACGTCTTCGTGCTGGACCCGTCGAATTGCGCGCTTCGAAAGGTGACTCCAGCCGGCGCGGTGACGACCTTCGCGGGAGGCCTGCCCGCCGCGGGCGGAGCGCCGCAGTGCGCCCCTGACGATGTGCTGCCCATCGATGGTGCTGGTACCGCGGCGAGGTTCCCGGGCGGCGCCTACCGTACGAACGGTTTGACCATCGACGCGGCGGGCAATCTCTACACGATTCATTCGAGGAGGGTGGGCACCAGCGTCCCACTCCCGCTCTACATTCGAAAAATCACCCCTGCGGGGGTCGTCTCGACGATTTCCGTGACTGGCGTCACAGCGAACAGCTTCACGTCGACATCCATCTGGGTTTCGGCCGACGGCGCGACCATGTACCTGTCTGACCGCAAGAACCTGAGCCCGTCGAAGATTGGCCGTGTGGCGATGTCGACCGGCGCCTTCATACTCACCCTCACCGCGTCGAACAACGATCAATACAAATCGACGTGCGTCATGGCGAGCAGCGGGACGCAATACATCGCCAACTCCCTTTTTCAGGGGAATTGGATAACGAAGCTCGTTGGAACCACCCTGCAAGACGTGGCGAGCACCCAGGCGGGAGCAGCGGCAGTTGGCTATGCCGACGGGGTCGGCAACGCCGCGCGCTTCGGGGCGAATCTGTCGCTCTTCTGCGACAACGCCAACAATCGGCTGGTGGTGGCGGACCCGGACAACAAAGTCATTCGCGCCGTCGACACCACGACTCGGGCCGTGAGCACCCTCTCCGGCCAAGCACCAACCACCGGAGTGGCGGTCGACGGTACGGGGGCGGCGGCGCGCTTCGCATCACCCAGCAACATCGTCGCAGACGCGGCGGGCAACTGGTACGTGACAGACACCGCCGCGCACGCCATTCGCAAGGTGACCGCGACCGGCGTGGTGACGACGTTTGCCGGACTTCTCGGCACGGCAGGGAACGCCGTCGGCAGCGGCACCACGGCGCGGTTCAATGCGCCAGTGGGAATGACGATAGGCTCCGACGGCACTCTGTATGTCGCGGACAGGGACCGGCTCTCGAAAATCACCGCTGCCGGTGTGGTGTCGACACTCTCGACGGGCGGGACCGCTCTTCCCAGCGGGCAGGCGGTCGCGCACCTCGCCGTCGACACGAGTTCGCAGAACCTCTTCTTCATCGGGGGCGATGGTCTGGGCGCCGCCCAGGAAGCCACTCTGTGCGGCAACCACATCTATCGTCTTGGCCCGGGAGGTGGCTCTCCTGTGGTCGCTTACGGTGGAGGAATCATCTGCGGTTTTCTTGGGCAGTTGGCCATCGACGAGAGCGCGCGGCGCCTGTATTTTACAGTAGGGGGCGCACTGCGTTGTCGCGACATCAGCGACCCCACCGTGGTGCCGTTGCCACATTGTTTAGGGGTGGGGAGTCTGCACGATTTCGGGAGTCCGAGCGTGATCACAGGCCAGGCGGCGGTCGGCCCAACCGGTACGCTCTACATCTTGGGATACAGCACCGTCGTCCATAAGGTGCTGACGGTGGCGCCGCACACGGTGAGCATCGTCGCCAGCGCGCCCGGCTCGAGCGGCATCGAACTCGGCCCGCTGCCAGCGCGGCTGTACAAACCGAGCGGCCTCTGGGTCAACCCCTCTACCGGCCAGCTTGGGATCGTCTCCTCTGAAGACGGCGCGCTGCTCGTCACCACCGGCTTCCAGCCGTGAGGCGCTCATCGAGCAGCTCGAGACGTTTCTCTCGAACTCGGAGGCGCGTTCACCTTCGTCGGGCGCCAGCCCCGGCTCGCCGTGGGCGATGAGTGTTGGCCACGTGTATGTATGCCGAGCGGACCCGTCGTTCGTCCCTCTTCTGGCGCGTGACGGTTTCTTGAGGACCTCATGGACTTCCTGTGGGTGACGGGAGGGGAGGCGAGAGCGTGATGCCGCCGCAGCAGAGGAAGATCATCGCCATCAGGGCCTGAGCCGAGTGAAAGCCATACGCACGACGAGTGA
>JBILEB010000250.1:0-7326 GCA_044352295.1 Myxococcaceae bacterium
AGAGACCGCCTGCGCCCTCCACGACGCCGGCCCGGCCGCGAAACGATCGGAACGTCTTCATCACGTGGGCCCACGAGGTGGGGCGTCGGCTCTCCCGTGCCGCGATGCCGGGCGCGATGGGGGCGGTGAAGCGGAAGAGGCTGATGGTGTCCAGCGGCTGGTGGCCACCGGCGGCGCGCTGCAGGCGCAGGCTGTCCGTCGGCGCGTCCAACGAGGCCATGCCGCTCTCGAAGGGCTTGAAGGCGAAGGGCTCCAGGCCCCGGTCGGCCATCAGGCCCAGCAACGCCGCGCTCACCTGGGTCTTGCCCACGTTGGTGTCGGTGCCGGTGACGAAGTAGCGCGGAGCCATGAGCGCGCTCATGTGCAGGCGAGTCGCGCGGCTGGCAACTGCTTTGGACCCATGGGAGGGGTTTGGCATCGGCGTCCAACCTCGCTATTGACCCGGCGGCGCGGCGGCCGAACGCGCTCTGGTGGAGTTTCCACGATGCTTCGACGTTCCCTGTTCGCTGCCCTCGCGGCGCTCGTTCCCCTGTCTGCCTCCGCCACCGTGGTGCTGGCGATGTCGATGGAGGAGATGACCGTGCGGTCGCCGATCGTGGTGCGCGGCACGGTGCACCGCGTCGACCCCCAGTGGACCGAGGGGCGCGCCGGCATCTGGACGTACACCGAGGTCGTCGTGAAGGAGGTCGTCAAGGGCGGCCCGCGCGGCACGGTGCTGGTGAAGCAGCCGGGCGGCGTCATCGGCGACTTCGGGCAGCGCGTGTCGGGCGCCGCCTCCTTCGCCGCCGGAGAAGACGTCGTCCTGTTCCTCGAGCCCTCGGTCGACGAGGCGAACGTCTTCGTGCCCATGGCCATGGCCGCCTCGAAGGTGACGCTCACCTCGTTGCGTGGACAGGTCGTCGCCTTGCGCGATCTCTCCGGGCTCTCGTTCGCCCGCTACGGCGAGAAGAACCTCGTGCAGCCGGTCGACGAGCGGGAGCGCCTGGGCACGGCCGAGGCCTTCCTCGCCCGGGTCCGCGCGGCGGCGAAGGGAGGTGCGCAATGAACCGCGCGCTGCTCGCCCTCGCGCTGACGGTCGGTGGGGTCGCGCTGGCCATTCCGGGCGCGAACCGGTGGCCGCTGGAGGCCTGCACCACCACCTGCCGGGTGCGCGCGACGAACCAGACGTCGAACACCCAGACGTGTCTGTCGAACCGCTGCTTCCCCGAGTTCCGGTCCGCCGCCGCGCCCTGGAACCGCGGCTCCGGCGGCGCCGTGACGAACCCCACCGTCATCAGCGGCGCGCAGATGATCCCCTACAGCACCGTGCTGACCGGCATTCAGGCCTCGGCGGCGCGCTGGTCGACGTCGAACACGGGGCTGTCCTGCGGCACCTCGATGCGCTTCGACTACCAGGGCACCTACGCGAGCCCGACCGGCCAGGCGGCCATCAACGGCAACGACGGGAACAACAACGTCATCTACCTCGGCGGCAGCTTCTGGCGCTTCGGCAGCGGCACCCTCGGCGTGACGACGACCTCGTTCTTCCCGGGCGAGATCACCGACGCCGACATGGAGCTCAACAACAACACGCCGTGGGCCAGTGACGGCCGTGCGAGCGCCATCGACTACGAGAGCGTGCTCACCCACGAGTTCGGCCACTTCATCGGGTTCGATCACACGAACTCGGGCAACGCGGTCATGAACCCCTCGGTGGCCAACGGCGTCATCAAGCGGAACCTGCTGGCCCCGGATCAGAACGACCTCTGCTCGGTGTACCCCGGCATGGCGGGCGGTCAGGGCTCTCCGTGTTCGATGGCGTCGATGTGCTCCGGTGGCCGGGTGTGTGAGGGCGCCGCGGGCTCGACCTCGCTCATCTGCACGCAGGACTGCACGGCCGTGGGCGCGGCGTGTCCCTCGGGGTTCTCGTGTCAGGCCTCGACGAGCGGCTTTGCGTGTCTGCCTCAGTTGGGCGCGAGCGATCTGTGCCGCTTCTGCACGGCGGGCTCGGACTGCTCGACGGGGCGCTGCCTCACGGATGGCAGCGGCTTCAACTGGTGCTCGTCGTCGTGCAACCCCAGCGTCACCAACTCGTGCGGCGCGGGCTACACGTGCCAGACGCCGAGTCCGGGGCGGTCGGTCTGTGTCCCGATGAATCGCTGCACCAACCAATGCACGACGGCCACCGCGGCTCAGGACTGCGCGCCGGGCTACATGTGTACCGGCGGGGCGTGCACCCCGACGGGCAACCCTGGCGATCGCTGCGAGGTCTCGGGCTTCTGCGACGACTGCGGGCTGTGCATTCCCGACGACCAGGACCCCAACATCAGCTTCTGCCGGGCGTGCTGTAACGGCCTCGGCAACTGCCAGACGTGTACGCAGACGACCTGTGGGGCAGGGCTGGGCTGCATCGGGTTTCAGAACCCCGCGGCCGACCCGGAGCGGGTCTGCTACCCCTCGTCCGGCGCGACGCTCTGCCAGCCGTGCAATGGCACGACGCCGTGCCAGTCGGGGCTGGTGTGCCTCGCCGGAGCGTGCCGCGCGCAGTGCAACCCCACCAACCCGGGCACCTGTCAGGCCTGTCTGGCGACGACCGCGTCTCCCACGGGCGGGGCGTGCGTGTGCCTTGGGACCGAGGCCGTGAACGAGGGTGGCGCGTGCTCGACCGGTACGGCGGCGCCGCTGCAGGTCTGCCGCACCGGCCTTCGCTGCGTGTCGGGCGCGTGCCGCACGCCCTGCAACCCGTCGAGCCCCGTTCCGTGTGCGGGTGGGTTCGCCTGCCAGAACGTCGGTGGGCAGAACGTGTGTGTGCCGTCGGGACCGACGGCCGGGGGTGGCGCAGGGACGGGCGGTGGCGCCGCGGGTGGTTCGGGCGTCGGTGGTGGCGTGGCCGGTGGTGGCGCGGCAGCGGGCGGGAGCGCGACGGCTGGCGGGAGCGCGACGGCTGGCGGGAGTGCGACTGCTGGCGGGAGTGCGACTGGCGGAGGCGCCGCGGGTGGCACGTCGGCCGGTGGCGGCTCCACGGCAGGAGGCTCGGCCACGGCCGGGGGCAGCAGTGGCACCGGTGGCGGGCCGGGCCCGAGTCCGTTCACCTGTGGGGCGTCGAGCTGCAATGGCTGCTGCAACAACGGCATGTGTGTCTCCATCCCCACGGCGCAGTTGTGCGGGACGGGCGGGAACGCGTGCCGTGCGTGCGGGGCCAACGAGTCGTGCAACACGATGGGACAGTGCGTGGTGCGGCCGTTGTTCAGCTGCGGTGGCTGCTCGACCGTCGAGGTTGGCCCGCTGGCGTTGTTGGGGTTGGCGTTGGCGCGGCGGCGCCGCAAGGCCGCGCACTGACGAGAGCTGAGTCAGCGCACCGGGAGAACTCGGCGCGCAGCAGGTGAATGGCACGTGACGGCGGTACCGTGGGCTCACCCGCGACGCGATGGCAGCCGATTTCGGTCCGCGGCAGTTGATCCGCTGAAGAGGGGCGACCTTGAACACCAGCGCCGGGCGGAATCAGCGACCGGCAGTTCCCTGGGGGGCGGCGCGAGCGTTCGTCGTCGTCGCGACGTTGGTGCTGGGTCAGAGCTGTGTAGGCGTCGAGTTCCTCGTGATCGGTGCCGTCGCTGGGGCGCGCGACCACATCGAGAACACCGAGCGACAGCCCACCATCACGTTTCTCAACGAGCTGTCCGAGCCGCTCTGCGCCATCAACTTCTGGCGCCCGTCTCAGCCGGCGACCGAGGCCGAGGCGAATTGGTTGGAGTTGACGGATCTGCCGCGCCTCGAGCCGGGACAACGCGTGAAGGTGGGCTTCGTCCCACGCGATGGCTCCTACTTCCTGCGCGCCATCGGGTGTGGAGACCGGGCCTTCGCCCTCTCCTCCGTCACGCTGGCGTCGATCACCCCGGGTTCGACCCTCTCGCTTGGCGTGGCGCCGCCGCCTCCACCGAGCGCGCCGTTGGCCCCGAACCTCGGGCTCTGATCCGACAGCCAGGTTCGCTGGCTCCACCGCCTGGGTCGGAACGGACCGCCTGGCCAAAGCAGCTGGGTGGCGGCAGGTGGCCTCCGGCGCGGCGCTGGGCGTCGGCCGGGGTGAGCCCCGAGAAGAGCCGGTAGAAGACCGCGCCGAGGCTGTAGAGATCCGAGAGCAGATCGGCGTCAGCGCCGGCCGCGAGCTCGGGCGCCGCGGCGGCCGGGTTCAGCGACGCCGAGAGTCGAACGTGCCCAAGCGAATCGATGGTGGTGCTCGAGGCGTCGAAGGGCCCGACGGCCCGCTGGGCCTCGTGGTGACCGGCCAGGGTCTGCACGAGCGCGCGCGCCAGCTGCACCGCGGCGTCCAGCGGCATGCGGCCCTCGACCAGCAGGGCCTCGAGGGGTTGACGGTGCGAGGAGGGCAGGTGGGCGCGAGCGTTCATGCGCCCTGCGGAGACCAAGGCGCTCGCCAATGAGACATTCCGGCAGGTTCTCGCCGGGCGAGTCCAAAGCCTGCACCTCGAAGGCACCACATTCGGGAGCGTCGCCGCACCGCTGAATGATGCAGTGCACAGCCCAGGCTTCTCAGCGCGTGAGAATGGCCCGCGCCTTCTCGAGCAGACGTCGCAGCGGGGCCTCGTCAGCGCGGGAGATCGCTTCGTCCCACGAGAGCCACTGCGCGCCATGGGACTCGGCGGGATCGTGCGCGAGCGCCTCGGGGTTGCGGGCCACCACGAGGAAGCGGACGTCGAGGTGAGCGTGCTCGGGCTCGGCCTTGCGCGCGGGAATGACGTGGATGTCGACGTCGAGCGGCCGTGGGGCCGTCGGGTGAAGGGACACGTCGAGGCCAGACTCCTCCCGAGCCTCTCGGAGCGAGGTGTTCTCCATCAGCCCGCCATCAGCCGCGTCGGCGTGACCGCCCGGCTGCAGCCAGCGCCCCAGCTTCGCGTGCAGCACCAGCAGCACCTTCGCGCCATCGGGCGTGACGACGACCGCGCTGCCCGTGAAGTGCGCGGGCCACTGGTCGCGCGCGAAGGGCGCTGGGAGCGTGGTGGCGAAGGCGCGCATCTGCTCCAGGTCGGCGCGCTCCTTGTCATCGCCAGGCGAGTGGCTCGCGAGGAGCTGCGAGAGCGGCGTCATGGCGTCAGGCGATGAAACACGAGCGAGCGGGACGAGGCCTGCAGCACCAGCCAGTCGCGGGAGGCGCGCACCGGGGCCCCTCCGCGGAAGCGCTCGAGCCGAACGCCTCCATCACCGCCGAGGAGCACGAGGGTCTCGTCGCTGAACGTGCTCGCGGGACCCAACAGCACGGGCTGCTCCCCTTCGTTCCCACAGGCCGACGGCTGGGACCGAAGCACGGTGACGTTCCCGGGCAGCGGCCAGGTTCCGGCAGGGTTGGGGCGTCGGCCCAGCGGCCGCTGGAAGGCCACGAGGGTGCCTGGACCAATGCCGGCGGCGGCCGGTTCCTCGAACCACACGCGCCCGTCGTCGAAGCCTGCGCGGCTGACGGTCCCAAGCCCCTCCTGGCACCATCCGCCATCGACGAGATCGCACACGCCCGAGAACCTCAGCGAGAACACCCCTGCGCGGTCGACGACCAGCGGGTCGCAGCGCGAGAGCAGGAAGGGAAGCCCCGTGAGCACCAGCCCGCCATCGCTGAACGTCGCCAGCGTACCCGGCATCGCCGCATGCACCTCGTCCACCCCGACGAGCGCCGTGCCGATCGAATCTCCCGAGCTGCGGGCGACGACCTCGAGCCCTGCATCGCCCCGGTCGACGGCCCGGACGAGGCTCGGCGCGCGCGACGCCGGGTCGAACTCGAGCATCCACACCGTCTTGCCCACCACGAGCACGTCTCGCACGTCGGCGAGCGTTCGCGAGCTCCCATCGCGCAGCACTCGGGTGCCGAGCCCAGCATCGGCGCCCCGGCAGAAGAGGGTGCCCTCGGTGGTCCGTGAGGGGCGATCACAGGGGCCATCGAGGCGCTGCGTCAGGCCGGGCTCGGAGCGGCGATCGATCGCGGCGTAGACGAGCGGCTGCGCCAGCGCGATGGCGGGCTCGACGAAGAGCCGAAGGCTGTAGCGGCCTGGCTCCAACACGGGCACCCCCACCGTGACGATGACGGTCCGCTCGCGGAGGTCCTGGCGAAGGCCGTCAATCGTGATCGGTCGCGCCCGCCCCGATTCGTCGCGCAGCTCGCCGTTGGCGGTCAGCACGCCTGGGTCCAGCTGGCAGCCGGGGCCGTCGACGGTGAGGTCGACCGTCTGGGGCGCTCCGGCCGACACCACGAGCGACGCAGGGACGGGCGTGGCGCCGGGGAAGACACCGCACAGGTTCGGCGGCGGAGGGCACCCCATCGAGAGCAACCCGAGCATCAACGGCAGGTGGACACGGACCATGGAGAGGTGCGGCAAAGCACGCGGCCCCACCCGCGACAATGCCCCCAGCAACGACGGCGCCGTGGAATATGGTGTCAGCCATGGCGCGAGTGCTGGTCATCGACGACAACGACACGCTGCGGGAGGGCACGCTCATCGCGCTCAAGAAGGCGGGCCACGACGTGCTCGGCTTCCGCAACGGCCTCGAGGGCGTCGCCGGCTTCCAGGTGAAGGGCGCCGATGTCGTCGTCACCGACCTCAAGATGGACGGGCTCGACGGCATCGAGGTGACGAAGCGGGTGAAGGCGCACGATCCCTCGGTGGTGGTGCTGGTGATGACGGCGTTCGGCACCATCGAGACGGCGGTCGAGGCGATGCGCCAGGGCGCGCACGACTTCATCCAGAAGCCGTTCCCGACCGATCTCATCCGCGCGAAGGTCGACGCCGCGCTCGAGCTCGTGCGCACCCGACAGCGCGTCACCCGGCTCGAGGCCGCCAACGAGGCGCTGTCGAACGATCTCGCCCAGCGCTCCGGTACGCAGCTCATCGGCGACTCCGAGACGATGCAGAAGCTCGTCACCGGTATTCGCCGCGCGGCCGCCACCGACGCCACCGTGTTCGTCAACGGCGAGTCCGGCACGGGCAAGGAGCTCGTCGCCCGCATGCTGCACGAGCAGTCGCCGCGAAAGGCGAAGCCCTTCGTCACCACGCACTGCGCGGCCCTCGCCGAGACGCTGCTCGAGAGCGAGCTGTTCGGGCACGAGCGGGGCTCCTTCACTGGCGCGGTCAAGCGCAAGCTGGGCCGGTTCGAGCTGGCCGACGGCGGCACGCTCTTCCTCGACGAGATCGGCGAGATCAGCCACGCCGTGCAGACGAAGCTCCTTCGCGTGCTGCAGGAGCGTGAGATTCAGCGGGTCGGCGGCGAAGACACGGTGAAGGTCGACGTGCGGGTGGTGGCGGCGACGCACCGCGACCTCAAGGCCGAGGTGGCGGCCGGCCGGTTCCGCGA
>JBILEB010000115.1:0-23710 GCA_044352295.1 Myxococcaceae bacterium
GCGGGCTCTGAGGGAGAGGGACCGGTGACCATGTGTCTTGTTCGCTGACTCCGCAGTCGCGATCGCGTTCCTCGCCTGGTCCGGTTCTACAGAGCAGAGGTGGGTCGTTTCTGGAGAGCGCTGAAGCCGGGCGGAGCTGCCGTCGGAATTCAAGGAGTGTTGCCATGAAGCGGCTGGTGCTGGTGGGCGCGTTGACGATGGTGGCCGGGTGTCTCGAGCCGAAGGTGTGCTCGATGGACATCGACTGTGGTGAGGGGAACTTCTGCAGCGACGGCCTGTGCCAGCAGCGCGGAGACGGCGGCTCGACGGGCGGAGGAACCGCTGGGGGCCGCGCGGGAGGTACGGCCGGAGGCGTCGCGGGAGGCGTCGCGGGAGGCGTCGCGGGAGGCGTCGCGGGAGGCGTCGCGGGAGGCACGGCCGGAGGAATGGCGGGCGGCGACGCAGGAGGCACCGCTGGCGGTGTGGGAGGCGGGAGTCCGCTCCTGTTCTGCGACGCGGGCTGCGCGGTGTGGGAGGTCTGCGAGCCCTCGCCGACGACGCCCGCGTGCGTCACTGGCTCGCTGCAGGTGACGTTGCCACCCGATGGAGGCGTCTACGCAGCGGGCTCGTTCGTGCAAGTGGAGGCACGACTGACGCTGCGCGATGGGGGCACCTTCGACAGCCCGCCGCGAATTCCAGTACAGGCAAGCTGGGATGCATCGGTGAATTTGCCAAGCGGGACGCAGGTCGTGCTGCCTGGGTTCTCGGACGCTGGGCTTGGCACCATCACCTTCGGCTGGGACGGCGGCCCGACGCAGACGCGGAGGGTGGAGTTCCAAGCCTGCAGCGTGACGTGTCCCGAGTACCAGGAGTGCATTCCCGACAGCAGTGGCGGCCGGTGTGAGGACAGGGGTTGGGTGGTGCGCTTCCTCGGGCCAGATGCAGGGACGGTGGTGGGGCCCAACTCCGGGCCGGTGGGCGTGGCGGTCGAGGTGACGGACAGCCGGAACCGTGGCTTCCCGGTGACGGTACCGCTCGTCATCGATGGTGGTGTGAGGGCGTTGGCCTCGATGGGCGGGGCGGGACGGTACGGCGCGTCGGTGCAGTTGACCGCAGCGGGCCTGGGCGCGAGCGACGGGCTCAAGACGCTGGTGGCGGGCTGGCCGGGTGCGGGAATGACCGCGTTGGTCGCGACGACGACGCTGAGGTGGGACCCGACGGGGCCGATGGTGACCGTGGCGATTCCGACGGCACCGTCACGCGTGACTGGAGGAGACGATGCGCAGGCGGTGGGGGCGTGGAAGAAGGATGAGACCGTGCCAGTTGCGGTGACGGTGACGGATTCGGTGTCGCCGGTCGATGCAGTGACGGCGTCGATGCTGTCGGTCCCCAACCTGCCTCAAGCCGCCATCGCGACCTCGTCCGCATGTGGCTCGTCATGCACGGACCTGGGCCCGGCTGAAACGAGTCGGTGCTTCTGTTTCGGGTTGGACGTGTCCCGACTGGCGATTGCGGGCGTTCGCAGCACAGGCCTGCGGGTGACGGTGAGTGGTGCACAGGACCGGGTGCAAAACCCGAGTCTCCCGGCGATGTCGGGTCCGTTTTCGGTGACTCGGTTGCGCTGGGTGCGGGACATCGCGTTGAACGACCCCGCAAACTCGATGCAACCGGTCGCTGTTTCGAGAGACGGAGTTGTGGTGACCGCCGTGCAGAACCGGCCTGGAGCGAGCGGCCGAGTCGTCGCCACGAACCTCAACGGCACCCCGGCCTGGGAGGCTTTGACGACGGGGAACGTGACGGCTGGCCCAGTGGTAGGTGCCAGTGACGTGTGGGTTGGAACGACCCGGCCGCCTTCGCCAACCCTCGGCGCTGCCGAACTGCAGTCGCTTGCCTTGGCGGATGGTAGGCTGACCGGTGCCGCGTGCAACGCCACCGCCGCCGCGCCACCGGCCTTCGGGGGGGACATGGCGATGGGCTTCCCCAGTCCAGGCGTAGAGGTGCCGCTCGGACTCAGGAACGGCGAAGTCCGTGCCTTCTCTGCGAGCGACTGTCGCAGTCAGCCGCTTTCCGGTTTGCCTGCCACACCCACCATGGGCGGCAACTCGCTTGTCGTCCGGGACAGCGCGGGCGGAGCCGTAGACGCCTTCGTGGCCTCGTCAGACGTCTCCACGCTGTGGAAAACCACCCTCACCGGACCCTCGTGGAGCACGCCGCCGCTCAGCGCGACCCCGCCTGGCCGGGCGCGCAACCTCTTCTTCACGAGCAGCGGACAGGATGTCGGCGGTGGTTCGAGCAACACGGGCAGCATCTTCACCTACGCCTCGGCAGGCCTGATGACAGTCTCAAGCACGACGTCGACTGACTCCGGGCCTGTCGCCGTTGGAGGCAACGGCACGTTCATGGTGTGGGGAACCCTCCAGGGAAACCTCGTGCGGGCGACGTACGCGGGCTCGTCCGGCTTCACCGCGGGGCCGTCCGTCTCGCTGGTGTCGTCCGTCTCCACCGCCACCACCACGCCCATCATCGGCGGCCGGGGAATCGTCTACGTCCTTGCCAACAACGGCCAACTCTTCGTTCGCAGCGCGGGCAACCTGATGGGTGGCTGGGAGTCCGACATTCCGCCAGGCGTCACCGCCGTCAGCCAGCCAGCTCTCGACGTGTATCGGAACTCCGCCGGGGTGAAGGACTGCACGAAGCAGCTGGGCGTCTTCT
Source organism: Myxococcaceae bacterium (assembly GCA_044352295.1). Taxonomy (GTDB): domain Bacteria; phylum Myxococcota; class Myxococcia; order Myxococcales; family Myxococcaceae; genus Xiheimicrobium. Next base: position 2,692 of record JBILEB010000115.1, read on the forward strand.
ACTCGCTCACCCGCACCGCCGGCGGACCCTCGGGCACTGCCACGTTGCGGGCCCTTTTTGTGGACTCCGACGGCCTCGACCGGACGGCGCCGTGGCCGAAGTACCAGCGCGACAACGCCAATACCGGCAACGCGACCACCGACATCAGCTTCTGGACCTGCAACTGACCTGACGATGAGGGGGCTCGTCATCAACGGCTTCACGGTCGTCGAGGCGCTCGGCTCAGGCCAGGGCGGAATCCTCTACCTCGCGCGGGACTCGGCGGGCCGTGAAGCAGTCATCCGGGTCGCGCGTGATGGAGAAGACAACCTCTCCATTCGCATCTTCACCGAGGAAGCCCAGAAGCTCGTCCCCGCCGCCACGTCCGTCGAGACGTCCACCACCGCCGATGGCCGACGGGTCCTCATGGCACTGGCGACGCCTCCGGCACGAGAGCCGCCGGGGAGTGGCTTCACCGAACACCCCGTCACCCAGCGGCTCGTGCCGGTCTCGTCGCTGCCGCCCCCAACCGCGCCGTCGAGGGTTCCGTTCGCGATCCTGCTCCTGGCGCTCGTGGTCTTCGGGGCTGGAGCGGCGATGGTCACCCTCTCGATGCGCGGACCGCCTTTGCCGGTGATGACAGTGGTTCAACCGTCTCAACCCCCGCCTGTGCCGGTCGCCCTTGATGCGGCGGTGGCTCCGGTCGCTGCCGTTGAACCAGCCCCGTCGGAGCCCGCTGCTCCGGCCCCTCCGGCTCCGAAGGCCACCACCGCCGAGTCCAAGCCTTCCGGCGAAGTCGCTGGGGTTCGCGCCTGCACCATGAGTCCCCAATGGCGTCGCGCGGCCGAGCACGACCTGCTCCGGCATCGCCAACTCGCGGCGCTGATGGGCATCAAGGCGTTCGACGAATTCGAGACGGCTGAGGATCGGCTCATGGGGGTGGTGAACGGCACGAAGGACGGAAGTGACTGCCGCGCGGTCGACGCAAAGATCGAGGGGTTGACCCGCAGCTGGCAGAAGCGCTTCGCGGCGCTGTGTCCGCCGGGTGGTGCATGGAAGAACAAGGTCAGGCTCCGCGTCCTCGACGCCGAAGGACTCCCAGCGTCGAAACAGAGGGAGCTCATCGATCAGATCAGAGCGGCCACCGACGAGCGGGAATGTCTGACCGTCCTTGCTGAAGTTGCCAAGGTCACCGCCTCGGGTCCGTAGCGCGTGGGCTGTGTGCGTCCCGATGGGTGCGCTCGTTCCGGTTCAGGGTGTCAGCTGTTGAACAAGCCACGTCGCACCGACCTTCCGGAACGAAGCGCGCTGATGGGGCGTGCCGAGACGCAGCCAGTCCACCTCCTCGACGTCGAGCGAGACGAGGACAAAGGTGTCGGGCGGCGCCTCGAGGGACTGAGCCTGGAGCGGTTCGACGTACCGACGTCCCGGAGGCGGCCCGAAGAACGCCGCGCGGTCGGCCGGCGGGAGACGCGCCCAGGCTGACAACCGCACCGCGCCCCACGGCTCTTCGCCCTTCGCGCCGCGCACCATGCCTCGTCCGGTGAGCCGGAACTGCTGCCGGCTCGCTTCGAACCACGCCAGCATCGCAAGGTGCGGCCGCTCGGAGTCGAGGTGGTCGACCTTCCTGGAGCGCGCGTCGGTGTGGAACCAGGGCGTGCCGTCTCCCAACAGCCCGCGCAGCACCACGGTGCGCAGGCTCGGCATGCCGTCGGGGGAAACCGTCGCAACCGACACGCGCGGGTTGGGGCGGTCCTGGCTCATCGCGCGCTCGAACGGGTCGAGCCATGGCTTCGGCAGTGGCGTCACGAAGGAGACAGGGTAGCAGCCCCTCGCGCGACGTCACCGTTCCACGAGCGTGCAGGTGCGTCGTGAACGCGCCTCGCCGAACCGCGAACTCCGCAGCCAGCGTTGGACCTGTCCTCACCTCGTCGGTGACGTTGGCCGCTCGCGCATCGTCGCCACCACCTGAACCCCGCCTTTGGGCCGCAGCGTGATGACCGGCTCGGGCTCGAACGTCTGGCCCGGCACCAGCTCGAGGTGAACACGCGAGAGCAGGGTGGCGAGAATCAACGTCGCCTCGACGGTCGCGAAGGTGTCGCCGATGCACTTCCGCTGGCCGGTGCTGAAGGGCAGGTACGCGCCCTTCGGCGGAGGCGGCGCGCCCACCGCCCAGCGCGAGGGGTCGAACGCCTCGGGGTCGCGCCACACGGCCGGGTGGCGGTGCAGCGCGAAGGTGCAGAGGAACACCAGCGCGTCCTGCTCGAAGGTGACGCCGTGCACCACCTCGCGCTCCACCACGCGGCGGGCGAGCGACCACACCGGGGGGTACAGCCGCATCGACTCCTTGAGCACCATGCCCAGCAGCGGCAGCTTCGGCACGTCGGCCATCGTGGGCGCGCGGCCCGCCAGCACCGCGTCGAGCTCGGCCACCACGCGGCGCTCGACGTCGGGCGAGCGGCCCAGGAGCATCACCGTCCACGCGAGGGCGTTCGCCGTCGTCTCGTGGCCCGCCAGGAAGATGGTCATCACCTCGTCGCGCAGCTGCGTGTCGCTCATGCCCTCGCCCGTCTCGGGGTCGGTGGCCTCCATCAGCATCGCCAGCAGGTCGCCCGTCGGTCCGCCTCCGCGGCGGCGGTCGGCGATGAGGCCCAACACCACCTCGTCGAGGGTGCGCCGCGCGCGGCGGAAGCCCACGTTGCGCGGCGTCGGCACCCACTCGGGCGCGCCGAAGGGGTGCAGGGTGCGGTGAATGACGTGCTCGATGGCCACCGTGATGGCCCGGCCCACCGCGCTCGCCTCGCTCGTCACGTCGCTCGACAGCAGCGTCTCGCCCACCAGCCGCAGCGTCACCTGCATGAAGGCCTCGGCCGCGTCGAAGGGCACCCCTGGCCGCCACCCGTCCACCATCTGACTCGCCGCCCGCGTCATCCTCTCACCGAAGGCCCAGAGCCGCTCACGGTGGAAGGCCGGCTGCGCGATGCGGCGCTGGCGCTTCCAGAAGTCGCCCTCGCTCGTCACCAGCCCGTTCCCCAGCACCGTGCGCAGCATGTCGTAGCCACGCGTCTGCTTGACGTAGTTGCGCGAGTTCGTGACGAGGATGTGCTCGACCAGCGCCGGGTCAGACACCACCAACCCCTCGACGAGCGGCAAGGGCAGGCGGACGGCCGGGCCGTAGCCGAGGGTGGCGCGCTCCATCACGCGCAGCGGGTTGCGCTGCAGCGCGGGCAGGGCACCCAGCCACGGCACGCCGGGCAGGGACTCGAGGGTCACGGCGGGAGCGGTTTCCATGTCCCAAGAATGTGAGCTATGACTCGGTTTGGCTACTCGCTTTCAGGAAGGACTCACCCATGCCCGCCCTCGAAACCCGCGCCTCCTCCCGGAAACAGCCCACGCAGGAGCGGGCGAAGGCCACCGTCGACGCCATTCTCCGAGCGACTGCTCACATTCTGGTCAGCGAGGGTTTCTCCGGGTGCAGCACCAACGCGGTGGCCCGGAAGGCCGGCGTCAGTATCGGCTCGCTGTACCAGTACTTCTCGTCGAAGGAGGCGCTGGTGGCCGCGCTGGCCAGGGAACACGCCGAGAACGGCCAGGCGCTGCTGCTCGAGATGGTGGGGCGGGCGGCGCTCGACGGGCCGATGACGCTCGAGGCGCAGGTGCGGCGGTACATCGAGGCGATGGTGCGGCTCCACACCGAAGACGCCGAGCTGCACCGCGTGCTGATGCAGCACGTGCCCTCGATTCCCGCGGCGGTCGAGGCGGTGAACCAGGTGTCGAACCGGTCGGGCGAGGTGGTGCGGGCATGGCTCGAGAGCCGGCGCGACGAGCTCCGGCCGCTCGACCCGGCGGTGGCCACCTTCGTACTCGTCACCAGCGTCGAGGCGGTGACGCACCTCGAGCTGATGGAACGGCCACCGCAGCTCGACGTCGACGCCCTCGTCGAGGAGCTCACCTGGTTGGTGCTGGGGTACCTCGGCGTCGCGCGCACCGTGGCTCCCCGTCGCGCCTCGGCACGCACGCCCCGTCACTGAGTCGTCGTCGTCCTCGACCAGCCGGCCGTCGAGGCGGCGAACACCGACACCATCACGAACACCGAGGCCGTGGAGCCCGTGGTGTCGAGCCAGGTGGCCTGCACGCGCTCGCAGGCCCGGGCAGGACGCTCGAGATGAGGTGAGGCGCTGGGCGTTCGGCACCCGTGGCCACGGACACGCGCTCGTCGAGTTCCTGGTCGCCCGGAGGGGCCCGCAGGCCGTGCGCGAGCTCGTCCGCCTCCTCGTCGCGCGGGCGGTGACGCCCGACGAGGCCTTCACCCGCGGGAGCGGCCTGTCGTCAGGCGAGCTCGAGCCCCAGTGGAAGGCCTTCGTCGCCGTTCCATGACGTGAGGCTTGTCTCGGAACGCTACTCGCGGCAGAGGACCCTCGTCGTGCGTGCCCCCCTTACCGAGGCCGAGCTGGACAGCCGCCTGGCGGCCCTGTCGTTGGTCCGCGACACCTCCATCCTCTCGCCGCCGCCGTCGAAGAACCGCACGGTGGTGTGCAAGAGCGGCAAGAGGCGCGTGCTGGTGAAGGTGGCCGATGGCGGGGGCAACGTGGGCGTGCTGCGCGAGGGCTCCATTCTCGAGCGCGTGGCGCCGCTGTCACGCACGCCCAAGTCCCCGCTGCACCTGCCCACCGTCTTCGCGTTCGACCCGGCGCACGGACTGCTCGGGCTCGAGTGGCTCCACCACGGCGAGACGTTGCACCACTACCACCGTCGCTCCCAGGAGTACCCGGCCGCGCTCGCCGCCGAGGTGGGCAACGCGCTCGGCTACCTCCACCGCGAGAGCCGTGAGTCGCGCAGCCGCTACGCCCTCGCCGACGCCTTCCGCGACGAGTCCGACCTGCTCGAGTGCTTCCTGCGCATGCGCCCGGACTTCTACGCGCGCCTCTCGCAGGTCGGCATCGACTTCTTCGCCTCGGTGCAGGCCGACGGGCCGGCGATGCAGGGCCTGCAGGCCTTGTCCGAGCAGCAGCTCAAGGAAGGCGACTCGGCGCTCCTTCACGGAGACCTCCGCCAGGCCAACCTGCTGCGGGTGGCGGCGCCGCAGAAGAAGCCGATGGTGGTGTTCCTCGACTGGGAGCTCTCCTTCTGGGGCGACCCGGCGAGAGACCTCGGCAGCCTCTTGTCCGACTACGTGCTGGGCTGGCTCGCCCCGGAGCACCGCAGCGAGGTGTTGGCGCGCCCCACCCTCGCGCAGTTCAGCCAGGCGATGCTCGAGGCCTACGCGGCGGCGCGCGGCAAGGAGTTCTCCCTCGACGGCGCCTTCGAGCAGCGGGTGGTGCGGTGGGTGGGCGCGGCGCTCCTCATCGCGGTGTACGGCATCTCGCACTACGAGCAGGTGCTCGACGCGCGGGCGCTCGGCGTCGCGCGGCATGCCCTCGACATGTTGGGGCGCCCCGGCGACTGGCCGCGGGTGCTGTGGGGGGCGGGCTGATGGCTGGCTTCGTCTCGGATGACCGGGTGCGCGCGTTCCGCGACCGCATGTTCTGTCTGCGCGACGGCACGGCGCCGCCCCTCCTCCGCGCTTCGGGAGACTCGGGCTTCGTCGCGCACCTCGCCGTCAGCACCCACGGCGCCACCGGCTGGGACTGGAGCTTCCGCCTCGTGCGCCAGGGCGTGGGCTGGAGCTTCGTCTCGGACGGCAAGCTGACGCTGTTCCTCGATGAGCCGGGCCAGTTCGTCCCGCAGGACGCGAAGCCCGGCGACCAGGTGGCGGTACGATTGCCGCGCGCGCGGGAGAACCTCTTTCCCCACCGCTTCACGCTCCATGGCGGGCAGGGCGGGCCGGTGTTGCCGCATGGCTACGCGAAGCTCTTCGTGCCGGTGACGTTCGAGTCTGCGGCGGCGCTCGTCGAGGCGTTCTCGAGCCGGTGGGCCGACCAGCTGCGCTTCGGGTTGCACGTGGCGAACGCCGCGGCCGACTTCGAGCGCGCCGACAGCGCCGTCATCGACGTGGGCCCGCAGGACGAGGCCGGCGTCATCAAGCTGCTCGACATGTTCCTGCGCCAGCACCCCGAGACGATTCACAAGCGGGGCAAGCCCTACGGCACGCTCGACGGCCCACTTGGACTGCCGCGCGCGACGGGGCAGGGGCGCACGGACCTGGCGGATGGCTTCGGCTGGCGCAAGTGCACCGAGGCGGTCAGCTCGGGCGGCATGCGCTGATCGACCTCAGGGTGCCTGGAGCCGCCGCCGCAGGGCCTCGAGCAACCCGCGCCCATCATCGACGCCCAGCAACACCGGCCGGCCGGTTCGACGGCGCACCAGCACGGTGGAGGCGCCGAGCTGTGTCGCCCAGCACCGGACGGCACCCACGCCGCGCACATGGAACAGCCCCGTGAAGCCCATCACGCCGCCGTTGCCCGCGACGCGCCAGACGTCACCGCCGAAGGCCTCGAGCGGAGGGCCCGGCTCGACGCTCGCGATGTCTGCGAGGGGGATGCGCACGTCGCTCCAGGCCAGGCGCTCGACGGCCAGCGCGTCACCATCGAGCCGCACCGCGCGCGGGGCCCAGAGCACTGACAGCGCGACGGCCCCGCACACCACCACCGCCACCACGCCAGGGAGGAGCCCTGCCTCGGGCGTGGGTCCCGCACCGAGCGCCACGGCCAGGGTCACGGCCACGATCAGCAGCGTCCCTCCCGTCAGGGCCACCACGGTTCGGCTGGTCGTCATCGGAAAACGTGTCATCGGAACACCTCGCGGTTGGAGACGAGCGCCTCCACTTCACGCGCGGTGCCAGCGGGCATGTCCCCGAAGTTCCTGGAGCTCGCCGTTCGAAGACCCCGATTGAAATCGGGACCTCACGATTTGGTTCGCGTCACACCCGCATGGGCATGACGACGGACGTCGAGGCGCGGTCACCGGGCGCGTGCACCACGCCGGGGCTGTGCTCGTCGCCGAGCTCGAGCGCGACCTCATCGGTGTCCATCACCGACAACACATCCATCAGGTAGCGCGCGTTGAAGCCCACGGTGAGCGAGCCGCCGCGGTAGGCCACCTCGAGGTCGTCCTTCGCCTCGCCGAGGTCCGGGTTGTTGGCGGTGATGCGCAGCAGGTTCTCCGAGAGCGAGAGCTTCACCGCGTTCGACTTGTCGCTCGACAGCAGCGCGATGCGCTTGAGCGCGTCGTGGAAGCGGGAGCGGTTGACCAGCAGCTGGCGGTCGCTCTCCTTGGGGATGACGCGCTGGTAGTCGGGGAACTGGCCGTCGATGAGCCGCATCACCATCGACAGGCCCGGCTTCTTGAAGAGCGCGGAGTTCTCGGCGAACCCCAGCTGGCACTCGGCCTCGGGCGCTTCGTCGAGCAGGCGCTTGAGCTCGAAGAGGCCCTTGCGCGGAATGATGACGCCGCCCTTGAGCTTGAAATCGCCGGTCAGGTCGCGCTCCACCATCGCCAGGCGGTGCCCGTCGGTGGCCACCATGCGCACCTTGCCGCCGTCGCGGGGCTCGAAGAACACGCCGTTGAGGATGTAGCGCGTCTCGTCGTGCGAGATGGCGAACGAGGTGCGCTTGATCATCTCGAGCAGCGCGGTGCCCGTCATCTTCACCAGCGGCGCGTTCTCTTCCTTGGGGAGCTTGGGGAACTCCTCGGGCGCCATGCCGACGATCTTGTAGTGGGCCGCGCCGGAGGTGATCTCGGCGTAGTTGTTCGCCTGCTTCTTGATGGTGACCGACGCTTCGGGGAGGAACGAGACGATGTCGAACAGGGTCTTCGCCGCCACGGTGACGGCGCCGGGCTTCAGGACCTCGGCGGGGTGCTCCGAGACGATGCCGATGTCGAGGTCGAAGGCGGTGACGGTGACGCCCGTTTTTCCGGCATTCACCAGCACGTTCGAGAGGATGGGCATCGTGGCCTTCCGCTCGACGATGCCTTGCGCGCGGAAGAGGGCCTTCTTCAGTTCATCGGCGGCGATGCGGAATTCCATGGCGCGTGGGGTGTAGCCTCCGGGCTCTACGGGTTCAAGCGAAGGAGTGCTGATCCGCTGGATTCGAATCCCCCTCGATGCGAGACGGTTTCCACGACCATGCGGCGACGGAAGGAACCCAAATGGCTCCAGGCAGCGAAGGAGCGCGGCGGCGTCTCGGAGACCGGTGACTTCCTGTCCCGGGCGCTCTCACGGGCCGGCGTGCTGCCTCCGGACGAAGCGGAGCGCGCGATTCGCGACGGTCGGGTGACGGTGAATGGCAGGGTGACGACGGTGGTGGTGGCGCCGCTGGAGGCCGGTGATGTGGTGGCGGTCGAGGGCGAGCAGGTCGACGTGACGCCGACCACCCGCGTGCTCGCGTTCCACAAACCCAGAGGGCTCATCATCGACGCGCGCGACCCGGAGCGAATCGGCACCGTCTTCGAGCGGCTCCACGCGCTGCTGCCGCCCGAGCTCCGTGGCTACGGCTGGCTGGCGGTCGGCCGGCTCGATCGCGACACCACGGGGCTGCTCTTCTTCACCAACGACGAGCGCTTCGTGGCGCACGCGACGGATCCCGAGACGAAGCTCCCCAAGCGGTATGTGGCGACGGTGAGCGGGAAGGTGAGCGACGCCAAGCTCGAGACGTTGCGGGCCGGCGTCGAGCTCGATGACTTCGTCACGCAGCCGGCGCAGGCCGAGCGGCGCGGCGAGAAGCAGGTGGTGCTGACGTTGACCGAGGGGAAGTTCCATCAGGTCAAGCGCATGTTGGGCGCGGTGGGGCTGTCGACGCTGGAGCTCCATCGCGAGGCGGTGGGCGAGTACGTCGTCGACGTCGAGATCGACACCTTGCGTGAGCTGGCCGATGACGAGGTCGAGCGGCTGCTCGGGTATCGGCCTCGGCACCTCGATTGAGCACGCGGAATCGAGCTGATCACGCTGGAGCGTGGACGAGGGGGCCGGGCTCGCGCCTGGCCTCCCGGTGTGCCTCGGCGATGGCGAAGACGAGTACCGCGGCCAGGCGCGGGAAGTTGATGGGGGAAGACACCCAGTCGTGCGCGCCGTTCTCGACGGCCCGGTCTCCCTGGACCTCCCATGGCGCCACCGCGATGAGGGGCAGGGTGGGGTGCTCTTTTCGGAGGCGGGCGATGAGGGCGATCTCCTCGGCGCGAACGAGGACCGCGTCGAAGCCGAGCTTCCGCAGCGCGGTCATCGCGGCCTCGGGCGTCGGCGCCCACAGGAGGTTGAACCGCTCATGGAGTCGCCGGTCGGCGATGGCGAAGAGGGTGATGTCGGGCTCGATGACGAGGACGTCTGGCTTCATGGGGCGGTCTCCGAGGGGCACCGCAGCAGGCGCTGCGCACGCTCGACGCAAAGCAACCGCGGGGCCAGCGAAAGGGGCGCTCCGTCCGCTGCAAGGGTTGCGGTGGGGCAACCGCCGGGGTGCAACGCTTTCGTGATCGGGGGCAGCTCGACCCGCGCAAGCCCTCGTCACGGTTGGGGGGAGCGGGCCGGGCAGTGCGCACGTTTCGGTCGTGGCCTGAGCGCGCTGACGCGGCGGCTCGAGACGAAACAGTTGCGCCGGCCTGCAAGGGCCGCGCGACCCGGTGAGGCTTGCGGCTCCGTGAAGGTCGCCCCTTCGTATCCAGCGACAAGGTGACACGTGCGGTTCCGCGAAGCGCACCGTCAGGTGCCAGGTCTGGAACGCCGCCCACTTCGCGGGCCGTGAGAACCGCGGGTGAACGACTTTCTTGCGTCACTCGGTCGAGTCGCTGCTGGACCCCATGAGCACACTCGGTCAGGTCGGATGTCCCTTCATCGAAGTCATGTTCACGGACGGCTTCCCTCAGCGTGGGCGTGCACCCCCGGGACGTCGTCGCCCGCGTGTATGTCAGTCCTGCCGTGTATGACGCGGTCGCGTGAGCATCGTCGTCGTCGCCGAAAAACCCGCCGTCGCCCGAGACCTCGCGCGGGTGCTCGGAGCCACCGCCCGCGGTGACGGCGTGCTCACGGGGAACGGGTACGTCGTCACCTGGGCCATCGGCCACCTCGTCGGCCTCGAAGAACCAGACGGCATCGACGCGCGCTGGCGCCGGTGGAGCTTCGACCTGCTCCCCATGTTCCCCCGGCGCTGGCCCCTTCGGGTGTTCGACCAGACGGCCGCGCAGTTCGCCATCGTGCGACGCGCGCTCACGGCGCCCGATGTCACCGAGGTCATCTGCGCGACCGACGCAGGGCGTGAGGGAGAGCTCATCTTCCGCCTCATCGCCGAGGCGTCGGGCTGTCGTCGGCCCGTCAAGCGCCTCTGGATTTCGTCGCTCACCGACGGCGCCATTCGCGCGGGCTTCGCGAAGCTGCGGCCGCAGGTGGATTTCGATGGGCTCGCCAACGCGGCGGTGGGCCGAAGCCGGGCCGACTGGCTGGTAGGTATGAACCTCTCTCGCGCCTACGGGCTGTCGCTCGATGAGCAGCTCTCCGTCGGCCGCGTGCAGACGCCCACGCTCGCGCTCCTCGTCGAGCGCGAGCTCGCCATTCGTACCTTCGTGCCCGAGGACTTCCTCGAGGTGGTCGCGACGTTCTCGCCGCGCGAGGGAGCCTCGTACACCGGCGTCTGGCATCGTCACGGCGAGTCGCCGCACCCCCGGAGGTTGCCAAAGTCAGGCGAAGAGGCCGCGGCCATCGTCGCGCGCGCGAAGGTCGGCGTGGCCACCGTCGCGGATGTCACCTCGAAGCAGAAGAAGCTCCCGCCGCCGCAGCTGTACGACCTGACCGAGCTGCAACGGCACGCCAACCGGCTCTATGGCTTCTCCGCCCAGCGCACCCTCGAGCTGGCGCAGGCCCTGTACGAGCAGCACAAGCTCATCAGTTATCCGCGCACCGACAGCCGGTACCTCTCTTCCGACGTGGCCGGCACCTTGCGCAGCGTGACGGACGCCATCGCGCCGAACTACCGGCCACACCTCGCGCCAGGCACGGGGACGCGACCGCTCGGCAAGCGCTTCATCGACGACACCCAGGTGAGCGACCACCACGCGATCATCCCCACGGCGATGTCGGCAGAGGGTCGTTCGCTCGGGGCCGATGAGGCGCGCGTGTACGACCTCATCTGCCGCAGGCTCTTGCAGGCGTGGCACGACGACTTCACCTGGGCCGCGACGCAGGTCACCACGCACGTCACCACACCGGGCGTCGTCGACCGCTTCCTGAGCCACGGCACCGCCATCGAGCAGGTGGGCTGGAAGGTGCTCGACGTCGGGCCGGTGCGCGCGCCGACCGAGAAGCGGGCGCCCGGAGAGGAAGACGATGAAGGGCTCCTTCCTGCGGGGCTGAAAGCTGGGCAGGTGCAGCAGGTGCTCGACGCGAAGGCAGTGCCGAAGCGCACGCGGCCGCCGCCACGGCTCACCGACGCCACGCTCCTCACCGCGATGGAGACCGCCGGCAAGACGCTCGACGAACGCGAGCTGTCCGAGGCGATGAAGGAGAACGGTCTCGGCACACCCGCCACGCGCGCCAACATCATCGAGACGCTGCTGACGCGCGGGTACGTGGTGCGTGAAGGCAAGGCCCTGGTGGTGACCGACAAGGGCGTGCGGCTCATCGAGGTGGTCGACCCCGAGGTGAAGAGCGCCGCGATGACCGGGGCGTGGGAAGCGAAGCTGCAACGGCTCGCGAAGGGGCAGGGCTCGTTGCCAGACTTCCTCGCGGGCATCGAGCGGTACGTCGAGGACGTCATCGGCCGAATCCGCAATGGCCCGCCGCCTCCACCGCGCCGGGAGGAACCCCGACCGCCCGCGGGTGGCGGTGGCGGAGCGCCTCCAATGGGCTCCGTCGAGTTCTCCCGGAGGGGAACCGGGACAGGGGGAGGAACCACGGCCCCAGCGGCGATGAACCGTGCCAGTGGCGAAGGCGCTCGAGGCTGGAGCGGCGAGGGTGGAGCCGGGTTCAGTCGAGCTGCCGATGCGGTGGCCGCGCCCACTCGTTCCGCCTCAGGATCGGCCGCGGCTCGAGCACCCACACGAGGTGGAGTGACGAACGGTCCGGGCCCCGACGCCGCGACCGATCCACGCGGACCGAGCTCAGCTCAGGTGGCTCATGGTGCAGGGCTGGACGGCCTTGCGCTGCCCACGCCCGAACGCCGCAGCGGCACCGCACCGCCTCGAGGTGCTCCCGCGAGAAACGGGCCTCTTTCGGAAGGCGCACAGGCAGCACGACGCTCCGGCGCACGGGTGTTGGCCCCTGGGTCGGAGATCGGTCCGAACCCTGAAGCGGGACCGGGAGCACGAGACGTCAGTTGGCCTCCATCGGGACAATGGGCCGGAAGAGACGCCGTTGTCCCACCGTCATCCATCCCCCTCGGCGGGACCATTTCGCGCCAGGGACCTCTGCCCGAGTCCATCGGTGGCTCCGACCACCGTGCGCTGCTCGCGAAGTTCGGCCACGCGGCGTTTCGTCCCCACCAGCAGGAGGCGTGTGAGGCCTCCATCGCGGGCCGTGACGTGCTGCTCGTGATGCCCACCGGCGCCGGAAAATCGCTCTGCTACCAACTGCCCGGGCTCGCTCGAAAAGGCACCACGCTCGTCGTCAGTCCGCTCATCGCGTTGATGGAGGACCAGGTCGGCCGGCTCCAGTCGCTCGGGTTTTCGGCTGAACGCATTCACTCCGGCCGGCCCCGCACCGAGTCCCGCCGCGTCTGCGCCGACTACCTCGAGGGCCGGCTCGACTTCCTCTTCATCGCCCCAGAGCGCCTCGGCGTCCCCGGCTTCCCGGAGCTGCTCGCGCGCCGCACGCCGTCGCTCATCGCCATCGACGAAGCGCACTGCATCTCGCAGTGGGGCCACGATTTCCGGCCCGACTATCGGCTCCTGGGAGAACGGCTCCCCTCGCTTCGGCCCGCGCCGGTCATGGCGCTCACCGCGACGGCCACGCCGCTCGTCCAGCGCGACATCGTGCAGCAATTGGGGCTCAAACCCGACGCGCGCCAGCTCATTCACGGGTTTCGCCGCCACAACCTCGCCATCGAGGCCCTCGAGGTGTTGCCGAACGAGCGGCCCGCGCGGGCGCTGGAGTGGTTGCTCCAACGCGGCCGAACCCCGGCCATCGTCTACGCCGCGACCCGGAAGACCGCCGAGGCCACCGCCGAGGTCCTCGCGAAGCGGCTGCGCGTCGCGCCGTACCATGCGGGGTTGTCGGCCTCGGCCCGTGACGAGGCCCAGACGGCATTCCTGCGAGGCGAGCTCGACGTCATCGTCGCGACGGTGGCCTTCGGCATGGGCGTCGACAAAGCCGACGTGCGCACGGTGCTGCACCTGGCCCTGCCCGGGAGCGTCGAGGGCTACTACCAGGAGATTGGCCGCGCTGGCCGTGACGGCAAACCGTCTCGCGCGGTGTTGATGCACCACTTCGTCGACCGGAAGACACACGAGTTCTTCCTCGAGCGCGACTACCCCGACGTGGCCGTGCTCTCGAAGGTGACGCGCGTGCTCGACGCGTCGCCACAGGACGCCGAGACGGTGCGCCGACGGGCGCGGCTGTCGCAGGACGACCTCGAGAAGGCGCTCGAAAAGCTGTGGATTCACGGCGGCGTGCGCGGGGTGCCCGAGGACCAGCTGACGCGCGGCCACGATGCGTGGAAGGCGCCGTACGAGGCGCAGCGTCGACTCCGCGTGGAGCAGCTCGCCCTCATGGCCCGCTTCGCCGAGAGCGCGCAGTGCCGAATGGTGGCGCTGGTGAAGCACTTCGGCGACCAGACCGACCGCTTCGAGCCCTGCGGCCAGTGTGACGTCTGCCACCCCACCGGGTGCATCGCCGCGACGTTCGAAGCGGCGACGCCGGCCGAGCTGACGGTGCTCTCCGAGGTGGTGGCGCGGGTCCGCGCGCTGCCGGGCCAGTCCATTGGCCGGCTCTGCAAGGAGGTGCTGGGCGAGGCGCCCGACGCGCGGCCCCGGTTCGAGCGGCTCGTTCGCGGCCTGGCGCGCGCGGGCCAGGTGCGGCTGGAAGACGCGGTGTTCGAGAAAGACGGTCAGTCGATTCCGTACCATCGGGTGTACCTGGCGGGCGCGGGAGACCCGACGCGCGCCCTGCTCGCGCCGACGAGTCGACCGGCGCGAGAGCGTCGTGGGCGCGGCGCCACGAAACGGCCTCGGCGTGGAAAGCGCGCGGCCCGGCACGTGGCGGTGGAGTTGCCGGCTACCGGCAAGAATGCCCAGCTGGTCGAGGTGCTGCGGAGCTGGCGGCTGAGTGAAGCGAAGCGGCGTCGGGTTCCCGCGTTTCGGGTGCTGACGAACCGGGCGCTCATCGCCGTGGCCGAGGCGCGCCCCACCTCGGCTCAGGCGCTGCGCGAGGTGAAGGAGCTTGGGCCGAAGGTGCTCGAGCAGTCAGGCGCCCAGCTCATCGACCTGTGTCGCCGGGCGTGAGCACCCTGCCGGATGGGTGGCGCCGGGCAGAATCGTCTTCAGCGCCACCAGCTTCTGAAAGCCTCCCAGGCCGTCGAGGCGCGCGAGGTACAGCTCGGCCATTCCACCAATCGACAGACGGGTGATCAGCTCGTAGCGGTCGACCCGGGTCCCTTCAAAGAAGCGGTCACTCATCCAGGCGCCCTCTCCGGCTCACCCGCAAGCAGCTTCACGGAATCATGAGCGAGGCGCCACCGAGACGCGAGCGTTGAGGGGCTCCATCTGCTACCTGAGCGCTCCATGAATCCGCTTTTCACGGGCTTGTTGCTCGCCGTTGGCGTGGGAGTGTTCGCGAAGACGATGCTCGGCCGGCTCAAGGCCATGGCCGCCATGAAGGCCGTGCCCGGCAACCGGCTCGACCGGCAAGCCGAGCGCGCCAAAGCCCTCGCCATCTTCGGCTTCGGTCAAAAGCGCATGGTCGACCCCGAGGAGTTCGTGCCCGGCTTCATGCACGTGCTCATCTTCGCCGCCTTCTCGGTGCTCGCGCTTCGCACCATCTCGCTCTTCGTCATCGGCTTCTCGTCATCGGCGGCGGCCGTGCTGTCGAACCTGTCGGACCCGTTCTGGACCGAGTGGAGCGCGCTCAAGACGCCGTGGGCGGCCTACCTCTTCGCGAAGGACCTCGTCGCCGCCGGCGCGCTGCTGGGCGTCTCGTACTTCCTCTATCTGCGCCTGGTCGCCAAGCCCGACCGCCTCACCAAGTCCAACGAGGCGCTCCTCATCCTCGGCTTCATCGGCGCCCTCATGGTGACCGAGTTCATCTTCGGCGCTTCGCACCTGCGCGAGCAGAGCGTCGCGTGGACCAACTGGGAGCCCGTCACCAGCGCCGTCGGGAAGCTGCTCGCCGGCCTGCCCACCGAGACGCTCCACACCCTCGGCGTCGCCAGCTTCTGGATTCACTGCCTCATCATCATGGTGTTCCTCAACTTCCTGCCGCACGGGAAGCACTTCCACGTCATCGTCGGCCTGGGCAACGTGTTCTTGAAGGCGCTCCCGCCGCCGGAGCAGCCGAAGATTTCGTCGAGCGCGAAGCTGCCCACGCCCAACCTCGAGAAAGAGGAATACGGCGCCAAGACCATCCTCGACCTGTCGTGGAAGCAGGGCCTCGACGTCAACACCTGCACCGAGTGCGGCCGCTGCCAGACGCACTGCCCGACGTACCTCACCGGTAAGCCGCTCACCCACAAGGGCGTCAACCAGTCCATCAAGCAGTTCCTCTGGCAGAACGAGGCGCAGCTGCCGCAGTGGAAGGCCACCGCGAAGAAGACCGACGACGGCAAGGTGATGGCCACCGTCGACGGCAAGGAAGTCGAAGTGCCCTCGCTCGTCGGCCCGGTGCTGTCGGCCGAGACCATCTGGGCCTGCACCTCGTGCGGTTGGTGCGAGACGGCCTGCCCGGTGTTCATCGAGAACGTGCCGCGCCTCATCGACATGCGCCGCTACAAGGTGCAGGTCGAGGCTGACTTCCCCACCGAGCTGCAGCGCGTGTTCGACGGCATGCAGAACCAGGGCAACCCCTGGGGCATCGGCCAGGACAAGCGCGCCGACTGGGAAGGCGACATGCCGCTGCCGAAGTGGGGCGACGGCGGCGAGTACGAGTACCTCTTCTACGTGGGCTGCGCGGGCTCGTACGACGACCGCATGAAGAAGGTCAGCCGCGCCATGGCGAAGATCCTCACCGAGGCCGGCGTGAAGTTCGCGACGCTGGGCCAGGAAGAGATGTGCACCGGCGACTCCGCGCGCCGCGGCGGCAACGAGTTCCTCTACCAGACGCTCGCCAAGATGAACGTCGAGGCGTGGAACGGCAAAGGCGTCAAGGCGATCATCACGCAGTGCCCCCACTGCTTCAACACCATCAAGAACGAGTACCCCGAGTTCGGCGGCACCTACCGCGTCATCTCGCACACCGAGCTCATCAACGAGCTGCTCCAGGCCAAGCGCCTCAAGCTCTCGCGCGTAATGAACGAGAAGCTCACCTACCACGACCCCTGCTACCTCGGCCGGCACAACGGCGTCTTCGAGGCGCCGCGCGAGGTGCTCAAGGCCATTCCCGGCCTCGAGGTCATCGAGATGCAGCGCAGCCAGCGCGAGTCGTTCTGCTGTGGCGCCGGCGGCGCCCGCATGTGGATGGAGGAGCACACCGGCCAGCGCATCAACCACAACCGCGTGAACGAGATCGCCAACACGCTCGCGCACGCGAAGGACGCCTCGGTCCCGCTCCCGCTCGCCACCGACATGAAAAAGCCCGGCCAGGTGGGGCACTTCACCGGCAAGGCCGAGGGCTCGGTCGCCGTCGCGTGCCCGTTCTGCCACACGATGATCCGCGACGGCCTCAACGACACCGAACGCGGAGAGACAGTGAAGGTGCGCGACATCGCCGAGCTGGTCGCCGACTCGATGGAGACGAAGACGCCCGCCGCACCGACGCCCGCTCCCGACGCGCCGGCCACCCAGAGCTGAACGGAGTCACGACATGACCACCACCCGACGCGATGTCCTCGTTTTCGGCGCCAGCGCGTTCGCGCTCGGAGCGTCAGGGTGCGCCATCTTGCGGGGCGGCGCCGTACACCCGCAGTGGACCGCGTCGGAGTCGTCCTTCGTCGGTGATGTGCTCACCGTGCCGCTCGCCGACATTCGAGCGGTGGGCGAGGGACGCGTGCTCGAGGTGCGCTTGTCGCCCACGCACAAGGACCTGCTGCTGTCGCCGCGCGCCGACGGCGGCGTGCACGTGGTGACCGGCTCCTGCCCGCACAATGGCTGCATCGTCGACTTCGACGCCGCGAAGAGCCAGTGGGCCTGCCCCTGTCACGAGAGCCGCTTCACGCTCGAGGGCAAGGTGATGGGCGGGCCCGCGAAGTCGAACTTGAAGGTCCCGGCCTCCCGCGTCGAAGCCGACGCCCTCATCGTCGACCTCTCGACGGTGCGCGCCTGACGCGCCCGCGTTCGGTGGTACAGTGTCAGCCGTATGGCCTCCGAGAAGAAGCGGGTCGATGACACCACGCTCCCGCTGCTGACGCCCAAGCTGCCTCGCATCAAGGACCGCCGGGGCGGCGGCGATTCCCTCGTCAAGCTGATGCAGCGCATCCAGACGGGCGCGCCGGAACGCCGGGGCTTCCGCGAGCGTCGCGCCACCCCCCGCGTCGCCGTCTCCATCGACATCGAGGCCGAGGACGGCGGCGAGACGGTGATGATGCGCACGCACGACCTGTCCACGTTCGGCGTCGGCGTCGCCAGCGGACCGACCCCGAAGAAGGGCACCCGGCTCGTCATTCGCCTCTTCCTCCCCGACGACCCCGAGCCCATCTCACTCAAGGCCGAGGTGCTGGGACCGTTCGGCGAGCAGGGCGGGGCGCGCATGAAGTTCTTGAACCCCCCCGTCGAAGCGGTGCGCCGCATTCACCGGCTGCTCACCTGACGGTTTCACGGTAAGGACCTGCCCCGCGTGAGCGACTTCGAGCGTCGTCGCAAGGTGCGCGTCCCGGTCTCCGTTCCCATCGAGGTGCGGGACGAGCGGGGCTTTTCCTTCCACTCCACGCGCGACCTCTCGGCCTCAGGCTGCTTCTTCGACCGCGCCATTCCCCACGCCGTCGGCGCGCGCGTCGCCCTCTCGTTCGCCCTGCCCGGCGAGGGCCGCACCATTCGCTGTGAAGGCGAAGTGGTGAACGTGCCCGACCCGAAGGGCTACGGCATGGGGCTGCGCTTTCTGAGCCTCGCTCCGGCCGACGAGCAGCGCATCGAGGCCTTTGCCCACTCCCTCCTCGAAGGAGCCCCCCGATGAGTCGTCTGCTGCCCCTCGCCACCGTCCTCGCCGTCAGCGGGTGCATCACCGACACCCGCGCCTCTCGAGACCGCGGCGCCGGCCTGTTCGACAACGTGCCGCTGTACAAGGCGCCCGAGGTGACCCGCTGCGCGAAGTTCAAGAAGGGCGGAGGCGCATCTGCGGCCTGCGAAGAGGCCCGCTACCTCGCCGAGGTGTACGTGCGCCGCCTCTCCTCGCCCGATGACCTCTGCCTCGAAGGCGGCTTCGGCGAGCGGCCGGGTGCTGCCTGTCTGGCCCGCGCCTCGGTGTCCGACGCCGCCCCGGGGAAGGTGCTCGTCGAGGTGCGCACCGCGCAGCCCTCGTCCCGTTGGTTCGGCAAGGAGTCCAACCAGTTCTGGTTCGAAGAGGGCGCGCTCGTCGACTTGTACCTGGCCGAGCACGGGTACTGAGGCGGGGGCCCCTCACCAAACGACGTGCAGGCGCGTTGAGCCTTTGACGCCTGCTGTCCATACTCCTGTCCCGTGGCCTTCTACGATCCGCTGGTGAACGCGCTGTCGCCCGCCCGCCTCAAGTCGTTGGCGAACGAGAAGCTGACCGACCTCATCGACCAGGAGGCCGTGCGGGCGCGCACTTCCCTCGACGAGTTTCAGCAGCGCTACCCGTCGGCGGGCCCGCGGGAGCTCTCGCAGCGGTACATCGACGGTAAGAAGCAGATGGCCTCGGTGCTCGGTGGCGTCTCAGGCGCCTTCGGCGTCGTGACCGTGCCCATCGACCTCGTCGGCATGGTGTACCTGCAGCTGGCCCTGCTGGTGGAGGTGGCCACCGTCTTCAAGGCCGATCTCCGCACCGAGCGCGGCAAGAAAGAGGTGCTCGACGTCTTCGGCTACGCCAACGGCATCGGGCCCATCGAGCGCGCGGGGCCCCGGGTGCTCGGCTCGCTGGCCTCGATGGTGTTGAAGAAGTACGGCCTCAAGGCGTTCGCCCGCGCCATGCCGCTGGTGGCCTCGCCCATCTCGGCGTACCTCAACAACCAGCACATCCAGAAGGTGGGCGACTCGGCCATTCGCCACTACGACGGCTGGCTGCACGCGCAGGAAAAGGGGAAGAAGGCGCGCGGCTCCTGACCGACGCCTTCAGCGCACGTCCGCGAGCCACTGCGGACCCAGCGCGCGCATCTGCTCGAGGGTCCACGCCGCCCGGGCCTTCACCACGTCGGACGGCTTCTTCACGCTGCGCCGTTTGGGGGCTGGCAGGACGGCGGCGAGCAACGCGGCCTCCTCCGCCGTCACGGACTTCGCCTTCTTCCCAAAGAACGCGCGGCTCGCCGCCTCGACGCCGTACACCCCGTCACCGAACTCGGCCACGTTGAGGTGCACCTCGAGGATGCGGGCTTTGGGCCACAGCAGCTCGAGCAGCACGGTGAGCCCCGCCTCGAGGCCTTTGCGCACGAACGACTGGCCCGGCCACAGGAAGAGGTTCTTCGCCACCTGCTGCGTCAGCGTGCTCGCGCCCCGCGTGGAGCGGCCTTCGAAGCGGTCTTCCACGGCGTCGGCGATGGCCTCGACGTCGAAGCCGAAGTGCTGGGGGAACTTCTGGTCCTCCGACGCCACCACGGCGAGCTGGAGCGCGGGTGAAATCTCCTCGAGTGGCACCCACTCGTGCTTGAGCGTGAAGCGCCGCTCGTTGGCGTTGCTGGCCTCGAGGCGCCGCTCCACCATGAAGGCGGTGGTGGGCGGGTTCACCCACCGCAAGAGCAGCACCACGATGATGAGGAGGGCGAGCGCTCCCAGCAGCGCGCGGACGGCCAGGCGCAAAAGCCGGCGGGTCACTTCTCGGTCTTCAGCCCGGCCTGATTCCACGCCAGCATGCCGCCGACGAGGTTCATCACCTGCCCAAACCCGGCGCGGACGAGGGCCTGGGCCGCCTGCCCGGAGCGCCCGCCGCTCTTGCACACCATGACGTACTGCGCCGAGCGGTCCCACGAGGCGGCCTGGGCCGGCACGCTGGCGAGCGGCACCAGCATCGCGCCTGGCACGTGCCCCAATTCGCCAACGAACTCGTGGGGCTCGCGCACGTCGATGAGCACAACGCCGGCCGGCAGCGGGAGCAGCAGCTCCGTCGGCGAGAGGTCCTTGTAGCCAGCGGGGTTGGGGCGGGCGGCGTCGAAGAGCGACATGGGCGGGTGAATGCGTCCGGTGCGGCGAAAACACAAGCTCGACAGCGGGTGACGCGAAGGTAAGTTTCGGCGCGAAATGTTCGATTCCAAGCCTGTGGCCCTTCCGGCGCACCTCTGGGAAGCGCTCGACACGATGTCCTCCGAGATGGGCGTCGGTCGCGATGCCCTCGTCTCCCAGGCCGTCTTCACGCTGGCGCGCCTCAACGGCTACGTGGTGCCAGGCCGCGGGCTTCACGCCGCCGCCTCCGCTCCCTCGGGCATCGCCGCGGCCCCGCACACACCAGCCCCCGCGCCAGCCGCGCCGCCTGGCCTCAAGCCCGCCCCGGCCGCCGCGAAGCCAGCTCCCGCGCCGCCGCCCAAGCCCGCGCCTGCACCCGCACCCGCGCCGGTCGGCCGAAAGCCTGCGCCTGCCCCCGAGCCCGAGCCCGAGCCGGAGCCGGAGCCCGAGGACGACGCCAACCCCTTCGATCAGCCTGATGCCGACGCCTCCGAGGACTTTGGCGACGACGTGCAGGCCGAGGACGACCTCCCGCAGGAGGAGGACCCGCCGCCCGACGACGACCTGCCGGCCGAGGACGACGCGCTACCCGAAGAAGACGAGCTGCCGCCCGAAGAAGAGCCCGCGCCGGCCCCTCCGCCCCCGCGCCCCGGCCCGGCTGGCAAGCAGTCGCTCACCCTCGTCATGGCGAACCGGGAGCCCCACAAGA
>JBILEB010000251.1:0-7133 GCA_044352295.1 Myxococcaceae bacterium
GGCGGTCCTTTCTTCGGTGACGAGTCTCGCAACCCGGAACCTACGAAAACCGACCGTGCGCGTCCTTCTCTCAGCCTCCTACGCGGGGCTCTGCTTCACCCACACGAAGTCCAAGAGAGCCGCTTTTCCTGCGCTGGTCGTCTCCGTCCGCGGAATTGTCTGCTGCACGTCTTCTTGAGACGGTCAGGTTGTCGTATGATCAGGTGCCCGCCAACTGCGAGTTGGCAACAGGTCAGAGTGCAGTGAGTCACGAGGAACTGACTTTCCGGTGCACTCTGCCAACGGGCGCGTCTGGGAGCGCGCAAGTAGCGTTCGATTCACCGCCCCTAACGGGGCTTGGCGGTGAACCGGCCACGAACTGCGAGAGTTCGGCTCCACTTTCAGGAGTCGAAATGCCCTACGAGCGCGAAGGGTGTGGCTCATACGCGTGGTGGCAGTAGCCCCTATGGGAGGTCCATAGTCAGCGACAGGCCGTTGGGCATCGGGCTCACACGAACGGTCGAGCCGCTCGACTCGCGCCCGTGGAAGAGCAGGGGAATCGCCACCGAAAAGGCGCTCCCGACGAGCGTGCCGACCAGCACGTCGCTCATCCAGTGCTTGTCCGCGGCCAGCCTCAGCGTCGCGGTGGCCAGCGCCATGGGCACCGTCACCGCCCACGTCAGCCACGCGAACCGGTAGCCGCGCAAGAGGCCGACGACGCCGGCCGAGACCGACAGGCCCACCGTGAAAGACGTGTGGCCCGAGAAGAACGAGAGGTTGTGATCGTTCGGATCCCTCGCCTGCGCGAGCAACGCCTCGTCGGCGCCGACGGTGTAGGGCCGCGCGCGTCCGGCGGCGAACTTCACCACCTGGGTCACCGCGATCGCCGAGAGCGTCGACTCGAGGATGATCACGAGATCGATCGCCCACGTCTTCCAGAACTCCGGCGAGTCCTTCGCGCCCAACGCGTCGAGGCCGATGACCGCCAGCGGGACGCCGACGAAGCCCAGGATGTCCGAGACGGTCGCCGGTGGGCGAATGCCCGAGGCGCTCGGTGACAGGCTCGGGTTGAACGCGCGCCGAATCGCCGTGTCGAAGCCGTTGGTCGCGCACCAGCGGCACGTGTCTGGCGCGAGCGGCGCCTTGAGCGCGAACTCACTCACCAGCCAGCCGGCCGCGAGGACGCCGGTCACGGGCAGATCGATGCGCGGGTCCCACTTGAGCGGGGCGGGCGCGGCCACCAGGCAGGTCGTCACGAGGAGCGAGAGCACGATGTCCATCGTGCCCGCCAAGCTCGTCGAGCGCCACGTCGATAAGGGAACCTTTACAGCCGCGCTGATGGCCCGCGCGATCGCGTCGACGTCGGCCGGGGAGCGCTCCGTCTGGCGTATAGACTTCGCGTCCGATGTCGTCCCGGCCTGCCACGCTCGTCATCCACCCTGATTCGGCCCGTGTCGAGCTCGCGCTGCTGGAGGAGAGCCGCGCCACCGGGTTCGTCGACGCGGGGAGCCGCCGCTCGTTCGCGCAGCTCGTCGACGCGTGTGGTGGCCCCGCGTTCTCGGGGCTGGCGCCGGCCGATCCGTGGCTGGTGCGTGCGCTCATCGCCTCGGAGGGACCAGCGCTCGCGCAGCGCGCGTTCGGCCCGGTCGTCACCACGCCTGACTTTTCGCTGCAGGCCTTCACGCTGCGAGGCGAGCTCTTCTCGCAGGACGTGTCGCCTGCGCTCCTGGCCGATGTCGCTTCTCGCGTCGGAGGGCGCGTCGCCGAAAAGGTGGGCGCGCTCGCGGCCGTCTTCGAGCAGGTCGACACACGACTGGTGGCCCTCCGTCTGGTCGACCCACGAGGGCTGGTAGGCCTCGCCACCCGCCGGCTCAAGGAGGCCGGCCTCCCCGAGGCCTTCGAGCGATTCGCGACGATCGAGGTGAGGGATCTGCACGATCTCCCTCCGGCCCGGCTGACCTTCCTCGACGCGCTCGCCCGCGCCGCTGTCGCGAAGGGTCTGCGCTTCCGTTTGGTGTTGCCATGGGCCGGCAGCCCACACACCGACGCCTTCGTGGGCGGCGTCGCGCGCTTCTTCGAGCGCCGGTGGGAAACGGTGCCGGGCGCTGAGCTGGTGCCGGAGTCGTCGCCGCGAGAGGTCGGCGTGCTGCTTCGGCAGCTCTTCGCCGCCGACGTCTTTCCAGCACCGGTCGACGGGCTCTCGGTGATCTCCTGCGCGTCTCCTCGAGACGAAGCCCGCGCGATTGCGTCGGGTGTCAGGAAACGGCTCGACGAGGGCACGCCCCCGGAGCGCATCGCGGTCGCGTTTCGCGATCTCGCCGAAGACACCGAGCTGTTGGTGGAGCAGCTCGCGCTGCTCTCGATTCCCACCCGAGCGCGGCTCGGGGTCCCACTAGCGCGAAGCCCCATCGGCCGGCTCGCGCTCTCGCTCCTCACGCTCGCGGACGACGAGTTCCCGGTCGATGACGTCTCGGCGCTGCTGGAGAGCCGCTACGCACGTGCCCTCTCGAAAGACATGCCGCCATGCCGCGCAGCCTTCGCCGAGGCAGGCCTTCGGAATGACGCGATCGGTTCCACCAGCACGGACGGCGCGTGGCTCGTGCGGCTCCGCGCCCTGCTCGAGCGGAAGCGGCGGCTCGCGGTGGAGCGGCGCGCGCTCGAGGTCGAAGTCTCCGAGCTGGAGCGGCTCGAAGCTGGCGTGAAGCGGGTGTTGGCCCTGGGTCGTTCGATTCCGGCCCGTGGCACTGCGCGCGAGTTCCTCGAGGCGTTCACCCGGGCGCTCGCCTCGCTCGGGATCGAAGAGGCGCTGCGTGAGCCCGAGCCCGCGCTCCGCGGCGTCGTTCTCGATCAAGAGATCGATCGGGCGCTCGCGCGGGATCAGGCCTCGTTCGAGGCGCTCACGGGGCTCTTGAGCGCGCTGCGGGTTGGCTTCGAGACGTCCGGGTTCGGCGCGACGCGGCTGGACCGACGCACGTTTGCGCGGTGGCTGGCCCTCGCGGCAGCCGAGGTGAACCTCCAGGCCCGAGGGCCGCGCGCCGGAGCCGTCTGGCTCGTCGATGCGCGTGAGCTGCCAGGCACGAGCTTCGACGCCGTGTTCCTCGGCGGCCTCATCGATGGCCGATTCCCAGGACGTCCGTCACCGGCGCCGCTGGTGTCCGACGATGAACGTGCCGAGCTGAACGCCGCGTCGCCCACCGCGCTGTTTCGGGTCTCCGTCATCGATGACGGCGTCGCGCTGCCGCTGCGCCTCGCCGAGGACCGACTCCTCTTCCACCTCGCGCTCACCGCCGCTCCGCGCGTGACGTTGACGGCGCCCCGAGCCGACGCGCGAGGCCGTGAAGCCCTTCGCTCCCCCTTCCTCGACGCGCTGGTGCGCGTGGTGCAGCCGCTGCCGATTCAGACGCGCGCCCATCGGCCGGTCCCGCTCCTCGAAGACGTCGCGTGTGAAGCCGATCTCGCCGCGCGGGCCGCGTTGGAACTCTTCAGCCCGTTGGAGACCCGACAGTCGCCGAGAAGCGAGCTGGTGGGCGTGCTCGAGCCGCTGTTGGTGGACGCGCCGTGGGTCGAGACCGCGCGCTTCGCCTCTGCCATCGAGACCGAGCGCCTGCGGGCGTTCTCCGATGTCGAGCGGGCCTCGGGCCGGTGGTCGGGGCGCGTCGACGGCGACGTGCTCTCCCGGCTGGGCCCTGCGCTGGAGTGGGGCGTCAATCGACCCGTGAGCGCAAGCCAGCTCGAGGCCTGGTCGCGATGCCGCTTCCTGGGCTTGAGCCGCCGCATCCTGCGCCTCGAGGAAGATGAGGAGGCCGGCGAGGAGATGGACGCTCGTGCGCTCGGCGAGCTGCTCCACGCCACGCTTCGTCGACTCATCCCGGTGCTCCAGGCGAAGCGGCAGTGGCGGCCCGCGAAGACGGCGCAGGCGATGGTCGAGACCGAACTCGACACCGCGCTCTCCGTGAGCGCCGAAGAAGTGCGTCGCACGCTGCCGATCGGGCACACGCTGCTGTTCGAGCTCACCGTGGAGCGGGCCCGGCGCGAGCTGCTCCGACTGGTGTACGAGCCGGCCATCGAGCCCATCATCGGCGCGGAGCCCAGAGCCTTCGAGCAACCCTTCGGCCGCATCGAGGCGCCTGAAGCCGTGCAGCAGGTGGCGATTCCGCCGGCCCTTCCCGACGAACGCCCCATCTTCCTCACCGGCGCCATCGATCGACTCGACGTGTCGCCGACCCAGGTCGCCGTCATCGACTACAAGCTCTCGCGCACCGGCAACCCGAAGGCCCGCCTCGATGCGCTGCTGCTCAGGGACTTCCAGCTTCCGCTCTACCTGTTCGTCGCCCGGCAGCAGTACCCGAAGCGGGCGGTCGACGCGGCGTGGGTTGGCCTTCGCAAGAGTGAGTCGCTCGTACTGTCGCGGGTGCTGCGCGACGAGGCCTACAGCCTCGACGACGTGCTCGCGGTCGATCTCGAGACGCGGCGAAGGCTGGCGGAGTCCGAGGTCCCCAACCTCGCCAACTCCGTGCATGCGCTCCAGGCGTCGTTGCGAAGGGGAGACTTCGGCGCGCGCCCGCTGGACTGCAAGTACTGTCACTTGCGCAGCGTGTGTCGCATCTCGGCGCGGCGGCTGCTCGACGAGCGGGAGGTGGAGTGATGGCCGCCCGCCGCCGCCCCGCGTCGACTGATCAGCTCGGCTTCGAGTTCGGCGTCCTGCCGGTGCCGCGCAACACCCCGCCGCCGCCGCCACCGAAACCCGTCGATGTGGGAAGTCCACTCGACCGTGCGCTCCGCCTCGAGTCGAACCTGGCGCTCTTCGCAGGCGCCGGCGCGGGCAAGACATGGAGCCTCATCACCCTGTGCCTCCATGTCCTTGGGGGTGCGCGCGAGGGGCACGCGGCGGTCCCTCCAGCGAACCTGTGTCTGTTGACGTTCACCGACAAGGCCGCGGCCGAGATGCGCCAGCGCCTGCGGGAACGCCTCGACGGCCTGGCGCGAGGCGACACCCGGGAGGCCGAGCTCGAGGCCAGCTTCGTCGCGCTGGGCAAGCCGCTGCCACCGAAGTCGTTCTGGCGTTCGGTGCGGGACGATCTCGGCATGGCCAGCATCGGCACGTTTCACTCGGTGATGACGCAGATCTTGCGCCGCGCGCCGAGCGGCAGTGGCGTCAACCCCGCGTTCGAGCTGCTCGAGGAGCGAGAAGCCCGGCAGCTCTTCTCGGAGTGCGTCGAGCGCGTCGTCCTCGCTCGGCTGGAAGCCCAGGACGTTCACGTGCGCGAGCTGGTGCGTGACTTCGGGTTCGGCGCAGATTCTCCGTGGGGCCTCGTGAGCTCCCTCGTCCGGGCGACGGGCGCGATCCGTGAAGAGGGCGTCGAGGTCGAACTCGTGCCCGTGCAGGACGAAGCCGAGGCGAAGGAGGCGTTCCTCTCGACCATTCGCGGGCTGCGCCTGCTGGCCACCCAGACGCAGCGAGGGTTGGAGGTGCGCGATACGTACCGGGCCCGGGTCGACGAGATCTGCCGCCGCCTCGCGCAGGTGACGATCGAGAACTGGCCTGAACACCGCGACGTGATCGAGGAGCAGTCGAAGAACTGGCGACGCGACGACGTGAAGGCGTTGCGGGACGCGCTCCGCGGGAAGAACGACGGCACGGGCAGCGCGTGGGCGTTGTGGGCGGCGTGGCGGATGGCGCCCTTCGACGCGGTCGTGCGCTCGATGGTGAAGGAGGCGCTCGCGGCCTACGAGGCAGCGCTCGATGAACGCGGCGCGCTCGACTTCACGGGGCTGCTGGTGCGCGCGCGCAATCTCCTTCGGGAATCACCCGAGGCGCGCCGGGAAGCGCAGCGCCGGTTTCGGGTGGTGCTCGTCGACGAGTTCCAGGACACCAACCGGGTCCAGCTCGAGCTGGTGCTGTTGCTCGCGGAGCGCCGTGAAGGAGCCCCTCGGCCGTTGTCGCGGGAGATCGACCGCGGCCCGTCGAACGAGACGCTGAGCGTGCCACTCGAGCCGTCGGCGTTGGCCGTGGTGGGCGACCGCAAGCAGGCCATCTACGACTTCCGCGGCGCCGACGTGGCGGTCTTCGAGTTGATGGCGAAGTGCATCGAGGCCAGCGGCGGCCAGCGGCAGTTCCTCCAGCAGTCTCGGCGCTCCACGGCTGCGGTGGTGGAGCTGTGCAATCAGACCAGCCAGCATTTCCTTCGACGCGACGACCAGGAACGAGGCCCGCTGCCCTTCGAGGTCGAGTTCGACGTCGCCACCGATGCGCTGTCGGCCGTGCGCATCGACGCTCCGCCCGGGCCCGCGTTGCTCCGGCTCTCGTTGCCGCGCGCGATGCTTAAGTCCGAGGAGACGCCGTCCACCGAAGCGCTCCGGATGGCCGAGGCCGAGGCGATGGCGAGGCTGCTCGCGTCGATGCTCAGCGATCCGTCCAGCCAGGTGGTGCCGCGTGGGACCAGGGATGGCAGCGCCCGTCCAGTCCAGGGTGGGGATGTCGCGGTGCTGTTTCAGCGCTTCACCCAACTCGAGGCCTACCGGCAGGCTCTCGTGCGGCACGGCGTACGGCACCGGATCGTTCGCGGTCGCGGCTTCTACGCGGCCCAGGAGATCGTCGATCTGGCGTCCCTCCTCCAGTTGGTCGCCGATCCGTCGCAGCCGATCGCGTTCGCGGCGGTGCTTCGAAGTCCACTGGTGGGGCTCTCGGAATCGGCGCTGGTGTCGCTCGCGCTCGAGGGCGCGCAGGTGAAGGGGCTGGAGCCGCGGCGGCTGCTGCTGGAAAGTGGTGGAGGCTTCGGCGCCTTTTCCGACGAGGAGCGCCGCCGGTTTCAGCGGTTTCACGAGACGTGGCGCACGCTGCATCGCGAGCGAGATCGGCTGGGCCTGAGAAACCTGCTCCGCGTGGCGCTCGAGGCGCTCGACTTCCGGGTGGCGATCGCCGCGAGCCCGTTCGGAGAGCAGGGCCTGGCGAACCTCGACAAGCTGCTCGACCTCGCCGCCGCGCGAGACACGCAGGGGATGCCGATCGCTCAGTTTGCGAGAGAGTTGCTCGAGTTGGCCGACACCGAGCCGGGCGAAGCGCAGGGCGAAGTGCTGGATGACGGCGATCGTGAGGCGGTGACGCTGCTCACGGTGCATCAGGCGAAGGGACTCGAGTGGCCGGTGATCGTTGT
>JBILEB010000116.1:0-22886 GCA_044352295.1 Myxococcaceae bacterium
GGAGAAGCTCGAGGTCGCCGGCGTCGTGTGGGGCCTGCGCCATGGCTCGCGCACGTGGACCGCGAAGGAGGCCGAGGCCGACTACTTCGACGCGAAGGCGATCGTCGAGTCGGTGCTCCGCGCGCTGCACGTCGAGGGCGTGTCGACCGAGTCCTTCCAGTCGCCCTGGTACCACCCGCGCTCCGCGACGTTGGTGCGCAAGGGCGCGGTGGTGCTCGGGACGCTCGGAGAGCTCCACCCGGGCGTGGCGAAGAAGCTCGATGCGCCGGTGGGCATCGTCCTGTTTCAGCTCGACGTCGAGGCGCTGCACGGCGCGTCCGCCCTCGTTCCCCAGGCCAGGCCGCTGTCGAAGTTCCCTGCGGTGCGGCGCGATCTCGCGGTGGTGGTGCCCGCCGAGATGCAGAGCGAGGCCGTGCGCCAGGTGATCCTCGAGGTCGGTCAGCCGCTGGTCGAGGACGCCCAGGTGTTCGACGTCTACGCCGGTCACCAGGTCGGCACCGGCCGCAAGAACCTCGCGTTCGGGCTGCGCTAC
Organism: Myxococcaceae bacterium; assembly: GCA_044352295.1. Lineage (GTDB taxonomy): Bacteria > Myxococcota > Myxococcia > Myxococcales > Myxococcaceae > Xiheimicrobium. The sequence continues at coordinate 533 of JBILEB010000116.1, forward strand.
CGGTCGCCTGAGCGGACCCTGACCGATGTCGAGGTCACCGACGCCCACACGAAGATCGTCGCCGAGGTGACGCGCCGACTCGGCGGAGCGCTCCGGACTTGAGACTGCTAAGGCCTTGATTTTAAAGGCAGCTGAGCGGTTCTGAATGCTTGGCGGAGTGCGTCGAAAAAGCCCAGCAATGTCCGTATGTTGACACCCCTTCCGCGAGGGGTACGCTTTCGGTCATGACCAAGGCTGACATCATCGAGGGTGTCTACGACAAGGTGGGCTTCTCGAAGAAGGACTCGGCGGAGCTGGTCGAGCTGGTGTTCGATACGGTGAAAGAGACGCTCGAGCGCGGCGACAAGGTGAAGGTCGTCGGCTTCGGCATCTTCCAGCCGCGCTTCAAGCGGTCGCGACCGGGCCGCAACCCGCAGTCGGGTCAGCCGATCGAGATCACCGCGCGTCGCGTGGTGGTCTTCGTGCCGTCGACGGGCCTCAAGGCCGACTTGAACGACGGCTTCGTGCCCGAGGGAGAGATCTCCGCGGAGGATCTCGACGACAACCCCGACGCCGCGCTCGATGAGGACGATGACGACGAGTGAGATCGTGTCGATGCTTGCTTGACCCCTCGCGGTCAGGCTGGCAGAAGGCAGGCCGTCTCACCGGAACGTTCGTCGTCTTTTCCGGGGCGTAGCGCAGCCTGGTAGCGCACTTGCTTGGGGTGCAAGTGGTCGCAGGTTCAAATCCTGTCGCCCCGACCATTTGAAGGCCCTGATTCCCGAGGCGAAAGCCAACGGCGTCAGGGCCTTCGTCTTTGGTGCTTCAGGCAGGTCGCATGGGCCCATTGAGCGTCACGTTTTCGGCTCCGACCTTTCTCATCGACGCGCGCAGCGTCGTTGACCACAGTGCGAAGCCCCCGCTCCCAGGAGCTCCGCATGGACGCCGGCCCCTTCACGCTCTCGTTCTCGCCGCCCACCTTCACCTCCCTCGCCGAGGAGCGCCTGCACCGCAAGCAGCGCCTGGCCGCCACCTTCCGCCTGTTCGCGAAGTTCGGGTACGACGAGGGCGTCGCCGGCCATGTCACCGTGCGCGACCCCGAACACCCCGAGACGTTCTGGGTGAACCCCTTCGGCGTCGACTTCGGCCTCATCCGCGTGCGCGATCTCATCCGCGTCGATCACGAGGGCGAGACGGTGGACGGCCAGCTCCCGGTCAACCGAGCGGCCTTCGTCATCCACTCCCGCATCCACCAGGCGCGCCCCGACGTCGTCGCCGCAGCGCACGCGCATGCCATGCATGGCAAGGCGTTCTCGGCTCTGCGCCGTCCGCTCGCGCCCCTCACCCAGGATGCCTGCGCCTTCTACGGCGACCACGCGCTCTACGATGACTTCGGCGGCGTGGTCGTCGACTTCGATGAAGGCCACCGCATCGCCAAAGCCCTCGGCCCGAAGAAGGCTGTCATCCTCTCGAACCACGGGCTCCTCACCGTCGCCGAGACCATCGACGCCGCCGCGTGGTGGTTCATCACGCTGGATCGGTCGTGCCGCGCCGAGCTCCTCGCCCGCGCCGCCGGCGAGCCCCGGGAGATCACGCCGGAGGCCGCCCAGCAGTCCTTCACCATCAACGGCAACCCCCTCGCCGGTTGGTTCCAGTTCCAACCGCTGTACCAGCGCATCGTGCACGAGCAGCCCGACCTGCTCGACTGAGAACAGCGCGACTTCAGCAATCCGCTGCGGCGGTCTGAAACGTCTGGTGGGACATGGCACTCCACCTGGGCTGTCCTCTCCACCTGGGAGGGACCTGGCGCGATTCGTTCGAGGGATGGCGCTGCTGGCGCTCGTGGCCATGGGCTGTGTGACCGATCCGCCCGTGCCGTGCACGGCGTACGATGGTGTGTGTGTCGACACGCAGAACGATCGTCGGCACTGCGGCGGGTTTGGCAAGGCCTGCGCCTCGGGCAGCGTGTGTACCGCCGGGGCCTGCACCGGCGTCGGCGTCGATACCGGGCCGCCGGCCCGTCGGGGCGAACGCCGAGGCCTTCTCGGTCTGGTCGACCGCGAAGGGGAACGAGTACACCATCATCAGACTGACGGTCGGCGGCGCGCTCGTGGCGGCGGGTGGGGTGGTGCTCTTCCTGCTCAACCCGGGCGCGGAGCCTCCGCCCGCTTCGGCCGTGATCGTCCCGGTGCCCGGCGGAGCCGCTGGCGCGTACTCGGTGTGCTTCTAACGGCGCTTCGCCAGCCGGGCGCGAATGCGGCTCAACGCCACCGGGGTGATCCCGATGTACGAGGCGATCTGGTGCTGCGGAATGTGCTGCACCAGCGCCGGAAACCGCGCGCAGACCTGTTGGTAGCGCTCCTCGGCCGAGAGCTGGAGGAACTCGTACTCCCGCTGCTCCTTGGCGACGAACTGGACCTCCCCGAACCGCCGCAACAGCAGCGACAGCTCCAGCGACGACTGCGCCGCCTTGTCCACGTCGCGGTAGTGGAAGACGAAGAGCTCCACGTTCGTGAGCGCCTCGATGAAGGTGCGCGAGGGGCGCTGCTGGAGCAGCTCAGCGTACGGCCCGGACAGCTCGAGCGGCCCCCGGAAGGCCTTCACCGATTCGCGACCGCGGCCATCGGTGTAGTAGTGCCGCACCAGGCCTGACAGGACGATCCCGAAGCGCTCCGCGGGCTCCTGGGGCCTCGAGAAGAACGCCCCTTTGGCCAGCGACTCCCGGCGCCCCAGGCCCCTCACGGCCGCCCAGGTGGCCTGGGAGAGGGGCGCGATGGCCATCAGGCGCTCGCGAATCGAGGTCTCCTCCGTCGCCGACAAGCCGCGCATGGAGTGACCGTTCTTAACCCGGGTTAACGAGCCTTGGGCTGCGGCTGCGTACACCCAGCGCCATGCCCATCAACGTCTACGCGATCGCCACGCCCTTCGTGCTCGCCCTCATCGTCCTCGAGGTCCTCTTCTGTCTGAAGCGGGACAACGGCTACTACGAGTTCCAGGACTCGGTGGCCTCGCTCGGCACGGCGATCATCAACCAGTGCGTGAACGTGCTGGTGGCGGTGATGTGGTTCCCGGTGCTGGGCTGGCTGTCGGCGCACGGGCTGTTCGAGGTGAAGCCCACGTGGTGGGCGGGAGTGCTGCTCTTCCTCGGCGTCGACTTCCTCTTCTACTGGTTCCACCGGTTCGGCCATCGGACCAACCTGGGCTGGGCGGCGCACATGCCGCACCACTCCACCGAGGAGCTCAACTACGCCGTCGCCCTGCGCGCCTCGGTGACCCAGCGCTTCTTCTCGTTCTTCTTCTACTGGCCGTTGGCGGCCCTGGGCTTCGACGCCGAGTGGGTCATTGCGATGGTGGCCTTCCACCTGGTGCTGCAGCTCATCCCGCACACGCGGATGGTACCGAAGCTGCCCTGGTGGATCGAGTCGTGGATGAACACGCCCAGCCACCACCGCGTGCACCACGCGCGAAACGAGCGCTACCTCGACAAGAACTACGGCGGCTTCCTCATCCTCTGGGACAAGCTCTTCGGCACCTTCGAGCCCGAGACCGAGCCGTGCAGCTACGGGGTGACCAGCCCGCCGAACACGTGGGACCCGACGTTCATCAACTTCCAGGTCTGGCGCGAGGTGGTGAAGGACGCGTGGGACGCGCCGCGCTGGCTCGACAAGGCGCGCATCTGGTTCATGCCGACCGGCTGGCGTCCCGAGGGCCTCCCGGCGCGGGAGAAGGGCACCTGGCGCAGCGAGGGAGGGCAGGAGCTCAAGTTCCAGTCGACGCCGCTTCCACGGACGAAGGCATACCTGGTGACCCAGGTGGTGCTGGGTTTTCCCCTGATGTTGCTGGTGATTCACGGGCGCTCGCCGCTGTCGTGGTGGCAGAAGGTCATGGTGGCGCTGCTCATCTGGGCGACCGCGACAGCATGGAGCGCGATTCTGGAGTCCCGACGATGGGCGGTGCGGCTCGAGCTGGCGCGTCTGCTGGCCATTGCCTTCGTGCTGACGGGCCTGGGCCTGTGGGAGATGCTGCCCCTCGCTCCGGCCGTCGGGGCGGCGGTCATCGCGATGGGCTCGGCCGCCTGGTTCGCGTGGCTCATTCGCGGCAGCGCATCGCAGCCAGCCGTCGCGCAGATTGCTTGAACTTCTTGAAATAACGGAAGAAAGAGCACCCTCGTAGAGTTTTCGAGCGCTGATGCGGCAGGCGCTTGACAACGCGATGTGTGCGCGGGTATATGCGCCGCCCCTTCGTTGCACGGCTCTGTGACAGCCCCTCGGTTTCTCCCTGGGACGGCCCCATCCGTCGACGTCGGACAGGTTGTTGTGAAGTGAAGCCGCGAAACGGGGTTGACCGAGAATGGCAACACAGAAAATTCGCATTCGACTGAAGGCGTACGACTCCAAGCTGCTCGACCAGAGCGCGACGGAGATCGTCGAGACGGCTCGTCGCACCGGTGCACGCGTGTCGGGCCCGATTCCGCTCCCGACCCGCATCAACCGGTTCACGGTGCTGCGCTCGCCGCACGTGGACAAGAAGAGCCGGGAGCAGTTCGAGATCCGCACGCACAAGCGGCTCCTCGACATTCTCGAGCCCACGCAGCAGACGCTGGACGCCCTCATGAAGCTCGATCTGTCGGCCGGTGTCGACGTCGAGATCAAGAGCTGAGGAACGCCATGGCCAAGTTCGACGTCGTCGATGTCTCGATGAAGAAGGTCTCGGAGATTGAACTCTCCGACGACATCTTCGCTGCCAAGCCCAACAGCCACCTGCTGTACGAGGCGGCCAAGATGCAGCAGATCAACCGCCGCCGCGGCACGCTGGGCGTGAAGAACAGCTCGCTCGTGTCGGGTGGTGGCAAGAAGCCGTGGAAGCAGAAGGGCACCGGCCGTGCGCGCCAGGGTTCGACCCGCGCCTCGCACTGGGTCGGCGGGGGCAAGGCGATGGGCCCCAAGGCCCGTGACTACTCGTACCGCCCGCCCCGCACGGTTCGTCGCAACGCCGTGGCCTCGGCCATCAGCCTGCGCGCCGGCGAGAAGAACCTCGTGATCCTCGACCAGTTCCCGTCCGACGGGAAGTCGAAGGCCGCCTCGACCACGCTCACCAAGGGCCTCAAGCTGAACGACGCCCTGGTGGTGGACGAGAAGGCCAACGCGAAGCTCCACCGGGCCGTTCGCAACCTGGCCACCTTCGACGTGCTGCCCCCTGAGGGCGTGAACGTCGAGTCGGTGCTGCGTCGCAAGACGCTGGTGCTGACGGTGGCGGCGGCGAAGGCCCTCAATGAGGCGCTCTCCCGCGCCCGCGGCTCCAAGGCGGAGGCCTAAACCGTCATGAATACCGTCGACGTCATCAAGGGTCCGATCATCACCGAGAAGCTCGACCTCGCGCGCGAGAAGCACCGGCAGTACTCGTTCGTGGTCGACAAGAAGGCCACCAAGCACGACATCGCCAACGCGGTGACCGCGCAGTTCAAGGTCACCGTCACCGGCGTCCGCACGCTCATCATGCGCGGCAAGATCAAGCGCGTCGGGACGTCGATGGGCAAGCGCTCGAACTTCAAGAAGGCGTTTGTCACCTTGAAGGAAGGCGACAAGATCGAGCTCTTCGAGGGAGGGGCCGTCTAATGGGTCTCAAGAAATTCAAGCCAACGTCGGCCGCGCGGCGGCACACGACGGTGTCGGACTTCGCGGAGATCACCCGCGATCGTCCCGAGAAGAGCCTCACGCAGTCGATGAAGCGCTCGGGCGGCCGCAACGGTGATGGCCACATCACCCGCCGGCACCAGGGCGGCGGCCACAAGCGCCGCTACCGTGTCATCGACTTCAAGCGTCGCGACAAGGACGGCGTGCCGGCCAAGGTCTTCTCGATTGAGTACGATCCCAACCGCACGGCGAACATCGCGCTGCTGCACTACGCCGACGGCGAGAAGCGCTACATTCTCGCGCCGACCGGCCTCAACGTGGGCGATACCCTGCACGCGGGCGCCAACGTCGACATCCGCCCGGGCAATTGCCTGCCGCTCCAGAACATTCCGGTCGGCACGGTGATCCACAACATCGAGCTCAAGCCGGGTCGAGGCGGGCAGATCATCCGCTCGGCGGGCTCTTCGGGTCAGCTCATGTCGAAGGAGGGCGACTACGCCCAGGTCCGTCTGCCCTCGGGCGCGGTCCGCAAGGTGCTCATCGTCTGCCGCGCGGTCATCGGCATGGTGGGCAACATCGACCACGAACTCATCCGCGTCGGCAAGGCTGGGAAGTCGCGCTGGCTGGGCATTCGCCCGACGGTGCGCGGCCTCGCGATGAACCCGGTCGACCACCCGCACGGTGGTGGCGAAGGCAAGTCCGGTCAGGGCAACCCGCACCCGGTCTCGCCCTGGGGCAAGAAGACGAAGGGCCTCACCACGCGCGTCAACAAGCGCACTGACAAGTTCATCGTCACCGGGCGCCGTCAGGGCGTTCGGAGCCAGTAAGGAGACACGGATCCATGGCTCGTTCAACCTGGAAGGGTCCCTTCATCGACGTCAGCCTTCAGAAGAAGGTCGATTCGATGAACAAGGCCAACAAGAAGACGGTCATCAAGACCTGGTCGCGCCGTTCGACGATCGTCCCCGACATGGTCGGGCACACGTTCGCCGTGCACAACGGGCGCAAGTTCATTCCCGTGTACGTGACCGAGAACATGGTCGGTCACAAGCTGGGCGAATTCGCCCCTACGCGCACCTTCTCGGGCCACTCCGCCGAGAAGAAGGTCGCCCCCGCGCCGGGCAAGAAGGGCTAAGGACACATGGAAGCGACTGCACATCTGCACTTCTTCCGCATGGCGCCGCGGAAAATCACCGTCGTGGCGGCGCTCGTGCGCGGCATGCCGGTCGACGCGGCCATCAACACGCTCGCGTGGACCAAGCGCGCGGCGGCCCTGCCGGTCAAGAAGCTCATCGAGAGCGCCATCGCCAACGCGACGGACAAGTCCAAGGGCGCGGTCGACATCGACAAGCTGTACGTCAAGTCTATCCACGTCGATCAGGGCCCCACCCAGCGGCGCTTCTTGCCGCGCGCCATGGGCCGGGCCACCCGCGTCAACAAGAAGTCGAGCCACGTGCACGTCGTGCTGAGCGACGAGGCCGTCAAGAAGTCCAAGAAGTAAGCGGAAACCAGGGAGAGACACGCGTGGGACAAAAAGTACATCCAGTTGGTTTCCGGCTTGGCGTCATTCGCACCTGGGATTCGAAGTGGTTCGAGGAGCGCAACTACGCCCAGTGGCTCCACGAGGACATCAAGATCCGCGAGCACGTGAAGAAGTCGCTCAACCACGCCGGCGTCTCGCGCGTGGAGATCGAGCGTGCAGCCAACAAGGTGAAGGTGAATGTGCACACCGCACGTCCCGGCATCGTGATCGGCAAGCGCGGCGCGGGCATCGAGACGGTGAAGAAGGACCTTCAGCGCTTCACCAAGAACGAGGTGTTCCTCAACATCGTCGAGGTCCGCAAGGCCGAGATTGACGCTCAGCTGGTGGCCGAGAACATCGCGACCCAGCTCGAGCGCCGCATCGCCTTCCGCCGCGCGATGAAGAAGGCCATTCAGACCGCCATGAAGTTCGGCGCCAAGGGCATTCGCGTCGCGTGCTCGGGCCGCCTGGGTGGCGCTGAAATGGCGCGCTATGAGTGGTACCGCGAGGGTCGCGTGCCCCTGCACACGCTCCGCGCCGACATCGATTACGGCTACGCCATCGGCCGGACCACCTACGGCACCATCGGGTGCAAGGTGTGGGTCTGCCGCGGCGAAGTGCTGCCGACCAAGGGCGGCCCGCGCGGCGAGAGCACCAACGCCAACGCGAACCGCTGATCTTCAAGGACCCACGAGGACGTCATGCTTCAGCCTGCACGCACCAAGCACCGCAAGATGCACAAGGGTCGTACTCCTGGCCGCGCCTACCGTGGCTCGACGCTCGCGTTCGGCGAGTTCGGGCTCATGACGCTCCAGCCGGGGTGGATCACCTCGCGACAGATCGAGGCCGCGCGTATCGCGATGAGCCGCAAGATCAAGCGCGGCGGCAAGATCTGGATCCGCATCTTCCCTGACAAGCCCATCACCAAGAAGCCCGCCGAGACGCGCATGGGCACCGGCAAGGGCGGCGTCGAGTACTACGTCGCCGTCGTGAAGCCGGGCCGCATCCTCTACGAAATGGACGGCATGGACCGTCAGCTGGCGACCGAGGCGTTCAACCTCGCCGCGGCCAAGCTGCCCGTGATGACCCGGGTCGTCCACCGCAGCGAGCAGAGCCTGTAAAGGACGAAACGACCATGGCGACCACCGCGAAGGAACTCCACGATCTGTCCCTCGACGACCTGAAGCGCCGGGCCGACGAGCTCAAGTCCACGCTCTTCCAGGATCAGCTCAAGCTGCGCACCGGGGCGCTGGACAACCCCTCGGAGCGCACCGGCCACAAGCGTGATCTCGCGCGCGTGCTCACCGTCATCACCCAGAAGCAGAAGGTCGCTTCGGCGAAGAAGTAAGGAAAGACCGACCATGGCTGAGACCACCACCACGCAGGCGGCAGACGCGACCCGCGGTCGCCCCAAGACCCGCATCGGCGTCGTCACGTCGAACAAGATGCAGAAGACCGTGGTCGTCACGGTCCGTCGCCGCGCGGCGCACGCCCAGTACGGGAAGATCCAGACGCTCCGCGTGAAGTACAAGGCACACGCCGAGGACCATGACTACCCGAAGAAGATCACCGTGAACGAGGGCGACAAGGTCCTCATCGCCGAGACGCGCCCCTTCTCGAAGGACAAGCGGTGGCGTGTGGTGAAGGTGATCGAGAAGGCCGGCCAGGCCTAAGCCAGAACTGAGAGGGAGAACTCCATGCTTCAGATGACCAGTCAGTTCGAGGTGGCCGACAACTCGGGCGCCAAGCGCGTTTTCCTCATCAACATCGCCGGGGGCTCCATGCGCTTCTACGGCTCGATCGGTGACGTCGTCACCGTGTCGATCCGCGAGGCTCTTCCGGGCGCCAAGGTGAAGAAGGGCGACGTCGCAAAGGCGGTGATCGTCCGCACCGCGAAGGAGATTCGGCGCGCCGATGGGTCGTACATCAAGTTCGACGTCAACTCCGCGGTGCTGATCAACAAGGACCTCGAGCCGATCGGCACCCGCATCTTCGGCCCCGTCGCGCGTGAGCTGCGAGCCAAGAAGTTCATGAAGATCATCTCGCTCGCGCCTGAGGTGCTGTGATGCAGAAGCTGAAAGTCGGAGACACGGTGCAGGTGATGTCGGGCGCGGAGCGATCGGCGTCCACCAGCCGCGGTAAGATCATCGAGATCGACCGTGAGGCTCTGCGGGTGCGCGTCGAGGGCCTGCGGGTCGTCAAGCGCCACGTCAAGAAGGGCCGCGACCGCGCGAACCCCGACGGCGGTATCGTCGAGAAGCCGGGCACCATCGCGCTGTCGAACGTCGCGCTCGTCTGCCCCAAGTGCGATAAGCCGACCCGCACGGGGACCCGAGAGGTCGACGGCAAGAAGAAACGTTTCTGCAAGAAGTGCGACGCTGTCATCGAGTGATGACGGCCTAACCCCCGGCCTCCGGAGCGTGGTGAGAGACCACGGACCTGGAGAACCCGCCGGCCATCGAAGGAAGACGTGCCATGGCTGATGAAGAGAAGAAGGCCGAAGCTCCGAAGAAGGAGAAGGTCGACAAGAAGCGGAAGAAGGAAGAGGTCAAGAAGGCCGGCTTCGCTGCGAACATCGAAGAGGGCCTTCAGGTGCAGGCTGCGCGGCTGAAGCTGCGCTACCGCAAGGACGTGGTGCCCCAGCTCATGAAGGAGTTGAGCCTCAAGAACCCCATGGAGGTACCGAAGATCCACAAGGTCGTCGTGAACATGGGCCTTGGCGAGGCGCTGGCGAACAACAAGATCCTCGAGTCCGCGGTCGACCAGCTCGGCGCCATAACGGGCCAGAAGCCCGTCATCACGCGCTCCCGCAAGGCCATCGCGAACTTCAAGCTCCGTGAGGGCCAAGCCATTGGCGCCATGGTGACCCTGCGCGGCGACCGCATGTACGAGTTCCTCGACCGCCTCATCAACGTGGCGCTCCCCCGCGTCCGCGACTTCAAGGGCATCTCGCCCAAGGCGTTCGACGGCCGCGGCAACTACACGCTGGGCCTGCGCGAGCAGATCATCTTCCCTGAGATCAACTACGACCAGATCGAGAAGGTGAAGGGCCTCAACGTCAGCATCGTGACCTCGGCCGGCAACGACGAGCGCGCGCTGGCGCTTCTCAAGGCCATTGGCGTTCCGTTCCGGGCCTGATAGGGCCCCACCTCCCGACGGGTCCACCCCGGCGGGTTGCAGGACCCCGGTGCCTTCGAGGGCACCGGGGAACGACCCCGAGTGAACCCCCGGGATGGTCCCGGCAGGCATTCGAGGTTCCCTGGCCAGGGGACATCTGGCCACGTAGGAAGACGTGACACATGGCTGTCAACGATCCCGTGGGTGACCTCATCACCCGGATCCGCAACGCGACGCTGGCTCGGCACGACAAGCTGACGCTCCCGTCGTCGAAGCTCAAGGTGCAGGTCGTGCGGTGCCTGAAGGACGAAGGCTTCGTCGCCGACTTCGTTGTCCACGAGCGCGCCCCCCAGAATGAACTCACGGTGATGCTCAAGTACGGGCCGAACCGCGAGTCGGTCATCAGCGGCATTCGCCGCGTCTCCAAGCCCGGTCTGCGCCGCTACGTGAGCGTCGACAAGCTGCCTCGCGTGCGCGGCGGCACGGGCATCTCGATCTTGTCGACGTCCAGGGGCGTGCTGAGCGATGGCGAGGCCCGCAAGCAGAACGTCGGCGGCGAGCTCATCTGCACGGTGTACTGAGGAAATACGACCATGAGCCGCATCGGAAAGCTGACCATCAAGGTCGAAGACAAGGTGAAGGTCGCTGTGGCCGCCGGGAAGGCGAACCTCGAGGGGCCCAAGGGCAAGCTCGGCGTCGTCCTGCACCCGGACATCAAGGTCGAGGTGAAGGACGGAGCCATCTCGGTGTCGCGTCCAACCGACGCGCGCAAGCACCGCGCGCTGCACGGTCTCACCCGCGCCATCCTGGCGAACGCCATGAAAGGCGTCTCGACGGGCTGGGAGCGCGCGCTCGCCATCCGTGGCGTCGGCTACAAGGCCGAGGTCAAGGGCAAGCAGCTGCACCTCGCCCTCGGCTACTCGCACCCGGTGGTGTTCGATCTCCCTGAGGGCGTGACGGCCGAGGTCGCGAAGACCCCGCGCACCGAAGATCAGCTGCCCACCATCGACGTTACCTTGCGCTCGGCTGATCGCCAGCTGCTCGGTGAGACGGCGGTGCGCATTCGCAACCTCCGCCCGCCGGAGCCGTACAAGGGCAAGGGCATCAAGCTCCACGACGAGACGGTGCGTCGCAAGGAAGGCAAGACGGGCACGGCGTAATGCCACCCATCATCCGCTGGCGGACGTCCTGATCGCCGGCGGAAGGAAAGGAACCAACCATGAGCAAGAATACGCCACGTCTCAACCGCAAGGAGCGCATCCGCAAGAAGGTGAATGGCACCTCCGAGCGTCCGCGCCTCTCCGTCTACAAGTCGCTCAAGCACATCATCGCCCAGGTGATCGACGACAGCTCCGGCCGCACGCTGGTCGAGGCCTCGACGCTCTCCAAGGAGCTCAAGGGCAAGCTGGCCGAGGACGACAAGACCGAGGCCGCCAAGAAGGTGGGCGCCCTCATCGCCGAGCGCTGCAAGGCCGCGAAGATCGACAAGGTGGTCTTCGACCGCAACGGCTTCCCCTACCACGGCCGCATCGCCGCGCTGGCTGACGGCGCGCGTGCAGCTGGTCTCCAGTTCTAAGGGCACGAAGACATGAGCACGACTCCAATCAACCCGAACGATCTCGACCTCAACGACCGGGTGGTGAGCATCAACCGCGTCGCCAAGGTGGTGAAGGGCGGCCGGCGGTTCAGCTTCGCGGCGCTTGTGGTGGTGGGCGATGGCAACGGCCACGTCGGCATCGGGCTGGGCAAGGCGAACGAAGTGCCCGAGGCCATTCGCAAGGGCGGCGAGAACGCGAAGAAGAACCTCTTTCGCGTGCCGCTGATGGGCAGCACCATTCCGCACGAGGCGCTCGGTCACTTCGGCGCGGGCCGGGTGTTCCTGCGGCCGGCGAGCGAAGGCACGGGAGTCATCGCGGGTGGCGCGGTGCGCGCGGTCCTCGAGGCGGCGGGCATCAAGAACATCCTCACCAAGAGCCAGGGCAGCCGCAACCCGCACAACGTGCTCAAGGCCGTCGTCGATGGCCTCAAGCAGCTCAAGTCTCCCGAGCAGGTCTCCCGCCTGCGCGGCAAGGAGATTCACTTCGGGAAGAAGGCGCAGGCCTGACATGGGCATCAAGGTCAAGCTGGTAAAGAGCCACTCGGGCGCGTCGGAGCGTCAGGTCGCGACGATCGTCGGGCTGGGGCTCAAGAAGTTCGGCTCTGAGAAGTTGCTGAAGGACACCCCGGCCATCCGGGGCATGATCGCGAAGGTGCGGCACCTGGTGTCGCACGAGGTCGTGAAGGACGAGCCGGCCGTGCGCGCGCGTCAGAAGCCCCGCGCCGTTCGGGTGCGTGACGCAGCCCGCGCGAAGAGCGCGAAAGGCGAGTGAGGGACACCATGACGACGCTGCACACGCTGAAGAAGCCGAACCGCTCCACCCATCGCAAGAAGCGCGTGGGTCGCGGCCAGGGATCCGGCCTCGGCAAGACGGCCGGCCGCGGTGGCAAGGGCCAGAAGGCGCGCACGGGCAACATGCGCTTCGAAGGTTTCGAGGGCGGTCAGAGCCCGCTCCAGCGCCGCCTGCCGAAGTTCGGCTTTACGCCGCCGAACCGGCTGGCCTGGGCCATCGTGAACGTCGGCGAGCTCGAGCGCTTCAGCGCCGGGTCAACCGTCGACGAGAAGGCCCTCTTGAAGGCCGGGCTCATCAAGGGCCGGTTCGACGGGATCAAGGTGCTTGGCGAGGGCGAGCTGACCAAGAAGCTCACCGTCAAGGCGCACAAGTTCTCGGGCACCGCGAAGGACGCCATCACGAAGTCCGGTGGTTCCGTCGAGGAGCTCCCGCTGATGGTGCACAAGCCCGAGTCGGCGGCGAAGGCGCACGCCGGCAAGGGCGTGAAGGCCTGACTTGATGCCGACCTGCTCGAACAGGTCTTGAACCCCGCCCCACGGACCATCTAAAGGCCCGCGGGGCGTTTGGTTTTCTGGAAAATTTTCGTCGTGATGTCGGATCGAGGGATCGCACCGTGGCTCTGAACGCCATCTCCAACATCTTCCGCGTGGCCGAGCTGCGAAGCCGGCTCGCGTACACCATCGTGCTCCTGGCGGTGTATCGCCTCGGCATCTTCATCAACACCCCTGGCGTCGACCGGGTGGTGATGAACGCCTTCATGGACAAGCAGCGCAAAGAGGGTGGGTTGCTCAACCTCTTCAACCTGTTCTCAGGTGGCGCGCTCGACCAGATGTCGATCTTCGGCCTCGGCATCATGCCGTACGTCTCGGCCAGCATCATCATGCAACTGCTTGCGGTGGTAGTACCGTCGCTCGAGCGCCTCCAGAAGGAGGGCGCCGCCGGCCGCCAGAAGATCAATCAGTACACGCGCTACGGTACGATCCTCCTCTCGGTCGTGCAGGGCGTGTCGATCTCCCGCTTCATCTACTCGCTGGGTCGCAGCGGCGGGCAGAACAACCAGGCCTTCGATCAGGTCGTCGTTCCCGACAGCGTCGACCAGGTGTGGTTCACCTTCATGACCGTGGTGACGCTGACCGCCGGCACCGCCTTCATCATGTGGCTCGGCGAGCGCATCACCGAGAACGGCATCGGCAACGGCATCTCGCTCATTATCTTCGGCGGCATCGTCGCGGGCATTCCGCCTGCGGCGCAGCGGCTGTGGCAGCAGATGGACACCGACAAGTTCGGCCAGGACGCCCTCAACCCCGCGGCCGTGTTGGCGTTGATGGCGATCATGGTGGCGATCATCGCGGCGGTAGTGTTCATCGAGCGCGGCATGCGGCGCATTCCGGTGCAGTACGCCAAGCGCATGCAGGGCCGGCAGATGTTCGCGGGCCAGGCCACGTACTTCCCCCTGAAGGTGAACGCCTCGGGCGTGATCCCGCCCATCTTCGCCGGCGCGCTCCTTTCATTCCCGGCGACGCTCTCGCAGTGGGTGCCGGCGCTGGGCGGCGTGCAGCGCTCGCTCCAGAACAATGCGTGGGTCTACAACGGCCTTTTCGTGCTCCTCATCGTCTTCTTTGCCTACTTTTACACGTCGCTCACGTTCCGGGCCGATGACGTGGCCGACAACATCAAGAAGCAGGGCGGCTACATTCCAGGCATCCGGCCGGGTCGGCAGACGGCCGAGTTCATCGAGCGCGTGCTCAACCGCCTCACCTTCGGCGGCGCGATCTACCTGTCCTTCATCTGCGTCATCCCGACTGTCTTCGCCAACGAGTTGAAGGTGCCTTTCGCGTTCGGCGGCACGGGCCTCCTCATCGTGGTGGGCGTGGCGCTCGATACGGTGCAGCAGATCGAGCAGCACCTCATCAGCCGCAACTACGAAGGCTTCGCGGGTCCGCGTGGACCACGGATTCGCGGTCGTGTGCGCGTCGGCGACGCGGCCTGACACCACAGGGGCTTCAGCATGCATCTCGTCTTTTTCGGACCGCCCGGAGCAGGGAAGGGCACGCAGGCGCAGCGGATCGTTGCCGAGCAGGGCATTCCCCAGATCTCCACCGGTGACATCCTTCGTGCAGCGGTGGCCAAAGGAACGGCCCTCGGCAAGCAGGCGGGCCCGCTCATGGCTGCCGGCAAGCTGGTACCCGACGAGCTCGTGATCGGGATCGTCGAGGAGCGCCTCAAGGAGAAGGACTGCGAGAAGGGCTTCCTCCTCGACGGTTTTCCGCGAACCATTCCACAAGCGCAGTCGCTCGAGGTCGTGCTGCAGAAAATGGGCGAGCGCATCGAGCACGTGGTTTCGCTCGAAGTGCCCGACGATGTGATTCACGAGCGCATGAAGGGCCGCGGTCGTGCCGATGACTCACCTGAGACCGTGCAGAAGCGCCTCGACGAATTCCGCAAGCTGACGGCGCCGCTGAAGGCGTACTACCAGGAGCGCGGGCTGCTCCGGCCGATCAACGGGGTGGGCGCGCTCGAGGACATCGCCGCGGCCATCAAGAAGGCCATCGGCCGCTGACGTGCCAGGCCTGCTTGCGCCGGGTGAGGGAAGGTGGTAGGCGCGGCCGCTCCCGCGGTCGGTTGGCCGTAGTTTCTTTGAAGAGAGGTTGTGGCGTTTGGCGAAGGAAGACTCGATCGAAGTCGAAGGAACCGTGAAGGAGCCGCTCCCGAACGCCATGTTCAAGGTGCAGCTCGAAAACGGTCACGAGGTGCTGGCGCACATCTCGGGGAAGATGCGTATGCATTTCATCCGAATTCTTCCGGGCGACAAGGTGAAAGTCGAATTGTCGCCGTACGACCTCACGCGCGGGCGAATCACCTACCGCGCGAAGTGACGTTTCGCGCCAATGGCGCGCGAGTGAAGCAGGCAACGAATTTCAACCGCAGCACGCAGCTTTCGAAGAGGGTGTCATGAAGGTCCGTCCGTCTGTGAAGAAGATTTGCGACAAGTGCAAGGTGGTTCGCCGCGCCGGCGTCGTCCGCATCATCTGCCCGGCCAACCCCCGTCACAAGCAGCGCCAGGGCTGAACCAGCCCGCTGTCCTCCCAAGCCGATCACCTCCTGAAGGAACCTGAAACACATGGCTCGTATCGCAGGCGTCGACCTCCCCGTTCAGAAGCGCGTCGTCATCTCGCTTCAGTACATCTACGGCCTCGGCAAGAAGTCCGCCGCGGACATCGTGACGAAGGCTGGCATCGACATGGCCACCCGCACGAAGGATCTCACCGATGAGCAGGCGCGGAAGATTCGCGAGATCATCGAGGCCGACTACACGGTCGAAGGCGACCTCCGTCGCGAGATCACCATGAACATCAAGCGGCTGATGGATCTCGGCTGCTACCGCGGCCTACGTCACCGCAAGGGCCTGCCGGTTCGTGGTCAGCGCACGCACACCAACGCGCGCACCCGCAAGGGACCCAAGCGCGGCGTGCAGCGCGTGGCGAAGGCTCCGGCTCCGGCGAAGTAATTCCACCCTGGCGGAGCGACCTGGCTCCGCTGATCACCTCCACCAGAAGAGAGAACCATGGCTGAAGAGACGCAAGCACCGGCCGCCCCCGCGGCAGCCGCTCCCGCCGCCCCCGAGGGCGCTGCGGACACGAAGAAGGCCGCCAAGGCCAAGAAGGGCAAGAAGAACATCCTCAACGGGATCGTTCACATCCAGTCCACCTTCAACAACACGATGATCACCATCACCGACGTCTCTGGGAACGTGATCTCGTGGTCGACGGCAGGCGCTCGCGGCTTCAAGGGGTCGCGCAAGTCGACGCCCTTCGCCGCCCAGGTCGCCGCCGGTGACGCGGCCGCGAAGGCCATGGAGCACGGCCTCAAGAATGTGCAGGTGCTCGTCAAGGGCCCTGGCGCGGGTCGTGAGTCGGCGTTGCGCGCGATCGCCGCTGCCGGCCTCAAGATCTCGCTCATCCGCGACGTGACCCCGATTCCGCACAACGGTTGCCGCCAGGCCAAGCGCCGCCGCGTCTGACCCTCACCCTCTTCTAGCGCAAGGACCACGACTTCCATGGCTCGTTACACCGCCAGCGTCTGCCGCATCTGCCGACGCGAAAACCTCAAGATGTATCTCAAGGGCGACCGTTGCTACACGGACAAGTGCGCCATCGAGCGACGCCCATACCCGCCTGGCCAGCACGGCCAGGGCCGCGTGAAGTTCTCGAACTACGGCGTGCAGCTGCGCGAGAAGCAGAAGGTCAAGCGCATGTACGGCCTGCTCGAGAGCCAGTTCCGTGGCTACTTCGCGCGTGCCTCGTCGTCGAAGGGCAAGACGGGCGAAATGCTCCTCCAGCTCCTCGAGATGCGGCTCGACAACGTCGTCTTCCGCATGGGCTTCGCGGACACCCGTGCCGAGGCGCGCCAGCTCGTTCGCCATGGCCACTTCACCGTCAACGCCAAGCGCGTCAACATGCCGGGCTTCAGCGTCAAGCCAGGCTCGGTGGTCGAGGTGCATGACAAGTCCAAGAAGATCCTCCGTATCCAGGAGGCCATCGAGACGGTGGACCGCCGCGGCATTCCGCAGTGGGTCGAGGTCGACAAGAAGCTGCTCAAGGGCACCGTGAAGACCCCGCCGAACCGCGAGGATCTCACCATGCCGATCCAGGAGCAGCTGATCGTCGAGCTCTACTCGAAGTAAGCCGTTCGCTCGGCGTCGTGGGCGGGTTCCTCTGACGGACCGCTTCTGAGCGCCGCGTCGGCCGTTTCAAGCTCGTTCAAAGCAGCACCTTCACCGAAGTCGTCCTCCCGCACCTCGCGGGTACGTTGGTGGCGAGTTCGTTCCCAAGGAGCAGTCCCATGGCAGAGCAGGCCCTCATCGCGAAGAACTGGCGTGACCTTATCAAGCCCCGTCGCCTCGACGTCGACGCGGAGACCCTCACGGGCACCTACGGGAAGTTCGTCGCCGAGCCCCTCGAGCGCGGCTTCGGCACCACGCTGGGCAACTCGATTCGCCGAGTGCTCCTGTCGTCGCTGCAGGGCGCGGCCATCTCGACCGTCAAGATCGAGGGCAACGGCGGCATGGTCGAGCACGAGTTCGCGGCCGTCCCCGAGGTCAGCGAGGACGTGACGGACATCGTCCTCAACCTCAAGGAAGTGCGTCTGCGGATGCACACCAACGAGCCCAAGACGATCCGCATCGAGGCGGAAGGGCCCAAGGAAGTGAAGGCTGGCGACATTATCGCGGACGACCAGGTCGAGGTGCTCAACCCCGGCCATCACGTCTGCACGCTCGCCGAGGGCGGGAAGATCAAGATCGAGATGATGTGCCGTCGTGGCCGTGGCTACGTCTCGGCGCAGAACAACAAGGTCGCGGGCTCGCCCATCGGCACCATCGCGATCGACTCGCTGTTCTCGCCCATCATCAAGGTGAACTACCAGGTCACCAACGCCCGCGTCGGTCAGCAGACCGACTACGACAAGCTTGCCCTCGAGGTGTGGACCGACGGCTCGGTCTCGCCCCAGGACGCGGTGGCCTACGCCTCGAAGATCCTCAAGGAGCAGCTCGCGGTCTTCATCAACTTCGAGGAGTCCGAGGAGCCGGTGGCCGTCGAGGCGCCGCGCGAAGAGGCCAAGCTCAACGAGAACCTCTTCCGCTCCGTCGACGAGCTCGAGCTGTCGGTGCGTTCGGCGAACTGCCTGCAGCAGGCCAACATTCGCACCATCGGCGACCTCGTGCAGAAGACCGAGGCCGAGATGCTCAAGACCAAGAACTTCGGCCGCAAGTCGCTGAAGGAGATCAAGGAGATCCTCGCTGAGATGGGGCTCTCCCTCGGCATGAAGCTCGAGAACTGGCCGCCGAAGACGATGCCGGCGCCCACCACCGGGCCGCGGATGTAGTGCGCTTGGCTCCGGCGTTCGTCGGAGCTTTCCACCCGGCGCGCGTCTGGCGCGCTGGTTTCCCTGGAGCTCCTCATCGGAGTTCTCGCAAAACCGCGCCTTGTTGAGGGTGCGATTACCTCCTCCCGGTACCTGGCACGGCCGGTGGGGTTCGAAAGAAGGTCGTCATGGAACACCGAGTCGGATACCGAAAGCTGCAGCGCACCACCTCGCACCGCATCGCGATGTTGCGCAATATGGTCACCTCCCTGCTGGAGCACGAGCGCATCGAGACGACCCTCCCGAAGGCCAAGGAGGCCCGTCGCATGGCCGAGCGGATCATCACGCTCGGCAAGAAGGGCGGCGTCCACAACGCCCGTCTCGCCCAGCGTGACGTGAAGAGCCGCCAGGTGCTGCAGAAGGTCTTCGGCGAGCTCAAGGAGCGCTACGCCAAGCGCGCGGGTGGCTACACGCGCATCCTCAAGGGCCACTTCCGCAAGGGAGACGGCGCCGACGTGGCGATCCTCGAGCTGGTGGACCGTCCGCAGAAGGCCGAGGCCCCAGCCGACGGCGAGAAGAAGGGCGAGTAAGTCCGTTCCCTGAGAATCGAAGTGCCGCGCCCCGTTCGGTCTCCGTGACCGGCGGGGCGTGTGCTTTGGTTTCCTTATGATGCGTCGTTCGAGCCTGGGGCTGCTGCTGGGGCTGGTGGTGGGTGCCGTGGGGTGTCCTCAAGACGTGTGCGGCCCCGACACCTGCCTCGGCTGTTGCAGCGCTTCGGGCACGTGCGAGCTTGGGTCGCTTGGGGCCGCATGCGGGCGCGGTGGCGTGGCGTGTCGGTCCTGTCCGTCTGGGGCTGACTGCGTTCGGCAACAGTGTGTCGAGCCCGACGCGGGGATACCAGGCGGCGCCAGTGGTGGGAGCGCCGGTGGTGGAAGTGCCGGTGGTGGAAGTGCCGGTGGTGGAAGTGCCGGTGGCCCTGGTGGTGGTGTCGCCGGGTGTCGCGCCGACGGTCGCTGCGGCGCCCAGGTGTGCAACGTGACGACGCGGCTGTGCGAGGCGCCACCGCCATGCACCGCAGCGGATCCCCAGCCCTCTGTCTGTGGCCCTGGACTCTACTGCGTCGCAGGGAGCTGTCTGGAGCTGCCCCGGCCCAGCTGCGACAACTTTGGCTCTCAGGCGGCGCCGCGCCGTTATGACGCCATCACCGATCTGGGTCCCGTCTTGACGGGCGCGCGGGCCGTCTCGTTTCTGCTCGACGATGGGGGGTGCCCGGCTGGCTCGCTGAGGCGCGGCATCGTCGAGCTGGAAGCGCACGATCGCCTCAGCCGGTTCGGTCTCGATGGCGGCCTCCCGAGGCTGTTCGTGTATCGGCCGAACATGACCCTGGGGACGGTCCCCGCGAGCGACGTCACGACGACCGTCGGCCCTCAGGGAGGCACCGCTCGGCTCCGAGTGGCGACGTGCACCTCGGAGTCGGTGACGAACCTGACGCTCGGGTACGCCTTCGAGGGCGGAAATGGCCTCTGCGTCACCTTGATGCCCTGAGGCGCGCCTTCGCGCTTCCGCCGGGCGCGAGGTTTGGGTACGGGTCGCTGCGTGTCGCTGAAACACCAGCCAGCGCTGCCCGACCTCCCCGTGCGGCGCGTGGAGGAGATGGGTCTCAAGGAACTCGAGCGCATTCGGATGATCCTGCGCGGCGGCTCGATCATCGAGTGGCGGCGGCTCCACTTCACCACCTGGGACGAGGTCGACCGCTTCCTGAGGCTGTGCCAGATCGACCCGACGCAGAAGCATGACGAGGTCTGGGTTCGCCAGGTGCTGGCCGACGCCGTCGACTACCTGCGCCGCACCTTCGACTACAAGGTCGCCGACGCGGTGGCGAACCCCAACATGGTGCACGATCTCTTCCTGCTCGCCTCAGGGCAGATCGATCGGAAGTACCGGAAGATCGCCTGCGTGGTGCTCAAGGTAATGCACGTCATCCAGCACATCGAGGCGCGCGATCTGTTGTTCAAGACGGCCGTGTCCGAGGCGGGCCTGGCGCAGATGGTGACGGAGCGGGTCGTCGCGGTGATCGACGAGGCGAAGGCCAAGGGGCTGCCGATCGTCGAGTCGTCGGACTCGATCAAGACCCGCGAGTCCGTCATCACAAAGCTCATCGCCAAGCGGGACTCGACCGCGGCGGCCGTGTACGACCGCACGCGCTTTCGCATCATCGTGAAGGAGCGCTCAGACGTCTTGCCGACGCTTTACTTCCTCACGCAGCGCCTCATCCCCTTCAACTTCGTGGTGCCAGCGCAGTCCGAGAACACGCTGTTGCGCTTCAAGGATCTGCTCGCGCAGTACCCGAACTTCCGCAAATACGCCAAGCAGCTGCACCTCGACGTCGACTACGAGGAGCGGGAAGAGAACAAGCGGGGCAACGCGTTCTCGGGCTCGACGTACCGGATCTTGAACTTCGTCGCCGACGTGCCCATTCGACTCGACGCCTACCTGCCGCCACCGGAGTACGACGATCGATCGCACAAGGGGCGAATCACCCTGGCGACGTGCGAGTTCCAGATCGCCGACGAGCGCCAGGCGCTGGAGAACGAGAAGGGTGAGAACTCGCACGAGCGCTACAAGCAACGGCAGCGCGACGTGGTGCTCAAGCGGCTCTCACGCGGCCTGGTGGTGCCCAAGCGCCGCAAGGCCGCCGAGGGAGGGACGTCCGAGTAGCGCTGGCGGTGAACGGCGCCGGGTGAAGCGGAATCGACCGGTCACACCTTCCATCGCACCGGCGTGCTGGTGCTGGGGCGTTCGACGCGCGCACGCGCCCGTAGAGCAGCGACACGTTCAGGAGAGTGACGGTCGCGTCGGTGTGCTTCGGCGCCCCTGCTGACGCGCTCCTTCGACGGCGCTCACCGTTCCCAGGGAGATATCGACGCCGAGCACCAGGCGGTGGCCGAGTCGAGGCTCCGCGGCCCTGAGATTGGCGGTACGAGTACCACGCCCAAGAAGTGCCACCGCTTCACGCGCTCACCCGCCGCCCTTTCAGCGCGTCTTCGCAGCACGCGGCCTTCCGCCTCGAGGTCTCGCACTCCGTGCCTTCAAGTACGATCGTGCGGTGACGATTCTCCTTGGAACCGTGGACCTTCCTGACGGCGAGTTGGTCATCATCGACCCTGGACTGGCGAACTTCTGGCGCCACGCGGGCAACCCTGCGTCCCCGCTGCGTCGCGATCCCCCGTGCGTCGACCTCCTCATCTCTGGCGCCGACGCGAAAGTGACGGGCACGACGTGGGACCGCGAGTTCAACCCGCTCGCCATCTACGATGCACCCAAGCCGGACACGTTGATTGCTCAGTTCGCTGACTTCACGAAGAGGCACGGCTTCGATGCCAGCGCGTCCGAGTGCGGCTGCAACATGCACGGGCGTCGTTACTTCACGAAGGCGCTCGACGCGGGCGACGCGCGCGCGTCCCTGCCGCTTGCCGCCTTCAAGAAGCTGTACGACGTCGAGGAAGAAGTCCGTGGCCGGGCGCCAGCCATCGTCCTCGAAGCCAGGCAGCAGAAGAGCCGGCCTGTCTACGACGAGTTGCTGGACTGGGCCCGCGTGTACAAGCCGCAGGAGCCGCCATCCTCCATGATGGGGAAAGCGTTGCAGTACCTCACCAACCACGAGGTGGCGCTGACGCGCTTCCTCGATGACGGGCGAATCCCCATCGACAACGGCGTCGTCGAACTGTAGCGCATCCGGTTTTTGAGACACCAGTTTGACTGCATTCAGGCCGCTTTCGCCTCCTTGGCTTCGAGAGCACGCCGGGCCTGGATCGGCGTGATGAAGCCGTGTCGCTCAATCAACCACTGCT
>JBILEB010000117.1:0-22660 GCA_044352295.1 Myxococcaceae bacterium
CTCGGCTTCCACGGCGCGACCCGTGGTCCACATGCGCTCCATCGTCGGCGCCATGACGTGGGCCGTGAGGACCGCGGCGAGGCCGGTCAGCACCATCGTCGGCGGCGCCTGCTGGGTTCCGAGGGCCGATCGAACCATCGACAGCACCACCACGATCTTCGAGAAGCTCGTCAGCATCACGATGACGAAGGGGACGAGGGCCAGCACGGCCATGAGGCCCATCATCTGGACCTGGTTGCTGGCGATGGAGCCGCTCTCGACCTGGAGCGCCCCTGGCTCCCGGGCGAGGGCGGTGGCGGGGAGGGCAGCCAGCAGGATCATGCGGTTCATGACGCGTCCTCTTTCAGGGCCTGCGCCATCACAGCCGCGCGAGAAGACACACGCCGGACGCGGGGGGCTCCGTCGCCGTGGACAATCAGAAACGAGCGTCCATCGACCTCGATGAGGGCCACCCCGGTTCGAGCCGAAAGGCCAATCTTCTGGACCACCTGGAGCCGTGGCGTGCGAGCGAACCGAGCCGGGAGCGCCAGGCCCTTTCGCGCAAGGCCCCAGGCGACGAGCCCCGCCAGCGCCAGCGCGCCGATGACGATCCGGGCACCCGTGGTGACCGAGCCACTCGCCACTGCCGCGCCCAGGGTGAGGAGCCCCGTCGCAACCCCGAGCGCCAGCAGCTTCTGCCGTGGGGCGAGCGCGTTCACGGCGTCTCCTGCTCGAGCATGGCGGTGATCCGCGCGCCGATCTCACCTTCGACCTCGACCAGCTCCGCGAGGGCGACCTTCCGCCCGTCGATGCGGAGCGTCACCGTCTGCGCGGCGTTGATGTGCAGCGGCAGCACCGAGCCGGGAGCGATGGTGCCGAGCTGGCGAACCGGAACCTGGATGGTGGTGAGCTCGATCTCGACGTCGACGTTGAGGCTGGCGGTCATGGCGTTCTCCGGGGTGGGTGGGGTGATGTGGGTGACGGTGAAGCCCTCGGCGGTCAGCTCGCCGGACAGCTCGAAGGACGAGGTGAGGAACCGCGCGGGGCCGAGGAGCCGATCGTCTGCGAGCGACGAGCCCGCGAAGACGATGACATCGCCTGCCGAGAGCTCGCCGAGGTCTGCGCGCACGAGCTGGGCCACGCCAAAGCGCGTGGCGGCCGTCAGGCTCGCGTTGAGGACGGCCTCCTGGGGAGGAGGGGGCTCGGAGCGCGGCGCGGTCTGTACGGCAAGCTGGAGCAGCTTGGCGGGCACCAGGACGCGTGCCGTGCCGAGCGGGTGCTCTCCGTGCAGCATCAGCTCGATGGCGAGGTGACGCACCGTCGAGTCGACGCTCCGCAGCGCCTCCCCGCGATCCAGCGTGACCGTCACCAGGCGCGGCCCGAAGCGCTCGTCGAAGGCCGGAACGGACCGCACACCCTTGATGGCGCACAACGCCAGCCAGCCCAGCGCGGCGGACTCGATGCGGCTCAGCGACGTCACGGCGACGGTGCGAACATCGGCCCCCGCTGCGCGGTGAAGCAGGTGGGTGAAGAGCGGCGCCTCGAGCTCGACGATCGCCATGGCGGACGCCCTGGTGAGCTCGACCACGATGAAGAGCGACTCACGCGCCAGGTGCTGGAGGGGCTGCAGGGTGGCGTCGAGGAGCCGCGCGCTGCCAGCCAGCGAGTGGCCCAGGTTCAAGCCCACGGCATCCAGTGAGGCCTGCAACGCAGCCACGGCGTCGTCGCGAACCGACTGCCGGGCTGCGAGCTCCAGATGGGCCTTGGTGAACCGCTTGAGTGGCGTCAGCGCCACCCGTCGGCCCTGCGCTTTCGGGGCGGCCTTCGGGTTCGGCGGAGGAGGTCCCACCAGGGTCGTCGCGTCTCGCATGCGACGGACCTTGTTCAGGGGCTATGCCAGTGAAAGTGGCTGATTTTATGGGTGTTTCGTTCGATCCGTGTGACGGGACGCAGTCTCAGCGCGTCGCCTCACGAATGAGCCGGTTCGCGAGCGCCTTGAGCAGCGGTGCCTGCGCTGGAGGGGGAGCGAGGCCTGCCAGCGGCGGCCGAAGCGCAGGCGGCAGCTGCTCGAGAATCGCCGCTTTCAGCCCTGCAGGTGCCTCCGCGAGCAAGGCCTTGATGCGGACGGCCGCGTCGTCCCGCGTTCCGAAGGCGAGCGAGAGGCGCGCCTGCCGGGTCGAGGAGTCGAGATCGGCGAGTTGCTGGGCGAAGACCCGCGCGCGCTGGCGAGCCGACTCCGCGAAGCCATCGAGCAGGGACAAGGCGTCGGTCTTCTTGAGCGCCACCACGAAGAGCGTCGTCTGCTCGACGAACCCGGCGCCCCGAACCGGATCCTTCGTGGCGACGCGCGCCTTGAGCAGCGGTGACGCGCGGCCAAGCCGTGTGCCTTCGGTGGGGCTCATGACGTCACGCGACCTTCCGCTGCACGTTGGCCGAGATCACCGGCTTCTGGGCCTGGGCCGGAGCGGCCGCAGCGGGGGCGGCAGCGGGTAAGGCCTCCTTCCGGCGCAGCCGGAACAGGACGACGATCAGCGCTCCAGCGAGGACCGACAACACCAGGGCCATCACCACCACGAGGGCTCGCAGGTTGGTCGGTGCGGGCGGGACCTCGGCGAGGCTCGGTGGGACGATCGGCGACTGAACGGTGACGGGGTCGAGCACCAGCACGACGTCTTCCGGGTGCAGGCCGTCGACGGCGGCGGCCACCAGGGCCCGGACCTCCGCGCGCGCCTGTTGCAGTCGCTCGAACGCATCCGGCTGCACTCGAAGGAGCACCGACGCCTTCGACGGCACCGGCGCCACGCCAGGCCGGGGGGCGGCAGGGACGACGAGCTCGACCGACGCCGAGCGCACGCCATCCATCGTCTCGAGGGCCTCTTCGATGTCACCCTCCTGGGCCTCGAGCGCACGCAGCTTCTCGGCCTGCGGCGTCTCGATGAGGCTGGCGGCGTCCACCAGCGCTTGTGTCGTCTTGCGCGCCTTGCGGGGCAGCTTGAGACCGGTGAGCACCCGCAGCGCGTCGGTGGCCTTGTCGCCCGGCACGTCGATGGCCCAGGTCGGCTTCTTGCCCTTCTCGGGAACCTTCTTCGCGTCGAAGCCTCGTGAGACGAGCTCGGTGACGATCTCGTTGGCGTCGCGTTCATCGAGCCCGTGCTGGATCTGCCCGCGACAGGCGGCGAAGAGCAGGGGGAGGGTGAGGAGCAGCAGTCGGGTCTTCATGGGCTTTCTCACACCTGCGTCTGGAGGACTTGCTTCACACCGTTGGTGGCCTTCTCGACGACCTTGCCGGCGAGGTCGAGCTCCTGGCTGGCGCGGTAGACGTGGGCCTGGAGCGACAGCAGCTCGGCCGGGCTGAACGACTTCCCCGATTCGGCGAGCTTGAGGATTTGCTCCATGCGCGACTGGGCCTGGTTGACCTGATCGATCATCGACCCGGCGACCGCCTTCGTGTCGGCGCTGGTTCCTACCCGGGTCGACGCCACCGCTTCGGCCTTGCACGGTGCGGCCTTGTCGACCGAACGCGCCTCGCTCGCCTGAGGAGGTTGGACGACCTGGGGCTGGTGCTCCAGGCGCTGTGGCTGTTGGGGCCCCTGCATCTGGCCCTTCATCACCTTGCTGAAGGCGTCGGCAGGCTTCGAGAGCCCACCCGCGCCAGAAATGCCAGACGGCCCGACGCCGCCGAGAGGATTGATGGCCATGGCGTCCTCAGCGGATGTTGTTGATGGCGGCCTTCGCCGAGTCGTGCCGCACCTTGAGCACGTTCGAGATGGTGTTGTACTCGCGGCTCTCCTGCTGCATCGCCATCTGCATGGCCATCGAGCGGTTCGCCTCGGCGCGCATCTCACTCACCATGCCGTTCATGTCGCCAGAGGTCGCCGCGCCGATGGCTCCTCCCGTCGACCCGCCGATCGGACCGGCGCCGCCCACGCCACCCCCGATGTTGACGATGCCGCTCGAGGCCGCGCTGGTGCGGGAGGGCTGGCTGGCGAAGTTGGTGACCGCCGACACGGCCGCGCTGACGACCCCAGCGCCGGGCACGTTGCCCAACAGCGCCCCGCTCACCACGCCGACGGTCCGGACGCCCTGCTGGATCGAGTTCTTGAGCACCTCGCCGAACTCCTGCTTCTGGCTCTGGCGGGCGACGGTGGGGGTGATGGAAACCTGATCGATGCGGCTCATGGGGTGCCTCCGGCGTGAGAGATGGAGGCTCGTTGAGCACCAAGCGTGCCCGGCGCAGGTGGCTGGAAACATTGAGGTTCGGCAATCCCCCGGAGAGGACCGTCAGTCCGGCGCGAAGAACGCTCGCAGCTCCTCGCGGCGCTCATGGGCGTCGTTCATGCCGAGCTCGATCAGGTCGCGGGCATACGGCGCGTCGAAGAGCAGGTAGCTGCCGAGCTCGGCCTGGCTGAGCAGTTGGCTGCCGGCGAGGCGATGGAGCAGCCGGGTCGGCAGCGCCTCGGTCGACTCGAGCTTCGCGCGAGCTTCGAGGTGGGGCCTGGCGAGCTCCGCGAGATCGCGCGAGGGGCGAACGACCAGCTCGTGGATGAAGCGGTAGGGAGAGCCCCGCGTGCTGGCGACCGCCGCGTCGAGCTGGTCGATGAAGGCCTCTCCGCCGAGCTGACGACCCTTCTCCACGAGCGCGTTGACGCGCCGGAGTCGATCGAGATCGTGATCGAGGCGGTCGAGCATGAGCGCGTTGAGCACCTTGCCGACCACCTGCGGTGTCGACGGCAGCTCGGTGAGCTTCGGCGGCTCGACGGTCGCCCGCGGCTTGTGCCCGAGCGACAGGATGAGCAGGCGGTCCGCGCCCAGCCGCAGCGCCGGCGACACCGGGGTGTTCTGCCGGACGAAGCCGTCGCAGTAGTACTCGTCGCCCACCTTCACCGAGCGGAAGAGCAGGGGAATAGCGGCCGAGGCGAGGGCGTGCTCGGGCCCCAGCACCACTTCGGTGGCGACCGTCCACGGGTCCCGGCTCCACGCAGGCAGGCCCGGCTCGCGGCGCTGCACGAAGACCTGCGTGCGCCCATCGCGGATGCGGGTGGTGCTGACCGCGATCGCCCCGAAGTGCCCTCGCGCCAGGTTCGCGGCGATGCGTGGCCACGCGATGCGCTGGTGCACCAATTGCTCGAGCGGTTCGGGGTGAAAGAGATCGTACAGCCGCCAGCCATCGGGGTTCTGGTTCGCGCGGGTGGCCCTCCACAGCTTCCGGCCCACGCTCCAGGCGCTCTGACCCGCGACGCGGAAGACCTCTTCGAGTGAGAGGCTGGTCCACAGCGCGGCGAGGCCCCGGCCTTGCTCCTCGGGCTCGTCCATGGTGGCGGCGAGGAAGCAGCAGGTCATCGCGCCCACCGACGTTCCCGCGAGGATGTCGAAGCGCACGTCGGGGCGGGTGCTGGCGGGCAGCTCCTCGCGGAGATACCGAATGATCCCCGCTTCCCACGCGCCGCGAGCGCCACCGCCGCTGCACACGAGCCCGATCTTCGGTCGAGTCATCTCGGTGAGTTCCCCTGGCGAGGCGCCGAAAAATTGCGACTGCGACAGGCCGATCCATCCTTCGACACGGTTGTTGCCCCGTCACGTCGTGAGGAACCCATGATCACCATTACCGCCCAGCCGCCCGCTCCCACCCGCAGCCACCCGCGCGTCGAGGCGGGCTTCATGGTCAAGCTCTTCACCCAGGGCAAGGCTGTCCTCGCGAAGGCCGACAACCTGTCGATGCAGGGGCTGCGCATCGTCGGCGACTCCCTGTCCTCCGAAGACCGGCTCACCCTCGCCATTCCCCTGCCCGATGATCGGGAAGTGGTGACGAAGGCCACCATTCGTCGGCGAGAGGAAGAGGCCATCGCCATCGAGTTCGACCAGCTCGACTGGGACGACATGTTCGCGCTCGCGCGCTTCCTGCACCCGCGGCTGCCGTAGGCCACGAGTCAGCCCTTCTTGGCGCGCAGGGTCGAGACGAGGTCCATCAGCTCGGCGCCGCGGAAGGGCTTGTGGATGTAGCCATCCGCGCCGGCCTTCATCGCGACCTCGACGTCGGTCTTCTTCGCTTTCGCGGTGAGCATGTGGAGCGGTACCTTCGCGGTGCCCGGGTCGGCCTTCAGCATGCGACAGACGGTGATGCCGTCGAGCTGAGGCAACACGACATCGAGCAGGATCAGATCGAAGGCCTGCGTGCGGGCGAGCTTGAGCCCCTCGGCCCCGGTCGCGGCGCATTCGACCTCGACGTCGGTCTCGCTCAGGAGGCTGCGGACGAGCTCGCGAATGACGGGCTCGTCCTCCACCACCAGAATGCGGAACGGCATACCCATGGAAGCCTTCAGTGTACGACGAAACGGGGCTGGAGCGCCCGTTCGGCGGCGGCTCGTCACTCGTAGGCGAGCGCTTCCACCACGTCGAGCCGCGCGGCGCGTCGGGCTGGGTACAGTCCTGCGAGGGTCGAGGCCACGATGGCGATCGCCAGCATCTGCGCGGCCGTGGCGAGGGGGAAGAGGTAGGGGAAGTTCCAGCCCGTCGCCTGCACCCCGACGATCTTCGTCAACACGTAGCCGACCACCGCGCCGACGCCGACCCCCATCACGCCCCCGGTCAGGCCGATGAAGCTCGCCTCGGCGGCGAAGAGCTTGAGCACGTGACCGCGGTCGGCGCCGATCGCCCGGAGCAGACCGATCTCGCGGGTTCGGTCGAGCACGGCCGCCAGCAGCGTGTTGATGATGCCCAGGAGGGCGAGGAGGACCGCGACCACTTCCATCGCCCAGGTCACCTTGAAGGCGCTGCCCACCAGGTTCATGGCTTCGTCGCGCAGCTCGCCGTTCGACAACACGTAGAGATCGAACAGCCGGCCGAAGCGCTCGGTGATGCGCTGGCGCACGAGCTCGATCTTCGTCGGGTCGTCCACGTACACGTGGTAGCTGTCGACCTGGTCGTCCCGGAACTGCCGCACGAAGTGCTGGCGCTCCATGATGATCGTCCCCTGATCCGAGGTGTAGTCGACGATCACGGCGCCAACCGTCCACGTGTGAACCCCCGTCGGGGTCGTGATGGGGAAGGTACTGCCGACGGTGAGGTTGCGGCGCCTGGCGAAGTTCTCGCTGATCGTGATGATGTCCTTGGCGCGGTCCTCGGGCGAGGGGAGGCGCCCCTCGAGGACGGTGGGCTTGCCGCGGCGCTCATAGACCTCGGGGATGAGCGAGATGACGAAGAGGCGCAGCCCCAGCACGTCCGTTGGGTACACCCGGACGCGGTCGACGGCGTTCACGTGTTCGAAGCGCTCGAGCTCGTCGCCGACCGAGGCCGCCATGGGTTGGTTCTGTACGCCCGCGACCTTCGCCGAGGAGGTGACGAAGAGATCCGCCGGGATCGACTGGCGAATCCAGTCTTCGGCCGAGCGCTGGAAGCTCCCGACGAAGGCCGCGATGGTGATGGACATCGCCACGCCGACCGAGAGGGCCGAGACCGGCACGGCGGTGCGCACCGGCGCGCGCGCGAAGTTGTCGGCCGCCAGTCGCCCGGAGATGCCCCAGAGGGCCTGGCCGGGACCCGCGAGGGGGACGTTGAGGTACCGCAGCAGCAGCGGCGACAGGAGCGTCGCGCCCATGAGGATGAAGAAGATGCTGATGTACCCGCCGATCGGGAAGTTCTCGACAGGGGGCGGAATCCACGTGGCGGGCCAGGCGAGGCCGAGCAGGGCCACGCCCGTCCAGGTCGGCCACGAGCGCACCTGCACGGCGCCAGCGCCCACCGCGACGTCCCGACGGAGCGCTTCGACGGGCTGCACGCCCGAGGCGATGAAGGCAGGGCGGAGCGCCGCGAACAGGCTCCCGAGCACTCCCAACGCAAAGCCGCTGGCGACCTCGGTCACGCCCAACTCGACGTCCTGGGGGTTCACGCGGACGTAGATCTGCGAGACGGTGTCGCTCACCCACGAGATCGCCCCACGCCCCACCACCAGTCCGAAGGGAACGCCGATGGCGCTGCCGATCGTCCCGAGCAGCACCGCCTCGAGCCCGAAGAGCGCCCGAATGCTCGCCTTCGTCGTCCCGAGCGCGCGCAGGGTGCCGATCTCCCGACGACGTTGCAGCACGCTGATCGACACGGTGTTGTAGACGAGGAAGACGCCGACGAGCAGGGCGACGCCGCTGCCGAGGTTGAGGCCGAGCTGGAAGCTGCGCACCATCGTCTCGACGCTCGCGCCGCGGCTGTCGGGTCGATCGATCTCGTAGCCGGCGCCGAAGGACGCCCGGAGATCGCGCACCACGGGCTCCCACCCCATCGAGGGGTCGACCTTCACGTCGATGCGATCGAAGACACGCCCACGCCCGAAGGCCTCCTGCGCGGAGGCGAAGAACATGACGGCCACGGAGCCGCCGAAGGCCGTCACCGGACCGGTCTCTTTGAGCAGCCCGTGGACGACGAAGTCCTTCACGCCGTCCCTCGTGATGAGCTGGAAGGTCGAGCCGGTGGTGAGCCCCTTGGCTTTGGCGAACCGTTCGCTCACCAACATGCGGTCGGTGGAGTTGAGGAACTCGAGATCGTCGTTCAGCTTGCCGACGTCTCGGTCGACGCCCTCGTACGAGCGGAAATACCCGTCATCGAGGAAGTCGATGCCCATCACGTAGAGCGACTCTCCGGGCGAGTCCTTCACCGGCGCGACGACCGTGAGGGTTCCAGCGGCGTGCTGCACGCCCTTCGTGGCTCGCGCCTGCTCAAGGAGTTCTTCGGGAAAGCCCGTGGCCGTGCCCGCGACGGACACGTCAGCCTTGCCGGCGACCGTATCGATCGTCGAGCGGAACGCGTTCATCACCGACCGGTTGATCGACGAGATCCCCACGAGGGTCGCGACCCCCACCGCCACACCCATCACCGTCAGCGCCGTGCGCAGCGGACCATCGAAGAGGTGCCGAAACGAGACGAAGCGAAGGAGGGCGAACATCGGCGGTCACCGTAACTGCTCGAAACCCCGATTGCTCGTGTGGGAATGCACGTCGACCCGGCGGCGCGCATCGGCTCCGATGTGCGCTTCTTCCTGCTCGTCGCCGTCTTCGTCGCCATGCCCGTCCTCGCCCAGGTGGGAGCTCCTTCAGGCCCGCTCGCGGCAGGAGACGTGGGCGTCGCCAGCTGAGCCGCAAGCCGGGCCGGCTGACGGTTCAGTTTCCTCGTGCGTGACGGAGGGACGCCCCCATCGCGACGCCGCGCGCACCGATCTGCGCCTCGAGATCGTCGATCGCCAGGGCGGTGTTCGCTAACGCTCCGGTGTTCTCGACGAAGAGGACGTGTGAGGACGAGACGGGGGCCTGGGTAGTGCCCGAGGCCACCCTCACCGTCGATACGAACGTGCTGTCGCTCGAGCCGTCAGACGACGGGGTGGTGGTGCTGGTGCGGCTCGTGTCGTCGACCGTGCCGCGGCTTCCGCCGGTGAACGCGCACCAGCCGCTGGCCACGTTCGATCTCGACGAAGGCGGCACACCCGACGCGGCCGTCACCCGGCGCGCGGTTTCGCTCGAGCTGCTGGTTCGCAGCGCGTCGATTCCGCTGCGCAGTGCGATGCGCTGAAGAGGTGACGGGGCTGGCTTCACCGCTGGGCGAGCAGGCCCTCGGCCTCTTCTCGCGAAAAGGCCAGGTGCGCCGAGTGCCCGAGCATGCGGGCGATGCGCTCCATCTGAATCGCGGCCGTGCTCGACTTGCCTACCACCCGCACCACCCGGCGGACCTTCGCCGTCGCGAGGAACTCGCCGACACGCCGCGCATCGGCGAGGGGAAGGTCGTCGAGGGACTCCAGACCCCGCACGTCGGACAGCACGTCGAAGGGCGCGCGGAGGCGACTGACGGCCTGGCGGAGCACCGCTTCAGCCTCAACGACCTCGGCACCCGTCGGGCGGCCAGAGATCTCCATCAACAGGAAGTTACGGCCGACGTCTGGTGTGATGCGGACCACTGTGCGGGTTCCCCTACGGCTGGTGACCCCCCCCACTGTGAACGCTGTATACCGTCGAGTCGTTCGCTCGTCCAAGGCTCGTCGAAGGCTTCACGCCAGTCAGTCAGGCGGCGTGGCGCACCGATTCGTCTCCAATGACGTTGCCATCGGCCAGTCGCACCAGCCGGTCACCCACTTCTGCGGCCTTGGGGTCGTGCGTCACCATTACGACGGTCAACTGGCGCTGGCGCGTGGCCTCCCGAATCAGCCGCAGCACCTCCGCCCCCGTCTTCGAGTCGAGGTTTCCGGTCGGTTCGTCGGCCAGCAGCACCGACGGCTCTGAGAGGAGGGCCCGCGCGATGGCGACCCGCTGCATCTCTCCGCCGGACAGCTCGTCGGGCCGGTGGTGCCAGCGGCCCTTGAGCCCGACCTGCTCGAGGAGGGCCCTGGCTTTGGCCTCTTCGGCGTCCCGGTCCTTCCCTGAGAGCAGCGACGGCAACAGCACGTTCTCGATGGCCGTCAGCGTCGGCAGCAGGTTGAAGAACTGGAAGATGAAGCCGAGGTGATCGCGCCGGAAGCGGCTCAGGTCGTCGTCGGGGAGCCGGGAGATCTCCTTGCCGTCGATGCGAATCGAGCCGCTCGTGGGCACATCGAGCGCCCCCAGCAGGTTCAGCATGGTCGACTTCCCCGAGCCGGAGCTGCCCATCACCGAGAGGAACTGGCCCTTG
The DNA here is from genome assembly GCA_044352295.1 of Myxococcaceae bacterium. GTDB lineage: Bacteria > Myxococcota > Myxococcia > Myxococcales > Myxococcaceae > Xiheimicrobium. The sequence goes on from JBILEB010000117.1 coordinate 10,618, forward strand.
GGCACGGTCAGGGAGACGCCATTGAGCGCGCGCACCTCGCTGGCGCCGCGGCGGTACACCTTCACGGCGTTGTCGACGACGATCATGCTCACAGCGACGTCACCTGACCCTTCTCGATCCAGCCCTCGAGGGCGTTGGGGAGCCGGATGCGAACGTACCGGCCCGTGTCTTCCATCACCCGAACCAGGAGGCCCGCGTGGACCTCGAACGAGACGCGGCCATTCTCGCTGGGCGCTTCGCGGGCGGGCGCGGTCTCGGCCATCACCACCGCTTCGGACACCGAGTGCGCTACCCACGCGTGAACGCCGACGCCGGCGCCGAGCCCCAGCGCGATGAGCATCGACGTGGCGGTCAGCAGGCCGAGGGCGAGGCGCTGGCCGGGCTCGCGACGCAGGAACACCACCAGCAGCACGAAGGCGAGCCACCAGGTCGAGATGAAGGCGACGGTGACGACGGGCTCGTTGATCGCGCGGGCGACGCGCTCCACGAAGGGGACGGCCTCGGCGGCGCCCACCACCTGATCCACCTGTCGCTGCTGCGCCACGGTGAGCTGGGCGACGATGTCGTCGTCATTCGACAGCCGCTGCGCGCGGGTGAGGAAGAGCACCGCGGGCCCCAGCTCGTTGGCCGCCAGGTGCGCCGTGCCGAGGTTGAACAGCACATCGGGCCCCCCGCGTCCGGCGGCCAGCAGGCGTTGGTACTTCTCGGCCGCGCTCCCATAGTCCTGCCGGTAGTAGGCGTCGTTGGCCTCGACGAAGAGAGCCTGGGCCTCTTGCGGTGTGTAGGCGAGCGTGAGCGCGAGGAGGAGTGCAGTCACGGCCACACCTCCATCGCGTGCGCGGCGTCATCGAGCGCTCGTCGACGGGCCGCGGCGTCGCCCATGCCCGGGGCGTAGCGACCGAGATCGCAGGTCTCGAAGACACCCAGCACCCGCGCGCGCACGTCATCGGGGACCTGTGCGCCCTGCATCGCGGTGTCGAGCTGCGGTCGGGTCAATCCCGAGACCGGCTGGCCCAGGCGCGCCTCGAGGAAGCTGCGGAGCGCCTTCTCGACCTCGGCGTAGAAGTCCGAGGTGCTCCCCGTCGCCGAGACCTTCTGGGCCTGCGCGAGCCGTTTGCGCGCCGCTTTGGCCTGACGATCGAGACGGCGCTGGGCGTCTTCCCGGCCGAATTGCCCGCGGATGAGCGCCGCGAGGCCGAGCAAGAGCCCCAGGCCCACGGGGCCGAGGGCGAGGGAGGGGAACGCCGGACGGCTCCAGGCCGCTGGCTTCACCTCCGAAAAGGTCGCCGTGTTGCGCAGCGGCTTGAGGCCTCCGCCCACGAGCTGGTTGCGAGCGGCCGGGTCGACGGGCGCCGTGTTGGTCGGGACGGAGGTCGCCTGTGCCCCAGTCCCCGAGGGCCGCACGGTGATGGTGACCGCGTCGATCGCGCTGGTCTCGACCTGCTGGCTCTCGGGGTCGAAGTACTCCAGCACCAGCGCAGGCAGCGTGAAGGTGCCGGTCTGCTGAGGCACGAGCACATACTCGACGACGCGTTGGCCGCCGACGTGGTTCTTCACCACGCTCGTCTTCTCGGTCTGCTGCGGGTCGAACACGCGGAACGACGAGGGCGCATCGAGCTTCGGCAGCGTCACGGCCTTCAAGTTCCCGCGCCCCTCGAGGATCAGCTTGAGCTGCACCGGCTCCCCGAGCGCGACGTCGGTCTGGTTCACGGTCGACGACAGCCGCCACCGCCCCACGTTCGCCACACCTCGCGGCACCGCCTTCACCTTGAGCGACAGCGCGTTGCTCTTGCGGCGGATCTTCCGGCCCGAGAAGGGAAACACCCCCGAGGAAATGTCCGACTCGACCGGCTCGATCGTGACGTCACCCGGCCTCATCGGGAACAGGGCCTTCGAGCGCAGCAGGTACGCGCGGTAGGGCACGCCGCCGATGGTGCGCATCTCGGGCGCGAGGTTCGTCGGGGTCGCGATGTCCTGCGCGAGGAAGCCCTCGAGCTTGGGCATGATCACCGAGTCGACGCCCATGAGATCGATGCGCGAGTAGATGTAGAGCGAGAGCGTCACCTGCTCGCCGACGTACACCTCGGGGCGATCGAGCGACGCGCGCAGGAAGAGATCGGAGTCGCTCCGCGGAATCGACACGTCGTCTTCTTCGAAGGGATCCAGGCCGGGGCCGGGGGCGGCGAGATCGTCATCGTCCGAGAAGGGGAAGCCCGGCGGCAGGCCCGGCGGGAGGCCGAAGGGGTTCGGTGAGGGCCGCTTCTGCGTGCGTGGATCCGGCGCCAGTCGCCCCGGCACGACCTCGAGCTTGATCGCGTCGGTCTTGTACGTGCGACTCGCCGTCTGGAGACCCGCGGCGGGGATGGTGAGCGCGCCGGCCCGGGTCGCGCGGAGGATGAGGGTGTACTTCCGCACCTGCTTGATCTGCCCCATGCCGCCAGCACCGACGGAGTAGCTCATCTGCGTCGACTCAGAGCGTGAGAGCACCTCGAAGTCGTTGGGGGCGGGGAACTGCACGACGGCACCCTCGGGCGCGTTGCTGACGACGATCTCGCAGCGGAACGTGTCTTCCGTGCCGACCTTGTTGCGATCGACCGTCATGTAGAACTCCAGCTCCGCGGCCACCGACGGGGCGGCCGCGAGCAACAACCCGGCGATGGCGAGCGCGTTACCAGTCCTTGCCATTGGCGTCGTTCTTCTGGGTCTTCTGGCGGAACCGCCAGAGCTGGAGATTCTTCTCGTTGCGCTTGAGGGGTTCCAACAGTTTCTCGGCCTCCTTCGCCGTCATGCCGCCGTCGATGAGGCCCAGCTCGGCCGGTGACGCGCCGCCATCGGACGACTGTGGCACACCGCCATCAGAGCCGCCGTCCTGGCCGGCCTGGTCCGACTGGCTCTGGCCCCCGTCGCCCTGACCGCCGTCGGATCCACCGTCCGCACCCTGCTGGGAGTCGCCCTTGCCGCCGTCGCGCTGGCCACCGTCTCCCTGGCCTCCGTCTCCGCGGCCACCATCGCCTGCGCCGCCGTCCTGGGGTTGGCCGCCGTCCTGCTGGCCGGCATCGGAGCCGCCATCGGGCATGACGCCACCATCGGAGTCTCCGCCATCGCGCCCGCCGTCGCTCGCGCCGCCATCGCTGCCACCATCACGTGCGCCGCCGTCCGAGCCGCCATCGGGCTTTCCACCGTCCGCTCCACCATCAGCGCCGCCGTCCGGGCCCTTCTGTTCCTTCGGCGGCAGGTTGCGCAGGAGCACCTCGAGGTTGTGCCGCGACAACCCGTCGTTCGGATCCTTGCGCAGGGCCTTGCGGAACTCGCGCACGGCCTCTTCCTTCTGACCGTTCACCGCCGCGATGGTGCCGAGGTTGTAGTGAATACGCGCCTCGTACTCGCCGGAGCGGTCGAGCTCCTGCGCGCGGCCGAACGCGGCCTTCGCCTCATCGGTGCGCCCCAGGCGGTGGAGCACCAGCCCCTTGTTGTAGTGCACGCGAGGATCGGTCCCGTGCTCCTTCTGGGCCCGCTCGAAGGCGGTCAGCGCGCGCTCGTAGTCGCCCGCCTCGTACGCGGCCATGCCTTCGCCGACGTCGTCCTGGTTCTTCTCGAGCGGCCCCATGGCCGACCCGAGCACCAGCGCGAGCGCGAGCCAGGTCCGCCTCATGCGCGCGCCCACCGCCACGAGGGGACGATCAACATCGACAGCGCGAAGAAGATCAGGCCGAGCCCGACGAAGGGCTGGAAGATCTCTCCGTATTTCATGGTGAGGCGGCTCTCGAGCTCGGCCTTCTGGAGCGTGTCGATCACCTTGACGACGTCGGGCACGGCCACGCCGCGCGCCTGGTAGAAGAACTCGCCGCCCGTCGCACTCGCGACTCGGGAGAGGCCCGCGCGATCGAGGCGGGTGATCACCGTGACGCCGTTTTCATCTTTCTTGTACCCGACGACGTCGCCCTGCTCCGAGAGCACTGGAATCGGCTCGCCCTGTTCGCTGCCGATGCCGACGGCGAGCACCCTGGCGTCGATCTCCTTGAGCGCGGTGACGCCCTCGTCGATGGCGCCGGAGAGATCCTCCCCGTCGCTCAGCAGCACCACCACCTTGTCCTTCGAGCCGCGATCCGCGTTGTCGAAGACCTGACGGGCCAACAGCAGCGCAGAGCCGATGTTGGTGCCGCCCTGCGGCATCTGGGCGGGGTCGATGGCGCGAAGGAAGATGCGCGCGGCGCCGTAGTCGCTGGTGAGCGGACACTGGATGAAGGCGTCTCCGGCGAACGCGATGATCGCCACCCGATCGCCCTTGAGCTCGTCGAGCAGGGTGGACAGCTCGAGCCGTGCGCGCTCCAGCCGGGACGGAGCCACGTCACGCGCCAACATCGACCGGGAGGCATCGAGCGCGACGACCACGTCGATGCCTCGCCGCTTCACCACCTCGGCCTTTTCCCCACACTGTGGTTGCGCGAGCGCCAGGGCGAAGCACACGAGCGCGGCGAGCTGCGAGCCCCGCTGCATCAACGGCAACACGATCGAGACGCCCGGCGCGAGGGTCGACGAGAGCCGAGAGGGGATGACCTTTGACAACGCGACGGTACGACGAAGCGCCAGCACCAGCACCACCACGCCCACCACCAACACCAACGGCACCAGGCCGAGGAAGACCGGCTGCGCGAGCCCCAGCTTGTAGCCGAGGAAGGTGAAGCGCCACGGCGTCACGGGAACACCTTGAGCACGGTGGCCTTGAGCAGCAGCTCCAGCGCCAGCAGGGTGAACGCCATCAGCAGCCACGGGTGGAACAGCTCGCGGTAATTGGTGACGACGCCGCCTTCGAGGATCTTCGAGCGCTCGAGCGAATCGAGCACCTTCTGCAGGTTCTCCTTGAGCTCCTGGCGATCGGTGGCCCGGTAGAACTCGCCGCCGGTGAGCTTCGCCATGTCTTCGAGGAGCTTCGGGTTGATGGGGATCTCGACGTCCCGCCACGCGGTGTTGCCGAAGATGTCCTGGCCGGCGGGGAAGGGCACCTTGCCGCCCTTGCCGACGAGGATCGAATACACCGGCACGCCGAGCGCCTGCGAGGCCTTCGCCGCGTCGAGCGGAGACACCGTGCCCGCGTTGTTGTCGCCGTCGGTGATGAGCACGATGACGCGGCTCTTCGCTTCCGAGTCGCGCAGCCGATTCACCGCCGTCGCCACCGCGTCACCGATCGCCGTGCCGTCCTCCAGCACGCGGGTGCGGAGCTGTCGCACCACTTCCTTCAGCACGCCGTAATCGAGCGTGAGCGGGGCCTGCGTGTAGGCCGCTCCCGAGAACACCACGAGGCCGATTCGATCGTTCGCGCGGCTCGAGATGAACTCGGCGAGCACCTCTTTGGCGACGTGGAGCCGGTTGTTGGGGCGGAAGTCGGCGGCCTCCATCGAGGTCGAGAGGTCCAGCGCGATCATGATGTCGATGCCCTCGACCGAGGCGTCGCGGATCTTCGAGTCCCGCTCCTGGGGCCGCGCGAGCGCCATCACCGCCAACACGAACGCGGCGATGCGCATGACCGGTGGCAACCACGTGAGATAGGCCCGCAGGCCCCGGCCCTGTTGCGCCAGCAGCGTCGCCGCGGAGAACCGCAAGACGGCCCGTGTTCGCCGCTCCAGCCAGACCCAGCCCAGCGCGATTGGCACGAAGGCGAGCGCGAGGAAGGCCCAGGGCGAGTGGTACGGCGCCAGCGCCGCGCGCACCCCCTCCAGGAGCGACGGGTCAGGCGTCATTCGCGGCGCCTCCCGTCGTCATCCCGGCCTGCCCGACCGTCGTCGCGTGGACGATGCGGTAGCCGAGCTCGAGGGCGGCCTTGCACGCATCGGGACCCGGCGCCGCCCTGGCGTAGCGCACGAAGTCGGACTCGTTGGCAAAGGCGGTCAGCTCGGCCATCGGGAGGCCCGGCGTGTGTCGTGTCCGCAGCGCCTCGAGGAGCTCGGGCGTGGTGCTCTCGAGCGCCTCGAACTCGTACCGCTCACCGAGGTAGCTGCGGACGACCTCCGACAGCCGGAAGTAGAACTCCCGCGAACGGCCCTGGCCCGGCAGGTTCTGCGCGGCGAGCTGATCGAGCGCCTGGTTCGCGCGAACGTGCAGCGGCTCCTTCGGACGCTCGGGCGTGACGACGACGGGCTTGGGACGCTGCAGGTAGCGGAAGGCACCGTACGCGAGGAGCGCCACCACCAGGCCGATGAGCAGCGCCCAGACCAGCCGCCAGGTGCGCACCGGCAGCTCTTCGGGCTTGCGCACGTCGTACAGGTCAGCGCCCTTCTCCGCGTCGGGCGGCAGCGAGGAGACGACCTCGACCTCGGGGCCGCTCACCGGCATCTTCACCATCCCCGCCGGGTCACTCAGCTCGAGCTCCAGCGTGGGGACGCGCTGCTTGCCCAGCTCGAAGCCCTGGAGCGTCACCTGGAACGTGGTGGTCGACGAGTCGGCGCCATCGATGCGCTCGCGCGTCTGGGTGACGTAGTCGAAGGCCCCCAGCTCGCCGGGCGTCGGCAGCTCGTAGCGCTGCGTCTTCTCGTGCGTGACGACGATCTCGAAGACGAAAGGCTCTCCGAGCTTCACGGTGGTTGGCGTGGCGCGCGACTGCACCCGGAGCGGCGGCAGCACGCCTCCATCGCCGGCGCCGACCGGCAGCAGCACAAGTCCAGCGAGGAGCAACGCAGCCGACGACACGACACACACCATTCGTCGAGAAAACGTGTGGAATCAAGCGAAGTTGCAGCCCTGACGAACGGGGGAATAGCCCGAGGAATTCCCATGGCTTTGCTTGACGGTGGTGGGGGCGATGATCACATTCTCGGAACCGTGAACCAACTGCCCATCGACCTGGACGCTGAAGCGATCTTCCTCGACGGTACCTGGTACACCCGGGAAGACCTCGCGCAGCGGATCAAGTCGATGATCGACAGCGGAGACTTCAACGTCGCGCGCCCCAGCGCGGCGCTCGAGGCGCTCTCGTCGACGCTGCAGCAGGTGCGCACGCTCGCCTTCCGGGTGACGCCGGATCTCGCCGACGCGCTGACGCAGATGGCGACCCGAACGGGCAACTCGGTCGGACAGCTCGTTCGCGAAGCCGTCATGCAGCTCCTGACGCAGTCGGCCGCACCCCCGGAGTCGCTTCGGCGCGAAGACACGGTGAAGTCAGCCGCGCCGACGCCGCCCGAGGCGCAGCCGCTGCACGATGAGGTGGCCCCGCCGGAACCGGAAGCGGCCATGGTGATGGCGGGTCCTGGCGCGTTGCGTGCGGCGGGCCTGGACCCTGCGACCGCGCAGCCCATCGAGCTGACTCGTCGCATCGACAACCAGCCGAAGCCTGCGCAGACCGCCGAGAACGGGTGGTTCAAGCAGTAGCGGGTGATGGAAGGACCCGAAAAGTTGTATTCGGCGCCGCATGTCGCTCGTCTCCGCCCTCGTCGCGTCACTCGCGCTCGCGCAGTCGTTGCCTCCGTGGATGACGGGCGAGAGCCAGCCGGAAGACCTGCGCATCTCGTTGGTGACGTTCTCGCCCGGTGACACGCTCACCGAGTGGTGGGGCCATACGTCCCTCGTCGTCGAGGACACGAAGCGAGCGCACGGCCGTCTCTACAACTACGGCATGTTCGGCTTCGACGAAGGCTTCGTGCACCGCTTCGCGCAGGGGCAGCTCGACTTCTGGGTGTCGGACGACTCCATTCAGGGCACCTTTCGGCTCTACCAGGCGCTCAAGCGGGACATCCGCATCCAGGAGCTGAACCTCACGCCGGTGCAGGCCCAGCAGGTCGCCACCGCGCTCGGCACCAACGTGTTGCCGCAAAACCGCGTGTACCGGTACCACCACTACCGCGACAACTGCTCGACACGCCCGAGGGACATCATCGACGCGGCGATCGGTGGGCAGCTCCTCGCGTCGGAGCGCGCGCAGGTCTCACCCATCTCGCTCCGGGCCCACACCCGCCGGTACTCGATGGTGAACGTGCCGATGAGCCTGGTGCTCGACTACCTGCAGAACGACGAGCTCGACGGCCCCATCACCCGCGTCGAGGTGTCCTTCCTTCCTGACGAGCTCGAGCGCGACGTGCAGGCCCTCAGCGTGAAGCGGGATGACGGCTCCGACGTGCCGCTCGTGAAGGCGCAGTGGAACGTCTACACGTCGCCGCGCGCGCGCCCGCCCGAGGTGCCGCCCAACTTCATCCCTGGCATTCTGGCGTTCTCCCTGGTGCTCGCTGGTCTGGCGCTGGGCCTGGGACACCTGGGCCGTGACGGCGCACGGGGGCCACGCATCGCCTTTGGGCTCGTCCACGTCCTGCTTGGACTCGGGTGGGGCGTGTTGGGCCTCGTGCTCTTCTTCATGGGCCTGCTGACGAACCACACGGTGACCCACCGCAACGAGAACCTGTTCTTCATCAGCCCGGTGACGTTCCTCCTGGCGCCGCTGGGCGTGATGCTCTCGTGGGGATCGAAGCGCGCGAAGCCGCTGCTGCGGGGCACGTGGACGGTACTGGCGGCGACGAGCGTCCTGGGTGTGCTCGTCAAGGTGCTGCCGACCTTCAATCAGGACAACTGGAACGTCATCGCGCTCGCTCTGCCGGTGAACGTCGCCTTCGCGGCGGTCTTCTGGCTCGACCACCGCCGCGCCGAGACACGGCCTGGCTGAACACACGAACGCCCCGCCGGGAGGACTCTCCTGGCGAGGCGTCGGTGCTGGGACAACCGCCGGGCGCTTACTTGAAGTTCGCGGCGGCGAAGTCCCAGTTCACGAGCTTCTCCATGAACGTCGAGACGTACTTCGCGCGCAGGTTGCGGAAGTCGATGTAGTACGCGTGCTCCCACACATCGCACGTCAGCAGCGCCGTCTGGCCCTTCGTCAGCGGCGTCTCGGCGTTGCCAGTCGTCGTGATGGCGAGCTTGCCGTTCTCGACGACGAGCCAGGCCCAGCCCGAGGCGAACTGTTTGACGGCCGCCTCTTCGAACTTGGTGCGGAAGTCCTGGTAGCTCCCGAAGTCGCGCTTGATCGCGTCGGCCAGCGCGCCGGTGGGCTCTCCGCCGCCGTTGGGCTTCATCGACTTCCAGTAGAAGTCGTGGTTCCACACCTGGGCTGAGTTGTTGAAGAGCGGGCCCGAAGACGACTTGACGATCTCCTCGAGGCTCTTGTCGGCGTCGGGCTTGCCCTCGAGCGCCGCTTTCAGGTTGTTCATGTACGTCTGGTGGTGCTTCTCGTAGTGGAACGAGAGCGTCTCTTCGGTGAGGTGCGGGGCCAGCGCGGATTTCGCGTACGGCAGCGGATCGAGCTCGAACTTCATGTCGACTCTCCTTCGAAGGAACTGCGTGGGTTGTTGAGCTGGTCGGACCTAATCACCACGGCGGCCGTTGTCAGCCCTCGTTTCGGTCACCGTCGACATCCTTGTCGGGTGGGTCCACTCGTTCTAACGATGTGCACATGGCAACGGACGTGGTGGTGGATCAGCTGCAGGCGCTCCAGGCGAGGCTCATGGGCCTCCGGGGGTCTCTTTGACGTCGATCGCAAGAAGTCGCGCATCGCGTTGATCGAGCGGGACTCGACGCTCCCGACCTTCTGGGACGACAACGTCAAGGCCCAGTCGATGTTGAAGGAGAAGACCTCGCTCGAGAAGCAGGTGGCCTCCTTCGAGAAGGCGCAGCGGGCGGTGGACGACGCCAGGACGCTCGTCGAGCTCGCCGCCGAGATGCAGGACGAGGGGAGCCGCCAGGAAGGCATCGCGCTCATCCCCGGCGCCGAAGAGCTCGTGAAGGGGCTCGAGCTCGAGAAGATGCTCTCGGGCCCGAACGATCGCATGAGCTGCTTCATGGACGTCAACGCGGGGGCTGGCGGGACCGAGTCGATGGACTGGGCGTCGATGCTGCTGCGCATGTACACGCGCTACTGCGAGCGCCGCGGCTGGAAGGTCGAGATCAACGACTACAACGCTGGGGAAGAGGCAGGCATCAAGAACGCGTCGCTCCGCGTCGAGGGTGAGTTCGCGTACGGCTACCTCAAGGCTGAGATGGGCGTGCACCGGCTCGTGCGCATCAGCCCCTACGACTCGAACGCGCGCCGGCACACGAGCTTCGCCTCGGTCGACGTGTACCCGGAGATCGACGACGACATCAAAATCGAGATCCCCGAGACCGACATCGACTTGAAGTTCATTCGCGGCGGCGGCGCCGGTGGTCAGAAGGTGAACAAGACCTCGTCGACGGCTCAGCTTCGCCATCTTCCGACGGGCATCATCATCACCTGCCAGACCGAGCGTTCGCAGAGCGCGAACAAGGACATGGCGTTCAAGATCCTCCGCGCGCGGCTGTTCGACATCGAGGTGAAGAAGCGCGAGGCCGAGACGCAGGCGCGCGAGTCGCAGAAGATGGACATCGCGTTCGGCTCGCAGATCCGCAGCTACGTGCTGCAGCCGTACCGCATGGTGAAGGACCTGCGGACGGGCGTGGAATCGGGGCAGCCCGACAAGGTGCTCGATGGCGACCTCGACGAGTTCATCGTCGCCCAGTTGATGGGCGTGAAGAACCCCGCGAAGTCGATGCCGGAGTAGTGGGCGCTCTGGAACGGAAGGCGCGCAGCGGGTGTTTCGAAGGAATGCGCGTGCTGAGCCTGATGCTGTGTCTCCCGCTCACCGTGCTGGCCAACCCCCGACTCGACGGGGTCCGCGCGGCGCGCAGCGCGGACGTCGACAGGCTCCTCGCCGCGGCGGGCCTTCCGGCGACCGTCGACACCGTCTCCCTTCGCGCCTTCAAGGAGGAGAAGGTGATCGAGCTGTGGGCGGGCGCCGGGAAGGGCCCCCTGACGCTGGTGAAGACGTACGCCATCTGCGCGGCGTCGGGTGAGCTCGGCCCCAAGCGAAAGGAGGGCGATCTCCAGGTGCCCGAAGGCCTCTACGAGATCGTCGAGTTCAACCCCGCGTCGAACTTCCACCTGTCGATGAAGGTGTCGTACCCCAACGCCTCGGATCGCCTTCGCAGCGACGCGCGCCGGCCGGGCGGACTCATCTATCTGCATGGCAATTGCGCGAGCATCGGCTGCATCGCGATCGAAGATGGGCCTATCGAAGAGGTGTTCCTCGTCGCGCAGCGCGCCCGCACCAGGCCCCGGCGACTCGACATCTTCCCGGCGCGCCTGACCGCCGAATGGCTCGAGGCCCACCAGGACTCCCCGCACGCCGCGTTCTGGGCGGAGCTTGCGCCGGCGTACGCCTCCTTCGAGGTCACCCATCGGCCGGCGCCGTTCTCCGTCGACGGGGCCGGTGCCTACAAGGTGAAGAAGTCCAAATAGTTACGCTTTGGAACCCAACGCCATCGCCGGTGTCCTTCCGCGTTACGATGACCGGCCATGGCTGGGGAGGCTGACGACGTGGCGAGCGACGTGCTCGAAGTTCCCGCAGCAACCCTGAGCGAGGCCCAGGCGCCAGCGGTGCTGCGAGATGGCTCCGAGAACGAGAGCCCTTCGGACCGCGTGCTCATCTCGAAGCTGCGTCGGGGCGACGCGTCTGCCTTCGAGGCGCTCGTTCGTGCCCACCAGGACCGCGTGTATGACTTCTGCGTTCGCATGCTGAACGATCGCGAAGAGGCGTTCGACCTCACTCAGGAGATCTTCCTCTCCATCCACCAGAACGTGGACAAGTTTCGCGCCGACGCGAAGCTCACCACGTGGATCTTCCGCATCTCGCGCAACCACTGCCTCAACCGCCTGAAGTACCTCAAGCGCCGGGGCCGTGGACGCAGCGACGAGTTCGGTGAGTCGAACGAAAAGGTCATCAGCGACTCGATGGGTGGGTCGGCGTCACCCGATGAGATGGTGACCCGCAAGCGCGAACGGCAGCTCGTTCACCAGGCCATCGAAGAGCTCGATGAGGAACAACGCTCGCTGGTCGTGCTGCGAGACGTCGAGGGGCTCAGTTACGAAGAGATCATGGAGATCACCGAGTTGCCCGAGGGCACGGTGAAGAGCCGGTTGCATCGGGCGCGAGAAAAGCTCGCGGGAATCCTGGGAAGGCTTGAATCTGCCTTCACCAATCGAGGAGAGTGACGT
>JBILEB010000118.1:0-22628 GCA_044352295.1 Myxococcaceae bacterium
CGAGCGGATCGCGCGGTTCGTCGACTCGACGGCGAACTCGTCCTGTGCGGCGCGGGAGATCTTCATCGAGTCCGCGCACTGCTCGGCGCACAGGCCCATGTGCACGTTGTCGTAGGCGTCGGTCAGCCCGTCGGACACCATCGAGTCCTTGAACTCGACGTGGCCCATGCGGGCGCCGCCGCGCAGCGCGTGCGAGAGGTAGGGCGCGTTCGACATCGACTCCATGCCGCCGGCCACCACCACCTCGGCGTCACCGAGCGCGATCGCCTGATACGCGTTGACGACCGCCTGCAGGCCCGAGCCGCACACCTTGTTGACCGTCACGGCGGGCGTGACGTCGGGCAGCCCCGCGAACCGCGCCGCCTGACGCGCCGGAGCCTGGCCCACGCCCGCCTGGAGCACGTGGCCCATGAAGACCTGATCGACCTGGTCGGGCGTGAGCCCGGCGCGCTCGAGCGCTGCCTTGATCGCCACCGCGCCGAGCTCAGGCGCCTTGAGCGACGACAACGCGCCCTGGAAGGCGCCAATCGGGGTCCGCGCTGCACCGACAATCACCACGTCACGAGCCATGTGTGTTCTCCGCGTTGGAGGTCCTCACAGGCTCTTGTCGCCGCTGCCTCAGGGAGTCAAGGGAGCGGGACACCTGACGGCCGGACCGCGAGCGGACCCGTCGGGACTGCCTGGTACCGAGGCACCGGGTTGCGTCGATCGGCGCACCCGACGATCCGCTTGCTGCACTTTCCCTTGGCCGCAGGACCATCATCGGGGAGACGCCACTGGAGCGCCGCGGCGAGCGAATGTTCCCGCACGGCCTTCGGGGCGCCCAGCTGGGCCAACGCCAGTGCCTGGACGCGAAGGCAGTCTGCGTCGCGGGGGAACAGCGCGATGCCCTTCTGCGCGGCGGTGAGGGCCTGGGCGTACCGTCCCGCGCTCGCTTCGGACATGGCGAGCTGCTGCCACACCGTGACGTCTTCAGGGGCAAGGGCGGCCGCCTGCGTGTACGCCTCGGCGGCCTGCGGCCAGCGCCAGACCTGCGCGTAGATGTCTCCGCGTGTCTTCCAGGTCGCGGCGGTCCGCCCGAGGAGCGTCTCTGCCTCGCCCAGCCGCTTCAGCGCGTCGTCGGTCTGGCCCCGTCGTCCCGCCACCATCGCCAGTCCCCAGGTGGCGCGGCCTCGCTCGTCTGACGAGCTCGCGAGCGCGCGGGCGGTGGCGAAGGCCTGCTCGGCATCTCCGAGGTATTCCTGCAGGGACACCGAGAGGGCGAGCGCGCGCCGCCACGCGTCGTCGAAGGTCGGCTTCGAGTGACCGTCGAACCTCAGCTCCGTCGCGGCGACGATCGTCTTCGGCGCGTCCACGCACGGATCGACGCGCGTGCCGAGCAGCGTCTCCGAGGCCTCGAGGAAGGCCCGGCCCCGCGCGGTCGAGGCGTCACGACAGGCGAGCGCGCCGAGCTCCGGCAGCCGCGTCTGATGCACGACGCGCGCGCGCAGGGAGAGCGGCCACTCCGCGGGCCCCAGCGACATCGGCACCTCGAAGCCCACGCGCACGGCGCGCGCGTCACGGGACGGCACGGTGTGGTTCCACACGGCGCTGACGAAGCGATGGGTCTGGCGCTCGTGCACGGGCTCGCCCGTCGCATCGACCACCTCGGAGCGGAGCTGGTGCTGATCCGACACCGCGAGCACGCGTCCGGAGGCGGACACCAGCTCGACTTCGAGCCGGGCGCCCTGGTTGTCCATCACGCTGCCAGGGAAGCGGTGACCGACGCGCTCATTGAAGATGACCACGTCGACCTCGAACGCCTCGCCGCCCCTCACCGGAAGGGTCGAGGGCACCTCGACGAAGGCGGCACCCTCGAGGCGCGCGCCCGAGATGGCGATGCGCACCGAGTCCTTCAGGAAGTCCTGTACGCGACGCACGGTCTCGGGATCGCCCCGCATCGCCGCGAGCGTGGTGTGCGAACCGAGGAATCGATGCGAGGTGATCTTCCCCTGCTTCGCGGCCACGTCGCCGAGGAGCGCGGGCTCCTTCGGCATGTGGCAGCCGCGGCAGTCCTGCGGCGTCACCGAGTCCGGGCGCTCCGCGGTCGAGTGGTTCCACGCCGACTTCTGCCAGGCCCCGAAGTCGTCCATACCGAAGAACGCCGACGCGTTGCCGGTCTTCTCACCCAGGAACGAGCGGTGACACCCGCCGCACAGAGCAGCCGTGCGCAGCAGCGGGCTGGCGACACGGTCTTTGTGGTTCTTCACCGTGGCGGCTTCCACCGTCTCAGGGAGCGCGCTGTCGGCTCGCAAGGTGAGGCTCCCGTTGCCGTCGAGGCTCGCGTGGGTCGCGCTGTGGCAGCTCGTGCAGCTCACCCCCGCGTGTCCTCGCGGGTCGTCCGGCGCGATGGGCTGATCCATTCCACCCGAGGTGAGGAGCGCGAGATCGTGACACGCAGCGCACATGCGACTCGCCCCGAAGCCCACTTCACTGCGCGTGCGCTCGACGGCGACCCGGTACAGCGGGTTGTTGAACGAGGCGAAGGCGTGCGCGCTCGTCTTCCACTGCGCGGCCACGTCCATGTGGCAGGAGCCGCAGATCTTCGCGTCATCGTGGTTGGCCGACGGCGCGGAGCCACGGGCGTCCTGTCGCAAGAGCCCGGGCGCCCACGGAGACCCGTCCTCGGGAAGCACCGGCTCGGCCGCGACGATGAGGGCGACGAGGAGAGCGGTCATGAGATCACTTGGTCACGAGGTTCACGGGCTGGCCGGCGCGCTGCTTCTTCCCGCTGACGCCCAGCTCCGACACGGGGCTCTCGGTGAACGCTCCGAGGTCCTTCCCGCGAGGCGCGAACGCCGTGTCCTGCGCAGCGAGCGGGCCTGGACGTCCACCCTGCGGTGGGCCACCCCAGCGGCCGCGCACCGGATTCGAGCAGGCGATGGGCCCCGTCCACGGGTACCGAATGGCGTAGCGCCCCTGGAACTGGTTGGAGCCGTATGACACCGCGCCCTGCTCCAGCGTCGTGCCGTTGGTGAGGAACTCACGCCCACCGGCGATCGGCGGCGCGGCCTTGAAGACGAGGTCTTCGCCTAGAGAGGTCTTGTCGTATCGCGCGTGCAAGCGGGTCAGCACGAAGCCCCACGCGCCCTGCCCGTTCGAGTGCCGCGCGCGCACCTGGCTCAGCCCCATGTCGACGTACTGCTTGAGCACTTGCAGATCTTGCGGGTCGACCTTCGCTTCGTTCGTGATCGACACCTCGGGCACGACCCACGTGGAGCCGTCGAGCACGTCGAGGCCCAGGGTGAGCAGATCGGCCTCGTCGAGCGCGGGGATCGGGCAGGGATCGCACGTGCTCGAGTCCCACGCGTACTCGGTCACGACGGCCTTCGGCGTCTTCGCGACCGTCTTGTCGTAGAGCGAGGCGTAGAACGGCCCGAACTCGTTCTTCGTCGACGGGACGAGGTCGATGTTCGTGGGGATCGTCACGTTCGGGTAGTTCGCGACCTCGTAGCGCTGGCCACGCGCGAGCACGTGGACGATCAGGTCCTGTTTGTCCTTCGCGTTGATGAGGCCGAGCCGCACTGGGAGCGCGAACGTCTCGGAGTCGTAGTGGAAGCGCAGCGGCGACAGCTTCGCCATGCCCTTCTCGAACGCCACCTTCTTCGCGTTCACCTTCGCCACGAAGAACTTCATCCCCTGCTGGATGTAGGGGCGGAACAGCGGCTCGGCGCCTTCGGGGATCTTGTACTTGCTGTCGCGCAGGAACCGGTCGAGGCCCAGCGCGTCCTTCGCCGACAGGATGAGGACCTCGTACTCGCCCACCTCGAACTTCGCCTCGATCTTCACGCCGTAGACGCGGATGGAGTCCTCATCGGCCATCTCACGCATCGGCGCACCCGCCTTCGCCGAGCGTCTCCGTACGTCACTCCGGTCGGGCGGCAGGTAGCAGGGGTCCTGCTCCCAGTACTCAACGAGCCGCGGCGCCGAGAGCTTGTCGATCTTCTCGAAGATCGCCTTGTTCAGCGTCTTCACGTTCTCCTTCTGGAGCACCACCGGAACGGGGACCACCATCGCGAAGTCTTCCGCCGGGCCCTGGTAGTTGTTCTGCATCGACAGCACGGTTCGGGTGCCGTTGCGCATGAGCACGACCTGCGTCGCGTTGTTGAACAGCTCGGCGCCACCACCAGCGACGTAGAAGCCGCAGAACGCCTGCGCGCTCACGGCCGACAGCAGCACCCCCACCGCAGCCAGGACTCGCATCGTCGTGCTCCTCACTTCACGCCCACGGGACGACCCGCCGCCGCCTTGCGTCCCTTGACGCCGAGCTCTGCGACCGGACTTTCGACGAAGGCCCTCAGATCCTGATCTCGTCGCGCTTCGGCCGAGCGCTGCAAGGACACCGGGCGCGCGCCGCCCCCGTTCGGGTTGGCGCCCCACCGTCCGCGAATCGGGTTCGAGCAGGCGATCGGCCCCGTCCACGGGTAGCGAATCGCGTAGCGGCCCTGGAACTGGTTGGTCCCGTACGGCACCGAGCCCTGCTCGAGCTTCTGACCGTCGGTGAGGAACTCGCGACCTCCGGCGATGGGTGGTGCGGCCTTGAAGACGAGGTCTTCGCCGAGCGACTTCTTGTCGTACCGCGCGTGCAGCCGCGTCACCACGAAGCCGCGCCAGTTCACGTTCTGCATCTGTCGCATGAGGCTTTGCTGCGTGATGTTCGAGACCGCCTGGGTCACATACTGCTGCTCCTGCGGCGGCAGCTCGGTCAGGTTCTTCACCTCGATCGACGGAGACACCGCGGCCGACGCCCCGTCGATCACGTCGAGACCAAACGCCACGAGATCAGTCATCGACAGCGCTGGCGTCGGGCACGGGTCGCAGCTGTTGGCGTCCCACGAGTACTCCGTTACCACCGCGCCCTTCCCCTTCGCCTGCGTCCGGTCGAACAGCGAGGCGTAGAACGGCCCGAACTCGTTCTTCGTCGACGGGACGAGATCGATGTTCGTGGGGATCGTCACGTTCGGCAGGTTCGCGACGTCGTAGCGTTGGCCGCGCGCGAGCACGTGGACGATCAAGTCCTGCTTGTCCTTCGCGTTGATCAGGCCCAACCGCACTGGCAGCTCGAAGCGCTCGCTGTCGTAGTGGAAGCGCAAGGGAGACAGCACCGCCTGCCCGTTGGTGAAGGTGACCTTCTTCACGTTCACCTTCGCGACGAAGAACTTCATCCCCTGCTGGATATAGGGGCGGAACAGCGGCGCCGCGCCCGCGGGGATCTTGTAGCCATTGCGCTCGAGCCAGCGCTCGAGGCCCAGCCCGTCTTCCGCCGAGAGGATCACGATCTCGTATTCACCGACGTCGAACTGCGCCTCGACGACGACCCGATCGTCGAACTCCATGAGCCGGCCAGCCGGAGCCGCCTTCGACTTCGCCATCATTGGCGCCATGCGCTCGGCCGACTGGTCTCGCATCGAGGGTTGCGGACAGGGGTCCTGCTCCCAGTACTCGACAAGCCGCGGCGCCGAGAGCTTGTCGATCTTGTCGAACACGCCACGCGCGAGCGTCTTGACCTGCTCTTTCTGGAGCACCACCGGCACCGGCACCACCATCGCGAAGTCTTCCGGCGGGCCCTGGTAGCCGTTCTGCATCGACAGCACCGTCCGGGTGCCGTTGCGCATGAGGACGACCTGGGTGGCATTGTTGAAGAGCTCGGCGCCGCCGCCCGCGACGTAGAATCCGCAGAACGCCGAGGCGGTGGTGGAGCCGAGGGTGACCGCGAAGATGACGAGCGTGCGCAGCATCACGACCTCCGAGTGGGTGAGCGGGTGGACTGTAGCCACTCACGGTGCCGACGGTTGGACGAAACACGGCGGGCCCTGGTTCCGACTCGCAGCGTCAGGGCCTCTTCGCCTTGAGCGACAGCCCCGCCCCGGCTTTTCGGCCTGAGAGTTCCAACTCGGGGACTGGGCTCTCCACGAGGCGGTCGAGCTTCGCGTCACGTCGGGCGAACGCTGAGTTCGTCGCCGAGCCCGTCGTCTTGCCGCCGGTCACCCCGTTCTCGTCGCCCTTCCCAGGCGGCCCGCCCCACATGCCCCACATCGGGTTCTTGCAGGCGACCTTCCCGACCCACGGATACCGCACGGCATAGCGCGCCTGAAACGCGTTCGACGGCGCCGGCATGGCGCCCCGCTCGAGGCCCTCGGGGCCCTTCATGAACTCCCGACCACCGCCGATCGGTGGTGCGACGCGAAGGACCAGGTCCTCTCCGAGCGACTCCTTCGTGTAGCGCGCGTGCAACCGGGTCACGACGAAGCCGCTGCCCCGTCCCCGCCGCTCGGTCATCGCCCGCAGTTGGCGCTTCGCGTTGGCCAGCAGCCCCTCGAGCCGGCTGCGCTGATCCGCCGACAGCTTGTCGAGGTTCTTCACCTCGAGCTCCGGCTCCACGTACGCCGAGGGACCGTCGATGACGTCGAGTCCCAGCTGCGTCAGCTCGCTCTCGGTGAGCGGCGGCGCCGGGCAGGGATCGCAGCTCATCGCGTCCCACGAATACTCCGTCACCACGGCGCCCTTCTCCTTCGCCTGCGTCTTGTCGAAGAGCGAGGCGTAGAAGGGACCGAACTCGGACTTCGCCGACGGCACCAGATCGATGTTGGTGGGGATCGTGACGTTCGGCGCGTTGGCGACCTCGTAGCGCTGCCCGCGCGCGAGCACGTGGACGATCAGGTCCTGCGTCGCCTTCGCGTTGATGAGCCCAAGGCGGATCGGCAGCTCGAAGCTCTCGGCGTCGTAGTGGAAGCGCAGCGGCGAGAGCGTGGCCCGGCCCTTCTCGAACGTGACCTTCTTCGCGTTCACCTTCGCGACGAAGAACTTCATCCCTCTCTGGATGTACGGGCGGAACAGCGGCGCCGCGCCCTCGGGAATCCGGTACTTGTTCTGGCCGAGCCAGGTCTCGAGGCCCAACGCGTCTTCGGCCGAGAGGATCACCACCTCGTACTCGCCCACGTCGAACTGGGCCTCGACCCGAACGCCCAGTCCGCCGCTGCCGAACGCGAAGCCACCGGTGCCGGAGCCCTTTGCCGACAGCGCCCCCATGCCGTAGCCATAGCCAATGCCGTCCCTGACGGGCTTCGGGCACGGATCCTGTTCCCAGTACTCGACGAGCCGTGGCGCCGAGAGCGTATCGAGCTTGGTGAAGACGGTCTTCTTGAGGGTGCGAACGGTCTCTTTCGTGAGGATCACCGGCACCGGCACCACCATCGCAAAGTCCTCGAGGGGGCCCTGGTAGTCGTTCTGCATCGACAGCACCGTGCGCGTCCCCTCCCGCATGAGGACCACCTGCGTGGCGTCATTGAACAGCGAGGCGCCGCCGCCCGAGACGTAGAAGCCACAGAACGCCGAGGCGCTGGTCGAACCAACGAGCACAAGACTGAGGACGAGACGGAGCATCACGACCTTCCGGATCGGCGATGGAGTGGCCCACGGTACCCGAAGCGGCTTGCGGACACCGGTCCCCGCCATCGGGTTCTCTGAGCATGACTCAGCGCCCTACGCCGCGCGCCGGTCCGAGGCGACGAGCCGCAAACGGGGGGCTTTGCGACGGCCGGCCCACGCGAGGACCGAGGCAGCGACGCACCAGGAAAGCCAGCTCCCACCGGTCACGAACCAATCGATCGTCGCCACCGGCGCCGACCACGCGCCCTGTCGGATGATCGGGTTGAACACCAGCTCGGTATTGGGGGTGCGCACCACGACGCGCACGTAGTGACCGGCGTCGCCGGGCACCTGAATCCACGATCCATCCGTGTCGTCATGGGCCTCGCGCAGGGTCCCATCCATCCACCACTCGATGCGGGCCTTCCCGGAGAGCTGAATGCGAAAGAGCCCCGGCTGATCCTCGGTCAGCTCGCGCAGCTCCACGTCCATTCGGCCGTTCGTACCGCGCACCGCGTAGGAGCGGCCGGCGCCGAGCGCGTCGAAGATCGCGGCCTCCGTCAGCTCGCGCGTGCCCACCATGTTCCAGGCGATGCCGATGCTCTCGTCGCGCGCGGTGTGGGCGTCATCATTCCCCACCACCCAGGCCAGGCGGCCGGCCGAGAGCGCGCAGTCCCACTCGAGGTGCGAGGTGGCGTACGGGTTGTGCACCTCGAAGAGCTGGAAGCCGGTGAGGGCCGCGACGTCCGCGCAGCCATGGCCGCCCCGAAGCGACGGGTGGTTGAGCCCGACCAGCGCCGCGCGGGAGCCCAGCACGTTCAGCATCCACTGCCGCATCGAGCGGGTGGACACGGGGAAGTCGAGCGCCACGGTGTCGGAGCTGCCCAGCACCAGCCGGTGGGCCTTGGTGAGGTTGATCCCGTGCTCATAGGCCCGAAGCATGGGCAGCGGAGGCCGCTCGAGCGTCGTCACCTGGTGGTAGTTCGACAGGGCCAGCGCCTCGAAGCCGGCCTCGGCGTAGCGCGCCGCCATCTCCTCGGGGCTCGCCTCACCGGCCGTCAGCCCGCCCCAGGCCACCGAGTGCGCGTGGAGGTTCACCTTGCGGTACGGCCCGTCCCACCGACTGTAGGGGTTGTGCCAGCTGGGGCCGACGAACGGCTGCGGGGGCGGGAACTCGTACGACGGCACCGCCGCGATGGGAGCGACCAGGACCAACCCGACGATGGCGATCCACCAGAGCGCCCGACGCACGTGAACGACGCCCTTGTGCCACAGGCCTGAACAACCACCAAACGCACCGAAGCCGGCGCCTCCACAGGGACCGGCCTCGGGATCCTTCGGAGAAGCGTGGTTCGGCTTACTTCTTCAGCTTGCCGGCCATCACGTCGCCCAGGCGGGAGCGCGCCTGCTCCGCCTGCTTCTTGAGGTACTCGCGGTAGTCGTCCTCACCCTCGTGGGCGAGGGCCTTGATCGACAGGGCGATCTTCCGGTCGCTCGAGTTGATGTCGATGATCTTCACGTCGACATCCTGGCCCTCGGAGATCACGTCGCGCGGGTTCTCGACGCGCTCCTCGCGCATCTCGGACACGTGGACGAGGCCTTCGATGCCCGGCTCGATCTCGACGAAGCCACCGAAGTCGGTGACCTTCGTGACCTTGCCCTTGACGCGGCTGCCGACGGGCAGGCGCTCCGAGAGGGTGTCCCAGGGATCCTGGCTGAGCTGCTTGATGCCGAGGGAGAAGCGCTCGTTCTCGACGTCGATGTTGAGCACGCAGGCCTCGACGACATCGCCCTTCTTGTAGAGATCCGCGGGGTTCTTGACCCGCTGGGTCCACGAGATGTCCGAGACGTGCACCAGGCCGTCCACGCCCTCTTCGACGCCGACGAAGATGCCGAAGTCGGTGACGTTGCGGACGATGCCCTTGATGACCGAGCCGATGGGGTACTTGTCCTCGAGCGCGGTCCAGGGGTTGACCTCGATCTGCTTCATGCCGAGGGCGATGCGCTTGGCCTTGGGGTCGATGTCGAGGACGACGGCTTCGACCTCCTTGCCAACCTCGAGCATCTTGCTCGGGTGCTTGACGCGCTTGTTCCAGGTCATCTCGCTGACGTGGACGAGGCCCTCGACGCCCTGCTCGAGCTCGATGAAGGCGCCGTAGTCGGTAAGGCTGACGACCTTGCCGCGCACGCGGGTGCCGACCGGGTACTTCTCGTCGGCGCGGTGCCAGGGGTCTTCCTGGATCTGCTTGAGGCCGAGGCTGACGCGCTCCTGCGAGGGGTCGAACTTGAGGACGACGACGCGAACCTCGTCACCCACCTGGAACATCTCGCTGGGGTGGCCGACGCGGCCCCAGGACATGTCGGTGATGTGGAGCAGACCGTCGATGCCGCCGAGGTCGATGAAGGCGCCGTAGTCGGTCAGGTTCTTCACCTGGCCCTTCATGATGGCGCCCTCCTTGAGGTTCTTCAGCGTCTCCTTCTTCTGCTCTTCACGCTGCTTCTCGAGCAGCACGCGGCGAGACAGCACGATGTTGCCGCGCTTCTGGTTGAACTTGATGACCTTGAACTCGAACTCCTTGCCCAGGTACTGGTCGAGGTTCCGCACGGGGCGGATGTCGACCTGCGAGCCGGGGAGGAACGCCTTGACGCCGATGTCGACCTGGAGGCCGCCCTTCACCCGTCCGGTGATGGTGCCCTTGATGATCTCGTCGCCCTTCACGGCGTTGGAGATCTCGTCCCAGATGCGCATCTTGTCGGCCTTCTCTTTCGAGAGGACGACCATGCCGGTGTCGTTTTCACGAGACTCGACGTACACATCGACGGAATCGCCGGGCTTGACGGTGATCTCGCCCTTCGGGGTGGTGAACTCGGCGATGGGAACCTGGCCCTCGCTCTTGTAGCGGATGTCGACGACGGCGAACTCGCCGGTGACCCGCACCACGACGCCCTTGATGACCTCGCCCTCCTTCACGAGACCTGAGCCACCGGTCTCCTTGAGCGAAGCCTCGAACAGCGCCGCAAAATCCTCATCACCCTCAAAGCCCTGCTGATTCACGTTCTGCTGCATGAAGTGGTTGTCCTGACCTGACTGCTGACGGGTACGTCACCCCGGTTGAAAAACAAAGACCACTCGAGGCTCACGCGGGGCAAGCGTGAGTCGACCCACTCGTCGGCATGACGGGCAGTGCCCGGGCCTGTAGGCGCAAAGCGCCGGCAGGGTCAAGCGAGGGTTAGCCGGCCTTGTCCAGGCGCAAGTACAGGGGGTTCAGCGCGGCGTGGGCGATGCGATCGGCGTAGACCTCTTCTCCCAGCTCGAAGAGGGCGCCGTCGAGCTCGGCCTCGGCATCCTTCTCTTCGGCCTCCTTGCCCGCGAGGGCGCCGTCGAGCTCCTTCATGCGCTCGTCGTGGGCTTCCTTCTTCTCCTCGGCCTCGTCCTCCATCTCGAGGATGCGCTTGTGCGCGAGGATGCCCTGGGCGCCGACCTGCCCGGCGCGCGGCGTGAGCACCTGGTTGAGCTCCATCTCCATGTCCTCGAGCATGCGGCCAAAGCGCATCATCTTGAGGCGGAAGGTCTTCAGGTTGGCGCGGCTGGTCTCGATCTTCTTGACGTCGTGGCCTTCGCGCTGCTCGAGCTCCTTGTGCTTCTCCTCGGCGAGCTTGAGCGAGTTCTTCTGGTAGCGGTACGCCGCGCGCTGCGACGAGAGCGACTTGCGCAGGTCGCGGCTGCGGGTCTCGACGCCGGCGACCGCGTGGCGCCACTTGCGGGTGATGGCCTGGAGCTCCTCACGCTCGGCGGCCTGTTGATCGAGGAAGTCCTGGTAGGCGGCGTCTTCCTCGTTCATCTCGCCTTCGAGCGCGGCGAACTCGTCGCGAATGCCCAGCAGCACCTCTTCGCACTCGAACACGCCGTCCATCGCCTTCGGCACCGGGTGCTTCTCGGCGAGGTGCTCTCGCGCGAGGTCGCCGAGCTGGAAGATCAAATCGTTGTAGGACTCCCGTGCCATCGTCCTTCGGAGTGTCGGGCCCCGGCCGCACGGTGGCAAGCACGGGATGCACGGCTACGAGAGCCGCAGGCCCACCGCCACCAGGACCATCGCCGCGAGGCCCAGCCGCACCCCGAACGCGACGCGGGGACGACGGCTGAGCAACCCGCCCAGGGGCCACGCCAGCATCGCCGAACAGACCGCCACCGCCACCAGACCCAGCCACCAGCCGAGGGAATCGCTGAAGCGGACCGTCGAGGTGCGCAGGCTCAGCCCCAGGCCCGCCGCGACCGCCCCGATCGACGTCATCCGGCGCGCGAGGGTCGACGAAGAGGACCAAAGCCCCGTCACCACCCCGACGGCCATCAAGACCGGCGCCAACCGGTCGGCACGCAGGCCCGCGACGATGAGCGCGCCGCCGAGCAGGACCCACGCCACCCGTCCGCTCAGCGCACGCGGGCCGACGACCGAGAGCCACAGGAGCAGCAACAGGGCCAACGCCTCCACCACCCCGGCGTCGCGCACGCCGCGCTCGAAGCCCTGGGCGAGCCTCCCTCCATCCAGCAGCGCTGGCGCAAACGGCCGGGGCACCTCGAGCGCGGTGAACACGCCCTGGGCGAACTTGCGGCCGCGCTCACCGTCGAGCTGGCTGCCCAACACCACCCGGTAGTTCGACGGGAGAATGCGCAGCACCTTGAAGTCCTGCCGCAGATCGCCCGGCCCACACGAGAAGCGGGCGGCGAGCGAGATGAACCCCTCCTCCAGGGTCGCGGTCTCGGCCTCGCGTGGGCACGCCTGCCCGCCCGCCGAGAGCGGCATGTCGTTCCACACCCCCGCGCGCAGGGCCTCGGCTCGCGCGTCGAGATCGGCCTGCGTCAACACCCCATCGCCGTCGGCGTCGACCGGCGCCAACTGCACGAGCGTGGCGTTGGTCAGCGTCACCACCTCGAGGAGCGAGCCGTTCGGCCCCGACTCGAGCTTCACGTAGACGACGTCGGCGTCATGGGCCTGCGCGGCACTCGCCCACAGCGACATCGACAGGAGCAACGGCGCCACCAGGGCGCGCAGGACGCGTGGCATCGGGAGGCCGGCTGTCGTATCAGGCCCTCGATGCGCGAGGGGCGAAACAGCGTGCGCGTGGGCCTCACCGGCGCCTCGAGCGATCTGGGCGCGCTGCTGCTCCCCCGGCTGCTGGCCGACGAGCGGGTGAGCCAGGTGGTGGTGTTCGACGTCAGCTCCCCAGAGGTCGTGGATCCGCGCGTCACCTTCGTTCGCCTCGACCTGCTGCGGCCGGGCGCTGAAGCCGAGCTCGAGCGGGCCCTGCACGAGGCGAAGCTCGACGCGCTCTACCATCTCGCGTTCGTCAACTCGCGCGTCCACCGCGCGGCGTTTGCGCACGAGCTCGAGGTGGTGGGCACGCTGCACCTGCTGGCCGCGGCGGGCGCAGTGGGCATCGCACGGTTGATCGTCCCCTCGCTCACGGCGCTCTACGGCGCCAGGCCGGGCGCTTCGCACCGGCTGCCAGAGTCGACGCCCCTGGCCCCCGTCGCGGGCGTGCGCTTCGTCGTCGATCGCGTCGAGGTGGAGCGCCAGCTCGAGGCCTTCGCCGAGCGATTTCCGGCCGTGGATGTGTTGGTGCTGCGCTTTGCGCCGATCGTCGGACCGCGCATGAACAACCCCTTCACCCGGCTGGTGCGCACGGCCGTGGTGCCGACGGCGATGGGGTTCGATCCGCTGTGGCAGGTCGTGCACGAAGAGGACGCGACGCGGGCGTTGCACCTGGCGCTCCACACGAGGGCGCGCGGCGTCTTCAACATCGTCGGCGAGGGCGTGGCGCCCATCTCGTCGCTGCTGACCCAGGCCGGCGCGCGCGTGGTGCCGATGCCGGGGCCAGTGCTGCGGGCGGCCATCGGCGCGCTCGAGGCGGCCGGTCTCTCGGTGAGCCCCTGGGCGCTGATGGATTTCTTCCGGTACTCGTGGGTCGCCGACGGGCGAAAAGCGGCGCGGGCGCTTCACTTTCTGCCGCATCTGCCGGTACACGAGGCGATGGCGACGCTGCGAACGCGGCGGGGGTGATCGATGGCGGCGAAACGGGTGCTCGGGAACGATCCATTCAAGCGCGGCGCGGCGGCGCGGGTGCCGCTGGCCACCTCTCCGAAGGCGCAGCCAACGGGCGCGAAGTCCCGACCGGTGACGCCCGAGATGCAGGTGTCGGCGAGCGCGCTCAAAGGGCCGTCAAAGCCGGTCCCTGCGCCGCGTGCCGGCCGGTCGGAGCGCCCCTTCGCGCTCGGCCCGAAACCCGTGCTCGCCGCAGAGCCGCTGAAGCTGTCGACGGAGCCCGCTCGAGCGTCCAAGGGGGGGGCGCTGGGTCGCGGGCCGGTGGCCCATGCCGCCGCGCCGGAAGGGACTCCGCTCTCGTCCGAGCCCATCCCACACGGCGCTGCCCCCAGGGGTCAACCGCTCGCTGGTACGCCGGTGGCTCACGCCGGCTCGCCGCGGCTTCCAGCGGATCCGGTGGTTCATTCGGCCTCGCCCGGCCCGCGTTCGGAGCCCACGCCCCACGCCGCTTCACCGCTCCTCGCCGCGGAGCCGGTCCCCCACGCCGCGACCCCCAGCGCGACGGTGTTGACGGGGGCTCCCGTGCCGCATCGCGCCTCACCGCACCTTGGCGCCGAGCCGATTCCCCACGCCGCCGCGCCGCAGGCCACCACGCTCTCCGGCACGCCGGTGCCCCACGGCGCTTCCCCGCACGTGCCGACGGAACCGATGCCCCACGCCGCGGCGCCCGTCGGGCAACGCCTCGACCGTGGCCCCGTGGCGCACGACGCGGCGCCCACGCTGCCCGCCGAGCCGATTCCCCACGCCGCGACGCCCATGGGCCGACCGCTCGACCAGGGGCCGGTCGCCCACGACGCCACGCCGGAGGCCTTCACCCTCGATCCGTCCGCGCCGCCGCCGGTGCGAACGCCTCCAGCGGCGCCGCTCGCCGAGCTGCCCCGAACGGGTCCAGCGCCGTCCCTCTTGTCGACCGAAGGTGCCGTGACGTCGGTGCAGGGGCTCGCAGCCCTGGTGCGCACGCTGGTCGGCCGGGCCTCGTCCGAGACGCGGGTGGATGGCTTCGGTCGAGACGAGGCGCTCGTCTCGAAGCTGCAGCCGCTCGCGGAGGCCATCTACGACGGCTGGTGGCGGGTGACGGTGGAGGGCGTCGAGCACGTGCCTGCCGGACCGTGTCTGCTCGTCGCCAACCACGCCGGCGCGCTGCCCATCGATGGTCCAGTGTTGCACCACGCGCTCAAGCGCAACCGCCCCGAGCTCGCGCCGGCCCGGTGGCTGCTGGAGGATCAGGTGTTCCACGCGCCGGGCCTGGGCGTGCTCTGGAATCGCCTTGGGGCCGTTCGGGCGAGCCCGGAGAACGCGCATGCCCTCCTCGAGCAGGGGGCCCCGGTGATCGTCTTCCCTGAGGGCTTCCAGGGCCTCTCCAAGCCGTTCTCGGAGCGCTATCAGCTTCAGCGGTTCGGCCGCGGTGGGTACGTGAAGATCGCCGCGCGCGCCGGCGTGCCCATCGTCCCGGTCGCGATCGTGGGAGCCGAGGAGTCCGTGCCACTGTTGTGGAAATTGCCGGGCGGCGCGCTCGGCCTCCCGTTCCTCCCGCTGACGCTGCCCGCCCTGCCCGCGCGTTGGTTCATTCAGTTCGGAGAGCCGCTGCCGATGCACCACGTCGGCGCCGAGGCCGCGGACGATTTGGCCTGGGTCCAGCGCACGAACGACGCGGTTCGCGACACCATCGACGGGATGATCAAGGGCCTGCTCGAGCGCCGCGGCGGGGTGTTCTGACGGCCTGGTGGATCAACACACCCGGTTCCTGCCGGACTCCTTGGCTTCGTAGAGTTTTCGTCCGCCCGGGCGATGAGGGCCTGGGCGTCGTCGCTCTCCTTCGCCGCCAGCGTCGCGGTGCCACACGAGATGGTCACGGGGATCGCGGCGCCGTCGAAGCGGAACTCGTGCCCCTCGATGAGCTTGCGCACCTTCTCGGCCATCAGGTTCACGCCCTCGTGATCGAGCTCGGGACCCAGGAGCGCGAACTCCTCTCCGCCGTACCGCGCGAAGAGATCCTCCTTGCGAATGCGCTTCTTGATCGACCCCGCCACCTCCTTGAGCACCGCATCACCGGCGAGGCGCCCGAAGGTGTCGTTGATCTTCTTGAAGTGATCGACGTCGATGAGCGTGAGCGACAGCGCGCGCTGGTACCGGCGGCGCGCAGCGCCACCTTGCCGCTGATCGTCTCGTCGTCGACGAAGGTGCCGTTGGTCGAGCCGAGAGCCTCGAGCGTGCAGCGGCCGTCCTTCACCGTGAAGCGCACGTGCTGGCGGCTCACCGAGTCGTGATCGATCTGGATCTCACATTTCGAGGAGCGACCCACGACGGTCTTGCCCCCCTCGAGGTCGTACTTTCGGCCCAGCTCCTCGCCGGAGATGACGACGACGGCCGAGGCCCGGGCAAACTGCTTCCCCGACACCTTCGAGATGGAGGTGACGGCGGTGATGGTCTTCGGCCCCATGGAGGCCTGCGAGCCTCACCATCGTTGGCTCCATGAAAAACGGGGCGCCCCCGTGATGGGAGCGCCCCGCTTTCTTCGAACCCGAAAGGTCGTTACTGAACCGTCACGCCCGCCTGTGTCACGGACACCTCGGGGAGGACCGGAGTGGCCATGTCGTAGAAGAGCTGCGCCCTCGCCGTGTAGCCGGCGCCGACGGTGCAGCCCGAGGGGACCGTGATCTCGACCTCACCCTTGCCCGCCATGAGCTCGGTCGAGGAGACCACCTCGCAGCCAGCCACGGGCGTGCCGTTGTTGAGGAAGCTGAACTTCACCAGGCCGTCGTCGCCAGCAGCGACGCCGATCTTGAACTTCGCGACCGCCACCGTGATCTTCGACGTGCCCTTCGTCACGGTCGCAGGGATCGCCGCCTTGAACGTGACGCCAGGCACCCCGTAGTCGAGGAAGCCGAAGCCCGTCAGGTAGTTGGTGATGCGGTCCATGTTGGTGGCGTTGAACTCGACGAGGTCCTGGAAGGACATCGCCGCGCCACCGGTCGCCGTCGGGGCCGCGCTCATGCGGAAGGCCTGCACCACCATCGGCGAGCGCTTGCCGGTCGCCATGCCCGTCGAGAAGATGCGGTCGCGGAAGCCCGTCGGCGTGGCCGGGAGGCTGAAGCCCTCGGCCGCGCGTGAGGCATCGAAGAACACGTCCCAGCGGTGCTCGAGCTCGTCCGAGAACGTCACGCGGACCGCCTGCACGCTGGTGCCGAGCGCCGTCGCGATGGACGAGGTGACGAACTTGAAGCTGCGCGGCCCGACGCCGGGGATCGGGGTGGCGGCCGGGTTGAAGCGACCGGACTCCGGGAACACCGGGTAGGCCTGCGTGGAGATGTCGATCGGGGTCGCGCCGCGCGGGTCGAACACGAGCTTGTTGTCCGGCACGCGCACGAAGAGGGCCGACGCACCGACCTGCGCCGAGGCGTCGTTCAGGGCCGAGGCCGACAGGGCCGCGACGATGATGCCGTACTCCGAGCCCTCGGTACCACTGTGCGCGGGCGCCGAACGAACCGGAATGAGGCCCGCCGCCGGGAGCGTCTCCTGCTTGTCGAGGATGTCGTCCTTCGGCGTCGCCGTGTTGACCGCCGCGCCCAGACCGAGCGGGATGACGCCGCGGCCCGGAACGTTCACGCCGGTGAGGGCGAGCGCGCCGTCCGCGGCCACGTTGCGATAGGTGGGCATGCGGGCGGAGCGGAGCGCGAAGCCGAACGCGAGCGGAACGTTCGCCCACTTCAGGTTGCGCTGCGTGAACATCGACGTGTCGTCGTAGTTGTAGCCCTTGGTGCAGTTGGGCGAAGTCTCCGCCATGTCCTTGCAGGGCGCCGTGCGCAGGTCGAACTGGATGTCTCGCACGATCGACGAGTTCAGGCGGCGGATGAGGGGCTGGATCTGGCCGAGCAGGCTGCCGACGTTGATGTTGTCGAGGCCACCCTGGAAGGCGCCCAGCAGCGGCGAGAGATCGCCGATGGTGAGCTCACCCGAGAACGCCCACGCCGAACGCGTGCCACACGTCCCCGCGCGGATCCTCGTCTCGTCGGCGTTGCCCGACATGTCGGTGCAGGAGCCGTTGAGCCCCAGGCCCGCGAGCGTGTTCTTGTTCGTCTCGCTGAAGACGAGGAACGCGCCGTCGGGCACGTCCACCATCATGTCGATGGTGGTGCCGAGCTTCACGCGGGTCGGCCGCGACGGACCAAGCAACTGCGTGAGGTTCAGGTTGGTGATCGCGCCGGCCAGCGACATGCCGCCCACGCCCGCCTTGATGTTGGCGTTCATCGGGTAGCCGTCGAAGGTGCCGCGGAAGCCGCCGAACCGGGTGACCTGGTTCCGGCGCATGGCGACCTGCAGCACGTTGGCGTTCGCACCCGACGGCCGGTAGTTCGCCACCGTGACGTAGGTGAAGTCGCGGTGGAAGACCGAGACCGAGTACGAGGTCGCCGTGCCAAAGGTGTACGCGCCGACGCCCGTGGCGTTGGTGGTCACCGGAGCGGTCTGCGGGATGACCGCGCCCGTGGCATCCGACACGATGACCGCGGCGTCCGCGATGGGACGGCCCGAGAGCTCATCGACTGCGACCACCGCGCCGCCGTTGGCCGGAGCCGCGACCACGATCGCCTTGCCCGTGCAGGTGACCCCGCCGAACGCCGCCTGCACCGCGTTGACGCCCATCGGGTCTGCCGTGCCGGCCGTGCCGACGGTGAACTCCGACGAGTTGCCCGTCGCGGGCATCGGAGCCGAGAAGGGGCTCATCATCGGAGCAGTCCACGTCGCGCCGTCCTTGATGATGACGGGCTCCTGGCCGGCCCACGCCGACACCCAGAACTTCACCTTCGAGCCGGCCTTCGCCACCACGAACTCGGGGACCACCTGGCAGCGCGTCACCGTCGATGCCGCGGGAGGTGCGACACACTGACCGGAGCGGCACACCAGGGCCGAGCCGCAGTCCGCGTCAGCCGAGCAGAGCCTGGCCTTGCACTCACCACCGGCCTCGGTGAAGTCACACACGCAGGAGGAGTCCATCGGGCAGAAGTCGAGCGCGGTCGCGCCAGCCGCCGTGCGACCCGTCGGGCCACACTGGCCATTGTTCGAGCAGTCGGCCACGCAGCGGTTCGTCGTGCTGCTGCAGCGAAACAGGCGCGGGCACTGATCGTCGTCGCTGCACTCGTCCGTCGGGCCACCACCACCGGTGCCGCCATCAGGACGCGGCATCGGAGGGGTACAGGCGATGGACAGCGTCGCAGCAGCGAGCGCCACCCACAGGGTGTTGCGGAACTCGACCTTCATTCGGTGCTCCCTTTGGTGGTGTAGAAATCGGCCCCTGGGTGAGAAAGGCGCGCGTCGTTTCCGATATGTGCCTACCCGTGTCAACGGGCTCGCCATGACGCACAGCGACGCACGTGCCACGGCTGAAACCAAACCGTTTCAGGCAGTTGGGTCTTCGAGAGCGCGACACGGCTGTCACGTTCGGCGAGACTGGGGTGCCGTGGCCTCTTCAGGACTCACCCCTTCAACCGATCTCCTCGGCGTGGTGCTGGGCGCGGTCGCGCGGGACACGGGCTCGGCGAGCGTGCTGTCTCCGCTGTGGCGACAGGTGGTGGGCGAGACGCTGGCGGCCGTGTCGAAGCCCCACCGGTGGCTGGGGACGACCCTGGTGATCCACTGCGCGTCGGCCTCGTGGGCGAACGAGCTGCGGGGCCAGGCGGCTCTGCTCGAACGCCTTCAGTCGCGGCTGGGGAAGAAAACCGTGCAGGCCCTCGTCTTCGAGTCATGACGTCTCTCCTCGTCCTCGCCTTGAGCCTCGCCGCGACCTCCGAGCAGGAAGCGACGGCCATCGTCCGCGAGCGCTTCGAGGTCACCGGGCGAACGTTGCCCACCGAAGATCCCCAGTTGACCGCGGCCGCGAAGCAGCTGGCGGCGCTGGCCTTGTCCCGCAGCGCCAGTGACGCCGCCGGGCTGCTCGCGGTCACCGAGGCCGTCTCGCGCGCAGGCGGTTGGGACGCGAGCCCCACGGCCATTCTCATCCGAGGTCCGACGAACCGGCTCCTCGCCGAGCTGGGCACGCAGAAGGACCTCGCCTCGGAGCCATCCTCCGCGATGGGCCTGGGGATCGTGGAGCGCGGTGACCGCGGCGCGTTGTGCCTGCTGCTCGCGGTGCGCAAGTTCGAGCTGGCGCCGGTGACGCGACGCTACGCCAGAGCGCCTCCGCGCAGCTCGGTCTGCGGAACCCTCATGCCGCCCCTCGAGTCTGCCGAGCTGTTCGTCACCCTCCCCTCCGGGAGCGTCGAGCGGCAGGCGATGGTGGAGACACCGTCGGGGCTCTGCGGCGCGTTCATGCCCTCGAGCCCCGGTCGATATGTCGTCGAGGTGCTGGGCCGCGGTCCACGGGGGCCCGAGGTGGCGGCGCTCTTCTTCGTCGACATCGGGGTCGCGGCGCAGGGGTCTGATCAGCAGTTCGTCGAACCCGCGACGCTTGCGGAGGCCCGCCGCGCCGTCACCGCCCGCATCAACGGGTTGCGGCGCACCATGGGGCTCGTCCCCGTCACCACCGACAAGGCCCTCGAGGCTGTGGCGCAGGCCTATGCCGAGCGACTCGCGACCGAGGGCTTCTTCAGCCACGTCGATCCCACGGGCGGCGATCTCAAGTCGCGCCTCGCGGCGGCGCGGTACCGCTTCTCTGCCGCGGGCGAGAACCTGGGCTCCTCCAGCGGGCCCATGGCGGCACACTTCGGCATCGAGCACAGCCCCGGCCACCGGCTCAACCTTTTGGAGCGCGATCGCCGCGCCGTGGGCATCGGGGTCGCCACCCGACAGGCCGACGGGCTCTCCGTGCTGGTCCAGGTGCTGGCGGCGCCCTCCGATGACGGGGGCGAGGAACCGCTGGAGGCGGCCTACCGGGCCCTCGCGCACCAACGCGCGAAGAAGGGCCTGCCCGCGCTCACCCGCCACCCGGTGCTCGAGGCGCTCGCGCTGGAGCACGCTCGTCTCTGCGTCTCCCGAGACAAGCTGTCGGCGGAGCTGCAGCCGGGGCGAAAACTCCACGAGAAGGTCTTCGAGATCGTCACCGACGCGAAGGAGGCCTCGGTCGATCTCGCCATCGTCGACAGCCCCGGCGCGATGCCGTCCTCCCGCAACCTGGGCGACGCGCGGTACTCGCGGGTCGGCCTGGGGCTCGTGCGGGGCGACTCGCAGACCTACGGCGACGGCAAGCTCTGGGTCGTGATCGTCTACGCGAATCGCGGCGAGTGAGTTGTCCAAGACCAACGCGCTCCAACTTGACTAAGAGGGGCGCGTGAACACCACCGCCCGCCCGGTGATCCTCGCCATCGACGAGGACCGCGCCAACCAGTCGAAGCTCGCGCAGGGGTTCAACGCGCAGGGCCTGTTCTACCGGTTCATCACCGACCGCAAGAAGGTGCAGGGCGGCATCAAGCAGCTCACCCCCGACATCCTCATGGTGTTCGGAGAACTCTCCAGCGACTTCGACATCCAGGTGCTCGACGCGGTGGCGGCCGACGTCTCGAGCGCGTCCTTGCCCATCATCGTGGTGGCCGGCGACGTGAGCGACGCGCAGTTCGTCACCGGGCTGCGCACGAACGTGGTGGCCCTCTTCCCGGCCCCGTTCGATCCCGCCAACGCCCTCGCGGTGAAGGGGTTGTTCGACGAGCTCCCCTTCCGCCCGGGCATGGTGAAGGGCCAGGGCGACGCGAAGCTGCTGGGCCGGCTCATTGATCACGTCCGGCGTACGCGTCGCGCGGGAGCCCTCACCGTCGAGCCCCGGACACCCAACCAGGGCCGGGCCGTCTTCAGCCGCGGCAAGCTCGAGCGGGCGTCCTTCCTCGGCGCCGTCGGGCCCGATGCGCTCAAGGCCCTGGGCCAGCTCCCGAAGGCCTCGTGGGTCTTCAGCGAGGTGGCCGGCCAGGCGGGTGATGGCGCAGGCGTGGTGATCGAGGTGGGGGACGTGGAGTCGGGCGAGATGGGGATCGCCGAGGTCGTCGTCGGCGAAGTGGTCGTGGAGGACGAGCCGCTCGCGTTCGAGGTGCCGGTCCCCCGCGCGTCTGCCCCGCCACCCCAGGGCCCACCAGCCCACACCTCCCTCACGCCCGAGCCGATGCTGGCGCCTGGCTTTCAGCCGATTCAGCTCCTGCTGGTCGACGACGACGAGGCGATCTTGCGCATGTTCAAGACGCTCTTCACCAAGCACGGCTTCAAGGTGTCGACGGCGACCGACGGCCAGCTCGGCGCCGAGGTGGCGCTCACGGAGCACTTCGACGTGGTGCTGGCCGACCTCAACATGCCGCACCTCGACGGCTGGGGTCTGTTGCGGCTGTTGCGCGAGGACTACCGGACGCGCGAGCTCCCGGTGGCGTTCATCTCGGCGCACGATGACTACCGCGAGTCCCTCAAGGCGCTCGACGCCGGCGCCCAGGCCTACCTGTCCAAGGGCACCCGGCTCGACGCGCTGGTGACGCAGGTGAAGAAGCTGCTCGAGCCCCGGCAGAACGCGCTCCGGCAGATCGCCACCGGCACCGCCTTCACCCTGCTCGTCACACCGGTCGGACCGCAGTGGCTCCTGCTCCGCATGGCCGAGTTGCACGCCTCGGGCCGGCTCGACGCGAAGGACGGCTGGGCGCACTACTCCCTCTTCTTCACCGACGGCCGCTGCAGGCACGCCTCGGCCCAGGCCGGGAAGTTCACGGCAGAGGGTGAGCGCGCCTTCAACGCCTTCATCGCGAGCAAACAAGCCGAGGCCACGTGGACGCCCGGCAACGGCGCCGCGGCCGAGAACCTCCACCTCGACACCGCGATCCTCGTCGAGCGGGCCAGCGTCACCTTGAACGAGAACGAGCGTCGCGTTCGCGAGGGCCTGATGGTGGCAGCCACGCAGGTCGAGGTGAACACCGCTCTCTACGCGGTGTACACGCAGGTCGGCCCCAAGCAGTGGCTCGAGGCCGCGCGCCTCATCTGCGAAGAGAAGCTCGCGCCGCGCGAGATCATCTCCCGCCTCGAGATCAGCCCGCTCGACGTGGAAGAGACGATGAAGGATCTCATCCGCCGCGGCGTGGTGACGCCCCGGTCGTCGTGAGCCGAAGAAAAAACAAGCCGCGCACGGAACGACGGTCCGGGCGCGGCGAAATCAGCGTGGACTGT
>JBILEB010000252.1:0-6988 GCA_044352295.1 Myxococcaceae bacterium
GGGCCGAGCTCGGCGTCGTACCAGGTAAAGGCCTGCACGGCGTGGGGCCGGTTGCCCTTGAGGACGACGGGCTCGCGCACCTTCTCGAGCTTCGTGCGGCGCATCGACTCCACCGTGAGCGGCAGCTGTGTCCACCGGTACGTGCCCGCGACGAGGGAGCGCTGGCCCTCACACGGTGACGGCACGGTCTCCACCGGCCAGCCTTGCGGGTCGTCGAGGCGGCACGCGAGTCGGGCGCCCTGGGCCGTGGTGCCAAGCTGGTAGTCGCCGGTCTTCGGCACGACGAGCTTCTGTTGCGCGAGCTCGTTCGCGTCGACCCGGAAGAAGGACTCACCTTCGCCGCCGAGGCCGGGGAGCTCCTTCGCGGGCTTCTTGAGGAGGAAGAGCGCGCCACGGCCGCGGCTCTGCCCCTGCGTGGTGGCCGACAGGAGGTAGCGGCCCTTCTGCAGGTACGTCTGGATGAGGCAGTTGCGGCCCCGGCCGGAGCTGGTGTCTTCGGCCACGCGGTCCACCACCGGCGTGCGCAGGCGGCAGGACGTCGCCAGCAACCCGAGCGTGGTGACGTTGTAGAGGCCGGGCACGTCGACGTCGAAGACCGCTGCGTTCGTCTGCTCGCGGTCGAAGTCGAACCACGCGGGGGTCTCGGCGCCGAGCGTTGGGAGCGGCTTGAGCGTCGGAGCCCACGAGGCGAGGTTCGCCGCCGGTGGCGCGGCGCCGGGCCGGAAGAGCGTCACCTGCACCGGTGCTTCGGAGGGGTTCGCCAGCGTCAGCGTCTCGTTGCCGCCAGAGCCGGGCACGCTGCACTCCGGCACGCTGATGGCCGCGCCCCCGGGCACCGAGCAGAGGAACTTCGCGCCGCCCGACGCGCGCACCTTGAACGGGGCCGTCGGGGCGAGCGGGAGCGACAGGGTCTGCCGCGCGTCGAGGGTGAGGTGCACCGGCTCGAACGGGTCGAGTGGCAACGAGGTGAAGGACACGCCGCGCGCGGTGATGGCGCCCACGCGCGTCATCACGAGGCGGTAGTAGCCCCGCGCGAGGTCGACGGGCGGCAGCATGCAACTGGCGCGTGGCGCGGCGGGCTTGAGCGTTCGTTTCGAGTCCTCCCGCACGGTGAGCGTCTCGATGCCCGTCACGCCGCCGAAGAGCTGCAGTTGGTACTGGCCCTTCCCAAGCGAGAGCAGTTCGTCGCAGCCGGGCGTGTCATTCGCCCTTGTCTGGGTGAGGCGCTCGAGCGTTCCGTCGGGCTTGTGCGCGTACACCTCACAGCGGTTCTTCCGGCCGCCCTCGGTGCGAATGCGGTACCGGTTCGGAGCGGTGACCTCGAACCAGATGATGCCGCCGCCCTCGTCGTAGTTGAACGACTTCACGAGCTCTTCGCCGTCGCCGATGACGGTCATCGAGCGCGCCACCACGCGGTAGAGCTGCCCCCGCTCATCGACGTTCTCGAGCTGGCAGCCCTGGGGCGCCGCATCGGTGTCGACGGGCAGGTCGTGCACCGAGACGATGGTCGTTCCGAGGGCGTTCGTCCCGAAGTTGAAGCTCGTGCTCGGGCTGCCGTAGTAGCCGCCGCGAATGGTGGAGAGCATGCCGAAGTCGCTCGACACCGCGTTCGCCCATTCGACGCTGCCCTTCGCGCCGCGCGGCCCGCGCACCAGCAGCACGCGGCGGTCCGGCCGGTTGGAGCTGCGGGCGGCGCACTCGGGCACGATGGCGCCCTTCGGCACGGTGCAGGTGATGCCGCTGTTGAGGCCGTTGAGCCCCGAGATGTCGTGCAACGACACGCTCACGGGGACCTCCGGTGCGGCGTCGAGCGACACGAAGGCGGCGATGGGGTCTCGTGGCACTTCCAGCGCCAGCACGCCCGAGACGGGCAGGGTGAAGAGCACGCTGCGCTCGATGGGCCCGGGGCGGAAGCCCATCTCGATGGTGAGCGACTCGTCCTTCGTCGAGCCCGTCACCTGCACCGGGTCGCGCCCGTAGACGACGAGCTTGTAGTCACCGGCCTCGAGCACCCCATCGAGCCACCACTCGTGCATCGGGTAGCCGGGCGTGTGCGTGACGGTGGCCTGCCGCAGCGTGAGGGGCTCGAGCCATTCGCCGTTGCGCCACAGGCGGACGTCTCCGGCGAAGCGGCCGTTGATGCGCACGAACGGCACGCCGCGGGTCGCCATCGGCAACCAGTACGAGGCCTGCTGAACGGGCCCGAGCGTCGTCTCGATGGCGGCGCCGGCGACGAGCTTGACGGGGGCAGGGTTCTTCTCGGTGAAGACGGTCGCCGACAGCGTCACCTGGCCGCGGCCCTTCGACGGAGACTCGAGCCGCACCTTGTACTGCCCCGCGTCGAGCAGCAGGTCGAGCTCGCAGTTCTTGCCTCCGGCGACCCCGGCGCGCGCGAACGGCCCGCGGACCCGGTCGACGATTTCACAGGCGGTGCCGCTGCCGCTCCGGGCGGACAGGTGCACCGCGGCGGGGGCGTCGAGAGTGAGAATCGTTTCGTGACGGCCGCTCGCTGGAACCGTGCTCTGGCTCAACGACGCGGCGGACGCCACCAACCAGGGGAGAAGGAGAGAAGGGCTCATGCGCGGTCGGGCACGCTACAGCAAGGGCTGCGCCACCCTCAGTGAGAAGAAAGCGGTGTCGCGGGGCCGCACAGAAGCCAGCCGGTGTGGAGGAACGGCCACGCTCTCCGAGGCCGGAGAGCGACGGTGGGGCGCGTCGGTCACGACGTGCCTCCGAAGTCCGGGCCCGGTGCGGGTCAGAACCACGACTTTGAAGTGATTCTCATTATGAACAAAATGAGCCTTCTGACTGGAATGAGAATCGATTTGAGCGGTAGCATCTCAGCCCATGCCTGCCGCAGCCCCGCCCGTTGGACCCGCGACGCGTCGGAAGCTCCGTGAGCTCGGCCAGCAGCTCCGCGATGCGCGCAAACGCCTGAAGCTGAGCGCGACGACCACCGCCGAAGCCGCGGGCATGTCGCGCGTCACCCTCTACCGACTGGAGAAGGGTGAGCCATCCGTCACCATCGGAGCCTGGCTGAGTGCGCTTGACGCGGTCGGCCTGACCGTCGACGTCGGCTCGCCGCAGCACCGCACGGCCTCGACGAGCGCGCGCCTCCCATCGGTCATTCGCGTGGCGGACTGGCCGCAGCTGCAGCGACTGGCGTGGCAGCTTCGGAGTGACAGCGAGGTGACCCCTCGAGAGGCCCTCGACCTGTACGAGCGCAACTGGCGTCATGTCGACCAGCGCGCATGGTCGGCTCGCGAACGGGCGTTCCTCGACGCGTTACTCGCGAAGTTCGGCCGGGAGCGCCTGCTTGTTTGAGCGCGCGCACCACGTTCGCATCGCGACCATCCTCGAAGCGCTCGACGCCGACTGGCTGCGCGAGCACGGTTGCCTCTTCGGCGGAGGCACCGCCATCGCGCTCTCCCGTGGCGAGTACCGAGAGTCGCTCGACATCGACTTTCTGGTGTCGAACCGCGAGGGCTACCGGGCGCTGCGGCAGCGAGTGACGAGCGACGACGGGCTGAGCGCCATCACCCGCGCGGGGCTTCGACTCAGGTCGCGCTCCGGTGTCCGTGCTGACCAGTACGGGGTCAGGACGATGGTCGAGGTCCAGGACGCCAGCATCAAGGTCGAGTTCGTCGCCGAAGCGCGCGTCGAGCTGGAAGCACCAGGCCCGAACGACCGAGTGTGTGGTGTGTCGACCCTGACGGCCCTCGACATGGCGACGATCAAGCTCCTCGCCAACAGTGACCGATGGGCCGACGACGCGGTGTCGAGCCGCGACCTCATCGACCTCGCGATGCTCGAGCCTTCGCGGCCGGTGCTGAGGCAGGCCCTCGCGAAGGCCACCACGGCGTACGGAGCGGCCGTCGAGCGTGACCTCACTCGCGCCATTTCGCGCCTGGTCGAGAGGCCAGGCCGACTGGAGCACTGCATGACGGCGCTGAAGATGGACGTCGTCCCGCGTGCGCTGCTGTGGAAGCGCATCAAACGCCTGCGGCCGATACCGTCGCGCTCGTGACAGGAGTGCCAATCACGGCGGCGGCACGGGCGGGAAGAACGAGCAGCTCGACCGCTCCATGCACGGCTCGAGCGACACCGTCTGCCCACCCGACGACAGATACACCCCGAAGATGTTCATCAACAGCGAGCCGAGGTCGAAGTTCGTCGCCGGGTCGGGAATCGGGAAGCTGTGCGCCCCTTCCGGGTCCATGTACGGAAGAATCGCGCCGACGGTGCCGCCCAGCTTCGCGCTCGGTCCAAACGGACGCATCGGTGGAGTGAGCCGCGGCGCGCCGAAGCCGTCATTCCCACCAGGCCGCACGCCCTGAAAGACATCCACGTCCATCAGCACCGGCTTGCCCATCGGGCCGGTGTACCTCCGCGAGCGCTCGACCCCTTCGACGAAGCCCACGTCGATGAGCTGCTGCTGGAGCGACTTGCCGTACCGTGGATCCACCTTCCGCACGTCGAGGAAGCCCGCGGCCCGCATGAGCGCCGCCGCCGTCGAAATGGGCACGCCCGGGTCGCCCGTCATCGGCACCAACAACCCGCGCGTCGCCACCGTCTGGCCATCCGCGTACGTCAGTGTCCGCGTGCCGTCGTAGAAGGGGGCCACGTTCGCCGGGTCGGCCGATTCGAGCGCAATCTGCCCCAACGCGAGCAGCCGCCGCATCTCGGGAGACCCGCGCCGCAGGCCATACCCATCCTGGAACGCGGTCAGCTTCGTGCCGGCTGGGATCTCCTGGCCCTCGAACTTCACCGTCCGGTCGATGGTGTCCACGACGAAGCTGGGTTCCACGCCGGTCGGGTCGCAGCCCGACTTTTCCTTCGTCGGGAGCTCCTGCTCGTACAGTTCGATGCGCAGCGCGTCGCCCTTGTCGCTCGGCACCGACAGGCGCAGGTGGCCGTTCTTCTGCACCCGCGCGCAGCGCCACTCGCCGTTCGCCAGGTTTCGCGCGACGGCGATCTGCCCGGCCTTGAGGTTCGGCAGCGCCGCGAGCTTCACCTCGACGCTCTTCACCGCCGACGGGTACATCACCGACAGCGTCGGGTTCGTCGGTCCATCACGCACGAGGAACAGCGGCGCGAACATGCGCAGCACCAGCGGGTTCTTCACCTGGCCGAGCGCCGTTCGGGAGCCGATCTCCGACAGGTAGCCCCCTGGCAGCACGGGCAACATCGCGTCGAACTCAGGCTCGAGCCCGCCGAGCAGCGACGACATGATGCCGCCCAGCGACGCGCCGGCCATGTAGATGGGCACGTTCGGTCCGCCGAGGTCCACCACGCCGTCACCATCGAAGTCGCCCGCGAGGTCGTCCTCGACGTTGTTGCGGTTAATGTCGAACTTCCACGTCTTGACGCCATCGAAGCCGCGCAGCACCTGCACCAGGCGCATCACGTCGAAGGCCGTCTGCTTCACCGTGTCGCGGCTGTGCGGCACGTAGGCCGAGAAGAAGTCCGCGCCCGGGTCGGGCACGCCATCGCCGTTCTGGTCGTACGCCCGGCCGCGCAGAATCGCGTTCGCCAGCGGGGTGACGCCGAAGGACTCGACGATGCCGGTCAGGAGCGAGAGGTCTTCCTGCGCGACGCCCACGCCGTGGCTGACCGCGTCGATGCCGACCGTGGCCATGCCGAAGCGCGCCATCGGGCCCTGGAAGATGAGGCTGTCGAGCTTCGAGCCGGTGTGGCCGTGCACGAAGATGACGACGGGCGCAGGGCCGGTGCGGTTCTTCGGCACGGCGAGGAACAGCGGCACCGTCTCCTCACGCACCGTCGCGACGCCGCGCACCGGGTCGAGGTCCATCGTCTGGAGGTAGAATGGCAGGTCCTTTCCTTCGCTGTCCTTGCGCGGGAAGAACTGCGGTGACGTCATCGTCGGCGCCGCGAGGAAGTCGATGGAGCGCAGCCAGGTGCGGAACTGGTCCTTCCCCTGCTCGGACACGCTGTCGCCACCGATGAAGCCGAGGAGCTGCTCCCCGAGCTGGAGGAACTGTGTACCGGGCACGATGCGGGTATTGGTGCCCCGGCCCATCGTGCGTCGCGCCTCTTCGACGGTGGCGATCTCTGCCGGGTACTTCTCTTTCAGCCACGCGAGCGGGCCCAGGCCCTTCATGCCGTTTCGCACCGCGAGGTAGTCGGCGGTAATCGACTGCGTGGTGAAGCTCCAGGTGAAGGCGACGTCGTCGAGCGACAGGTTCTGCGTGGTGAGGCACTCCGGGAGCGCCGAGAGCGCCTGCGTCTGCGAGAGGTGGTTGACGGCGGGGAAGGGCGAACGAATGGGCGCGCCGTCTTTGCCCTTCAGGCGCGTGGTGAGCACCACCGCGTAGGTCGTCGCCTCGCGCATCGGCTCGAGCGGCCGCGCGATGAGCGTGTTCGTCTCGTGCTCGTAGAAGCCGATGACGTCGAAGGGCCCGCCCGTCTTGCCGTCGATGGTGTTCGGGTGGTCGAGCACGCCGTCCATGTCGGTGTCTTCGCCCACGTCCATCACGCCGTTGCCGTTGAGGTCCTCCTCTTGCTGCTCGAACATGAGCTGCTCGAGCGCGTCGTGCGGCTCCTCGGGGAAGTAGGTGCGTTCGTCGGCGATGAGCGGGAAGTGGCCCTGGCCGAGGTCGAGCAACACCGGCTCGCAGAAACCCGGAGAGCCCCGCGTGACGTCGAAGACGTAGATGGCGTCGTCGGCGAGGTCGAAGGGCGCCTGGTGCCGCGCCTTGATGGCGGCGACGTCGAGCGGCGCGGTGAAGGAGGCCGTGATGGGCGCCAGCGTGCCCCAGCCGGAGACGCCATCGAGCGTGCGGCGAATGGAGCGCTCCCACTTCGTCGGCGCGACGTCGATGGCCGCGTTGATGCGCCTCCTGGTCGGCGACATCGCGTCGAACCGCGTGGCGAAGTCATTCGGCAACGGGACTTCCGGCAGCGGCAGGTGGAAGACGTCGAAGGTGACGCGGGGGCCGGGGCCGTCCTCCGTGGCGCGGAGGCCGGT
>JBILEB010000253.1:0-6938 GCA_044352295.1 Myxococcaceae bacterium
GCGGCAGCTCGACGTCGAGGGCCACGTCCACCAGCGTGCCGTCCGCGGCGTACGAAGGCCGCTCGACGATGCGCACCCCCGACGGGTCGATGCCGCGTCTGGCGCAGAAGCCCTGCACGAAGATGCCCGCGCAGGCCCCGATGGAGGCCAGGAACAGCTCGAACGGTGACGGCCCCGAGTCCTCGCCGCCGTTGTCGAGCGGCTGATCCGTGTGAATGACATGCCGTCCCACCTGGGCGTCGACGCGACGGCCGCCAGGCAGGGTGATGAGGAGTTCGCGGGTCTCGGACATGCCGTGTCAGAGGCGCTGGCGCTTCGGGAGGATTCGCGCAGCTCCTGCGCGGGCGCAGCGCCGCTTTCGTCGAGCGGGAAACACGGCTACGAGGCGTCTCCGTGACGCGCGCCGACCGACGGGATCTGGGGTGGCTGGGGCTGATGCTCCTGCTCTTCGGCCTCGTGCTGGCGCCGTTGCTCCACCGCCTCGACCACGGGCACACGCACGCGCACGGGCCGACGACGCCGGCAAAGGCTCCGCACGGTACCGGGAGCCTCGAGCACCTCGACGTGCAGGCGCATGAAGCACCAGCGCTCCAGGAGCCGACGCTCGTGGCGCTGCAGTTGAGCTGCGCGCAACCCACTCTGCCGGGCGCGCCGAGGCTGAAGCCCCGTCTCGCGGTCGCGTGTCCGCAGGGCCCGTAGTCCCCACGTCTCTCCGTCAATCCAATCGCGGCCGTCGTCCGGAGTGACGTTCCTCGTCACCCACCGCGACGTGCCAGCGGCTGCTTCTGCAACTCCTTGACGAGGGTGCGTCCTTTGCGTGCGCAGGGCCTGTCGGTCTCCATCGTCGTGCTGAGCGCGTTGAGCGCGACGGTGGCGTCTGCGCATGACGACGAGGTCGACGGCGGCCTCCCCGACGCGGGCTTCGTCGTGGAGCACCCGGATGGCGGCGACGACGACCATGACCATGAGGACGCTGGCATTGCTGCACCCCCGCCCATCGCGCAGACGACGGTGCGCAGCGCCCGGCTCGGACGCAGCGCCTCGGAGGTGACGATTGGACAAGACGTGCTCCGGGCCGCGCCCCGCACCGGAGCGGTCGACCTGCTGCGCCTCGTCCCGGGCCTGGTGGCCTCGCAACACTCCGGCGAAGGGAAGGCGCACCAGCTCTTCCTGCGCGGCTTCGACGCCGTGCACGGGCAGGACGTGGAGCTCAACGTCGCGGGGCTCCCGGTGAACGAGGTCTCTCACATCCACGCGCTCGGGTACGCCGACCTCAACTGGCTCATCCCCGATGCGGTGCGCGAAGTGCGCGTCACCGAGGGCAGCTACCGCGCATGGCAGGGTGACTTCGCGGTCGCGGGAACGGTTCGCTACGAGCTCGGCCTCGAAGAGAAGGGCGTCACCGTCGGGACGACGTACGGCTCCTTCAACCGCGCGCGGCTCTTCGCCGGGTTCCGCCCCACCGATTCACCCGAGACATTCGCGGCGGTCGAGCTGATTCGAGGCGACGGGTTCGGGCCGCAGCGCGCGTTCGGTCGGGCGTCATTTCTGTCCCAGCTCGTGCTGCCCTTCGAGGCGTTCAAGCTGCGCGTCGTGGCAGGCAGCGCGGTGGGCCGCTTCGACTCTCCGGGGGTGGTGCGGGAAGACGCGTTCGTCGCGGGCCGCGCCGCCTTCTTCGACGCCTTCGGGCCCGGTCAAGGCGGTGCGTCGTCCCGGCATCAGGTGCTGGTGGGCTTCGACGTGCCGGGTGATGGACACAAGACGAGCGCCGAGGTGTACGGCGTGCTGTCGGAGCTGCGGCTGAAGAACAACTTCCTCGGCGCGCTGCGGGTGCCGGGTGGAGACGGCCTCGAGCAGACGCACCGCGACGGCCTGCTCGGCGCCCGGCTGGAGCACCACCGACACCTCCACCTCTTCGGGCAGACGCTCTCGCTCGACCTCGGCCTCGGCGGGCGTCGCGACGGCATCGACCAGGCCCAGCGGGGCTATCGGGACCTCGACGGGCTGGCCCGTGACGACACCGTCGACGCGACCATCACCCAGACCGCGGTGAACACGTGGACCGAGGCCTCGATCGCCCCGGGCGCATGGCGCTTCATGGTGGGTGGACGAACTGACGCGCTGGGCTTCGAGGTGTTCGACCGCGTCACCACCGGCAAGCCCCGCCGCGCGGCGTTCGGCGTTCGCTTCGGGCTCAAGGCCGGGCTCGAGCGGCAACTGGGCCAGCACGTTCGGCTGTATGCGAACTACGGCGATGGTTTTCGCTCGCCGCAGGCCCGCCAGCTCGCCGATGGAGAGACGGCGCCCTTCGTCGCGGTTCGTGGCGCCGAGGTGGGCGCGTCCTTCGATTTCACGCGCGTCGCCGCGAAGCTGGCGCTGTTCGGCTCCAGCGTGGCCGACGACGTCTTCTTCGACCACGCCGTGGGCAGCACGGTCTCGCTCGGCCCGTCGCTGCGTGGGGGCGCGAGCCTCATCGTGACGGCGAAACCACTCGAGGGCTGGCTCGTCTCGGGGAGCGTCACCGTGGCGACGGCGCGGGTCACCACCTCGGGGGCGCTCCTCCCCTACTTCGCGCCCTTCGTCGGCCGGCTCGACACCAGCTACGTGCGCGGCTTCGACGTCAAAGGCGAGACGGTGACTGGCCGACTGGGCGCAGGCCTGACGGGCATCGGTCCGCGGCCGCTGCCCTTCGGAGACTTCTCCCGCGCCGTGGTGCTCCTGGACACGCGCGCGTCGTTGCGCTGGCGCGGGCTCGAGCTCGTCTTCGACGTGC
Source organism: Myxococcaceae bacterium (assembly GCA_044352295.1). Taxonomy (GTDB): domain Bacteria; phylum Myxococcota; class Myxococcia; order Myxococcales; family Myxococcaceae; genus Xiheimicrobium. Next base: position 2,774 of record JBILEB010000253.1, read on the forward strand.
AGAACCTGATCGACTCACGCTGGCGCGACGGCGAGTTCACCTTTGTCTCGAGCTGGGAGCCCGGCCGCGCCTCGAGCCTGCTGCCGGCGCGTCACTTCACCGCGGGGAGCCCGCGCATGTTCTTCGTCACCCTGGAGATCCACCTATGAAACGACTCCTCCTCGCCGTGGTGTTGTCCTCGTGCGGTGTCACCACCGAGCAGGTCCGCCGCACGTTCCCGCTCGAAGTCATCGTCGTTTCCCCGACCACCCCGAATGACAGCGGCTGGACGCTCAGCGAGCTGAAAGGGAGCGCCTCGTTCGCCTCGGTGCGCTTCTTCGCAGGCCAGGTGCTCGTCACGCGCAGACTCCAGCCGCTCGACTGGTTCATCTCGACCGCCCACGCGCACCCCGGGCACTACGAAGCCGGAAGCGCGCTGGGAGAGCTGCTCACCCCACTCGAGGTCGACCTGGCGAAGCGCGACGTCGTCTCGTGGGACACCGCGAACGCCGTGACCGGCCAGTACGGGTCGGTCGAGCTCGGCTGGGCGCAGGGCGTTCGCGTCGAGGGGACCGCCACCAAAGGGAGCCAGCTCGTTCGCTTCGACACGGGCCTGCTGACGCCACCGAAGCCACTGTCGGCGATTCCCTTCAACCACGAGATGGCGACCAGTCCCGGACGCGTACGACTCGAGGTCGACCTTGGCGCGCTGCTGTCCCGCATCGACTTCGAGCGCACCCTGGCGACGCCGGGCGCCGATGGCATCACCCGGATGGACCGCGCGAGCCCGGCCTTCAACGGCTTCGACCGCGGCGTCACCGACACCTCGAGCTACCGCTTCACCTGGCAGTCCAACTGACCGAGAAAGGCACTCCCATGAACCGATGCATCGTCAGCCTCGCCGCCGTCCTCGCCCTCACCGCCTGCGAGCCGCCCATCAGCGTGGTGAAGTTCACCACCTGGGGCGAGGAGTACATCGAGCAGGGAGTCCCCGTGAAGGCGGGTATGGAAGCCGGCTTCGAAGACGGCTGGGCCGTCACCTTCAGCAAGTTTCTCGTCATCTTGAAGGACGTCACGGTGGCCGACGCCCAGGGCCAGGTGGCGTCCAGGCAACCCGGCGCGAAGGCGTTCGACCTGGTGAAGAAGGGGCCCGTCGAGGTGTACGCCGCGGCCGCGCCAGCCAGGCGCTACGACAAGGTGAGCTACGCCATCGCCGCCGATGACAACGCCGAGGCCGCCAACATCGACATGGGCGACCTCGCGTTGCTCAAGTCCCGCAAGGCGAGCGTCATCGTCGTCGGGTCGGCGACGAAGGCCGGCGTGACGAAGACCTTCGACTGGACCTTCACGACGGGGACCACCTACGACGACTGCGAGCGTGCCGAGATGGGCGGCAAGGGCGTGGTGTTGACGGTGGGCCAGGAGGTGACGGTGCAGCTCACCGTCCACGGCGACCACTTCTTCTACGACCAGCTCGGTGGCGACGCGAAGCTGCGCTTCGACGCGCTGGCGGCAGCCGACGCGAACGCCGACAACAAGGTGACGCTCGACGAGCTCGCGGTGGTGCAGCTCACCTCGCTTCCACAGGGCCAGTACGGGACGGCGAGCGTGGCCAACGTGCGCAACCTGCGCGACTTCGTCAGCCAGAACGTGCGCACGATTGGGCACTACGACGGCGAAGGCGAGTGCGTGCCGAAGTCGCGCTGACCTTGCGGCGCTCGTTCTTGAGTCCGGCTCGTCGAAGCTACCCGTCGAGCACGCTGCGCAGCGCGGCCACGTTCCACGCGCCGTCGAGCACGCCGTCGTCGAGCACCGTGCGCAACACCGGCCGCGGGAGCGTCCACAGCTGCAGCATGTCTTCCCACTCGCCGAGCACCACGACGGGCTGCACGGCGGGCACGTCGCGGTAGACGTCGTTGAGGTTGTGCACCAGCCCGCGCACGTCTTCGACGTCCCACCACTCGGTGCGAACGCGGGGGCCGTCTTCTTCCCGAAGCACCTCGGGCGGCTGCTCGAAGCGCACCTCGAGCTGCATCGGCGCGCCGCTGCGCACGTCGAGCACCTTGAGCCGCCGCGCGAGGTCTCCCATCGCGTGCGTCACCGGGCCGATGGCTTCGTCGGGCGTCACCCGCAGCCCGACGCTCAAGCCGCCCACCAGCCGGCCCGCATGACACAGCTGCAGCAGCGTGCGCTGCCGCCCACGGCCCTGGAGCACCCCGAGGTCCTTCAGTCGCTGAGCGAGCGGCACGGAAGTCCGCCAGTGCCCACGTCGTGAGGCCGTTGTCAAAGCCAACCACCCGGTTTCACGAGCATTTGTGCACCTCGTCCACATGTCGCACGATGTCTCACCCCGACTCCCTCGCGAGGTGCGTGCATGGGCGGCCCTCATCGCAGTCTGGTGCCCGACCTCCTCTTCGAGGACGAGCGGGATGCGCGGGTGCTGGAGCTGGGGCGACTGCGAGACGCGCCGCTGCAGCTCGATGCGACCACGCCACTCCACCGCGTCACCGTCTTCCTCACGTACCGCTGCAACCTCGACTGTCCGTATTGCAAGACGATCGCGCGCACCGAGGCCGAGCTCGACGCGAGACCCGAGAAGCGTCGCACGTACGATCTGCACGCCTTCCAGGCGCTGCTGCAGTCTCACGCCGGGACACCCCTTCGGCACCTCCACTTCACGGGCGGAGAGGCGTCCCTGGTGCACGGACTGCCCGAGATGGTGCGCGCGGCGAAGCAGAGCGGCGTCGAGCGCGCGAGCCTCACCACCAACGGCACCCGCAGCGCCGAGCATCTTCTGTCCCTGGTGGACGCCGGGCTCGACGAGGTGCGCGTGTCCATCGACGCCGACGAGCCCACCCTCGGCGCCACGCTCACCGGCCGCGAAGGCGCCTGGCGAAAGAGCCTTCAGACGCTCCGCGGACTCGGCGCGGCGCGACGACGCGGGGTGCCGTTCTTCCTCATCGTCAACACGGTGGTCGGCCCCTCGAACCGCGCGCGCGTGCCTCAGCTCGTCGAGCAGTTCCTCGCCCTCGGCGTCGACGACCTCAAGCTCATCACCGACGTCGACACCAGGGGCTTCCTCGCGGACTTCCCCGACGCGAATGCGGTGCGCGCCCAGCTCGACGCCCTGCTCGCCGCGCACCCACCCGAGGCCTTTCCGCTGCTGCGGCGCAAGGTTCGCACCGTCTTCGCGCCGGACGCGATCGGGCTCGCGCCCACCGTCGGGCCAGACTGGCGCTGCTTCATCCCGCTGACGGAGCGCACCGTCGACCGCGAGTTCTACTACCCGTGCAGTGTCTATCTGCGGGAGGGCGGCGCGCCGTTGGGCCGGACGACGGACGATCCGCTCACGCAACGCGCGAGGAGCGCCCACTTCACCGCGACGCACACCTGCGCGAGCGACCCCATCTGCCAGCGGTATTGCCTGCACTGCACGCGCGCCTACAACGATGCGGTGCATGCCTCCCGTGGGGGGGGCCGGGTGAAGCTCGAGGTCGCTGCGCCGGATGCGTCAGCCATCGCGTCGCTTGGGCACTGGCTCGAACGCTTCGACGAACGGCTGCGGGGCCGCGCTCCGGTGGAGGCCCGCACCCCGCTCGTGGTGACCCCCCTGGGGCTGAGAGACACGAGCCAGCTGCGAGTCGAGCTGCAGTCGATGGGGCTCTCGCCGGCAGCGCCCGTGTCGCTTCATCCCTGGCCGAGGCTCTCGACGGCGCTCCAGGTTCGTGCGCGCACCGAGGCTGCCCTGCGCCGCGCCCTCCTCTTCGAAGCCGGCTGGAGCTGTCTTGCGCCCGACGGACGCGCCGAGGTGTGGTGGCTCTCCACGGCCGACGCGGCGCAGCTCGTCACCGCCAAGCACCTGCTCCGCAGTCGGTTCCAGACGCTGGCGGTCGACCTCGGCGGCCACCTCGCACGGCCGGTGAAGCTGCACGCCTTTCACCTGCCCGACGCCGATGACTTTCTCTCGTCGGCGTTGCGCCTCGAGGTCGCGCTCGAAGTCATGGGCTGAGGCCAAACGGCTCACGTCGTCGGCGTCAGGGCACGCCTCCTCAGTGGAGCCCGCGCATCGTCGGGTCCGCCAGCCCGTAGTCCCGCATCGCCTGGCGCATGAAGAAGGGCACTTCCTGGTAGCGCGACAGCTCGAGGCAGGCCTTGTTCGACGAACACGTGCACTGCGACGAATCGC
>JBILEB010000019.1:0-63898 GCA_044352295.1 Myxococcaceae bacterium
GTGGCGACCGAGGATTCTGCCGCGCCGGCGCCGCCCGCTCCGCCACCGATGGCCATGCCACTGCCTCCGGCCGCTGGAGTCGCGGAGTTCCTGGCGCCGTCGGCTCCCGGAGCACCAGTCTGCGGGGTGAAACCCGCCGCGAGGTGGAGTCGCCCCCCGCCGCCCGGACCGCCCGAGCCCGGCGCGGCGATGACGCCGCTGACGGCCATTCGTCCCGCTGCTGAGATCTGGAAGGGTTCTTTCCTTCAGGACCTAGCCGTCGGTGTAGCGCGACTCGTCACCGGCGATCTCGACCTGCAAACACTTCGACTCGAGGCCGGCCTCGAGGGTGATCTCGACGATGAGCGCGCGCTCCTGAACGGAACGTCGACAGCCGGCGACGACGAGCACGATCAGGGGGAGCGTCCCTCTCATTGCGTGGTCTCGGGAACGTCGATGCCTTCACCGAAGCCGAGGACGCGAAAAGGCGCGGGCTTCGTCAGCAGCGCGGTCTTGAGCGCTTCGACCGGCTCGTCCTCTCCGTCGTCCGCCAGCCCGAACGTGCCGAAGTGCATCGGGACGGCGAGGGTGGCGTCCAGATCGAGCGCGGCCTGCACGGCGTCCTTCGGGGACATGTGCACGGGAGCCATGAACCACTCCGGGCGGTAGGCGCCGATGGGGACGACGGCGAGGCGCATGGGCCCGAGGCGACGGGCGATCTCGGTGAAGTGTTTGCCGTAGCCGGTGTCTCCGCCGAAGTACGCGCGGCCCTTCGCACCGGAGAGCACCCACGCGCTCCAGAGCGTTCCGTTCGCGTCGGTGAGGCCGCGGTTGGAGAAGTGCTGGTTGGGCACCGAGGTGACGGTGACGTCGCCGACCTGACGCGAGTCCCACCAGTCGAGCTCGATGGAAGGCAGGCCCTTGTTCGCGAGGAACGCCTTGTTGCCGAGGCCGGCGAAGATCTGCACGCGGGGCCAGGTTTCGACGATGCGCTTGAGCGTGGCGACGTCGAGGTGATCGTAGTGGTTGTGCGAGAGCACCACGGCGTCGATGCGGGGCAGATCCTCGAAGCGGATGCCGGGTGGGCGAACGCGCTCGGGGCCAGCGATGTCGGTGGGGCTGCAGCGCCGCGAGTACATCGGATCGGTCAGCACGTTCACGCCGTCGAGCTGGATGAGCGTGGTGGCGTGGTTGATGAACGTGACGCGCATCGCGCCAGGGAGCACGTCGCGGGGCGGAGGCGGGCCGAAGGGCTCCTCGCGGTACGGGCGCCACGGGCCGCGCTCGCGGGTCGACTGCCACTTGAGGAAGTTCTGCAGGCCCTCGAGAGAGCCAAAGCCGCCCACCATCGGCGGCGCGCCCGGGGTGAAGAACTGCTGGCCGTCGAAGTGTTCGGTGGGGGTGCCGCTCCAGCGCGGGGCGGACAGCGCGCAGCCGACGCCCGAGAGCGAGGCCGAGACGATGACGAAGAGGGCCAGCAGCCCGAGCAGGAGGCGGCGACGGGACGGCATGGGCGGGCATGTAGGCGAGGAGCGCCGGGAGCGCCAACGCTCAAGACACCGGTCAGCCGGGGTTCACCGGGTCTTCGTGGATTTCCGGCTCGGCCTTGATGTCGCAGCCCGCTTTCCGCGGGAGGGAGTTGCCTTCCAGCACCGGAGGTCTGTTCCACGGATGCCCCGTTAATCGTCTCCGTCTCTGGGCCGAGCGAGTAGAACTGTGACCGCCTTGATTGCGCCCGTCGGTGTCCATGCGCTGCCGCCTCCTCGTCGGGAGGTCCTCGCTGCCGAGCGGGAGCTGTCGGCCGCCGTCTCCGGCCGGTTCTCAACGCGCGAGCTCGACCGGCTCTCGTACGCGCGCGATCTCTGGCCGCTCGCGCTGGTGTGGATTCGTGAGGGCCGCATTCCCCCGCCGCCCGACGCGATCGTCTGGCCGGGCTCCGACGACGAGGTGGCCGCGCTCATCGCGCGCGCCAGAGAGCACAAGCTCCCCGTCATTCCGTTCGGCGCGGGCTCCGGTGTCTGTGGCGGGACCGTCGCCGTTCACGGAGGCCTCGCCCTCGATCTCAAGCGCTTCGATCGCATCGGCTCCGTCGACGCCCGCGCACGCACCGTCGAGGTCGGCGCTGGGGTCCTCGGTGAAACGCTCGAACGCCGCCTCGAAGCCCGCGGCTGGACGCTCGGTCACTTCCCATCCTCCATCGCGACCTCCACTGTGGGCGGCTGGCTCGCGGCGCGCTCCGCCGGTCAGTGCTCGAGCCGCTACGGGAAGATCGAAGACATGGTGCTCTCGGTGCGCGGCGTGTTCGGCACGGGCGAGAAGTTCACCACGTCTCGGCGGCCCTTCGCCGGCCCCGATCTCGCGCAGCTCCTCCTGGGCTCCGAGGGCACACTGTGTGCGTTCACCAGCGCCGTGCTCCGCGTGCATCCCCGGCCTGAGGCGCGCTTCTTTCACGCCTTCGACTTCTCCTCCGTCGAAGCTGGCCTCGAGGCCATTCGTCGCCTCTTCCGCGAGGGCCTGCGTCCGGCCGTCGTGCGCCTGTACGATCCCTTCGACACGGCCTTCGTCGGCAAGCGTCGGAGCGCGCCTCCAGCGTCGCGGTCTGGCCTCGCCGCCGCCGCGATGCGCACGCTGGCCCAGCAGACCCTGGGACGTCCACGCCTCGTCAACCCGCTTGCCCGGCTCGCTCGCAGCGCGCGGCTCGTCCTCATGTTCGAAGGGGAGTCCCGCTTCGCCGAAGCCGAAGACGCCGCCGCAACCGCGAGCTGCAAGCTCCTCCAGGGCGTCGACCTCGGCGAGGGCCCCGCGCGGGACTGGTACCAGCACCGCTACGGCGTGAACTTCAAGCTCCCGCGCCTCATCGAGGCCGGCACCTTCGTCGACACGCTCGAGTGCTCCACCTCGTGGGACAAGGTGCTCGATGTCTACGAACGCGTCCGCGCCGCCGCGACCCCGCACGCGCTCGTGCTCTGTCACTTCAGTCACGCCTACGCCGACGGCTGTTCGCTCTATTTCAGCTTCGTCGGCGCGGCAGAGAGCGGCGAGGCCACGCAGAGCCGCTACCTCCGCCTTTGGCGTGACGCCCTCGGAGCCGCACTCAGCGCCGGCGCCAACGTCAGCCATCACCACGGCGTCGGACTGCTCAAGGCGCGCGAGTACCAGGATTCCCTCGGCGAAGGCCGCCACGTGCTCGCCGCGCTCAAACGACACTTCGATCCCGATGGGATCCTCAACCCGGGGAAGCTCGGCCTGTGACGACGCTCGAACGCGCCCTGGGCTCGCTCGCCCGCCGTGACGGAGACCGCCTCGTCGCCAGCCCGTCATCGGAGCGTGAGCTCGCCCAGCTCTTCGCCGTCTTGATCGATCAACGCGCGGTCCTTCAACGCGACGTCACGCTCGATCGTTCGAAGCTCAACCGGCTGGGCCCGGTGGACGATCGCTCCATGACGATCGAGGCCGGCGCCGGCGGGTCGGTTCGGGACGTCGAGGCCCGGGCCAACGCGCATCGGCTCACCCTCGGAAGCCTCGCCCCGTCGGCCTGGAACCTGTCGGTCGGGGAGCTCCTCGAGCACCCTGCGCACGCGTTTCGGCCCATCGTCCCCGGTCGGCTCGAGCCGCTGTCCGCGCGTCTCGTCGCGGTGCTCGCGGACGGTCATGTCATCACCTCCGCGCCTGGCCCGCGTCACGCAGCAGGTCCCGATCTCGTCAGCCTCGTGATCGGCGCAGGCGGTTCGGTGGGGCTGGTCACGCACGCCACGCTGAGGCTGTCGCTGCGTCACGACACAGAGGTTCGCCGGTCGTACTCCTTCGAGACCCACGCCGACGCCATCGAAGCCCTTCGGGAAGCGCTCTCCGCCGGCGCCGCTCCAGGTCGCGTCGTGCTTCGCGCGCGGGCAGGACGGATCGTCGTCGAGGTGTCGTCTCGTGGAAGTCCCGCCTTCGTCGACCGGGAGGCCGGCCTCATCGGACGCTGCGTCGAGGCAGGCCGTGGACGCTTCGAAGGCGCGGGTCGCGAGGCCGAGGTCGACGGCGTGGAAGCGGAGGTCACCTGGGACGACGTCGCGAGCGCGCTGGCCGATGGCGCTGCGGTCGAACTCTTCCGCCTTTCCCTCATGACCGTCCTCGCGCGCGGCGTGCCGGCCTCTCCGCTGGCCCCCACCGACAGTCGCTTGTCGACGCTGCTCGATCCGTCGAGCATTCTCCCGAAGGCTCCATGATCGACGCGCGCCGTTCCGAGCAGGCCACCTCGACCTGCACTTTCTGCCCGAAGGCCTGTCGCTTCTCGTGTCCGGTCTCCGAGGCGACGCACCGCGAGAGCCTGTCGGCCTGGGGAAAGATGACGGCCGCGCATCTCGTGCTCACCGGCCAGCGGCCCCTCGACGCCGATGTCGCGCAGGCGGCGCACGCCTGTACGGGCTGTGGCCGCTGCACCAGCTTCTGCGAGCACGAGAACCAGGTCGGACCGACGCTCTTCGCCTTGCGTGGCCAGACGGTGAAGGCGGGCCTCCAACCCAAGGGCGCCGCCTCGACGCTGGCGACGTTTCAACAGGCGCAGAACCCGTTCGGCCGTGAGCTCGGGTCGCTGGTCGCTTCCTGGCGTGCGCAGGCCCCGGTGCGCTACCCGTTGTTTCCCGGCTGCTCGTCACTCGTGAAGCGTCCGGGCCTCATCGAGCAGACCCTCACCGTCGCCGCGGCCTTCGGAGCGCCCATGGGGGTGGCGCGCTCGGCGTCTCGCTGCTGCGGTTACCCGCTCTACGCCGCCGGCGCGTTGGAAGCGTTCGAGGCGCACGCGCGCTCGGTCGCCTCCGCCTTCGCCGAAACGCCCGAGGTGGCCGTGCTCGACGCTGGCTGCGCCTTCACGTTGCGCAAGCTCTATCCCGAGGTGGGCGTCGCCGTGCCGGCCCGCGTTCGCACGGTGGTGGAGGTCCTCCACGACAACCTGCCGCATGCACCGTCGAGGCCGCCGCTCCAGGAGCGCGTGGGCTATCACGACGCCTGCCACCTGGGCCGGGGTCTGGCGCTCTACGACGAGCCGCGCGCACTGGTGGCGAAGGCCGTGACGACGATCGTCGAAGCGCCGTCGCTGCGTCGCGAAGCGGGGTGCTCCGGCGGCGGGGGCCTCGTGCCGCGAACGATGGCCGAGACCTCGGTGGAGATCGCCCGACGCCAGGGCCTGGAGATCGTCGAAGATCCCGACGTGGCGCTCGTCTCGGCCTGTCCCACTTCGACGCGCATGTTCGAACGTGCCGGGCGCCGCGCCGTCGACCTCATCAGCCTGCTGGAGCGCTGGGTGAACCAACCATGAAGACCTTCTTCGTCGTCAACCCGAAGAGCGCGAACGGCGCCACCGGCCGCCGCTGGGGTGAGCTCGCCGCCACCATCGCGCGCACGCTGTCGGACTTTGGCGTCGAGTTCACCCAGAAGCCGATGGACGCCGTGCGCATCACCTCGAACGCGCTGAAGGCCGGCTACGACTGCATCGTCGCGGTGGGTGGAGACGGCACCATCAACGAAGTCACCAACGGCTTCTTCGAGAACGGCAAGGCGCTCAATCCGAACGCCGCGCTCGGTGTGCTGCCACGAGGGACGGGCGGTGACTTCCGCAAGACGTTCGACTGGGACACGGACTTCGACCGGGCGGTGCGACGGCTCACGACGCCCGAGACGCGGCCGTTCGACGTGGGCCTGTGCGAGTTCGTCAACCACGAAGGGCAGAACACGACGCGGTACTTCGCGAACATTCTGTCGTTCGGCGTCTCTGGTCTGGTCGATCAAGAGGTCGCGCGCATCAAGGGCTTCGGCGGCCGGCTCGGCTTCTCGCTCGCCTCGTTGCGGGCGCTGGCGAAGTACCGGGATCACGCCGTGTCGCTCACGCTCGACGGGAAGCCGAAGGAGACGCTCCCCATCACGGTGGTGGCCGTCGGAAACGGGCGCTTCTTCGGCGGCGGCATGAAGGTGACGCCGAACGCGGACGTGAGCGATGGCCTCTTCGACGTCACGTACTGGACCGGCTACGGCCTGTCGGACTTCATCTTCAAGCAGGGCGGCCTCTACAGCGGGAAGCACCTCGCCTACGCGGGCACTCAGGTGCGCCAGTGCCAGGAGCTGGTCGCGGAGGCCGATGGTGAGGTGTTGATCGACTGCGATGGCGAGCAGCCGGGCAAGCTCCCGTGCCGCGTGACGATGCGGCCGTCGGCGATTCGCCTGAAGGTGTGACGTCAGGGCCGCTTCTCGGCGAGCTCCTTCTTCTCGTGGTCCGTCGACAGCCGCGCGCCGACCAGCTTCACGTGCACGAGCCGTCCGGCGCCCCAGTCGAGCTGGTCCTCGCCATCTTCGCCGTTCGGCCTGGCCGTCTTCTTCATCTTGGTGTCGACGTCGGCCTTGCCCAGGGTGAAGACGAAGCGCGCGACCGTCCCGATGCCGTCCTTCTCGGCGAAGGCCTTGGCGTCGGCGGCCGTGTCGAAGGGCAGGGCGAAGAGGATCGGCTGCGCGCGCCAGACGGCCTGAGGCGTTCCCCCTTCTTCTTCCTCTTCCGCCCTGGGCCGGTACGGCTTCGCAGGATCGCCCCATGCCACCGAGAGGAGCCCGGCGCCGTCGAAGCACTCCACCAGCCCCTCGACCTGCACCGTGAGGGTCTTCTTCTTCGGGTTGTACTTGCGCAGCTCGATGCCCTGGCCGTGCCGCAGTTGCGCGACGAACGTCTGGCCTTTCACCTTCTCGAGCAGGCTCGCGCGCTTCGCCTCGTTGGCCTCCTGCTCCTTCCCCTCACCGGGGGTTGTCGGGAACAGCGTCCACAAGCCCTCGGGGCACGGCTTCCCGGAGGCGACCTTCACCGAGCCGGGCGGCTCCCAGAACTCGTCGGGCGTCCACCAGTCGATCTTCGGCTCATTCGCCTTCCGCTTTGCCTCGGCGGCGTCTTCCTGGGCCTTCTTCTCGGCGTCGCGGGCCTTCTGGCGCTCCCTCATCTTGTCCGAGCCGCTCTTGCATCCAACCGACAGCCCCAGCAGCACTCCCGCGATCACCACCATCGCTGAACGAGCCATGTGCGGACGCCTCCCCGTGACGAGACTGAAGTCTACCGCGTGGGGAAAAGGGATCACCTCGTCGGCGCTGGTCGCCTGCGTCAGGCGCTACTCGACGAAGAAATACGTGCTGGCCACGAGGCTGCGGTTGGTGACGACCTTCGCCTTCTGCGCCAGGGAGGCCAGGGTGCGATCCTTCTCGGCGTAGCGGCTGTCTTCGGCCTGGCGCAGCTGCGTCAGCTTGCGGCGGTACTCGCGCTCGAGGCGCTCGGCGGTCGCGCGGGGCTTCATGCGCTCGGCGACGTCGTCGAGGGCCAGTACGGCGGCGCGGGCGGTCTCCCACTCGGCGCGCGCGCGTTCGACCTGCTGGCGCAAGGTGTAGAGGCTGTCTTCCGCGAAGCGGTCGGCCCGATCCCTCGCGCCGTCCAGCTCGAGCACGCTGCGCTTCTCGTACAGCCGCGTGAGCTCGTCCTTGATGGCGACGATGGCCTGCTCCTGCACCAGCGTCGGGCTGTTCACCGTCTGCGGCCGGCCGCTCGTCTCCTTCGCCTGCGCGCGGGAGAAGCCTTCGGCGTCAGCCCACGGCACCACGCGGAACGACTCACCGTGCTTGAAGGCCACCAGGTGCACCAGCCGCTCCTCGGGCTTGAGGCCGGCAATCTCGAACCGGTACACCTGCCACCAGCCCTCCTTGCCCTGGAGGTGATCGAGCGCGGAGGGCAGGGTGCTGCCGTCGACGACGATCTGGCTGGCCGCGTCCGAGACGCGCTCCTTCACTTCCCTGGCCGCGAGCTGGAGCTGCTTTCGCCCGGACGCCACCTGGCCCAACACCGCGCCGGTGAGTTGCTGCTCGTTCGCCTTGCGCGTCTTGAGCGCCGCCTTCGCCGTCTCGGTGGCCAGGCGTAGGCGCTTGCGCACCTCGCCGTCGAAGCGCTCGATCAACATCGACCGCGTCTCGGTCATGCGCTGATCGATCCGCGACTCGAGATCCTTCCGCAGCGCATCGAAGGCCGCGTTGATGTCCTCCGGCATGCGGCAGGACTGGTAGATCTCGAGCACGCGCCGCTCGAAGTCGACGCCGTTCTCCAGCGCGCCGAGGATCTCGTCGGAAGCCCCGAACACGCCGTCGAAGAGGTTCAGCTTCTTCTCGAGGAGCTCGTAGAGCCGAGCGTCGGCCGCGTTGGAGCGGTTCAGGAAGTTCAGCACCAGCACGTCGCGCGCCTGGCCGTAGCGGTGACAGCGGCCGATGCGCTGCTCGACGCGCTGGGGGTTCCACGGCAGATCGTAGTTCACGACCAGGTTGCAGAACTGCAGGTTCAGGCCCTCGGCGCCGGCCTCGGTCGACAGGAGGATCTGCGCGCGGTGCTTGAAGTCCTCGACCAGCTCGCGCCGGGCCTCGGGCGTGCCGGCGTCTCCGGTCAGGCGGGCGATCTTCCCCTCGAAGCCATGCGCGGACAGCAGCTGGAACAGATACTCGAGCGTGCGCTTGGACTCGGTGAAGATGACGGCCTTCTCGGGCCACTGGTGCGCGCGGGCCACCGTGAAGACGCGGTCGATCGCGCGCTTGAGCGCCTCACCCTTCGAGTTGACGCGGATCTGATCGGCCCGGTCGGCGAAGCGTCGCAGCTCCCACACCTCGCGCTTCATCGAGTCGAGGCTGTGCGGCTTCTCGGTGGGGTCGTCTTGCCACTCCTCCTGCTCTTCGACGTACTGCTTCGTCTCGTCGGGCTCGAAGAGGAGCGCGCTCCCGGCCTGGCTCAGCTTCGCGTACTCGAGCCGCTTCTCGAGCGACTCCGCCAACCGGCGCAGGGTGGGCGCGATGGCGTAGGTCGATGAGGCGAGCAGCTTCCGGTACACCATCGTCAGCAGCGTGCGCTTGCCCGGCTCGATCGCGGCGCACTCGTTGCGGCGCAGGTACTCCGAGACGTCTTCGTAGAGCGCCTGCTCGTCGGGGAGCGGGGTGAAGTCCTCCACCACCGAGCGGCGGTTCGTGTAGCGCACGTACTCCCGCACCTGCCGGCGCAGCGTGCGCTGGACCACCGGCGCGAGCCGCACCTTGATGTCCTTCGAGGCCGCCTCCGTGAGGCCGCCATGATCCGGATCGACGGGGAAGTGCGCGCGAAACGCCTCTTCCGGCCCGAGGATCTGCTCGTCGAGGAGCGAGATGAGGCCGAAGAGCTCCGAGAGATCGTTCTGCAGCGGCGTCGCGGTGAGGAGCAGCTTGGGCGAGCTGCGCAGACCCGCCTTGAGCGCCTTGCCTGTCTTGTTGCCCGGCTTGTGCGCGTTGCGCAGCCGGTGCGCTTCGTCGATGACGACGAGATCCCAGGTGAGCTGCGCGAGGAGCTCGCTGCGCCCCGCCGCGAAGGGATGCGAGGCGATCACCACCGGCGTCGATTGATCGAAGCAGTTGCCCGTCGCGCGCACCGTGCGGCCATCGACGACGGTGGAGTCGACGTCGAACTTCTCCTTGAGCTCGCTCTGCCACTGCGCGCGCAACGTGGCCGGCGCCAACACGAGGATGCGTGACTTCCCTTCGGCGACGAGCTGGCTGATCACCATGCCCGCTTCGATCGTCTTCCCGAGCCCCACCTCGTCCGCGAGCATGCAGCCGCCGCGGGTCAACGAGTCGATCGCGAAGACCGCCGCTTCGAGCTGGTGCGGGTTCAGGTCGACCTTCGCTTCGGACAACGCCCGCACCACGCGTTGCGAGGCATCGCCCTGCTTGCCGGTGAGCTCCTCGGCCACCAGCCGCTGATGGAACCGCGGCAGCACGCTGGTCGACATGGACGTCACGGGACCCGGTGGAGAGGGCGGGGGCACGGCGCCAGGCTCGAGGTCGCGGCCCAGGCCGCGCGCGATCTCAGACATGAGGCCGACCATTGTGATCGCGGGACCCCGCCTGTAAAGCCAGAGTTCTCCGAGGCCGATTTGCCGCCTCTGGCGCGAACCGCCGACCGGGTTCGCCAGCGAAGCCCATGTGCGAGGAAGTGGGCTCGCACCTCGTCCGACACGAAAGAAAACTGGACTTTCAACGGGTTTGCTCGCCCGTTCTCAGGTGGGAGAACATCCCGCATGACGTGGCGATCACACCGCCTCGGAGACCGACGCGAGGAGGAAGTCGTGCGTGCGCATGGCCGGGCTGACGGTCTCGGCGTCGTGCGCCGCCTCGAGCGTGTTCGACAGCCGATCACACTTCGCGAAGGCCTCGGCCACCGATTGGTTGAAGCGGAAGTTGTTCACCGGCCCGACGATCTGCCCGTTCTCGATGAGGAAGGTCCCGTCGCGCGTGAGCCCCGTGAGCAGCAGGTTCTGCGCCTCGACCCAGTTCGTGTACCAGAAACGGCTGATCAGGACGCCGCGGGTGACGCCTTCCAGCAGCTTCGCGCGATCGACGGTACCGGGCGCGACCTCGAAGCCGCCGTGGCCTCCGATGGGCGAGGTGTTCGTCTTCTTCGCCCAGAAGCGTGACGTCGCGAGCGCCGAGACCGTGCCGCTCACGATCCACGGCTGTGCCGTCAACGCGCGGCCCTCACCGTCGAACGGGAGCATCGGCGTGCGGGGATTGCGCGGGTCGCTCGAGATCGAGATGGCGTCGCCCATCAGCTTCTGGCCCATCTTCCCCGAGAAGAACGAACGCCCTTCGTCGGCGGCGCGGCGATCCATCGCGTCGAGGAGCGACTGTGCGAGCGAGGCGGTCGCGGCCGGCTCGAGGATGACGGTGTAGCGTCCAGGCTCGAGTTTTTTCGGGTTCTCGCTGGCCTTCGCGGTGGTGCACGCACGCTCTGAGACGGCGCGACCATCGAGGCCCGCCAGTCGCCGCGCGTGGAACTGCCCTCGCCCGGAGCCGGTGGCCGACGGCGTTCGTGCCGTCACCGACAACTGCACGCCGGTCGCCGGGTGCACGTGGAGCAGCCCCGCCGAGGAGGCCTTGCCGATGAGCCCGCTCCAGGTGGCGAAGAAGCCGGCCGTGTTGAGCCGCAGCTCACGTCCTGGCTCCAGCGCGCCACGCACGATGCCCGCCCGGCCCTTCGCGTCGAGCGCGTCGATGGCGGGATCGAACGCGGCTGCGTTGCGCGGCGACACCTGCGGCCCCAGCACCGGCATCAGCTCGGGGTCGTCCGGCGCCAGACGCGCGAGCCGCACGGTGCGCTCCACGAGCGTGCGCATGGAAGCGTCGTCGGTCTGGTTGCTGGTGCTGGTCGCGGCCTTCTGCCCGAGGAGGATCGTCACCGAGAGGGTTCCCTGGTCGACCTCTCCCGAAGTCGTCACCTCGTTTCGCGAGAAGCGCACGTGCGCCTGACGGGCCGAGTCGAGCGAGACGAAGACCTGCGCCTTCGGCTCGAGCTTGCGGGCGAGGCCCAGGACCTGCT
Organism: Myxococcaceae bacterium; assembly: GCA_044352295.1. Classification (GTDB taxonomy): domain Bacteria; phylum Myxococcota; class Myxococcia; order Myxococcales; family Myxococcaceae; genus Xiheimicrobium. The sequence goes on from JBILEB010000019.1 coordinate 11,369, forward strand.
GCAGCGTCTGCGTGAGCTGTCGCTCCGAGAGAGGCATGGCTCAGGCTCCCTTCTTCGCGCGGGTGTTGAGCACCGAGATCTTCTTGAACCGGGTGGGTGGGCAGCCGTGGCTCACCGGGTTCGACTGCGCCGGCTCGCCTTTGCCGTCATCGAAGGCCGAGCCCAGCCGCCATTCCTGCGCGCCGCCGATCAGATCGCACGCGTTCCAGAACTCGAGGGTGTTCGACTGGTAGGCGACGTCTCGCAGCGCGCGCGTCACCTTGCCCTTCTTCACCTCGTAGAACATCTGGCCGGTGAACTGGAAGTTGTAGCGCTGGTGATCGATCGACCAGCTCCCGTCGCCCAGCACGTAGACGCCGTCATCGGTGGCCGCGATGAGGTCCTTCACGCCGAGCGCCTTCGTCGACGGTGCCAGCGACACGTTCGGCATTCGCTGGAAGGGCACCGACGCGTGATCCTGCGCGTAGGAACAGCCACGCGAGGCGCTCTCGCCGATCCACCCGGCCTGCTCGCGCGTCGTCTGGTAGCCCACGAAGCGGCCCTGCTCGACCAGGTTCCACCGGCCGGTCTTCACGCCGTCGTCGTCGTAGCCGCAGGTCGCCAGGCCACCCGGCGTCGTCTTGTCCGCGTAGAGCGTGACGATCGGCGCGGCGTACTGGAGCGTCTTCAGCTTGTCCGGCGTCGCGAAGCTGGTGCCCGCGAAGTTGGCTTCGTCGCCGAGCGCGCGGTCGAGCTCGGTGGGGTGCCCGACGGACTCGTGAATGGTGAGCCACAGGTTCTCGGGGGACAGGATGAGATCCTTCCGACCCGGCTCGACCGGCGCGGCGGCGAGCTTCTCGCGCGCGTCTTCGGCGACCTTCTCGGCGTCTTCCACGAAGCGCGAGGTGGCGAGGTATTCCCACCCGGCCTGCATCGCCTGTCCGTCCCACCCGCGCTGCACGAAGTCGCCGTCCTTCACGAGGGTGACGGCGTACGAGGGCCCGATGCGGGTGATCGACTGCTCGATGAGCGCGCCGTCGGTACTCGCGAAGAGCTTCCATTCGAGCCGTGACGAGAGCGAGACCTCGGAGAACGCCGTGACGGTCTGCTTGCGCAGCGTGGTGGAGATGGCCAGCAGCAGGTCGAGCTTGTCCGCCACCGGGATCTTGAACGGATCTTTCTCGAGCGGCGTTTGCCACACGTCCACGTGCGCGGGCGTGGGCGCCAGCTCGACGGGCCGCAGCCGCAGCGAGGCCTGTGCCGTGGCGATGGCGAGGGCGGAACGCGTCACCCGCTGCACCTCGGAGGGGTCGACCCGTGACGTCGAGGCGAAACCCCACGCGCCGTCCTTCAGCACCCGGACGCCGACTCCGTACCGCTCGCTGTCGCTCGTGCCGGCCGGGTGATCGTCGCGGACCGACACGTTCTCTTCCCGCCGTCGGTGAATGCGCACATCGGCGTACGTCGCACCCTGGGCCTTTGCCGTCGAGAGCGCCGCGTCCACCACCGCGAGGAGCACGGTGTCCATCACGAGGCCGCGCGCGTCGGCGAGGCCTGTGCGGCCCGAGAGTACAGCGGCTGCCGTGAGGCCTGTGGAGGTGAGGAAATCTCGTCGGCTGAGCGTCATGGCTGGCGATTTAGGTCCGCTTCGGGCGGGGGGCCATGCTCGTCGCGCGGGTCGGGTGCATCATCGCCGCTGAAACCGCGGCGCTCTCTGGCTCGATGCTGACGCCCATGGGGCGCTGACGAGCGTGAGTGGTACGGTGCTCGGCCGTGGAGGCCTGTCCGTTCTGCGGTTCGTCCGTGTCACCGGCCGATGAGGTCTGCCCCACCTGCTACGGCACGCGGCGCGCGGCGCCCAGGGCACCCCAGACTTCCACCGCGGCCCCCCTCGCGGCCCGCCCCCGCAGGCGCCTCGATCTCTCCGATCGATCGACCGACGGCCAGGCGCAGGCCCTCCAGGCCCTGGCGATGGCCGAAGCCGAGCCGACGACCTGCGCGATCCACCCTCGCGCGAAGGCGCAGGGCACGTGCACGCAGTGTCGCCAGCCCTCCTGCACGATCTGCCTCTCGCACGGAGGCGTCTGCCCAGCCTGCCGACGTCTCAACGCGCCGGCTCGCATCGCCGAGGCCGCGCGCGACGTGGGGCTGTTCACCGCGCTCGCCGGTGTCGCGCTGATCGGCTTCGCGCTCTGGCAGGAGCTCGACCGCACGGTGCTCGATTCGGACCTTCGGCGCTCCGCGGCGGCGGGCATCCTGGGCCTGGTGCATCTCGCGATCGCGCCGGCGGTCTGGCAACGGCGGGCCACCTCGCTCTCGCTGATCGCGACCGCCGTCTGCCTGTGCGGCGTGGTGGTGCCGGTGGTTGGTGGAGAGCCGTGGTGGATGGCGGTGGTGCGGGTGGGCGTCTCGGCGCTCAACGCCTGGAAGAGCTTCGAGCTCAAACGTCAGCTCGACGAGCTGTACCTGGCGCTCGATCGCCCCGAGTGAGGCCGCGAAGCGCTCAGCGGGGCGCGCTCATCAGCCGTTGGCTCTCGCGCAACATGAAGCCCTTGTCTTCCGCGGTCAGGTCCAGCCGGACGCCGAAGCCGCGGAGCGTCTGATCTGCTGTCGCGCTCTCCAACGCCACGGCGCCGCGCGTCCCGATGCGGCGATTGGCCTCTTCGAAGTCGAAGGTGAGCCCGAGCCGCGTGCCGAGCGCGAGCGGGGGGATGATCGGGAAGAAGACCGAGCTCGTCGTGAGGTTCATGAGCCGATGGGCGGAGAAGACGAAGGCGGTCTGCCGCGTCACCGAGAACGCCGCCGTCACCTGGTGGGGCTCCTGCCGCAGGCGCAGCACGTCGAGCTGCCAGGTCGGGAGGGTCGAAGGGCCGACAGGACGTGGGGCCGAGGGGCTCGGTGGCCTGGCGTCGAACACCGCGCTCGCGAGCTGCGCCTCCACCTGCTGAATGCGCTCCGTGAGGAACTGGTAGACCGCCATGTTGGCCTTCACGAGCTCCGGCGAGGCGTCACGCGGCAAACGGCCCGGGTGGTAGCGCTTGGCGAGCGTGAGGAAGCCCTGGCGGAAGTCGCGGGCGTTCGCGGTCTTTGGCACGCCGAAGAGGTGATGTGGCGCCAGCTCCTGGAAACGGTCCAGCTCCAGCATCGCGCGCTGGGCCTCGGCCTGCTCACGGGCCTGCCGGGCGCCAGGCGCCTCGCTCGTGACGATCGCCTGCACGGCCGCCCCGCGCACCGGCTGCCAGGTCACCCGGTCGTGCGAGGCGTGGAGGAACACGCCGGGCCGCGAGCGCATCAGATCGACCGCCACCTCCCGTGAGAGCGGGCCGACTTCGTTGCCGCGGGCGTCCTTCAGGTACCAGGTCGTCATGTGCTCTCCCCCAACAGCGTGAGCTGAAGAGTCTCTCGAACACGCGAGGGCGCCTGCAAGGCGCCGATTCATGACACCTTGAGCTCCAACGGTCGACGGACGTGAATGGCGAGCGTTGGTCAGACGCCGAACGCGCCGCTGCGACGCAGCGCGTGCTCGAGCACCCGGAGCAGCGCCTCCTCGTCGAGGTCGGCCAGAGACGAAAGACGAATCAGCTCTTGCCGGCCGGGGCCATCACGCCACCATCGAGAAGAAGTCCGCGTCTTTCCACACGCTGACGACGGCGCCATCTGCGAGCGCCCGGTAGCCATGCGGCACCGACGCCGCCAGCCGCACCGCCGTGCCCGTCGCCGACAAGCCCTTCGTCACCGCGATGGTGACCCGTCGCGCGTCGCACAGAATGGTGAGGTGGGCGTCTGCGCCGACCGAGCCACGCACTTCGATCCGGTTCTCGTCGAGCTGAGCGATGCGCTGCACGAGATCGGTCGAGAACACCCGCAGCCGCGGAGGCTTTGCCGCCGGTACGAGCGCCTCGGTCAGCGAGACCTCGAGCCCGCCGAACCGCTCCCGGACCTGCATCGCCACGTCCCGGGGCAGCGCGAGACGGAGCTGCGCGACCGCGTGCTCCGCGTGGCTGTGCGTGGCGAGCGGCACCTCGAACTCCGATGATGGCGTCTCGACGTCCAGCGAGCTGGTCGGCTCTTGACTCACCTCACCCGACAGCAGGAACCGCCCCGCGCCGGCGCGCTCCACATGAAACGACGGATCGCCGCTGGCCAGGTGGAAGCGGCGAACAGGGAGTGAACTGACGGGAGGAATCACGGCCGGCCTCTTGAAAATCGAATGCTGCGCCGCGTCTAGCTGGTTGGCGCTTGGCCGGAAAGGGGGCCCCGGGCGACACTCCGAAGCCTTCGAATTCACGAAAGGAATTCCCCGTGCAGGTTCCACTGGGCGCCCTGTGCGCCGTGCATCCGGAGGTCGGGGCCACGGCCATCTGCAGTCGCTGCGGCAGCTTCGCCTGTGGGAGCTGCCTCTCGTGGCAAGGCTCCGAGGCCTTCTGCGCGAGGTGTCGGGCCACACCCCTGCCGCTCGGCTCACGAGGCTCGCGCTTCTTCGCCAACTTCGTCGACACGATGGTGGTGTTCGCGCCAATGATCGTGGGGGCGATGGGCGTGGGGGTGATCGGCGCGCTCACCTCGCCGTCGGGTTCCCGCTCGGATGACGGAGACGCGCTGGTGGGGCTGCTCGCGATCCTGGCGGTCTTCGGCGGGATTGTCGTGGGCGGGGCCGTGCAGGTCCTCATGCAGCTCAAGTACGGGCAGTCGGTCGGCAAGAAGCTCTTCAAGCTGAAGGTCGTGCGCCTCGACGGGAGCCCGGTGGACCTCTGGCGACTGGTGCTCCTGCGGAACGTGGTGCCGCATGTGGCCTCGCAGATGTGCGGGCTCATCGGCCTCGTCGACGCGGCGTTCATCTTCGGCGTCGAGCAGCGCTGCCTGCACGATCTGATCGCCGACACCCTCGTCGTCGACGTCAGCCGGCAGGGTTAACGCGGTGAAAAGCCCAGCCGCTCGAAGGCCTGTGCGAAGACGCGGCCCTCCTGCGCGCCTTGCACCACGAAGCGGTTGCCGATGATGAAGGTCGGGACCGCGGTGACGCCAACGTCCTGCGCCGCCCGCAAGCCGGTTTCCATCGCGTCCTTCCAGCGGCCCGAAGCGACCTCGTGCTCGAGCGTGGCTCCATCGAGTCCCGCATCGGCGGCGGCGGCCCTCAACACCGCGAACTCGTGGATGTTCTCACCGCCGGTCCAGTACCGCTGGAGCAGGGCATGGTGGAACGGGTCGAACTTCCCCTGGCTGCGGGCCCATTCGGCGGCCTGGTGGGCGCGTCGCGTGGAAGGGATCAACTCGCGGGTGGTCACCATCGACAGCCCGAGCTGCCGGGCGCGCATCGAAAGCGGGTTGTTCGGATCCGCCATGAACGCGCGGATGCGGTCCGGCAGGGGCAAGCCCTCGTCGGGGGTCTCGGGGCGGAGCAGAAAAGGCCGCCAGTCGACGGTGAAGTCCCAGGTCGTCTTGAGGCGTTCGACCTCGCCGAGGCCGATGTAGCACCACGGTCAGACGTAGTCGGACCAGATGGTGATCGTCAGGGTGGACATGAACGGTGCCTCGCACCGCGGCGAGGCGAGCGCAAGGGTCCACGTCCCACCCGCACGAATTCGCATGATCCGGCTCGCCTCGGCGGGTAGCGTTTTTTCTCATGGTGGCCAGAAAGACGACGAAGCGGAGCGGAGCAGGGAAGGCCAGGCGCGCGACGTCGAAGCGCCCGGGGAAGAAAGGCGCGAAGGCGGCCCCGGCGAAGAAGGTGGCTCGGCCCTCGAAGCCAGCGGCCCGCAAGCCGGTGAAGCCCGTCGCGAAGCAGGCGGCTCGCCGACCAAAGCCAGCGCCCCGAAAGGTCGCCAGGCGCCCGTCGGTGACGCTGCCTGCGCTCCCGGAGATCGAGGGCTACGTGCGCAGCCTGCCTCCTCCGGTGGTTCCGCTGGTGAACCGGCTGCGCAAGCTCGTGCGGGCGGCCGCGCCCGAGGCGGTGGAGCTGCTCGATGCCTCGGGCCCCGCCTACGACGTCAACGGCCTCTTCGCGCGCATCGAGACGGCTGAAGGCGTCGTGCGGGTGCGGTTCATGAAAGCCGATCGGCTCGAGGCCCCCGCCGGCGTGCTCGCGGACGACGCGACGGTCTCGGTGACGACCTTCGAGGAGCTGCGAGAGAACGTGTTGAGCTCTCTGGTGCGTCAGGCGGTGCTGCTGAACGTGCGCGAGCCGGGCTCTGGAGCGGTCTGACGGTGTCGCTCCCATTCCAGGCCGTCATCTTCGACCTCGACGGGACGCTGGCGGACTCGCTGCGCGATCTGGGCGAGGCAATGAACCTCGCGCTCGCGGACGCGGGCCGTCCGACGCACCCCATCGCGGCGTACCGGCAGTTCGTGGGTGAGGGCGTGGACATGATGGTGGCGAAGGCGGCGGCGCCCGAGTCCCGGCCCGAGGTGCTCAAGGGCATCATCGACGGCTACCGGCGGCACTACGGCGTCATCGATCACGCGCACACCCAGCCGTACCCCGGGGTCGTCGAGCTGCTGAACGCGCTCACCGCCGCGAAGGTGCCGATGGCCGTGCTGTCGAACAAGCGCGACGACTTCACGAAGGCGTTGGTGCAGCAGCGCTTGGGCGCCTGGCCCTTCGTCGAGGTGCGTGGCGAGCGAGAAGGCGTGCCCCGCAAGCCGGATCCGACCGCAGCCTTCGAGGTCGCCCTGGCCCTCAACGTGCTCCCCGCGAAGATCTGCTTCGTCGGAGACACCGCCGTCGACATGAAGACCGCCGTGAACGCGGGCATGCAGCGGGTGGGGTGCCTGTGGGGCTTCCGAGATCGCGACGAGCTGCTCGGGGCCGGCGCGCAGCGGGTCATCGAGTCGCCGCTCGAGCTTCTCAACGCCCTGAAATAGTTGGAGAAGCTGAGCGGTGTCAGCCCTGCGTGCGATACCGTCGCCATGCTCGAACCAACCAGGACCCGCCGCTCGGTGGGCGATGAAGCCGAGGCACTCGTCGTGGAACACTACGAGCGGTCGGGCTGGCGGGTGAGAGATCGCAACGTGCTCTCCCGCCGGGGAGAGGTCGACATCGTGGCCGAGCGGCACCACCAGCTCGCCTTCGTCGAGGTGCGCATGCGGGCTACGGACCTCTGGGGCGACCCGTCGCTCACCGTGGGCCGCAGCAAGCAGCGCAAGGTGATCCTCGCGGCGCTCCAGTACCTGCAGCGACACCGGCTCATGGAACGCGCCATCCAATTCGACGTCGCCTCGGTCGTCGGCCGCGGGAGGGCCGGGCGGGTCGAGATCATCCCCGACGCGTTCGAGGCAGGCTTCTGAAGGTGCGATAAGGACGGCTCGTGTCTGCCGTCGAACCTGCCACGCTGTACCTCGTCGCGACCCCCATCGGGAACCTGGGCGATCTGTCTGCGCGGGCGATCGAGGTGCTGCGCTCGGTCGATCTGATCGCCTGTGAAGACACTCGCCACTCGCGGGTGCTGCTCGATGCGAACGGCATCTCGACGCCGACCACGAGCCTACCGGCCTTCGCGGAAGGGGCTCGCGCCGACGCGCTCGTCGAAAAGCTCACCGCCGGCGCCAGCCTCGCTCTCATCTCGGACGCGGGGAGCCCGGCCATCAGCGACCCCGGCGAGCGGCTGGTGGCCGAGTGCGTGGCGGCCAACGTGCGCGTGGTGCCGATTCCGGGCGCCAGTGCCGTCATCGCCGCCCTGTCCGCCTCGGGCCTTCCGACCTCGCGGTTCCACTTCCTGGGGTTCCTGCCGCGAACGGCGAGCGAGGCCCGCGCGATGCTGGACGAGGTGGCCGGGCTGACCGCCACGCTGGTGCTCTACGAGTCCCCACGGCGGGTCGTGGACACCCTGGCCGTACTCCGCGAGGCCCTCGGCGATCGCCGTGCCTGCGTGGCGCGTGAACTGACCAAGATGCACGAGGAGTTCCTGCGCGCGCCGTTGTCGTCCCTGGAAGCCACGCTGGCGGCGCGCGAGGTGCTGGGCGAGGTGGTCGTCCTCGTGGAAGGCCGCGGAGTGGCCGCGCGATGGACGGAAGCGGAGCTCCTCGCCGCGCTCGATGCGGGGCTGGCACGCGGGGAACGGCTCAAGACGCTCTCGACCGAACTGGCGAAGGCCTCAGGCTGGTCGAGCCAGGACGTGTACCGGCGTGGTGTAGCCCGGAAGTCTGGTTGAAACGGAAGTTCCTCGATGCGAACGCTACGGCGCGGCGGTCGCGGGGCAGAACCCGGACTTCGGCGCGCACGCCCGGAAGTAGACGTGCGGGAGGTTGTTCGTCCCCGCGCAGAAGAACTGATCGCCCTCTTCGTTCTCCACCTGGAAGGCGCGGCAGGTGATGGTCTGCCCTGGCACCGGCTCGCACACGCCGCCCCCGCGGCACGCGAAGATCACCCCGCCACAGTCGAAGCCCGAGGGACAGTCATCGTCGTTCTGGCAGATCATCCCGCAGAAGGACTCCTGCTGGCCTTCCGTGACGAAGGACAAACACCGCGCCGTCATCTGCGGCCCGCACGTCATGGTGGCGCTGCAGCGGTTGCAGTCGACCCGGCCGCCGCGGCTCAAGCAGGTGCCGTTGGTCTTGTCGCAGAACTGGTTCGCGGGGCAGCCGTCGTTGTCCCGGCAGGAGGGCGCACACTGGCCGTTGACGCAGGCGAGGCGGGGACCGGTCGTGGTCGCGCCGCTGGCGACGGCGCAGTCTCCATCGGAGCGGCAGCCAACCCGGCACGCCAGCGTCTGGGCGTTGCACACGCTGCTGAAGGCGCAGTGCTCGTCGAGCGTGCACGGTCCATCGGGAATGCACCGGGTCGTGGTGGTGTCGCAGAAGGTGCCGCTGGGGCAGTCGAGGTTCGAGGTGCACGAGGCGAACGACTGGCAGAAGCCCAGGGGGTTGCAGAAGTTGCCCGACGGACAGTTCGCGCTGCTCGTGCAGCGGCACCCACCGGAGGCCATGTCGCAGAACTGCCCCATCGGGCACGACGCGTTCGACTGACACACGCAGCGCTCGGAGCCATCGGTCGCCTTCCGGAACCCGGGCGGGCAGCACATGTCGCCCACACACACGCAGGCCCCGATGGACACGTTGTAGACGTGGTTCGGCGGGCAGCAGTCGGTGCGCGCGCACACACAGTCTCGGGAACGGGGGTCGTACCGGTACTCTTCGGGGCAGCAACCGTCGCTCGCGCATCGGCACGTCTGGCGCATCTCGTCGAAGGTGAAGCCCTGGGGACAGCACCCATCGCCGTCGCACACGCACGCGCGCGCCATGTCGTCGTAGCGGTAGCCGTCCGGGCAGCAGTCTTCGGCGTCGCACACGCACCGCCGCTCGTCGGCGAGCCACCGGTGATCGACCGGGCAGCACTTCGAGTCGCGGCACACGCACGACTCGGCGTCGCCCGAGTACTCGTAGCCTTCGGGGCAGCACGCCGTGTTGCGGCACACGCACTGGCCCTCTTCACAGGCGTGGCCGGTCGGGCAGCCCTCGTCGGTGGAGCAGATGCACTTCGCGTCGATTGGATCGAACGCGTAGCCATTGGGGCACTCACCGTTGAGCGCCGTGCGCGAACAGGCCGCGGCGAACAAGCCCACCATCACCACGATGACGAGGCGCAGATCACTCATGGGCGGGCAAACGCGTACTCGATGCGCACGGTGGAGCCTGGCGGAGGCACGTAGGTGCCGAGGAAGACGACGGAGTTCGTGTCGACGCGGTACTGCCAGCCGGTCACGTCGTCCTGGGGAATCACCGCCGAGGACGCGCCGTCGACGACGGTGACCCGAATCGACGAGACGATCGGCGGCAGCGTCATCGGGAAGACGCGCTTGAGCGTGTTGAGCGCCTGCGCGATGCGGACCAGCGTCTGCTCGAAGCTCGCGTCACAGATGCTGCCCACGATCCCACCGGTGCGCGTGGCCACCTCGGTGTACCGGAAGCTCGCCTCGGCGAGGCTGCCGTACAGCTGCGCCTCTCCGGGCGGCACGCACCCGTTGGGCACCGGCCCGCCGATGACCGAGAAGCTCACCAGGTTCTCGTTGCCCTTGCCCTTGAGGCCGCGGAACACGCGCCCGTAGTACTCGCTGGGCCCGAAGCTCGAGTCGTCCTCGTTGGTGACGACGATGACCGCCAGCGCTGCGTTGGGGCGAAGGAAGCCCGCGTTCGGCTGGGCCGGAGAGATGAGCGGCGGCGAGAGCGCGAACTGGGCCATGCGCAGCCCCTGCTCCCAGCGCGAGCGGTTCGCCATGAAGGTGGTGTTGCGCTCGAACACCGCCCGCGGCTCCGGCGTGCGGTTGGTGATGATGGCCGGCATGCCGCGCAGCCGCCCGCCGTCGTTCGACACGATCGAGATGACGCCCATCTGGAAGTCGACGCGCAGGGCCACCAATTCCTGCACGAAGCGGTTGAAGTTGCCGACGAGCCGGCGCCGCTCGTTCACCATCGAGCCGGAGTCGTCGATCACCCACAAGATGTCGACGACGCCGTCGGCCTGTCGGAGGAGATCGATCTGCGTGGCGTCGACCCGCGGCGGATCGACCACCTTCACCCGGCCCACCGTGTTGCGTTCGATGCGCGGCGGCTTCACCTCGACGGGCGACAGTCGCGGCGGGGCGACCTCGGGCACCGCGCTGGTGCGCCCATTCTCACGACCGACGCGATCGCAGCCGGCCATGAGGAGCAACAGAAAGGGGAGGGCGCGGCGCATGGCGTGCATCACACGATGAAGGACCACGGCCAGCTCATGCAAGCGCAAGACATGACGCGCAACTCCCTCGTTTCCTTCAGCCCATTGCGTAAGGTAGCTGCGATGCCTACGACACCCGCGTCACGGATGCGCGCTTTTCTGCCACTGCTGGCGGTGCTCGTCGGGGTCTCCGGCTGTCGCTGCGCGCCGCCGACGCCGACGCCGGTCACCCTGCGCATCAAGAACACCACGCGTGACGGCCTGCTGGTGCGCGACACGAAGAGCCAGCTCGGCCTGACCATCCAACGCAACGTGAACGGCCAGTGGTTCGCATTCGATGACCTCCCCTGCGAGTGCCAGACCTGCGATCGCATCTGCGAACGCAGTTGCCAGTGCCCCGACGGAGGGATCACCGACACCGCCCTCGCCATTCCCCCGAACGGGCAGGCCGAGCGGTCATGGGACGGGGTGATTCAGGTCGCCGGCTTCTCGTGCGGGCAGGTCTGCCTGGTGCCCGAGAACGCACCCCCGGACGAGACGTTCCAGCTGCAGCTGTGCTTCGTGAATCAGCTCGATGGCGTCTCGGCGCCCGCGGACGGCGGCCGGTTCTCGGCGGTCTTCCCCCAGCCCGAGCTGCAGACCTGCGTGACGCGCCAGTTCCAGCCGCAGCAGGGTGTGGTCGAGATCAGCCCCGCGCGTGGCGCCGACTGCATGACGACGGCGGACTGCCGCGGGCGGGACGAGCTGTGTCTGAGCGGCTCCTGCACGGCGGGGTGTCCTGCCAATTCGTTTCCGCCCCAGGGCGAGCTCTTCATCACCTTCAGCAACATGGGCTTCTTCACGCAGGCGCGCGAGGCAGACGGCGGCCGGGTGCTGAACACGGGCTCCGGCCGGCTGACGGCGTCGCAGTTCAGCGGCGAGGTGCTCCAGGTGACGCTCTCGAGCCCGAGCGGCTCCGGGCGGGTCGACATCAAGCTCCCGGGCGGCCTCGGCGGGCCCTCGCTGCAGACCAACACCGAGCTGCGGGTGCTCATATCGGAGCGCACCGAGGACCGCCGGACGTGGCGCGGTGTCACTTTGCGCAACGCGACGACGAACGAGCTGGTGTTCGCGGCGGACTCGGCGCTCGACGCGACCGCCCTGACGCTCACGCCCGCCGATCTCGCGCCCTTCACCGTCACCCAACAGACCGAAGCGCTGGGCTGTCGCATCGACGCGACCTGCGGAAAGTTCGTCTACGCAAAACAGACGCTGTCGAACGGAACCGCGTCCGTCGCCGTGGAGCCCGGCAAGCTCGACTCCCTCACCGTCGGCACCAAGCGCTACCGCTTCTGGAACGTCACGGCCGGTCAGTACGGCGCGGCATCGACCTGCGCCTCCGTTCGTCCATACACCTTCTGGCGCGAAGGTCTCTAGGGCTGGCTTGGGTCGGGCCGGCGGCGTGCTAGCCTCCGACCTCTCATGGGTTCGGCCAACGCCGCTTCGGACTTCGACCGGGGCCGGCGCATCGGAAAGTACGAGATCCTCACCCGCCTCTCGATGGGCGGCATGGCCGAGCTCTACCTCGCCTTTCTTCCTGGCCCGGGAGGCTTCAAGAAGTTCGTCGCGCTCAAGCAGATCCTCCCCGACGTGAAGCGGGACGAAGCCTTCGTGAAGATGTTCCTCGACGAGGCGCGCATCACGGCGGCCTTCAGTCACGCGAACATCGGCCAGGTCTTCGATCTCGGCGAAGACGGCGGCGAGCTGTACCTGGCGATGGAGTTCCTCGCCGGTCAGAACCTCGAGCAGGTGCTCAAGCGCGCCGCCAAGCGGGAGGTCGCGATTCCGGTGGGCTTCGCGGCCCGGGTGGTTCGCGACACCGCGCTGGCCCTCCACTACGCGCACCACTTCGTCGATCCTTCCACCGGCCAGGCGCTGCCCGTCGTGCATCGCGACGTGAGCCCGAAGAACGTGATGATCACGTACTCCGGCGACGTGAAGGTGATCGACTTCGGCATCGCCAAGGCGAAGGGCCGGCTCAACCGCACGCAGGTCGGCATCGTGAAGGGCACCTCGGGCTACATGGCGCCCGAGCAGGTGAAGAACGAGACGCTCGACGGCCGGGCCGATCTCTTCGCCACCGCGGTGATGCTGCACGAGATGCTGTGCGGCGAGCGGCTGTTCACCGCGCCCTCCGACGCGGGGATGATGCTGAAGATCGTCGAGTTCGACGCGCCCTCGCCCTCCGGGGTGAACCAGTACGTCCCCGAGGCGTTCTCGGCCGTCGTGCTCAAGGGGCTCGAGAAGAGCCGCGATCGCCGCTTCTCCACCGGAAAGGAGTTCGCGCGCGCGATCGAGCAGTCGTGCCCCGAGATGTTCGAAGAGGAGCAGGTCGCCGAGTTCATGAAGCAGCTCTTCGAGGACAAGATCGCGCTCACGCGGTCGGTGCTCGACCTCGCCAACGAAGCCAAGGACGTCTCGAGCCTCTCGCGCGCCATCGAGGGCCTCAAGCAGGACGACTCGGAGCAGCCGTCGGGCGGCCGCAAGAAGGTGACCGACGGCGCGGGCCTCAAGAACACCGCCACGCCCGCGCCGCGCCCGGGGCTCTCGCGCGGCGGGACGCCATCGAGCCAGCGGTTGCCGAAGGTGAAGGCTTCGCAGTCGAGCATGAAGCTCCCGCCGGTGACGAGCGGGCCGAAGTCATCTCGCTCACTGCCGAAGGTCGGAGAGTCCCGCCGCTCCCTCCCGCCGGTGGAGGTCGACGACGAGGTGACGGCGAAGAAGTCGAAGGCGCGCCTGCCGCAGGTGCCCGACACCAACGCCACCATTCCGCCGCGCTCGAAGTCGGGCGTGGCGCCCGTCACGGTCGAGCCGCAGCGCCCCACCGCGCAGGCCTCGAAGCCTCCGAAGAGCGGCGGCAGCAGCGTGGGCCTCGTCATCGGCGTCGTCATTCTCCTCGGCATCCTCGGAGGTGGCGTCTGGGCGGTGACGAAGGGCCCGCTGGCAACGCCCGAGGAGCCCGTGCAGGTCGTCGACACCGGCCCCAAGCCCATCGCCCTGGATGGCACCGCCAAGCCGGTGAACGTGCCCTCGTGGCTGCTCGAGAAGCAGGCGCAGGAGGCGCGCGAAGCCGAGGAGAAGGCCCGTCAGAAGGAGACCGAAGACGCGGCGAACGATCCCGAGCGGCTGCAGCTGCTCCAGGAGATCATGGCGCAGATCCAACAGCTCGACCGGCTCGAGGAAGAGCAGCGCCAGCTCAAGATCGAGGCGAAGCAGTCGAAGACGAACACCGAGCAGAACGCGAAGAAGATCGACGACCTCCAGAAGCAGATCAACGATCTGAAGGGTGCGCTCGCCGAGAAGGAGGAGCGCAAGAAGGCCGGCGGCAAGAAGCGCGCGCCCGGCGAAGGCGACGTGCAGGTCGTCAAGGACACCCGGAGCGCCCGCGCCGCCGAAGTCGGCTACCTCACGCTGCGCACGGTGAACCCCTCGTCGGCCAACGTCTTCCTCGGTAAAACGCAGCTCGGCGCCACACCCTTCGTGAAGCTGCCCCTCGACACCGGCACCCACGCGCTGCGCATCGTCGACGGCGACTCCAGGAACCGCACGCTCTCGGTCACCATCGCGGCGGGCAAGACCGAGGATCTGCGCATCGACGTCGGCTCGTTGCCGCTCGCGCCCTGACCCTCCAGCGGGTGCCGTTCGTTGTCCTCGCCCCGCGACAGGCCGGCATATAGGGTGCCGCCGCCATGTACTTTCAGGACTTGATCCTCTCGCTCCAGAACCACTGGGCGAAGCTCGGCTGCATCGTGACGCAGTCCTACGACCTCGAGGTCGGCGCCGGCACGATGGCCCCGTACACGTTTCTCCACGCGCTGGGCCCCGAGCCCTGGAACGTCGCCTACGTGCAGCCCTCCCGCCGGCCTGCCGACGGCCGCTTCGGAGAGAACCCCAACCGGTTGTTCCAGCACCACCAGTTCCAGGTGATCCTCAAGCCCGCGCCGAAGAACGTGCAGGAGCTCTACCTCGACTCCATCAAGGCCTTCGGCATCGACCCGATGGCCCACGACATCCGCTTCGTGGAGGACGACTGGGAATCGCCGACGCTGGGCGCCTGGGGACTGGGCTGGGAGGTCTGGTGTGACGGGATGGAGATCACCCAGTTCACCTACTTCCAGCAGTGCGGCGGCTTCGACTGCAAGCCGGTGGCGGCCGAGCTGACGTACGGGCTCGAGCGCATCGCGATGTACCTCCAGGGCGTCGAGAACGTGTTCGACGTCGAATGGGTCAAGGGCGTGAAGTACCGCGAGGTGTTCCACGCGAACGAGGTCGAGATGTCGACCTACGCGATGCAGGCCTCGGACGCCGAGCAGCTCTTCACGCTCTTCGACAGCTACGAGAAGGAGTGCAAGCGGCTCATCGTCGACAAGCAGCTGCCAATCCCCGCGTACGACTTCGCGCTCAAGTGCAGCCACACCTTCAATCTGCTCGACGCGCGCGGCGCCATCTCGGTGTCCGATCGCGCGCTCTTCATCAAGCGGGTCCGTGACAACGCGCGCCTGTGCGCCGAGGGCTACCTGCAGATGCGCGAGCGCCTTGGCTATCCGCTGTGCAAGACGAGCTGGACGGTGGGCGAACAGCTCCCGCTGCTCGAGGGCAAGAAGGCCTCGGAGTACTGGAGCACGGTGAACCTGCAGAAGAAGGACGAGAAGGAGGCCGCCCGTGGCTGAGCTGCTCTTCGAGCTCGGCAGCGAGGAGTTGCCAGCCCGCTTCGTGGTGCCCGCCCTCGAGGAACTCGAGCGGCTCTTCAAGGAGCAGTGCCTCGCCGCGCGCGTCGGCCACGGGACGATTCGGCGCTTTGGAAGTCCACGTCGCCTGGCGCTGCTGGTCGACGGGCTGATCGAGAAGACCGACGACGTCGTGAAGGAGGTCCAGGGACCGTCCGTGAAGGCTGCGTTCGAGGCCGACGGGAAGCCGAAGGTCCCGGCGATCAAGTTCGCGGAGTCGGTGAAGCTCCCGGTCGAGAAACTCAAGCGCGTGTCGACGGCGAAGGGCGAGTACCTGGCCGCCGACGTCGAGGAGAAGGGCCGCCGCACCATCGAGCTGCTCCCGGACGTCTTGAACGCGTGTGTCAAGAAGCTCCAGTTCCCGAAGTCGATGCGCTGGGGTGACGTCGAGCAGGCCTTCGGCCGTCCGCTTCAGTGGATCGTCGCGCTCTTTGGGGCAGAGGTCGTGCCGGTGGTGTTCGCCGACGTGAAGAGCGGCCGCCAGACGCGCGGGCATCGGTTCCTGTCGAGTGGGTGGATCACCCTGGAGCAGCCTGCGACGTACGAGGCGACGCTCGAGAAGGCGCACGTGGTGGCCTCGCTCGACAAGCGCCGCGCGATGCTGGTGGAGCGCCTGTCGGCCGCGGCACAGAAGGCCGGCGGCACGTTGATCTCCGACGAGGCGCTGGTCGATCAGGTGCTCAACCTGGTCGAGCTGCCCAGCCCGGTGGTGGGCACCTTCGAGGCGCGCCACCTCGACCTTCCGCCCGAGGTCCTCATTCAGGAGATGAAGAGCCACCAGCGCTACTTCTCCCTGACCGACGCAAGCGGGAAGCTGCTCCCGCGTTTCATCGCCGTGTCGAACACGCCGGTGAAGGACGAGGCCTTGTCGGTGAAGGGCTACGAGCGCGTGCTGCGCGCGCGGCTGACCGATGGACGCTTCTTCTTCGACGAGGACCGCAAGGCCCCGCTGCAGGATCGCCGGCCGAAGCTCGCGCGCCGCAACTGGGTGCAGGGGCTGGGCTCGATGGCCGAGAAGTCCGATCGCATGACCGCGCTCGCGCTGTTCCTCGCGAAGGCCACGGGGAAGGGTGACGTCGCCACCATCGAGCGCGCGTCCTTCCTCGCGAAGTGCGATCTCGAGACGGGCATGGTGGGCGAGTTCCCCGAGCTGCAGGGCGTGATGGGCCGTGAGTACGCACGCTTCGCGAAGGAGCCCGAGGCCGTCGGCCTCGCGGTCTTCGAGCACTACCTGCCCAGAGGCGCCACCGACGGGCTGCCCACGAAGGACGAGGGCGCGCTCATCGGGCTCGCCGAGCGGATCGATTCGCTGTGTGGGTTGTTCGCGATTGGGAAGAAGGCGACGGGGGCGAAGGACGAGTTTGCGCTCCGTCGCGCGGCGATCGCGGTCATCAACCTCGTCATCGGCCGTGGCTACCGGTTCTCGCTCGCGGCGGCGCTCGACGAGTCGCTCACGTTGCTGGAGCCCGTCCTGGCGAACGCGAAGAAGCGCACGCCCAACGCTCAGGTGAAGGCCGAGGTGCTGGAGTTCCTGCGCGACCGGCTGCGCCCGCTGTGGGGAGAGCAGTTCCGCGCCGACATCATCGACGCGGTGGTGGCGGCCGGGTCCGACGATCTGGTCTCGGTCCGACAGCGCCTCGAAGCGATCTCGGTCTACGTCGCCCGCCCGGAGTTCGCCTCGCTCGCCGCCACGTTCAAGCGGGTGTCGAACATCGTGGAGAAGCAGGCGAAGGACATCACGCGCGGCGCGATCGACGACGGCAAACTGACCGACGCGGCCGAGAAGACGCTCGCGGCCGAGGTCGCGAAGGTCCGCGGCGCGGTGCACACCAGCATCACCTCGGACGACTACGCTGGCGCGCTCGCGAAGGTGGTTCCGCTGCGCCCGCTCGTCGACGCCTTCTTCGACCAGGTGATGGTGATGGCCGAAGACCCGGCGCTGCGGACGAATCGGGTGCGGCTTCTCATGGAGATCGGTGGCCTGTTCGGCACGGTGGCCGACTTCTCCAAGATCCAGTCGGAGGGCTGACGTGCGCGCCTCGAAGGTGACCGGTCTGGCGGCGGTGATGGCAGGGCTCCTGCTCGGCTGTCCCGCGGTCGATGTCTCGCTGCCGACGCCGATGGATCGGTTCTACTTTCCCTCGGCGCTCGCGCACCTCGATGCGCCCGATGGTGGCGAAGGCGTGCTGCTGGTGGCCTCGGCGAACTTCGACAAGCGGTTCTCGTCGGGCGCGCTCGTCGCGGTGAACCTCGACCGGCTGCCCGTGCCGTTGCCGGCGTTTGGTTCGAGCCCGGCGTCTCCGCTGCAAGTGCCGCTGTTGCGAGAAGAGGGCGAGGCCCGGCCGAGCGGTGACGGCGGCTTCGGTGACTCGGTGTTGATCGCGCCCTTCGCGGGCCAGATGAGTGTGTGGCCACTTGGAGAAGGGCGGTACCGCGCCTTCATCGCGACGCGCTCCGAGTTCCAGCGTGTGCACGGCGTCGATCTGTCCCTGGGCACCGACGGGGTCTCGCTGTCGTGTTTCGGGGGCGATGGTGGGCGCAACTGCGGAGACTCCGCGACGTCCTTGATGCAGTTCGAGCAGACCGCCACCTCGATTCCTCGCGCGCCGGGGGCCTTCGGCGTGGCGCTGCGAGCCCGGGCCTGCGCGGTCCCCGCGGACTGTGGAGCGCCCGAGTCCGAATACGCCTGTCGGAGCCGGCGCTGCGCGTTCGTGCCCACCGATGGCGGCCGTCCGGAGCCCACCGCCGACGTCCTCGTCACCCACCTCGCGCAGGCCGACTCTCCGCTTGGTTCGAACATGAACCTGCGGGGCTACCTCGTGAAGCTGCCGAGCGAGACGCTCACCCTCACGGAAGATCGGTTCCTCGAGCTGGGCGCCGGAGCCACCCACGCGGTCGCCGTGGGTTCCCGATGGAACTTCGTGAGCGGACGCTTCCTCAACCCCGCGGGCAACCTCATTCGGCTGGTCGACACCACCAGCCGAGAGGTGCTCTCGAGCGGGCTCGAGACGTCGTTCCGGGTCGCCGAGGCCCGCGGCATCGCGCTGTCGAGTGATCAGCGCCGCGTCTATCTCATCGGGCGCAACCCCGACGGCCTGCTCGTCGCCAGCATCGACGACGCGACGGGACCCGCGCCGCGGCTCCAGGTGGTGCGCGCCAACCCGCTGCCGGCGGGGCCGAACGAGCTCGCGGTGCTGTCCCGTCCGGGCCGGCCCGATCTGCTCGCCATCACGTGCACCACCGCCGGCGTGATCGCGTTGTACGACGACGAAGTGGGCGAGGTGGCGGCCGAGGTCCCTGGCGTTGGTGTTCAGCCCTTCGGTCTGGCCGTCGATCGTCGCGGGGCTGGCGCGAGGCTCTACGTGTCGAACTTCCAGGACGGGCGCGTGGCCGTCGTCGACGTGCCCGATCTCGACGCGCCGCGGAACGCCCGGCTCGTCGCCCACCTGGGCCGCCAGCAGCTCTGTCTCGTGCGTGCGACCGATCCGTCCTGTGGCGACGGAGGGGTGGCGCCATGAGGTGGCTGGCCTTCTCGGGGCTGTTCCTGTTCGCGGCATGTCCCAGCACGCCCGCTGGCAGCGCTGGTCGGGTGGTCGGCACGAACGACGTCGTCCTGGTGGATCGCCTCACCGGGCTCGACCTGGCGATCGGACCGGACGGCGGCGCGGAGCCTGCGCTCGCACGCAACCGCTACCTCTTCGTCACCTCGACGGACACCAACGAGCTGCGGGTGCTCGATCTGTCTGGTGACGTCGCGTGCGGCCAGTCGCGCTGCTACCTGCCGGGGCCGAACCCGCTCGAGACCCTCTCGATCCCCGTGCTCGATCGACCCACCTCGCTGGCAGTCGACGAGCGGTACGACGACGCCGGGGTGCGCACCAAAGGGGCGCTTCTGTACGCGACCCGCCCAGGCGGCGCCGAGCTGTCGATCGTCGGCGTCGAGCCCTCGGAGTTCCGGGAAGTGCGTCGGCTCGCGCTCCCCGCGCCGGTGACCGCCCTGTCGACGTTGATGGTCGACCGGAGCACCAGCCGCATCTTCGTGGCGACCTTCGACGGCGCGTCGTCGACGATCTGGGAGCTCCGCCACCCGTCGACGCCTTCCGAGCTTCGGAAGATCTCGACGCGCGCGCTCGTGTCGAGGCTCACGGCGAAGGTACGCGTCGCAGATGAGTCGGTGGTCGCGCTCCAGGCGGTGCCTGGTCTGGCGGGCCGCGCGAGCGGTGGGCGGCCGTTCTGCGCCGACCCCGCTCAGGTGTGCCTGGCGGTGGCGACGCGGCGAGACAGCGGCGCGGCCGGCAGCACCCTGTTGTTCGATCTGGAGACGTTGGAATCGGTCCCGCTGCTGTTCCCTGGACCGGTGCGGGGCCTGACGACTTCCGACATGGCAGACCCGTCGCTTGGTGAGCTGCGCGCGCGAACCCCGCCGCCCGGGGCGTTCGTCTTCGGCGTGCTCGACGAAGAGGCCTGCGGGAGTCCGCGGTGTGGCGGCATCTCGGCGGTCGACACCCGGGGCGCCGCGTCGCCGCGCGGGTTCGAGGTGGTGCGGAGCGAGGGCGTCGCCACCCAGCCCGTGCGATGGAACGATGGGCTCGTGCTTGGGGTGACCATCGCGGCCGGAGGGCGGGTGGCCTCGATCGATGCGGGGACGCTCGATCAGGCGACGCTGCCGCTGCTGGGCACCTTCACCACCAGCAACGGAGAGATCGTCTTCTTCGACGCGCTGGAGCAGCGCCTGCTCGAGCAGCCGGGCGCCACCTCGACGCTGGGACCGGTCCGCTACGCGCCGGGAACGCGGCCAGACGGCACGCTCGGTCCCTACCTTGCCGGGCCGGTGCTGGCGGAGCCTCCAACGCGGACCGGTGACACCCTCGGTGGATTCCCGGCGGCGGCGATCACCGACGGGGCGCTGCGGTCGCAAGAGCTCTCCATCACCTGGCGTGGCAGCATCACCCCCGCCGGGGGACTCCCCGTTGCCAGCGCCACCCGGTTCGAGCTGCCCCAGAGGCTCGCGGTCGGGGTCGTGGTTGGCGACAGCGTTTCTTTCTCGGGCTGTTCCGGCGCTGGCACCGTGTCCGCGATCGCCGATGGCGTGGCCTCGGTGCGTGGGATGGAGGCCTGCGCGGCGCCCGGCCGGGCCACGATCCGCCCTGGGACGAGCCAGCCGTTCCTCATCAGCGGCTCCTTCGACGGGGTGCTGGGCCGTGCCGCCGCCGGAGAGACCTTCCGCTATCGTGCTGCTCCCGCCGTCCGGCTGCCGGGGTTCGAGCCCACCGCGCCGCTGCTGGTGATTCCCTTCGGGACAGACACCGACAGTGCCCCACCTCCTGTCGACTCCCGGTGGACGATCATCGTCGAGAGCGGGCTGACGCCGCTCGTCTCGACCATCGACGTGGGGCTGTTCGGTCAGGGGCTCAACCAGTGTCCCATCACGGCCACCCTGCCGGGAGCGGTGGTGTACGACGTGGTTCGCCATCGGCTCTTCTCGGCCTACCCGTCGGCGAATGTGGTGGTCGAGTTCGATCCCACCCGGACGACGCGGGGCCCCATCGGCCCCAACAACGGCGTCTTCTGCTATCGGTAGATTGGACCGATGGCGATTTGGCGCTATCTTCGCGAACGATCGCCGCTTGGAAGGCAGCGGTCAGCGAGCCGACGACAATGATGGATCCGAGCAGCCGCCCACCGCGAAAAGTCTCGATCGCCGACCACATCTGGCAGGCCTATGAGGACATGGCCTCGCAGATGGGCTCCGATCGCGATGCGCTGATCAACCAGGCGATGTTCATGTTCGCTCGCCTCAACGGCTTTCTCGAGACCGGCGTCGGCTCGGGGGCGCCTTCATCACCGCCGCCCGGCCCCCGGCCCGTGCCCGTCTCGAACGGAACTCCGGCTCCACGTGCGCCAGCACCAGCGGCGCGCGCGGCCCCGCCAATCCTTCAGCCCGCGCCGCGCCCGCCGCCTCGTGCGCCCGAACCCGCGCCCGTCAACTCGATGGACGACGATCCCGTCCGCCGCGAGGTGCAGGAGCGCGTGCTCGAGACCGCCGCGGAGCTGGAGCGGCTCATTCAGAACAAGCGGGGCGGCGCGGCGCCCGCTCCCGCGGCGGATCCCGATGAAGGCGGCATCGACATCGACGATCCCGGTGGTGACTCGACGGGCGCGCCGGCGCTCTACATGATGGTCGAAGGCGGCGAGCTCGATCGGATCGCCAAGGAGCGCTTCGTCATCGGGCGCGGCAAGCACTGCGACCACGTCATCAACTCCGGCAAGGTGTCGCGTGAGCACGCGGTCATCACCCGCGAGGGCAACGACTACTTCGTCGAGGATCTCGGCTCGTCGAACGGTACCTGGTTCAACAAACAACGCATCAAGCGCCGGAAGATCGAAGACGGTGACGAGTACTTCATCTGCTCTGACAAGGTGAAGTTCGTCTTCCGCTAAACCCACGTGACGGCGACCGAGCTCGTCTGCTGGCCGCTGGTGGTGGTGGCGGTGCTGGCCGCCGCGGTCTTCGATCTGAGACGACACCGAATTCCGATCTGGCTCTCAGCGAGTCTCCTCGTCGGGTGTCTCGCGGTGCGGCTGGGGTTCGAGGGCTCTGGAACTGCCGAGACCGGGGTCCTCACGGGACTTCTGGGCGTCGCGGGGTGCGCCGGGCCGTATGCGGTGTTGGCGCTGTCGGGGCCGCGCGTCGGTTGGAGCGACGTGCTGCTGCTGGCCGGTGTGGGCGCCGGGCTCGGGTTTCCGCGTGCGCTGGCCGCCGCGTTCCTCATTTCGGTCATCGGCGCGGTGTTCGCGCTCGCCTTCGTGGTCTGGCGCCGCCGCGGTTCTGCTACCGTTCCTGCATCGGGAGCGCACGCGAGCGTCGACAGCGCGCGAGCGATTCCCTACGGTCTCCCCATCGCGATCGGAGCGATCTGGGCGATGGCGTGGGCGGGACCTGAAGTCGGGGTCGAAGGCGAAGGGGCGTCCGAGCCGACGGTCGAGGTGCTCGACGCAGGCGTGGAAGTGGAAGCGGGCGGTTTCGGGGAAGCGCCCACACGGCAGTGACTGGACGGCCCGGCCGCTCAAGGCTTCGGGCGCGAGGAGGCGGGACGATGCGCAGCTTTTCTTCGACCTTCACCCCCATGCTGGCCCTGGGGCTCGCCGCGTCGGTAGCCGTCGCGCAGGAAGGCGGCAACATCAGCCTCGGCGTGGGGACGCAGAAGGTCATCACGGTTCCGGGCATCGCGCGCGTCGCCGTCGGTGACGCGGCCGTCGCCGACGTGAAGACCATCGGCAACAACCAGCTCCTCATCATCGGCTCCTCTGAAGGCAAGACGACGCTGCTCATCTGGAAGAACTCCGGTCAGCGCATCAGCTACCTGCTGTCGGTGCGCAAGCAGGACCCGAACGAGGTGATCTCGGAGATCAAGAAGCTCCTCGGCGAGATCGAAGGCGTCAACGTGCGCATGGTGGGCGACCGCATCTACCTCGACGGTCAGGCCTACACGCAGGCCGACGCCGACCGCATCGACCAGGTCGTCGGCCTGTACCCGAACGTGAAGAGCTTCGTGAAGATCGCGCCCAACGCGAAGAAGCTCGTCGCGCAGAACCTCAACGCCGCGTTCCAGAAGGCCGGCCTCAAGAACGTGCAGGCGAACGTCGTCGGCTCGACCATCTTCCTCGAGGGCTCGGTCGAGTCGCAGCAGGACCTGCAGAAGGCCGAGCTCATCACCAAGGCCATCGGGGAGAAGGTCGAGAACCTGCTGACGGTCGGCATCAAGCGAATGATCCTGTCCGAGGTGCAGTTCGTCGAGATCCGCCGTGAGTCGAAGGACCGCTACGGTATCCGGTATCCGTTCGACATTTCGGGTACCGCGACGAGCAGCGTGATCGTCACCCGCGAGCTCTTCCCGGGGAACTTCGGCGAAGGCGCGCTGCGTGCCGCCGGACTGGGGCAGGCGCAGTTCAACATCGGCTTCCAGAACAACGACGGTTACGGCCGCCTCCTTGCGCAGCCCAAGCTCGTGTGCGCCTCCGGTGAGCAGGCCGAGTTCCTGGCCGGCGGCGAGATTCCCATTCCGCTCATCACGAACAACCAGTTCGCCGTCGAGTTCAAGCCCTACGGCGTGATCCTCAAGCTCAAGCCCACCGCCGACCGGAACGGCAACATCCAGACGAACATCGAGGCCGAAGTCAGCGAGGTCGACCAGGCGGTCGCGATCTCGCTCGGCGGTGGCGCGTCGATTCCCGGCTTCCGCACCCGCAAGGTGAAGACGAACGTCACCGTTCGTCACGGTGAGACGATCGTCCTCTCGGGGGTGTTCGCGCACGACGAGCAGAAGTCGGTTTCGAAGGTGCCTGGCCTCGGTCACATTCCGATCATCGGAGAGCTCTTCAAGAACCGCGCGTTCGACTCGAACAAGCGCGAGCTCGTCATCTTCGTCACGCCCCGCATCGTGAACCCGGACTCGGAGAAGATCCGCACGATCATCGAAGACGTGAAGAGCCGCTACAAGCAGGCCCGCGGCGAAGTGAACTTCGGCATCTTCGACTGAAAGGCCACTTCTGTAGGTGCGTGTGCGGCGACGTGCGGTCGGTCATCTGGCCGCGACCTGTCGCATTTCCGAGCCATGACGAGACGTTGCCGGGACGAGCGCTCTGCTAGAGTCGCCGCTCCATGTTTCTCATCACGCTGACCGAGAAGGGCGGCGAGTCCGAACAGCTGACCTTCGACAAAGACGAGGTCACCATCGGCCGCCTCGCGGGCAACGACATCTGCCTCAACAAGGGCAACGTCTCGAAGTACCACTCCCGCATCGTCCTGAAGGACGGGAAGTTCATCGTCGTCGATCTCAAGTCGACCAACGGGACCTTCGTCAACGGCAAGAAGCTCGGCGCGCCGCAGGTCGTTCGGCCGTCCGACAAGATCTACGTCGGCGACTACATCATCAACGTCGAGGAGGCCTCGGGCGACGAGCTGCCCCAGGAGGAGGCTGCCGACGACGAGGGCTACGCCGAGGACGAGGAGCCGGCCGCCGACGAGGACGCCGGGGAGGAGGAGCAGGGCGAGTACGAGGAAGAGGAGGAGCAGCAGTACGAGGAAGAGGAGGAGCAGCAGTACGAGGACGAAGAAGAGCCTGAGCCGGAAGGCAACAAGAACATGCCGGCCTCGCTCGCGGCTGCGCTGCGCAAGAACCGCAAGCACGTCGACCCGCGCCTCGAGGCGTATGCCAACCTGCAGAAGGACATCCACGACCGGCTCATCGAGTACCTCGACCTGCGCCGCCTCGACATGGACCGGCTCGGCGACGAGGAGCTGTGGAAGCGCACCGAGAAGGCCATTCGCGATCTGATCGATCAGATGGACGGGGACCAGGAGATCCCCGAGGAGATCGATCGCGAGATGCTGCTCACCGACGTCCTCAACGAGGCGCTCGGCCTGGGCCCCCTCGAGGCGTTCCTCGCTGACGACGACATCAGCGAGATCATGGTGAACCACGCCAACCAGCTCTACATCGAGAAGAAGGGGAAGCTGATCCTCTCGGACAAGATCTTCTCGTCGAACCAGGCCGTGCTCGGCGTCATCGAGCGCATCGTCGCGCCCATCGGCCGCCGCATCGACGAGTCGAGCCCGATGGTCGACGCGCGCCTCAAGGACGGCTCTCGCGTCAACGCGATCATCCCGCCGCTGGCCCTCAAGGGGCCCTGCATCACCATTCGCAAGTTCAAGCGCGACGCGCTGCGCATCGAAGACCTCATCAAGTACAAGACGGTGACGCCGCAGATGGCCGAGTTCATCGAGATGTGCGTGAAGGCCAAGCGCAACATCGTGATCTCGGGCGGTACGGGCTCCGGCAAGACGACGACGCTCAACGTGGTGTCCTCGTTCATCCCCGAGGACGAGCGCATCATCACCGTCGAAGACGCCGCCGAGCTGCAGCTTCGTCAGGAGCACTGGGTGCAGCTCGAGTCACGCCCACCCAACCTCGAAGGCAAGGGCGCCATCACCATTCGCGATCTGGTGAAGAACTGCCTGCGCATGCGCCCCGAGCGCATCGTCGTCGGCGAGTGTCGATCCGGTGAGGCGCTCGACATGCTTCAGGCCATGAACACGGGCCACGACGGCTCGCTCACCACGCTCCACGCCAACACGCCGCGCGACGCCCTCGCCCGCATGGAGACGCTGGTGCTGATGGCCGGCATGGATCTGCCGGTGAAGGCCATTCGCGAACAGATCGCCTCGGCCGTGCACATGATCATCCAGCAGACGCGCTTCAACGACGGCACGCGCAAGGTCGCTTACATCACCGAGATCTCCGGCATGGAGGTCGACATCATCACCCTCCAGGACATCTTCTATTTCAAGCAGGAGGGGTTCACCGAAGACGGCAAGGTGCGCGGGCGCTACGTGGCGACCGGCTTCGTGCCGCGCTTCTACGACGAGCTGCAACGCCGTGGTGTGCCCGTGAACATGGGCATCTTCCGCGAGGAGTGAGACATGCCCACGCTCGTCATCAAGGGGCCGGACGGCTCGGAGCAGGAGCAGGACTTCGGCGATTCCCTCACCGTGGGGCGCTCCGAGGGGAACGATCTGATCCTCGCGGAGGGCGGTGTGTCGCGGAAGCACGCGCGCTTCTTCCTCGAGGGCGACGCGCTGATGGTCGAGGACCTCGGCTCGGCGAACGGCACCATCGTCGACGGGGAGCGCATCGAGGGGCCCTCGCCGGTGAAGGCGGGCGCCGTCGTGATCCTCGGCGACTACGAGGTGACGCTGAAGGCCGAGAGCAAGTCGCGGCCGAAGGTCGACAAGTCGCGGGCCAAGCCGTCGAGTCGCGGCACCCAGGCGCTCAAGCGGCCCGAAGGGCTCGCGAAGGCCGGTGGCGAGCGACCGACGAGGGTGATGCCGGCCGTGAAGCCCGGCGCCTCGAAGGACGGAAAGCGTCCGGCACGCGCGGGCTCGAAGGGACCGGTGCTGCGGGGACTGTCCGGCCCCGTGACAGGCAAGACGTTCGATCTCTCGGGCGTCATGGTGGTGGGCCGCGTGGCCGGTGTCGACGTGCGCGTCGATGACGACTCGGTGAGTCGCCGGCACGCCGAGCTCGAAGCGAAGGGCTCCACCGTGGTGTTGCGCGATCTCGGGAGCGCCAACGGCACCACGGTGAACGGCTCTCCCATTACCGAAGACACGACCCTCTCGGTGGGGGACATCATTCAGTTCGGCGTCGTCGAGCTCATGTACGAAAACGGCGCGGCGTCGGGCCCGAAGGCCGCGGTCTCGCGCGCGCCCCGAAGTGCTCCCGAGCGGGGGGGCCGGCGAAGTCGAATGACCGACGACGAGCCGGTCGAGTCGATGGCGACCTCGACCACCGCGATGGACCCGAAGAAGAAGCGGCTCTTCCTCATCGGTGGTTCGGTGCTCGCGTTCCTCTTCGTCGCGGTGCTGGTGAAGGGGCTGACCACGGAGACCGAGACCGGCAATCCCAACCCGCCGGTCAACACCATCAAGCCTCCGAAGCCGCAGATGGACCAGGCGGACGAGATCGACGAGCTGCTCAAGGTGTGTCGCACCTACGCGAGCTGCGAAGGGCGCGATCCCGACTGGGCGCGCGCCGAAGCGGCCTGCGCGAAGATCATCGACCTCGAGCCGATTCACGAGCAGGCCAACGAGCTGATGAAGCGGATCACCTTCGAGAAGGTGGCGGAGCAGGCCCACGTGAAGGGCAAGGAGCTCGCCGCCGCCGGTCGTCGAGAGGACGCGCTCGAGTCCTTCGCGAAGGTGAAGCCGTTCTCCAAGGAGATCCCCGGCTGTTACTTCCTCACCACGCTGTCGATCGCCAAGCCGGTCGTCGACGAGGAGAAGAGGTCGCTGGCCAACGAATGCAAGTCCTACGCATCGGGTGGCAAGTGGGAGAACGCCCTCAAGACGTGCGAGAGCTACATGCGCCTGGCCTGTCAGGCGATGCCGCCGACCGACTTGAACCCGCCGTACCCGAAGCAGCTCAAGCTCGACGGCGCGCTCGGCCCCAACGACTGGCGCCCGACCGATCCGAACCACCTCAACTTCTTGCGCGCCCGGCAGAAGCTGCGGCCCGGCGATGTCCCGTGGTCATGCCCCGACCTGCCCGTCTTCCGGCCGACGGCCGCGGCGCCCGACCCGAGCAAGATGGTGTTCGAAGAGTTCAAGGCGCGGTACCCGAGCGAGCCGGAAATCTCCCGCGCGCTGACGAACTACTTCAAGGGCGCGTTCGCGGAGTCCCGCATTCCGCTCCAGCGAATCCTCGAGACGGTGAGTAAGGCGAAGCTGCATGACGAGGCGCGCGAGCTCCTCCTCGACGTCGACAATGCGGCCTCGTTCTATCGCACCGGTCAAACGGAGCTGTCGAACGACAAGCCCGAGAAGGCCGAAGATCCATTCCGCAAGGCCCTGGCGCTCGACGAGAAGTTGGTGCTCGGCGCGACGCTCCTCAAGCTGCCGGAAGAGCCGCGCCGCAAGGAGACCGAGAAGCGCGCCTCGTTCGTGCGCAAGGGCATCGTCGATGGCATGGGCAACACCTGCTACGCCAAGGGCAAGGTGCTCGCGGACAAGAAGGACTTCCGGGCCGCCTGCAAGGTGTGGAAGCTCGGCAAATCATTCAACCGCGCGAACGCCGACCTCCTCAAGGCGGTGTACTTCTGCACCCAGAAGGCCGGTGAGGCGTTCAAGAAGGCCGACTCGTGCGCGGCGCTCACGGTGGTGCTCGATCTCGCGCAGGACGGTGACGGCCTCAAGGACAAGGTCGCCCAGATGTCCGTCGAGAACGGCTGCAACAACTGAAGGCGCCGGTTTTGGGCTACGAGCGCCCTTGCCATGGGCGTTCAAGGTGATCTCTTCTCATCAGCGTCGAATCCCCCAGCGCCGCAGCCACCGCCCGAGCCGCCGGTGCCGAAGGGTCCGCCGACGCTGACGCTCATCGACGCCTCGGGCTTCGTCTTCCGCGCCTACCACGCGCTCCCGCCGCTCACGACGTCGAAGGGCGTGCCGACGCACGCGGTCCTCGGCTTCACGCGGATGCTGCTCAAGCTGCTGCGTGAGCGCCGGCCCACGCACCTCGCGCTCTGCTTCGACAAGGACAGCCGCAAGGGCCGATTGGCGATCGACCCCAACTACAAAGCCAACCGCGAGGCGCCGCCGGCCGATCTCTCGATGCAGTTCGATCAGATCCGCCGGGTGGCCGCGGTGCTCGACGTACCGATCCTCGAAGTGCCGGGTTGGGAGGCCGATGACGTCATCGCCACCCTGGTGAAGCGCGCGCGCGCGGCGGGCATGGCGACGCAGATCGTCACCAGCGACAAGGACTTCCTCCAGTTGCTCGCGCCCGACGTCTCCATCTGGGATCCGGTGAAGGACGCGCCCATCGGCGAGACCGAGGCCCTCGAGAAGTTCGGTGTGCCACCGTCCCAGATGCGCGAGTACCAGGCGCTGGTCGGCGATGCGATCGACAACGTGCCGAAGGTCCCTGGCGTGGGCCCGAAGACGGCGGTCGAGCTGGTGAAGCGCTTCGGCACCGTCGAGCAGGTGATCGCGCGCGCGGACGAGATCGACAAGCCCAAGCTGCGGGCGGCCATCAAAGAGAACGTCGAGCAGCTCAAGCGCGCGTACCAGCTCGTCTCCTTCCGGGAGGATCTCGACCTCGACGCAGATCCCGTTGCGCTGGCGGTTCGACCCATTCATCAGGCCGAGGCGCGCACCCTCTTCACGGAGCTCGAGTTCTTCCGCCTCATCGGTGAGATGCCCGCGGCCGAGGCGACGCCGTTGACGCAGCACGCGACGCTCGTGGTGGACGATGCCGGGCTCACGGCCCTCTCCGAGCGGCTCGACACGGTGAAGCGGTTCGCGATCGCGCCGGCCTACGAGGGCGAGCCCCACTCGGCCACCGTGCTGGGCCTCGGGATGGCGCTTGGGGCCGAGGGGGTCTTCTTCGTCGACGTTCGGGCATGTGGCGTGGCGTCCGTGGCGGCAGCGTTGGCGCGCGCCCTGCGGCGGGACGACTGTGAGCTCGCCGCGCACGACGGCAAGGGCCTGTTGCATGTGCTGGCGCGGCTGGGACTGCCGCCCAAGGCGCTGTGGGCCGACCTCGAGCTGCTCTCGTATCTGACGAATCCGTCACGCAAGGAGCACGCGCTGGTCGACCTGGCGCGCGAGCGGCTGCGGCAAGAGCTGCCGAGCGTGTCGTCGCTCCTGGGTGGGCGCGAGCACGTGACGCTGGGCCAGCTTGCCACCACGCAACTCGCCCCGGTGTTCGGCGCTGCGGCCGACGCGATCGGCCGGCTCTGTCAGGATCTGTGGACTGAGGTCGAAGGGGTGGGCCTGGGCGCCGTCGCGCGGACCCTCGAGTTCCCACTCATTCCGCTGCTGGTGAAGCTCGAGCAGGCCGGCGTTCTGATCGACCGCGACGCGCTCGCGGAGATCTCGAAGCAGGTCGACGCGTCGTGTGAGGCGCTCCTGCAGGACGTGTTCAAGCACGCCGGGCGCGAGTTCAACGTCGGCTCACCGGCCCAGCTCGCGCAGGTGTTGTTCGAGGACTTGAAGCTCCCGATCCTCAAGCGGAACAAGACCGGTCCGTCGACGGATCACGAAGTGCTCGAGAAGCTGGCCGAAGAGCACCCGCTCCCTCGGGCCATCATCGAGTACCGCAACGTCTCGAAGCTCAAGTCGACCTACCTCGACACGCTGCCCACGTTGATCGGCGGGGACGGGCGGGTGCGAACGACGTTCCATCAGGCAGCCACCGCGACGGGCCGGCTCTCGTCCACCAACCCGAACCTGCAGAACATTCCGGTGCGCACCGAGCTGGGGCGACAGATTCGCCGGGCCTTCGTGGCGGCGCCGGGGCACGTGCTGCTGTCCGCCGACTACTCGCAGGTCGAGCTGCGAATCCTCGCGCACATGGCGCAGGACGAGGCGCTGGTGAAGGCGTTCTCCGAGGCAGCCGACGTGCATGCGCGCACTGCCGCCGAGGTGTTCCAGGTGCCCGAGGCCGAAGTGACGGGCGACATGCGCCGGGCTGCGAAGATGGTGAACTACGGGATTGCCTACGGCCTCTCGCCCCACGGGCTGTCGACGCGACTCAACCTTCCCGTCGAGGAGGCGAAGTCGATCATCGATCGGTACTTCGCCCGCTTCCCCGGCATCGCGAAGTACATCGACGACACGGTGGCGAAGGCGAAGAAGAGCGGCTTCGTCGAGAGCCTCTTTGGCCGGCGGCGCTACATGCCCGACATCAGCAGCCGAAACCGCTCCATCGCGATGGCGGCCGAGCGCGCAGCCATCAACATGCCGATCCAGGCCACCGCGGCCGACCTCGTGAAGCGCGCGATGCTCGAGGCCGATCGGGTGCTCACGGCGAAGGGGCTGAAGACCCGCATGCTGCTCCAGGTGCACGATGAGCTGTTGTTCGAGGTGCCCGAGGCCGAACTCGACGAGGTGACGACGCTCGTTCGTGAGGTGATGGCCTCGGCGGCGAGCCTCGCGGTGCCGCTCCTCGTCGACGTGGGTCACGGCCATTCCTGGGCCGACGCGCACTGAAGAGGGCGACGGATCGCCATGGTGGGTGTAGCGTCACCGCCAGATGACCGACCGCTCCAAGGCTCCGCGCACCGACCCGGGCGCCCTCGTCAGTGGACTGGCCCAGAAGCTGAACGAGCTCGAGGCGGCGGTGACCCGCCAGTCCGAGCGGCTGTCGGCCATCATCGAGGTGGGCTCGCAGCTCTCCGCGGCTCGCGACGTCGACGCGCTGCTGCGCACCGTGATGGACCGGCTCACCGGCCTGCTGGATGCCGAGGCTGCGACGTTGTTCATGCATGACGCGAAGACCAACGAGTTGTGGTCGCGGGTGCTGAAGGGCTCGTCGATTCGGGAGCTCCGGCTCGAGGCGAAGCGGGCCGGCATCGCAGGCCACGTCTTCAAGACGGGCAAGACGCTTCGGCTGGGCGACGCCTACCAGGACTCGCGCTTCAACCCGGAGATCGATCGCCAATCGGGCTTCAAGACGCGATCGATCATCGCCGCGCCGCTGCGTCACGTGTCGGGCAAGGTCCTGGGCGTCGTCGAGGTGTTGCACCGCAACGTCGAGGCCTTCTCGGCCGAGGACGAGCGGCTGGTGGAGGGCGTCGCGACGCAGATCGCCGCCGTACTCGACAACGTGCTGCTCCTCGAGGAGCTGGCGCAGCGGGTGCGCGATCTCGATCTGCTGTACGGGCTCGAGCGCGCCGCTGCCTCGAGTGACGAGAAGACCGATCTCCTCGAGCGCATCCTCTCCAGGGCCATCGACGCGGTCGACGCGCGGGCCGGTTCGATCCTCATCACCGAGGAGTCGAAGGACAGCCTCTATTTCCGCAACGCGCGCGGCGAGAAGTCCGAGGCGCTGACTTCGGTGCGGCTCAAGGCGGGGCAGGGCATCGCGGGCTACGTCGCGAGCACGGGTGACATCGTGCGGGTCGATCGCGCCGATGACTCACCGCACTACGACAAGTCGGTGGCCCGCAAGCTGGGCGTCTCGAACGGCGCGGTGCTGTGCGTCCCGATTCCCGGAGAAGAGGGGCGCCTCGGCTCGCTCGAGCTGCTCAACAAGAAGGGTGGGTTCTCGGAGGCCGACGAGCGGCTGGTGGTGCTCGTCGCCGGGCAGATCGGCCGCGCCATCGCCTCTCGAAAGAGCCGCGAAGAACAGGAGCGCAAGGCCCGCATGGCTGCGATCGGGCAGATGCTCGCGGGCGTCTTGCACGATCTCCGCACACCGCTCACCGTGATCGCCGGGTACGCCGAGATGATGGCCGAGGAGCCCACGGAGGACGGCCGGCGGGAGATGGCGAAGTCGATCCTCTCGCAGCTCGATCACGTCGCGGCCATGCAGAAAGAGACGCTGGCCTTCGCGCGGGGCGAGAAGTCGGTGCTCCTGCGGCGCGTGTACGTGCACGTCTTCATGCAGGAGCTCGAGGAGCAGCTCGAGCGCGAGTTCGAGCGCAGCCGGGTCGAGCTCAAGATCGTCACCGGCTACACGGGCGCCGCGCGGTTCGACGAGAACAAGATGAAGCGCGTCATCTTCAACCTCGCCCGGAACGCGCTCGACGCGATGCCCGACGACGGCCGGTTCACGCTCTCGGTCGATCGCGAGACCGACGATCTCGTCTTCCGCGCCACCGACACCGGGCCGGGCATTCCCGACACCATCGCCGACAAGCTGTTCGAGTCGTTCGTCAGCGCCGGAAAGAAGAACGGCACCGGGCTGGGCCTGGCGATCGTGAAGAAGATCGTCGAGGAGCACGGTGGCGAGGTGACGTTCAAGACCCGGACGGGCCGCGGCACGACGTTCGAGGTCCGCTTCCCCGCGGGCGTCGCCGCCGACTAGTCCTGCGCGCGGAACAGGCGCAGACCCGGCCGGCCTGACATCTCGAGATAGAAGCCGAACTGGAACTTCACCGTCTGGTCCGACGCGATGAGGCCCGACGGGGGGTTGGGAAAGGGCTGCGCGCGCTCGAAGGCCTTCACGGCCTCGAGATCGAGGAAGTCGAGGCCTGAGGACTTCTCGACCCACGCGTCCTTGAGCCGTCCATCGGGCATGAGTGTCACCTGCAACAGCGTGTGGCGATCGCGGCCGCCGTAGATCTGCAACGTCGGGTCCCGCAGGCGAAGCTCGGCGTTCGGGTTCCAGTGCTGGCCGACCGACTGCTTCACGCGGTTGAAGAAGCTGGCGTACTTCCACTCGCGGGTATTGAGGTAGGTGCCCTCGCCGAGGTCGATGTCGTTGAGGTGATCGTTCGCTGCCGCGCCCGAGACGGAGTCGAGCACCGACGGCGACGGCAGCAGGTTGGCCGCGCCAGGTCGACCCATTCGCCCCTCGGAGCCCTCGTCATTCCCAGGCGCGCCGAGGACCAGGTTGAGCCGCCGGGAGTTGCCCTGGAGCGCCTCGACCTCGTCACGGTTCGCCACCACCGGCCCGACGCCGCCGACGGTGGGCGACTTCATCTTCAACTCGGACTGCTTGCGTTGGTCCGGGACCTCGAGCGCCGCGCTCTGCGGCTTTTCCTTGAGCGGTCGATCGTCCTGACCGATGCCGTCGTTGCCCGAGAGGCTCGCGACGTCGACCGGATCCGCGCCCTTCGCATCGCTCGGCCTGGTCGAAGTCCGCTTGGGCATCGCGTTGCGGTAGAGTGCCGTCTGCTCCTTTGCGCGGGTCTCCTTCTTGACGGTGTTGTTGGTCTCCGAGGCAAAGCGCGCATCGGGAGCCACCTCGCCATTGCCGGGAGCGACGTCGACGACCTGCCCCGGCGGCTGCTCGGGGGCTTTCGGCTTTTCACGCTCCTTCGCGCGCGGCTTCGTCTCACGAGTGGCCAGGGCTGGTGCGTCCTTGCCGCGGTTCTTCTCGAACTGCTGGGCGCTGAGCGGGCGGAACGTCACCGGCCGGTCCATCTTCGCCCGCGAGAACTTCAGCGGCGGCGTGTCGAGGTGGAGGTGCGAGAGAAACAGCAGCAGCAGCACCATGAGTCCGTGACCCGCGAGGGCCAGCACGACGGCCAGCGCCAGGCGAAGTCCCGTTCGGGAGGGCGCGGCGCTCTGGCGGGGGACCAACAGCACACTTGCAGCATAACGCCGGGCCCTCGACCTGACAGGTGGGCCCCGCTCATCGAATGGTCAGTGATTTCAAGGGGCTGTCAGTACACGCGGCTGACGGTCGCTCCGCCGAAGTAGTGGCCGAGGATCTCGCGGTAGCTCTGACCGGCCTCCGCGCGGCCAATCGCGCCGGTTTGACACATACCGACGCCATGGCCCCAGCCGCCGCCGGTGAAGACCCAGCCTGTGGGGCGGCCCTTCGCGTCCTTCTCGGCCTTCACCTCGAACATCGCGCTGTTCAGGTTGGAGAAGAGCCGCCGAATCGTGAGCTCGCCGCGAATCGTGGTGGCGCCTTCTTCACCCGAGACCTGCAGCAGCTTCGCGCGTCCCGACACGCCACGTTCACTCACCGTCATCGCCATGACCTTGCCCACGCCGAAGGCGGTCAGCTTGTCGTCGACGTCTTTGCTCGAGAACCGCTTCTCCCAGCGGAACTTCGTTGGCGCCGCGAAGCTCGAGAGCCGGCACGCGTAGGCGCCTTCGGTGGTGAGGAACGCCTTCAGCTCGGTCCCCGGGACGGGCGTCGCAGGCTTTCCGGGGAGCACGTCAGGTCGTCCCCGCAACGCGGGATTTGGAACGCCGCCCCAGACGATCTCGTTGTGCTCGGTGTGTCCGCCGCAGACGGCGCTGTAGACGGCGTCGACCAGCCGACCCTCGGTGTCGAAGAGCATCTCACCGCGCGTCGCGTCGACGGCCGCGTTGGTGGTGGCCACTTCACCGGAGACGCCGCGATAGACCGCGCAGTGCTGTTCGGTGCAGAGGAAGTACGGGTCGGCGACGTGCTTGAGGCCGACCTTGGCGAGCACCTCGGCGCGGGCGGTGACGGCCTGGGCCTTGAGCGCCTCGAGGTGGGCCCTGGCGAAGATCTCGGAGGGGACGAGGCCCTTGAGCAGCTCCTCCATGCCGATCTGGTTGATGACGGCGATCCGCCCGGTGCGATCGGCGGAGAACTGAATCGCGCCGCGGTACGCGCGATCCTCGAAGTTGTGGAAGTCGTAGCCGACGCCGAACTCCACGCGCCGCACCTCGATCGGCACCGCGTCGGGAGACTCGGCGATCAGCTTGTCCTCCGAGCGGGCCACCACGGCGCCGGCGCCATCCAGCAGCTCGAGCGTCGCGCGCTGCGCCGTCTTGACCGACTCCAGCAACGAGGTGCGCACCTGGTGCTTCTTGAGGATCTCTGCCTGCTGGGCCGCCAGTGATGCCGGAGGCGCGGGCGGCTGATCGACGACCAGCACATAGCGCCGCGTATCGATCACCTTCCCAGCGATGCCGTACAGCGCCCCGAGCACCTGGGAGCGGGTCGACAGCCCGCGCTCGCTCCACTCCTGCTGCGCGGCGGCGAGCCCGACCTTGTCGTTGAAGGCGACCTCGGCGATCTGAATGCGCGCGACGAGCTCTGCGGGGGTCCCTTTCACCAGCCGCACCTGCCAGTCGGAGCCCGCGGGCCCTTCGACGACCTTCTCCACCGTCTGGCCTTCGACGACCGCGGGGAGCCGGAAGCGGAGCCGGCCCTTCGAGGTGAACGAGACGCTGGCGTTCCCCTCCATCAGCCGCACGGGGATGACGGGACTGCCATCGCGGAAGTCGAGCCGGCGGGACTCCGCGGCGCCGGGTGGCGGGGGGAGCTCCGCAGGAGCAGGCGTCGCGCCCAGGGTCACCGTCAGCGCGAGGACGAGCGTCGTCACGGAAGCGATCAAACCCCAGAAACGACGAAGCCCGAAATGCCGGGTGGCACTTCGGGCAGCGAGGAGAGGCGGCACCCGGATTCGAACCGGGGAATGAGGGTTTTGCAGACCCTTGCCTTACCACTTGGCTATGCCGCCAGAACCGGGTGGGCTCTTACGAGAGCAGCCCTCGAAACGCAATTGGAGTGACGCATGAGCAGTGGCTTCCTGACCTTCACCGAAGAGCACGATGCGTTCCGTCGAACGGTGCGGGCGTTCGTCGAGCGGGAGATTGCTCCGCACGTGGCGGCCTGGGAGGAGGCCGAGGGCTTTCCCCGGGAGCTATACCGGAAAGCCGCCGAGCAGGGCTTCTTCGGGCTGAAGTACCCCGAGGCCTGGGGCGGCACGAACGCGGGCTCCTTCTTCGAGGCGGTGCTGCACGAAGAGCTCGCGAAGTGCGGGTCCGGCGGCGTGGCGGCAGGGCTGGGCGCGCAGGCGACGATCGCCACCGGACCGCTCCATCTGTTCGGCAGCGACGTGCTCAAGGAGCGCTACCTCGCGCCGGCGATTCGGGGCGAGAAGCTCGGCGCCTTCGCGGTGACGGAGCCCGGCGCGGGGAGTGACGTGGCAGGGCTCACCACCACCGCGCGGCGGGACGGCGACGTGTACGTCCTCAACGGGGCCAAGACGTACATCACCAACGGCGTGGTGGCGGACTACGTGATCGTCGCGGCGAAGACGGATCCAGCGCGCGGCCACAAAGGCCTGTCGATGCTGGTCGTCGACAAGGGCACGCCCGGGTTTGGCGTGTCGAAGAAGCTCAAGAAGCTGGGCTGGCGCGCGAGCGACACCGCGGAGCTGTTCTTCGAAGACTGCAAGGTGCCCACGTCGAACCTGCTGGGCGTCGAGCACGACGGGTTCTCGCAGGTGATGGGGAACTTCGTGTGGGAGCGCATCACCCTCGCGCTCGGCAGCGTTGGCGCGGCGGACGACATTCTCAAGCAGGCGATGGCGTTCGTGACGAACCGCCGCGCGTTCGGCCAGAACGTGTCGCAGTTCCAGGTGGTGCGGCACCGGCTGGCGGACATGGCGACGGAGCTCGAGGCGGCGCGTCAGCTCACATACCACGCGCTCCGGCTCCACGCGGCCGGGGAATGGGCGCTCGGGGCAACGGCGATGGCGAAGAAGGTGGCGACCGAGATGTGCTGCCGGCTGGCGGACCAGGCGCTCCAGCTGCACGGCGGCGCGGGCTACATGATGGAGTACGACATCCAGCGGCACTGGCGCGATGCGCGGCTGGGGCCCATCGGCGGCGGCACGAGCGAGATCATGAACGAGATCATCGCCAAGCAGCTGGGGCTGTGACCGTCAGAGCGGGGTGACGGAGAGGTTGTCGAAGAAGAGCTGAGCTTCCCAGCTCGAGAAGCCGAAACGATCGTGTCCTGCGCCCTTGAGGGGGAACGGATCGTCGAACTTCATGAACTCGCGGCCATCGATGAACCACGTGAGGACCGAGCCACGACGCTCGACGCGCCAGTGTTCGGACTTGCCTACCTGCACGGGGAAGGGGTTCGCCTCGACGCGCATGCGGGTGTTCTCGCGGAAGACGCCGGTCTTCACGAGGTCGGCGCTGTCGAGACCCTTCTCGCGTTGAATCCGTCCGGCCTCGGCCTGGAGCTGCGCGAGGGAGGCGCCGTGTTCATCGAGGCGCGCGATGATGCTGACGGTGTTGTTCCAGCCGCCGTGGATGAGCACGTAGCCCGAGGCGTGATCGGAGCCGTCTCCGAAGATCTCGCACTTGATGTCGCCCTCGGGCGACATGGAGCGCACGTCGAAGTCGACCGCCACGTTCTCGGGCAGCTTCGCCTTGAGCCAGAGCGGGTTGTTCTTGACGCCGGGCGACAGGAGCTCGCCGTTGACGACGCGCCACTGGCCGCCGGTGCTCCAGAAGTCGGAGTCGACGATCGCGGCGTTCTCGAAGGTCTGCTGGCCGTACGGGACCGGGAGTGGCGCGTCGGGCTGGCCGCGGAAGAGGAAGTAGTGGAGCAGCGGCAGGTTGAAGAGGATCACCGCGGCGGCGATGACGCCGAGGGAAAAACGGGGCAGGGGCGACGGGCGCTTCCACACTTCGGGCGCGGCGGTCTCGCTCACCTGCGAGGCGGGCTCGGTCTCGGTCGACTCGT
Source organism: Myxococcaceae bacterium (assembly GCA_044352295.1). Classification (GTDB taxonomy): domain Bacteria; phylum Myxococcota; class Myxococcia; order Myxococcales; family Myxococcaceae; genus Xiheimicrobium. The sequence continues at coordinate 49,243 of JBILEB010000019.1, forward strand.
CCGCCCTCTCTTTGCGCTTCGGCTGTCCCATGACGGGCGCGGCCCTAGCACGGGCCCGAGGGCGATGTCATGGCCAGGGCGACCGTCAGTCCACGGAGAACTCCGCGAACGCCTCGGTGACGACGCCGTTGCGAAAGTGCACGACGCGGTTTCGGAAGTGCTACCGGTCGGGCTGCGGGAGAAGTGCCAGCGTTCGCCGTCGTCATGTGGCATGCTGGAGGGTGGTTCTCCCAGCGCGCCCTTCACGCCCGCTGTGGGCTGGCCGGGTTCAACGCCGAGGAACCTCGGTTCAGCGAAGCTCCGCCGCCGTTCACTCTTTGCCTTCGTCCTTCGTGTAGTTCGACCAGCGCTTCTCGAGCGCCTTCTTCTCGGCCGCGGCCTGCTTCGCCATCGCCTTCTCTCGCTTGATCTGAGAGGCCTTCTCCGGCGGAGGCAGCACGAAGATCTGGTACCCGAACCCCGCCACCGCGAACAACGACGCCACCGAGATCGCCGCGGGCCAACTGGCGGCCAGCCGCTCCACCAGGCCCGGCGCCACCGCCGTCAGGGCCGACATCGATCCCATCAGCACCAACCACCCACCGGCCACCGCCGCGAGCAGCACCGAGACCGGGCGCTCCAGCACCACCCCCACCGCGCCGCCGATGATGAACGCCGGCACGAAGCCCAACAACCAGTCCGGCCCCGCCAGGTTCGCCGCCATCAGCCCGATCGGAATGCCGAACCCGAAGAACACCGTCGACGCCGGGACGACGAAGCCCAACAGCCCCAGCACCGCCGACGCCCCGAGGGAGATCTGCTGCTGCATCGTCTGGAAGCCCAGTCGCGCCGCGAGCGGACCAATCCAGATCTGTCCGATCACCACACCCAGGGGGCCGGCCACGGCGCGGAAGAGCACGCCACCGCCGCGAAGGAGCAACCCCACCCCAATCAGCGCCGTGAGGGCACCCGCCCACACCGGCAAGAACCGGAACAGGTTGATCCACCCCGGCGGATCGAAGTGCTTGTACGGCTCGAGGGCTCGCTGCAACGTCTCCACGACGACTCCGGCCAGTCCAGTACGTTCAGGCGCCTCCGTAGCGGGCGCGAGCGAGGGTGAGCAACACGAGGAAGACCGCGAAACAGATGGCGCCGTAGACGTACGTGCGCGGGGGTACGGTCGTGCGATCGACGATGGCCTGCGCGACCTGCTCCGGGAGCTCGCCCACGTTCAGATCCTGCGCCGACAGCTCCTTCGAAAGCGACTTCGCCACCGCGTCATCGTCAGCGCCCTTCTTGCCTTCGATGACCGCCTTCGCCAGCGCGCGCGCCGACACCACGTCACCCGACTCGACCGCTGCCCACGCTGCCGCGAGCACCGACTTCTGGGGCTTGTCGGCCCGTGCATCCGGGGAGGCCTTCTTCGACGCCTTCGACATGCGCGGGCGTATAGCGTGATTCCGGGATAAGGGAACCCGCGGAGGCAACGGGTGCGTTCGAAGGTGGTAACACGTCGGCAACTGCTCCTCGCGTCGCTCACCGCGCCCGCCCTCGCCCAGGCCTTCGGAGACGCCTCCCGCTTCATCCCCGCCGTCGCCCAGCACGGCGGTTCGTGGGACGTGCGCGCGTCGGGCCTGCGCCGCCTGGCGTGGGAGCTCCAACGCCGAACGTCCGTCGAGACGGTGCTCGAAGCCCGCGCGTTCCCGCTGGAGAGCCCGCGCCTGTTCGAGCTGCCGTTCCTCTACCTCTCCTCCGATCGGGAGCTACCAGCGTTCACCACGGCCCAGGTCGAGAACCTGCGTCGATATCTCACCTTCGGCGGGTTCGTCTTCGCGGACGCGAACGATGGCTCCACGGGCGCCGGCTTCGACGCCAGCTTCCGCCGTGAAATGACCAGAGTGCTGCCCCAGGTGCAGCCCAGACCGCTTCCGGCGACCCATGTCGTCTTCAAGTCGTTCTTCCTGCTCGACACCGCGCCCGGCCGCCTGCTCACCTCGGCGCAGCTCGACGCGTGGACGATCGGCAAGCGCGCGGCGGTGCTCTATTCGCAGAACGACGTCATGGGCGCGCTGGCGCGTGACGAATCCGGCGCCTTCGAGTTCGACGTCTCGCCCGGCGGAGATCGTCAGCGGGAATACGCCACGCGCCTGGCCATCAACCTCGCGATGTACGCGCTGTGCCTCGACTACAAGGACGACGGCGTGCACATCCTCGAGATCATGAAGCGGAGGCGGTGACCGTCCGGTGGACTCCGCAGCCGTCGACACCTGGAAGCTCGTCAGTCTCTCCGCGTTGCCCCTGTGGGCGCTGTGGGGGGTCGGTATGTCCGTGGTCGTCGGAGCGGCGCTGGCGTGCTTCGGCGTCCGCCTCGAGCCCCTCGCGAGGCGCAAGTGGGCCTTGTGGGTTCTGCGCGCGCTCGCCGCCGTCTGTGCGCTCTTCTTCCTCCTCGAACCCGGGCTTCGTCGGGTGCAGGTCGCGCGGGTCAAGAACCGGGTGGCCGTCCTGGTCGACCGTTCGGCGTCGATGACCTTCCCGGTGGCGATCGGGAAAGAGAGTCGCTCTCAGGCCGTCGCCGAAGCGATCGGCGCGCTCGCCCCGCAGATGGACGCGATGAAGGACCGGTTCGCTTTCGAGATCGTTGGCTTCGATCCCGAGCTCTCGCCCACCAGCGCGGCGACGCTGCAGTCCGAGCCGGCGCGCGGGAGTCGGACGGACCTGCTCTCCACGCTGCGATCGCTCAAGGCCTCGGAAGGCACCAGCGCGCGCAAGTTGTCTGGCGTGATCGTCTTCTCCGATGGCGCCGACAACGGAGAGCTCGCGAACGGGGTCGACGGTCGCGCGAAGTCGGTGCTCCAGGCGTACGGGGTGCCGGTCACCACGGTGGCGGTCGGGCAGGGCGCCTTGAAGGATCTCGCCATCGACGCGGTGAAGGTCGATGACTTCGCCTTCGTGCGCAACAGCATCTCGGCCGAGGTGGAGGTCCACGCGCGCGGCTTCTCCGGGCTGTCGACCCAGGCGGTGCTCCGACGAGAAGGGCGGGTCGTCGCCTCGGCGCCGCTCAAGTTCTCCAGCGACGATGACGTGCAGACCGCGAAGTTCACCTTCGCGCCCGATCAGACCGGCCGCTTCGTCTACACGATCTCCGTACCCGTTTTCCCCGACGAGGCCGTCACCGAGAACAACCAGAAGGCCTTCACGCTCAAGGTGATCCGTGATCGGGTGCGCGTGTTGCTCGTCGCCGGCCGCCCCACGTGGGACGAGCGCTTCTTGCGGGGGCTCCTCAAGCAGGACGCCAACGTCGAGCTCATCAGCTTCTACATTCTGCGCGGCTCGGCCGACGATCTGAACATTCCGCAGGACGAGCTCTCGCTCATCCCGTTCCCGCGTGACGAGATCTTCCGCGAGAAGGTGCACACGTTCGACCTCCTCGCGATCCTCAACTTCAACAACGACGATCCGAGCATCACGCTCGGCATGTACGAGGACAGCATCAAGCAGTACCTGCTCAACGGCGGCGCGCTCGCGTACGTCGGCGGTGACCGCACCTTCGCCGATGCCCGCTGGACCTCGTTCGCCGAGGTCCTTCCCGTCGCGACGGCCGGGCAGAGTGATCCCTCACCCTTCAAGGCCCGCCTGACCGCCGACGGTGCGCGACACCCCATCACCGCCATCGGCACTGGCTCCCAGTCGACGGAGGCCGCTTGGGAGGCCCTCCCGCCGGTGCCGGGCATGAACACCGTGCGTGCACGGTCCGGCGCCACCGTGCTGCTCGATCACCCCTTCGCGATGGTCGACGGCAAGAACGCGCCGGTGCTCTCCATCTGGGAATACGGACGCGGTCGCGTCATGGCGCTGACCACCGATGGGAGCTGGGCCTGGTCGTTCACCTCGCACGCCAGCGGCGCCCCGTCCCGCGTGTACGAGCGGCTGTGGAGCAACGCCGTGCGCTGGCTGGTCCGCGATCCCGAGCTCACCGCGATGAGCGTCTCGGCCGACAGCCCCAGCGTCGAGCCCGGCAAGAGCGTCGGCGTCGGCGTGGTGGCGCGCTCGAGCGACTTTCAACCGGTGCCCGGCGCGCAGGTGACGGTCGAGTTGGTCTCCGCAGATGATGGGAAGACGATCGCTCAGCAGACGGTGAGCGCCGGGCCAGATGGCACGGCCCACGTCGAGTTCCCCGGAGCCCCCGCCGGCCCCTACAAGATCGTCGCGCGCGCGAAGCAGGGAGAGACCCTGCTGGGCGAAATGTCCGACGCGGTCGCGGTGCGCTCCGCCGGCCCGGAGCTCTCGGATGCGCGGGTGAACTCGAGTCTGCTCGAGGCGATCGCCAAGACGACGGGCGGCGCGTTCTTCGACAGTCCCAGTGTGTCGCTCTCCGACGTTCCGCTGCGCGAGCCGCCCCTCGTCGAGGTCGGCCGCTCACGCGATCAGCCGCTGTGGGACCGCTGGTACTGGCTCGCGCTGATGGTGGCGATCATGGGGGCCGAGTGGGCCCTGCGGCGTCGCTTCGGATACATCTGACCGCGACGCCCGTGCTATGCGCCGCGCGAGAGTGATGGTGACGACTCGTTCCGTTCAATTGCGCATCTTGGGCCTCGTCCAGGGCGTCTCGTATCGAGCGACCGCGCAGGACGAGGCGCTGAGGCGAGGGCTCGTCGGGTGGGTGAGAAACCTCCCGACCGGCGACGTCGAAGCCTTCGCCTCAGGGCCCGTCGAGGCCGTCAACGGCTTCGTCGAATGGTGTCACCGCGGGCCTGAAGAGGCGCGCGTGACCGGTGTCACGGTGCGCGAGGTCGACGCCGACGCCTCGGTGAAAGGCTTCGTGGTGCGGCGATGACGTTTGGTCCTCCAGAGCTGCTCGTCTCCCTGCTGGGCATCCGTCCCGGGATGAACGTGGCCATTCGCAACGCACCGTCCGGCTTCGTGGAGGCCCTCGGCGCGCTCCCCGACGGCGTGGCCCTGGTCGAGAGCTCGAGAACCGGCATCGATCTCACCGTTCTCTTCGCGCACCAGAAACTGGCCCTCGTCGACCACCTGACCCGCGCCGTGCAGGTGATGAGCGCGACCGGCTTCGTCTGGGTCGTCGTGCCCGCCATCGAGACCCCCATCGCCCCGACCGAAGACTTTGTACGCCTCGCCGGCTTCGAACTCGGCCTGGAAGACAGTCGTCGGCTGCTGCTGGGCGACCACTGGGTCGCGTTGCGGCTCCAGCGTCGCAAAAGCGCGCCACGATTGGAAAAACCGCAAGCCCAGGCCTGAGGGCGGGAACGGAACGTTTCCTTCTCGTACCGATTCGTGACAGACTGTCGGCGTTTCGAACTTTTCGACGGGCCCCTGACTCGCCGACGGCACATCGCCGAAGGAACAGGGGATTCCACACGGGTTTCCGCCCCCCACTTGTCCCGGGCGGCTTGATGGTTCACCGGCAGGAGGTCCAGGCGTTTGGTTGACCTTCGCGGCATGACACCTTTGGGTGTGCATCGAGCGAGGGCGGCCTTGCCTGCCCACCTCCAGCCTTTCGCGGTTCCAGCGCCGCTTCACCCCGCTCCCCGTCCGGACGTGGGCGATGCGCTTTGGCCGCAGGCAGGTTCATCTCATGAGCAGCATCCTCGTCATCAACGCGGCAGGCCGAGAGACCCGCGTCGCGTTGGTGGAGAACGGTGGCATCGCTGAGTTTTATCTCGAGCGGAAGAAGGACAAGGGCATCGTCGGCAATGTCTACAAGGGGCGCGTCACCCGCGTGCTCCCCGGCATGCAGGCCGCCTTCGTCGACATCGGAGAAGAAAAGGCCGCCTTCCTGTACGTGGGCGATGTCCTCTTCGATCCCGACGTCACCCGCCACCAGTTCGATCTGACCGAAGGTGAGCACGACGAAGACGTCTCCGACATTCCTGAGGAGACCGACGCCGACACGCCTGCGCCCGCGCCGTCGTCACCCGAAGGGGTGAGTGCCGAGGCGGCCCAGGCGGCTCCAGAGCCTGCGTCGCCGCCGACCGAAGCCGTGGCTCCGAGCGAGCCGCTTACCCTGCCAACGGGCGCCGAGGTGGTGGAAGCCGCGAAGGCCGAAGCCCAGGCCGCTCCGACCGGCGCTGAAGTGGTCGAAGCCGCGAAGGAGCTCGCCGCCGTCACGCCGACGGGCGCCGAAGTGGTCGAGGCCGCGAAGGCCGAGGCGGGTGCGACTCCGACGGAGCCTCCGGCCCCCGACGCGACGCCCGCGCCTGCCCCCGAGATCGTTCAGGGCACCGTCGAGGCCCCGCGCTCCCAGGCGCCCCGGGACACGAAGCTGAAGGAGCCGCCGCGCCAGCCGCAGCAGCACCAGAAGCCCAAGCGCCCCGAGCACCAGCCCCGCAAGGAGGCGCGCATCGAGAACCTCCTCAAGGTCGGGCAGGAGGTGCTCGTACAGGTGTCGAAGGATCCCATCGGCACCAAGGGCGCGCGCGTCACTTCACACATCTCGATCCCCGGCCGGCACCTCGTCTTCATGCCGACCGTCGATCACGTCGGCATCAGCCGCCGCATCGGCAACGAGAAGGAGCGCCGCCGCCTGCGCGAGATCGTCGACCGCCTGCGCCCGCCCGGGACCGGCTTCATCGTGCGCACCGTCGCCGAGAACGTGCCCAGCGAGAAGCTCGAGGCCGACATCCGCTTCCTCATCGAGGTGTGGAACGAGACCGTCCGCACGAGCGAGAAGACGCATCGCGGCGGCCTGGTGCACCCCGATCTCGATCTCATCCTTCGCGCGACCCGCGATCTCTTCGCCCAGGACGTCGAGCAGCTCATCATCGACGACCGGGACGAGTACGACCGCGTGCTCGGCTTCGTGATGGCCCAGGACCCGGCCCTGAAGGAGCGCGTCAAGCTCCACGAGGGCGAAGAGCCGATCTTCGACGCCTTCGGCATCGAGGAGGAGATCAAGCGCGCCTCGGCCCGCAAGGTGTGGCTCAAGTCCGGCGGCTACCTGATCATCGACCAGGCTGAAGCGCTCACCGCCATCGACGTGAACTCCGGCCGCTACGTCGGCAAGAAGAACCTCGAAGACACGATCCTCAAGATCAACACCGAGGCGTCGAAGGAGATCGTCTACCAGCTCCGGCTGCGCAACATCGGCGGCATCATCATCTGCGACTTCATCGACATGGAGAAGCAACAGAACCGCGACAAGGTCTTCAAGTCGCTCCAGGAAGCGCTCGGCCGGGACAAGGCGAAGACGAACGTCCTGCGCATCAGCGAGCTCGGCCTCGTCGAGATGACCCGCAAGCGCGTGCGCGAGTCCCTCGGCCGGGTGCTCCATGAGGACTGCGGGTACTGCAACGGCCAGGGCAGCGTGAAGTCGGCGACCACCGTGGCCTACGAGATCTTCCGCGAGCTGCGTCGCTCCGGGCCTGCCTACAAGGATCCGACCCTCGTGGTGCAGTGCCAGACCGAGGTCGCCAACGTGATGCAGGGTGAGGAGCGCGAGGAGCTGCGCCATCTTATGGATCGCTACAACAAGACGATCCAGGTGCGCGCGCAGCCGCAGTACCACCGCGAGCAGTACGACATCTACGCCCGGCCGGTCAGCGGCGTGGAGCTCAAGGTCGCCACCAGCGTCGTCGAGTTCGAGATGAGCGGTGGTCCGGCCCGCAAGCCCCAGGCCCAGGAGTCCAACCGCTTCGAAGGGCGCGGCGGCGGCGGCGGCGGCGGTGGCGGCGGGGGTGGGAAGGACGATCGCAACCGCAAGAACAAGAACCGGGACAACCGCGATCGCGACAACCGCGGCGGCGGCGGTGGGGGCGGCGGACGTCCAGACCAGAACCGGCCGCGTCCTTCGGCCCCTCCGCCCGGACGACAGGACGACGACCGGGCCTCAGGAGAGTGAGCGATGGCGAAGACCGTCGAGCGGCGTGTCTCGGCGCGGAAGACGATCAACCACGAGTTCGCCTCCGTCGACGAGTTCATCAGCGAGTACGTCACCAACATCAGCCGCTCGGGCGTCTTCATCCGCTCCGATGAGCCGCTCCCCATCGGCACACGGGTGAACCTGCGCTTCACCGTCATTCACGACGACCTCGAGACCATCGAGGGCCTGGGCGAAGTGGTGCGCACCGTCGATCGCGGCCGCAACAAGGGCATGGGCGTGGTGTTCGTCGAGCTCTCCGAGGTGTCTCGAGCGCTCATCGAGCGCATCCTCGTGAGGCGGTGAGTGTCGAGGAGCGCCAGGTGACGCCCGGCTCCAACGCCACGCCGTCGGCTCCGGCGGCGCCGTCCCGCTGGGCCGTCAAGCTCACCCCCAAAGAGCTCTGGCGCCTGCTGGTGGCGGTCTTCATCGGCTACCGCGGCGAGAGGCTGGCCCTGCGCGCCGGGAACCTCACCTTCATCACGCTCACCTCGCTGGTGCCGCTGGCGGCGGTCATCCTCGCGCTGCTGCACGCGTTCGGTTCCACCCAGGTCGAGACCCTCGTCATCAAGTTCTTCGAAGACCTCTTGAGCCCCGGAGGACGCGCGCAGGCCGAGCGGGCCTTGCGTGAGTTCAAGAGCGCCGCCAACTCGCCCACTGGCTCGGGCCTCTCATTCCTGGTGCTGCTGGTGGCCTCGGGCGTGATGCTGCGTCACCTCGACGCCTCGCTCAACGACGTGTGGGCGGTGCGGCGTCGGCGCCCGATTCTCCTGACCCTCGGGCTGTACGTCGGCGTGCTCATCGCCGGGCCCATCGCGATGGCGCTCTCGTTGCTCGGCAGCGACGGGGCCAAGAGGCTCTTGCTGTACTTGAACTTCCCGCTGTCGGGGCTCGCCTTCACGGGAGGCGCCGCCTTCTCGGCGATGGTCGTCTTCACGCTGCTCTACAAGGTGGCGCCCCACGCTCACGTGCCCTGGCGCTCGGCGCTCATCGGCGGCGCCATGGCGGGCATCGGTTGGGAGCTGGCCCGCCGCGTGTACGGCACCATCGCCAGCTTCTTCTTCTCGGCGAACGCGGTGTACGGCTCGCTCGGGATCGCGCCGCTGTTCCTCACGTGGGTCTATGTCGGCTGGTACATCACCTTGTCTGGGGCCCGGCTCGCCTACGCGGTGGAGCACGCGGACTTCCACGACGAGTTCAAGGACTTGCTGACGCATCCCCGCAGCGAGGAGCTCATCGCCACCCGCATCGCGCAGATCGTCTCGCGCGCCAGCATGGCGAACGTGCCGGGGCCGACGCCCTTCGGTATCGCGCAGGCCCTCAAGGTGCCGACCCAGCGGGTGGAAGAATCGGTCGCGCGCCTCACGACGGCCGGGCTGGTTCGGCTCGAGAACGCGGCGCTGGTGCCCGCCAAACCGCTGGTGGAACTGACCGTGGCAGATCTGTCACTCGCGGTCGGTGGCGCCGCCCACACGCTGCAGCGGGAGCGACTGGCTCGGGCGGGGCCCTTCACCCAGGCGGCGGCCGTCTTCGTGGCAGCCGATGAGGCAAGTGTCGAGAAACTCAAGAGAATTACCTGGGCCGACCTCGCGCTGCTCGGCGACGGTGAGCCGAAACCGTAGCTTTCTTGCGAGGTTGCTGGTTCCGTGGGTAACCTTTGGAAAATCTCAGTGGTTTCGGGCCTCAAGACTCGATTCACAGGGGGTAGCCAGTGTTGAAATCGGACCTCGTCAACATCCTCGTGCAGAAGAAGGGCGTCACTCAGAAGCAGGCCGAGGCGACGGTCGACATCATCTTCAACTCGATGAAGGACGCGCTCGTCGCAGGCGAGAACATCGAGATTCGCGGGCTGGGTGCCTTCCACGTGAAGCACTACGGCGCGTACCAGGGGCGCAACCCGAAGACGGGTGAGCCGATCCCGGTGAAGGCGAAGCGCGGCATTCGGTTCCGCGCCGGCAAGGAGCTGAAGGACCGCGTCAACCGGCCAGGCCCGGACGGCAAGGTGCCGCCGCTGCCCAGCTCCTCGAACGGCTGACGACGCCCAGGGCCCAGGTCGACACGTGTCTGCGTCGAGCCTCGATTACTGCATCACCGGCGCCAGCCGACCGACGGGGCGCACCTGCAGCTCCGGGTCGAGCTCGGTGAACGTCAGCACCGCCACCTCGGGGAACGCGCCCTCGACGAGCTTCTTGAGCAATCGACGCACGTCCGGCGAAGCCAGCAGCACCGCGCGGCCCTGACGCGCGACCGACTTCATGCCTTCGAGAATGGCTCCGGCCTCGCGCGGATCGATCGACTGACCGGCCGTGCGCAGCGTGTCCTCGATCCCGGGATCGACGAGGTACGCATAGAGCGACCCCGACGGCGCGTACTGGTGGGAGATCTGCCGGGCGAGGGCCTGACGGCAGCGATCCGCGAGCTGGATCGCGTCGCCCGCCGTGCTGGGTGACACCAGCGCGTCGAGGATCGCCTTGAGGTTTCGCACGCTGACCTGCTCCGAGAGCAGCTTCTTGAGCACGTCGGTGAGCAGCGGGAGCGGCACCTTCTGCAGTGCTTCCTTCACCAGCGCGCCGTGGTGGTTCTCCATCGCGGTGAGCGAGGCCTGCACTTCCTGAACGCCAAGAAACTGGTGGGCCCGCTTCTTGAGCTGAAGCACCAGGTGTTCACAGACGTACTCGCGGGCCGAGAGCAACGGGAGCTGCGCGGCGCGGGCCTTCGCCTCATCGGCGACCGGAATCGACACGAGCGGCCGGCCGAGCGTCGCGTCGGCGACCGGGGTCCCGGTGATGCCCATGAGCTGGAGATCGCCCATCGAGGCCGGCGTCACCAGGCGCAGGTCGCCCACCGTGCCACGGCCCGCGGGGATCTCGTCGACCGCAAGCGCCCAGGTGCCTGACGGCAGCGGCGCGCCGGTCCGAACGCGGAAGCCCGGCAGCTTCACGCCAAGCTCCTGGTGCACACGCTCGCGCACCGTGTCGAGGTCGCCCTTCACGAACTGTCCGTCGAGCTCCTCCACGAGCCAGGTCAGATCGGCTGCGAGATCCAGCGTGAGCGGCGAGACCCCCGGCGTGAGGTCAGGGCCCTTCTTCTCTCCAGCCGGAGCGCTCGCGGCAGGTTGGCTCGACTTCGTCACGCTGTTGGTCGCCGCCGCTGGAGCCTCCTGTCGCCGCTTCAGCCCAAACCCGATGGCGAAGAGCCCCGCAGCGATGAGCACGAAGGTGAGGTGGGGCATGCCGGGCATCAGCGCGAGGGCGACGCACAGCCCCGCGACGACGAAGAGGGCCTTCCACTGGCCGAAGAACTGCGCGCCGATGTCGCTGCCGAGCGAGGCCTCCTCGGTCTCCGAGGCCACCCGCGTCACCACCAGGCCGGCGGCGACGGCGATGCACAACGAGGGGATCTGCGAGACGAGCCCGTCGCCGATCGAGATGAGCGCGTAGGTGCTTACTGCCTCTGCGGCCGTCATGCCGTTCTGGAGGGTGCCGATGACGATGCCACCGACGAGGTTGACCGCGGTGATGACGAGCCCGGCGATGACGTCGCCCTTCACGAACTTCATCGCGCCGTCCATCGAGCCGAAGAGCTGCGACTCCCGCTCGAGCGCCCGACGGCGGGTACGCGCCTGGTCCTGGCTGATGGCGCCGGCCCGCAGGTCGGCGTCGATCGACATCTGCTTTCCGGGCATGGCGTCGAGGGTGAAGCGCGCGCTCACCTCGGCCACGCGCTCGGCGCCCTTCGCCACCACCAGGAACTGAACCAGCGTGAGGATGAGGAAGATGACCGCGCCGACCACGTAGTCCCCGCGCACGACGAACTCACCGAAGGCCTGAATGATCTCGCCGGCGTGGCCCTCCGACAGCGCGAGCCGCGTCGACGAGACGTTCATGGACAGGCGGAACAGCGTGGTGATGAGCAGCAGCGTCGGGAAGCTCGCCACCTTGAGCGCGTCCTTCGCGTAGAGCGCCGCGACGAGGAGCGCGAGCGCGGCGGCGAGGTTGATGGCGATGCCGACGTCGAGCAGCCAGGGCGGCAGCGGGACGATCATCGAGCCGACGATGGCCGCCATGACGATCGCGAGGATGACGTCCGACTGCGTTCGGGCCCGGGTGAGGGCCTGGTCGATGAGCGAGTTCATGGCGTCTCCTTCACCAGCGCCTGGGCCGCGTCCACCGACTGGGAGCCGTTCGCCTCGCTGGACTCCATCGCCACGCGCAGAACCGCTGCAGCCGCCTGGTAGAGCTCCTCCGGCACCTCTTCGCCGATGTCGTAGTGGATGAGCGACCGGGCCAGCGGAACGTCACGAACCACTGGAATTCCAAGGGCTTTTGCTTCTTTGCGGATTGCCAAGGCGTCCTCCTCACGACCACGGGCCACGATGTAGGGCGCGTCGCACTCGGACTCGTCGTACCGAAGGGCGATCGCGATGTGGGTTGGGTTCACCACCACGGCGGTGGCCTTTTGCACCCCACGTGCCGGTCCACCCTGCGCGAGCTGCTTCATGAGGTGTTTGCGCTCGCCCTTGGTGTGCGGATCGCCCTCGCTGTTCTTGTGCTCCTGCTTCACCTCGTCGTGGGACATCATGAGGTCCTTCGTGTGGCGGAGCCGGGCGAGCCCGTAGTCCACGAGGCCCAGCACCAGCAGCACGGCCGAGCCCCGGATGACCGCGGGGAGGAACGCGTTCACGAGTACGCGAAAGCCGGTCACCGCGTCGTGCGAGAGGGCGCGAAAGACGGCCGGAGCGGCCTCCTGCGTGGCGTCCCAGACCAGCAGGGCCATGACCACGGCCACCAGCAGTCCCTTGCCCAGGTCGACGAGCTGGCGCGGCTTGAAGAGCTTCTGGAAGCCCTCCACGGGGTTGAGGTTCTCGAACTTGGGCTCGACGAGCTTGAGGTTGAACTGGATGCCGGCCATCGGCACGCCAGCGGCGATGGCGCCCAGGAGCGCACCAGCGACCGTCGGCCCCAGACACTGCGCGAGGACCGTGACGGCTTCGATGAGCTCGGCGTCTGGCGCGCCGGTCTCGAGGGAGAGCAGCCGACGGGTCCAGCCCATGAGCACGGCGGCGCTGTTGGGCGCGAAGGCCGCGGTCCCCACCATCCCACCGAGCGTGACCGCCGCCGCCGAGAGCATCTTGCTCTTCGGAATGTTGCCGTCCTCGCGGGCCTGGCGGAGCTTCTGCTCCGTCGGTTCGTGCGTCTTCTCGCTCATCGGCCCAGCTCCAGCACGGTGCGTACGGCCTCGGGCGTCTCGACGGCGAACGAGAGGAGCCGGTCGGTGAGCAGGCCCACGGTCAGCCAGAGCACGGCTCCGCCGCCCAGGATGCGCAGCGGCGCGCCAGTGTCCTGCAGGTTCATCTGCGGCGCGGCTCGCGAGGCCAGGCCCATCACCGCGTCGACGGCCAGCGAGACTCCCGCGATCGGCGCGCCGAGGGCCAGGCCCGTCGCGAACGCGGTGCCCACCAGGTGCACGACCTCGGTGATGACGGCCTCTCCATGGGTGAAGGCGCCGGGCGGTACGAGGGTGAAGCTGCGAAAGAGGGACGAGAGCAGGAGCGGCATGACGAAGCCCGCGGCGCAGAGCGCGACGAGCAGTTGATAGAGGGCATCGCCCGCGGCCGACTCCTTGCTGCCCGTCATCGGGAGCGCGGCTTCCGCCGAGGAGCCACGGAACAAGTCGATGAAGCGCCCGCCCATGCGCGCGGCATCGAACGGGAGTGCGGCCACCAGCCCCAACGTCGTTCCGACGAGGAACTCCCGGAACACCAGGCCCACCAGCGAGAGGCTCGAGTCGGTGACGGGCGCGTCGATGCCCGCGGCGGCGTGGAGGAACAGCGCCAGCGACAGCACCAGGCCCAGCTTCACCGTCATCGGCGCCACCTGCCCGCCGAGCAGTGGACACAGGAACGCGACCGGCAACAGTCGCGCGGCGATCACCGCCACCGAGACGACATGCGGCGTCATCAGCTCCGACGACGCCAGCCAGGCCCATTCCGTCACGACATCACCTCGGGCAGGACGAGAAAGAGCTGCGTGGCGAAGCGCGAGAGCTGCTGGCCGATCCAGGGACCCGCGACGACCAACGCGAGCACTGCCGAGCAGAGCTTGGGCACCACCGACAGGGTGCTGTCCTGCAGGGACGTGGTGGCCTGGAAGAGGCTCATCAGAAAGCCGATGACGAGGCTGGCGAGAATGGGTGGCGCGGAGGCCAGCACCATCAGGAGCAGCGCTTCACGGCCGAGGGCGAGGATCTGCGCGGTGTCCATGGGCTCACCGGTACCCGAGGATGAGACCGCGGCTCAGCAGCGCCCAGCCGTCCACGGCGACGAAGAGGAGGATCTTGAACGGAAGGCTGATCTGGCTGGGGCTGAGCGTCTGCATGCCGAGCGCGAGCAGGACGTTCGCGAGCAGCATGTCGAGCACGAGGAAGGGCAGGAAGAGGAGGAAGCCGATGATGAAGGCCTCCTTGAGCTCGGTGATGACGAAGGCCGGGACGATGATCGACAGGTCCTCGTCCGACACACTGGCCTGCTCGTCGCCGGCGCGCAGCTCCTTCGCCATGTCGACGAAGCGCGCGCGCTCCTCGGGGCTGCCGTGCTTGACGAGGAACTGGCGCAAGGGCTCGACCACGCCGCCGACCCGGCTCAGCGCCTCTCGACCCAGGCCGACCTCGGCTTCCACAGCGCGACCCGTGGTCCACATGCGCTCCATCGTCGGCGCCATGACGTGGGCCGTGAGGACCGCGGCGAGGCCGGTCAGCACCATCGTCGGCGGCGCCTGCTGGGTTCCGAGGGCCGATCGAACCATC
>JBILEB010000254.1:0-6917 GCA_044352295.1 Myxococcaceae bacterium
ACGCAGGTGGTGGTGACGCACGATCTCGCGCTCGCCAGAGGCATGGAGCACGTCTGCGTGCTCGACCACGGCATCGTCATCGAGTCGGGCGCGCCCGCGCAGGTACTTCAGACGCCCCAGCATGAGACGACGAAGGCGCTGCTCAAAGACTGGTTCTGATCGTCACGGCGCCCGGTACACGTCGACGCCACGCACCACCGTCATCGTCACCTTCGCATCGACGAGCGCCTTTACGTCGCCATCGACGGGATCGATCGGCAGCACCACGAAGTCGGCGTCGGAACTGAGCTCCCGGTTGGTGGAGGTCGAGCCCGCTCCTACTCGCGGGTGGTTCCGCCATCCTGTGGAGTGACCGCGCGGCCGTCGCACCCAGGGAGACCGAACCCGGTCAAGAGCGCGGGCTTCCTCGTACTCCAGAAGGTGATGTCACCCTCTCGGTCCGCCAGCGAGACGCGCGCCCCAAAGCCATCGGGCGTGGCTCGCACCTCTCCTGGCGTGATGCCGAAGTACTCGCGCACGACCTCGCTCACGTCGCCCGCGGGCGGCTCGGGCAGCTCGGGCAGCTCGCCGACCCAGCGGGCCAGGTCGCGCGGGAGCGTGCGCTTGAAAGCCTCCTCGCCGAGCCGCGTGATGCGGGTGCCGCGGCCCCAACCGCTCGTCGGCGTCCATCGGTACGCCTCGAAGCCCAGTTCGTCGCGGAGCACGACCCAGTCGGAATCCACCAGGCTCTGCACGCACCTGCCCCCGTAACGGCAGAAGAAGCACTCGTCGTGGATCACGTCTGGGTCGCTGTGAAGCCGATAGTCTTCCCACAACGGCTTGTGGCGGAGTTCGGCGGGACACTGACCGCAGCGGAGCAACTGCTCGGGTAACGCCGGCCGCTTCGCTTCGATGGTGCGGGGCTTCTCGCGCGCACACGCCAGTGAAGCGACGACCATCAGCGCTGCGAAGCCCCTCATTGGCTTTCCAGTACGCATGACCCGGGCGCTTTCTTCCCGGCAACCTCGACCTCGGTGAAGGTGACTCCCTTCCTGGGCGTGTTCTCACTTCGCGCGATAGACATCGACGCCGCGCACGACGGTCATCGTCACCTTCGCGTCGACGAGCCCCTTCACATCGCCATCGACGGGATCGATCGGCAGCACCACGAAGTCGGCGTCGAAGCCCGTCGACAGTCGCCCACGGCGGGTCTCGGCGAAGGACGCGAACGCGGCACCCTGGGTGAACGCGCTCAACGCTTCGGCGCCCGTGAGCTTTTGCCCCGGCGTCCAGCCTCCCGGTGGCTGCCCCGATTGGTCCTGCCGGGTGCGCGCCCGAGCATCGCGCGCCAGGCGTAGGCGAAGAGGAGCCGCTCCTACGGATAGGAATTTCAAAGCGGGAAACCAGGACCGGGCCCACGCCGGGCCTGCCAGCACCGCCGTCCCATCGTCCTTGGAGGGGTGGCGGACCGGCGCGTTCGAACCGAGCAGCCTCCACGCTCACCGGCAGTAGCCTGTGGCCTGGCAGGTCCGCCCCGTGCCACAGGCGATGGACTGGCACCGCGGCAGGCACACGCCCTGCGAGCCCGCGCCGCCCGAAAAGTCGCACACGTACCCGCTGCGGCAGGTGCTCTGGCCGGTGCCCGGCGCGCTGCACTTCTCGAGGCAGGTGTTCGAAACGCAGAGGCCGGGCCCGACGATGGGGAGTCCTCCACACTCGAAGCCCTCGATGAGGCAGGTCGAGGAGCAGTACCCGCCATTGGGCCACGTCGCCCTGCACGTGGCGACGGCGACCGAGGGCTCGTAGCACTGGGAGCTCATCGTGCAGGGCGCGCCGGTGGGCCGCGGTGCGTCGGTGCACACGGCGTTCTGGCACTGCTGGTACTGGCCACAGGCCGTGCAGGCGTTGCCCTGCTGGCCGCAGGCGAGGTCCTCGGAGCCGACGCGGCACTGGTTGTTCTGACAGCACCCCGTGGGGCAGCGCGCCGCGTTGCACGCGACCTGACCGCCGACGGTCGCCCTGATGGTGAAGGGGCCAGCCGAGCTGCCCTGTGACGAGTCGACGATGATGAAGGCGGTGACGGTGGCGGCCGAGACGTTGTTCCAGAAGGCGACGTCGGGCGCGCCCGCCGCGCCGGTGTTGGCGCCCGCCACGCACTGTGCCCGGCACGAGGGAATGGCCGTCGCGACGGAGAGGCTGGTGTCGAGCATCGCGCCCTGCGGGGTGACGGTGATCTCGAGCCCCTGTCCGGGGCCGACCTGAATGGCGTACACGACGTCGGCGCCCAGTCGAGCGGACGACGCGCACGACGTGCCCACCGTGTAGTCGTTGGTGAAGCCGAAGGTCGTGTCCCCTCGCGCGACGCCGGACTGCAGGGGGAGCGGCGCCTCGCAGCGGTCGCCCGCCGCCAGCGGCTGGATGTTCCAGGTGAGCGTATAGCCGCCCACCGAGGTCGAGCTGGAGTCCACCACCACGAAGACGTCGTCGCCCGGGGCGGTGGCGACGTCGAGCGTCTCGGCGTTGCCGGCGCTCGCGGCGTCGATGGAGGCGTCACACGAGCGGGGCAGGGCCTCGCACCGAGAGAGGCTCCCGACCGTCGCGCTGAGCGAGACGTCCCACGAGGTGGAGGGCGTCACCGTGACGGAGACGCGCGCCGCGATGCCGACCTGGAGCCGGTAGACCCGGTCGACGCCGGCCGTGCTGACGCAGCCAGTCCCCGAGCCGTAGTTGTTGACGAAGCCGGTGAGCGTTCCCGAGCGTGAGCCCGGCGAGGTGAGGAGCTCCGCTGTCGCGCAGGTCTCACCCGTCCCCGACACGACGCTGCCCCCGCCCGCGAAGCCGCCGCTGCCTCCGCCCGCGAAGCCGCCGCTGCCCCCGCCCGCGAAGCCGCCGCTGCCTCCGCCCGCGAAGCCGCCGCTGCCTCCGCCCGCGAAGCCGCCGCTGCCACCGCCCGCGAAGCCGCTGCTGCCCCCGCCCGCGAAGCCGCTGTCCGACGAGCCGCCACCGAAGCCGCTGTCTGGCCGACCACCCGCGAAGCCGCCGTCCCCGTCATCATCGGCCCTGCCTCCACCCGTGTTCGCCCGACATTCACCCGAGGCGCAGGACTCGGCCGACGCGCACTCGGCGCATTCAACCCCGGACCGCCCACACGCCGCGCTCGTGTCGCCACGCCGGCACTGGCCCGAGGCGTCGCAGCAGCCATCGGGACAGGACGAAGGGGAGCAGGGCGTCGCACCGCCACCGCCTGCTCCCCCGGAGCACTCCCCACCGCGGGGCTTTCCATCAGGCCCCTTCGGGCGCGCCCAGCACCGCTCCTCTTTGCACGACCCGCAGGCCTCGCCGCCGGTGCCGCACTCGGTGTCGAGCACTCCGGGCTGACAGGCGCCGTCGGCGCAGCAGCCCGCGCACGTCGACGGACCACACGTGCCCCCCTTGCCACCCCCTGCACCGCCGCCCCCCTCACCGCCGCCCGTCCCTGGGAGCCCACCGCCCGCGCCGGACGCGGGTACAATGCACTGGCCGAAGAAACAGGTCAGACCCGAGAGCGCGCAGTTGGTGCACGCCGCGCCCGCCGAGCCGCACGCGCCGGGCTCGACGCCGCTGACACACTGGCCAGACGACGAGCAGCAGCCCGAGCAGGTCGACGCGCTGCACCCGCCCGCCTGCACCGTCACGTTGCAGCCCACCACCGTCACCAGGACCAGCCCCGCCAGAACCACCCGCCTCATCGTCGCCTCCAGACCGCGCGAGTTGCGCCGCTCGACACCTCTTGGAGCGAGCCCTGGAGTTTTGTTGCGGAGCATCTCGAATCGCTCCTGCCAGAGTCGGCGCTGCCGATCCACCCGCGGGCCGGGCGGCGGGCGTGAGCGCGGCGACGACTTGTGGTGGAAGGGACCGCGCCGCTTGAATGCGCCGACACCGATGCTCCCCCTCGCGGTCACGCTCCTCGTCGCCACGCCGACTCCGGCGGTGCTGTCCTTCTCTGGTGACGGCTCGTGTGGTGACGAGCGCGCGATTCGCGACGCCATCACGGTGCGGCTGGGGCGAGACCCGTTCCGTGACGGTGCGCCGGGCCCGCGCTTCGACGCCTCCATCACTCGTCACGGAAGCGCGTGGGTGAGCACCCTCTCGGTCGACGGGGCCGCGGCCCGACGGCGCACCTCCTCTGACTGCCGCGAGCTGACCCAGTCGCTCGCCCTGGCCATCGCCCTGGTGCTCGAGCTCGCCGTGCCGCCCGCGCCCCCAGCAGCACCGGCCGCTCCCGAGCCCCCACCGCCCGTCTCGTGGAGCGTCACGGCCGGCGGCTTCGCGAGCGCAGGCCTGTCACCCCACGTGACGGCCGGAGCCACTCTCGGCCTCGGGCTGCGCGCCAGCCGCTTCGTGCTCGACGTCGAGGGCCGGGTGGACGTGCCCGCGGCCATCGTCCTCAACGGCATCAGCTTTCGTTCCCTCCCGGTGGTGCTGACGGTCGCTCCCGGGCTGGCCATCGGCCCGGTGCGGCTGTCGGCGCCGTTCTCGTTCGGCGGCCTCTTCGTCCGAGGCTCGTCCGAGGGCAGCAGCGTGCTCGCCCTGGGGGGCGTGCAGGTCTCTGGGGCCATTCGCCTCGCAACCAACTGGTTTCTCGAACCTTTCGTGAGGGTGCAGGCGGCCTTCATTCGCGTCACGGTGCTCTCGGGGACTGCGGCGGTGTGGACGAGTTGGCCCCTGGCCGGCGTCGCGGGCCTCGCCGTGCGGTGCGAATTCCAGTAGGGCCGGGCTGAAAACCGGGCCCCTCGTTCCAAGAGGCTGTTGGATGGCGATGGATGTCCAGACGCTCGAGCGGGTGTACCAGGCCGAGCTTGGCGCGGTGCACGCGTTCCTCACGAGGCTCGGAGCCCCGGCGAAGGACGCCCCCGACC
Organism: Myxococcaceae bacterium; assembly: GCA_044352295.1. Taxonomy (GTDB): domain Bacteria; phylum Myxococcota; class Myxococcia; order Myxococcales; family Myxococcaceae; genus Xiheimicrobium. Next base: position 4,878 of record JBILEB010000254.1, read on the forward strand.
TCCTGCACGACGTCTTTCTCACCGCGGTGCGGCGATGGAGCTCGTACGACGCCAGCCGCCCCGTGCGCCCGTGGCTGTTGGGCATCGCCTCGAACGTCTACGGCGACTGGAGGAAGACGGGGCCGCGGCGCTTCGAAGAGGGCCGCGACGAGCTGCCCGACGACAACGACGGGAGCGACCTCGAGGCACGCGTCGAGGCGCGGAAGACGGGGGCGCTCGTGCACCAGGCGCTGCTCGAGCTCGATGAGCCGAAGCGGGTGGCCTTCGTGCTCCACCACTTCGAGGGGCTGTCACCGAACGAGGTGTCCGAGGTGATGCAGGTACCTGTGGCCACCACCTACACCCGCCTGCGCGCGGCGCGCCTCGAGGTGACGGGCGCCGTGCGTCGCCGCCAGGAGCCGCCGCATGAGTGACCTCGACCTCGAGCCCTTGCCGGACGACGTGCTGGCGGCGCTCCAACAGGCGCCGGTGCCCGCGTTGCCCCCTGGCGTCGCCGAGGCGGTGCTGGCGAAGGTGAAGGTGTCGGCCGGCCTTGCGGTGCTCAGCGCTGGGGCTGCCTCGACCGCGACCTCGTCGGCGAGCGGCCCGGCGGTGACGGCGGCGAAGGGCGGCGCGCTCGGGCTTCTCAGGGTGCTGCCAGTGGTGACGCTCGCCGCCGGCATCGGCCTGGGCATCGCGGCCGACCGGCTCGTGCTTCGACCGCAGTCGGTGTCCGAGCGGGTCGTCATCGAGCGCGTCGAGGTTCCGGTCGCGCCGACGCCCGAGAAGCCGGCCGAGAAGCCCGCGCCGCCCCGCGGTCCGTCGAAGAAGCCCGCCCTCGTCGCCGACACGCTGGGCCGGGAGCGTATTCTGCTCGACCTCGCGCGGTCGGCCCTCGCCGCCAAGGACGTGAACCAGGCGCTCGCGGCGGTGCAGTCGCACGAGTCGCAGTTTCCGTCGGGTCAGCTCGTCGAGGAGCGAGAGGCGCTGACCGTGCAGGTGCTCTGGGCGGCGGGCCGGCGCGTCGACGCGACCCGGCGCCTGCACGCCTTCGGCCAGCAGTTCCCTGACAGCCCGCTGCGGCCAGCGCTCGACGCGATGATGCGCTGAGGCGGTGTGCGTTGGTGGACGGCGTCAAGGCCGGGGACAAACGTCGCCTCGCGCAGAACCGGCCGACTCGAGCATGAATGAGCGCCCGGTTGATCACCCAGCAGCCGTCGCGCGGGGCGGCTGCTGTCTGCTCAACTCGTCGTGATCCCGCGCGTGAGCGACGACAGCGCAGCCGTGACCCAACGGCTCCACGACGCTCCTCACGCCTCGTCGTGGTGCTCCATGGCGTCGGTCGCGTGACTGCCATTCGTTCGCTTCAGAGACCGGGATGTCGCCGGCTGTGTGGTTCGAACCCCTCCGGGACTCTGCGTCTCTGAGCGTGTGACGTGAGTCAGTCACTTGCGCAACAGGCTGTTCAGATCATTCGAATGGAGTCGAATGCAGCCGCGCGATACCGGGCAGGCGTATCAAGAAGCTCGGACGCAACTTGAGGACCCGAGAGAAAGCGATGGGAACAACATGAAGACTCCGAGAAGCGCACCTGTGTTTGCAGCAGCCGTCTTCGCAGTTTTCGCGTCGGGATGTGGCGGAACGTTGCTCGACGCCACCGCGGCCGCACCGGCCGAGGACGACGTGGTTGCCGTGAAACAGGGCATCGACTTCAGGTACCTGTACGCGCTCCGCGGGTCGTGGATGAACAGTTGCAACGTCAGTCGTGCCGAGTTCTATACATTCGGGTATCCGCGACTGGTTGCGCCCTGCCTGCGAGGAGACGGCTCGTGGCAGAGCTCTGAACTCCCGCTTCCTTGGAGCTGCATTGGCGACATCGGGAATAACAATGGGCAGCTTGTGTGCGCCCGATATCCCCGCGAGTCGCTGCCTCAGGGCTCGTACTTCGGGAGACGGATAGGAATTTCAAAGCGGGAAACCAGGACCGGGCCCGGGTAGCAACTGAATGATTTCAGTGGCCTGGCTCGCCGAGCTGGCACGACCCTCGAGCTGGCCGGCAAC
>JBILEB010000119.1:0-22418 GCA_044352295.1 Myxococcaceae bacterium
AATCGGCGCGAGCGAGATCGAGTGGAACAAGAACTCGAAAGAGTCGAGCGGGTGTCCTTCTCGTTTTCGGGCGCTCCCGCCGTCCGTTGAACTCACCGGCTCGCGCGGTCTGCCCGGCGCTGCAGGAACTCGGCGACCGCGACGGCCACCACCTCGGCGGGCAGGTCGACCGGTGCACCCACCTGCGCGGGCAACAACGCCTGCGCGAACACCCGGTCCTTCACGGCCGCCAGCGCGCGCTGGTGGAGGTCGACCAGCACCTTCAGCTCGGCCGCCTGTCGCGACGGTCCACTCACCTCGAGCGCTGACGGCACCAGCACCAGCGCACGGCCTCCCTGCGGCACCAGCACCTGCACGCGCCGCTCGACGGCCGCCTTCCACCGCACGTCCACGAACGCGGCCAGCCGGGCGAACTCGACCCGCTGTGGCCCGAGGGCCGTGTGGAGGACGGCCTCTGCGCCCTGCACCTCGACACGGCGCACCCGGGGCAGCGCCGTCACCTCGTCCAGGGAGAGGGCCCACGCGTCGACGTCGACCGAGCGCGCATCGGCGAGCACGGCCTGAACCTCGCGGGGCTCCGACGATTGAAACGCCAGCACCGGCAGCGGCCCCAGCAGCGCCGCCGGCTTCACGTGGACGCGCGCGGCCGCCAGCAAGGCCGCGTCCCGCCCGAGGTGGGCGCCAGTGACGAAGACACACTGCCGATTCGGCGGAAACGACCCCATGCGCACCCACGAGCGTCGCACGGTTTCGGAAAGACGTTGAACCCGCCTCGCGCCCGGGGCATCACGACCGCGTCCCACCCCGTCTGGAGGCCCCATGTTCCGCCGACTCCCCGCCGTCCTCGTCCTCGTCGCCACCGTCGCCGTCGCCCAGGGCAAGCCGGCCGCGCCTGCCCCCGCGAAGGACGCTGGCGTGCCGGCGCCGCCGCCGAAGCCCGCCGCAGCCGTCACCTTCAAGGACGGCCTCGCGACGCCCGAGTCGGTGCTCTACGACGCCGAGACCGACACCTACCTCGTCAGCAACATCAACGGCTCGCCGCTGGCAAAGGACAACAACGGCTTCATCACCGAGCTGTCGCCCGACGGGAAGGTGGTCGCGGCGAAGCTCATCGAAGGCGGCCAGAAGGGCGTGACGCTCAACGCGCCCAAGGGCCTCGCGTTGTCGAAGGGCACGCTCTACGTGGCCGACCTCGACACCGTGCGCCTCTTCGACCGCAAGACGGGCGCGGCGCAGGGCGAGGTGAAGGTCGCCGGCGCCACCTTCGTCAACGACGTCTTCGCGGCCGCCGACGGGAAGGTCTACCTCACCGACTCGGGCCTCAAGGGCGGCAAGGACGGCTTCGAGCCCTCGGGCACCGACGGCCTGTACGTCATCGAGCCGGGCAAGAAGCCGAAGCTCAAGACGCTGCTCAAGTCGAAGGACCTCAACCGGCCCAACGGCGTGTGGGTGACGGCCGACGCCATCTACGTCGTCGCGTACGGAGGCACCGAGCTGCACGTGCTCGACCTCACCGGGAAGAAGAAGGCCGAGCCGACGAAGCTGCCGAAGGGCGGGCTCGACGGCCTGGTGCTGGTGGGCGAGCGCTTCTTCATCTCGTCGTGGGAGGGCAAGGCGGTCTTCGCGGGCAAGCCCGGCGAGGCCTTCACCGAGGTGGTGTCCGACGTGAACGCGCCGGCCGACTTCGGCTTCGACAGCAAGCGCAACCGCCTCGTCATCCCGCGCTTCCTCGACGACACCGTCGAGGCCTGGGACGCGAAGTAGGCCTCAAATGACGAAGTCCAGCTCCTCGAAGCCCGAGGTGCTGGCGTTGCGGGGGCGCACGTCGTTCTTGCGCGTCACCACCGAGTGGGGCGGCACCGACGCGGTGACGAACGCGTTGCCCGCGACGATGGAGTGGTGCCCCACCACGGTGCCTCCGCCGAGAATGGTGGCGCCGGCGTAGATGACGACCTCATCGCCGATGGTGGGGTGGCGCTTGGAGTCCGCGAGCGTCTTCTCCACCGTCAGCGCGCCGAGCGTCACGCCCTGGTACAGCTTCACGCCGTTGCCGATGTGCGTCGTCTCCCCCACGACGATGCCCGTGCCGTGGTCGATGCAGAAGCGTCGGCCGATGGTGGCGCCGGGGTGAATGTCGATGCCGGTCTTCTCGTGCGCCACCTCGGTGAGGAGCCGCGGCAACAACGGCATGCCCAGCCGGTGCAGCAGGTTCGCGATGCGGAAGACGCCGATGGCGAAGAAGCCCGGGTACGTCAGCAGCACCTCATCGACGCTCCTGGCGGCGGGGTCTCCCTCGTAGATGGCCTGCGCGTCTTCGGCGAGGCGCTCGTGCACGTGGGTCAGCTCGACGAAGAAGCGCTCCGACAGGCGCTCGGGCATCTGCGTGTGCAGGGTGCCGACGCTGCGCTCCAGCCGACGCAGCGACTCCTCGAGCTGGATGAGGTCTTCCTTCACCGCGTCTTCGCTGCACACCACCGCCGGCGCGAAGTGTGGGAACAGCACGCCCAGGGCCTGGTGCGCGAAGGACTGCGCGAGGGGGCGCAGCTGAGAGGGGACGTGGTGCTTGCGGCGCTCGGTGAGGAGCCGCTCGATGAGCGCCTCGGGCAAGGTCGACATGAGCGGACTCGTAGCGGCTCGCCCTGCGCGGTGCCACCGCCTCCGTGCCTGGCGCCCTTCAGACCCGGGCGCGCGTCGCGGCCTGAGGGAGCCCGTGCTACGAGCCGCGGTCGTTCCATGCACCGCTCGGCCCTCCTCCTGCTCGGCCTGTCGTTCGCCGGGTGCTTCCCCTGCCCGCAGCAACGCGCGCTCACCGCGCCCGACGGCGGCACCATCGTCTGCGTGCGCAACACCGACTGCCCCGTCGAGGCCGGCACCCTCGTCTGCACCATGGACCAGGACCGCCTCTCGGGCTGCCTCGAGTGCAACCAGGGCCAGTGCGTGCGGTGGACGCCGGAGGCCTGCCGATGAGAGGGCTGGCGCTCCTCGGGCTGCTGGCCTTCGCGGGCTGCCGGAAGAACGACGCCCCCTCGCGCCTGGAGGACGCCCGCGCCGCCCTCTTCGCCGGCAAACCCGACGTGGCGCTCTCGGAATACGAGCTCACCCTCGACCTGCTGGAGCGCAGCTCCGCGCCTGAGACGCCGCTCTACCGGGCCCGCGCGCTGCGAGGCGCCGCCGACGTCTACGCCTTCCACCTGCACGACCCCAGACGCGCCGTCGAGGTGTACCGCGAGCTCATCAAGACGTGCCCCGAGGCGCCCGAGACGATGGAGGGCCGGCTGCACCTCGCGGGGCTGCTCCGTCACCAGTTCCGCGACATCCGCGCGGCCATCGCCGAGCTGACCGCCGCGCTCGCCCGCAACCCGCCCCAGTCCGCCGAGCTCGCCTACGAGGTGGCCACGCTCTACTTCGAGCTGCGCGACTACCAGCAGGTCACCATCGAGGCCGACGGCGTCATCCGCAAGTACGAGGCGAGCGCGTGGGTCGACGACGCGCTGTACCTCAAGGGCCAGGCGCTCTCGATGATGGACGACCGCAAGGCCGACGCCGTGCGCGCGTACGCCGAGCTGGTGGAGCGCTTCCCCGACTCCGCCCTCGTCGCCCATGGGCTCGTCGAGCTGGGCCGGCTCAAGGCCGACCAGGGCGAGGGCGAGAAGGCCATCGAATACTGGGTGCAGGCGCTGCCGAAGCACCCGGACCCGAAGGGCGTGCAGGCCTCCATCGCGCGCGTGCGGGCCCACCTGCGCGCCACCACCCCACGCGCCGTCGGAGACCCGACTCGCGCCTTCGACTGGGACGTGCCTGGCGCCAACGTCGGAGAGGGCGGCAAGCCCATGGCGCTGCCGAAGACCTCCGCCGAGGCCTTGGGCGCGTCGAAGGAAGAAGCCGCCAGTGAGGCGCGCGTCACCGAGACGGCGCCTCCCACAACGCCCAAAGGAGGCGGCAGCCTGTGACCACCCACCGCGCCTGGCAGTTCGAGTCGTTCGGTCCGTTCCGCGAGGTGCTCAAGCAGGTCGACGTGCCGACGCCGACGCCCGGTGAGGGCGAGTGCCTGGTGCGACTCGAGGCGCTCGCGCTCAACTTCCCCGACCTGCTGGTGGTGGCCGGGACGTACCAGGTCAAGCCCGAGCTCCCCGCCATTCCCGGCATGGAGGCGATGGGCGTCGTGGAAGCGGCCGGCCCGAACGCGCGCTTCCGCCCGGGCGACCGCGTGTGCGTCAACGGCGTGAACGGCGCGTTCGCCGAGAAGGCCCTCTTCCCCGACGCGCTGCTGCTGCCGGTGCCGCAGGGCATGTCGGACGCGCAGGCGGCGGCGTTCCACGTCACCTACCAGACGTCGCTGTTCGGCCTCGACCACCGCGCGCAGCTCAAAGCGACGGAGACGCTCCTGGTGCACGGCGCGGCGGGCGGCGTGGGCACCGCGGCGGTGCAGCTCGGCAAGGCGCTCGGCGCGCGCGTCATCGCCACGGCGGGCGGCCCGGCGAAGACGGCGGTGGCCAGACGCTGCGGCGCCGACGAGGTCATCGACACCCGCACCGAGGACTTCGTGGCGCGCGTGAAGGCCCTGACCGACGGGCGCGGCGCCGACGTCATCTTCGACCCCATCGGCGGCGAGACGTTCGACAAGTCGACGAAGGTGCTGGCGTTCGAGGGGCGGCTCCTCGTCATCGGCTTCGCGAGCGGCGTCATCCCCACCGTCGCGGTGAACCGGCTGCTGCTGAAGACGGCGTCGGTGGTGGGGCTGCAGTGGGGCATGTACAAGTTCGTCGCGCCCGAGAAGGTGGCGGCGGCGCACGAGCGGCTGGGCGTGATGTTCCAGGAGGGCCGCATCGAGCCGCTCATCGACCCACGGGCCTTCGGGTTCGACGCGCTCCCCGAGGCGCTCGCGCACCTGCAGTCGCGCGAGGCCGTGGGGAAGGTCGTCGTCACGGTGTGAGGCCATTGGCTCCCCCGGGGGAGGGCGCGCGAAGGCGATGACGCGCCACACCCGCGGCCCTATGGTCCCGCCCGCACCCCAGATGAGGGAGGGACACCATGGCTGCGAAGAAGACGAAGACCGCGAAGAAGCCCGCTTTGAAGAAGGCTCCGGCGAAGAAGGCGCCCAGCACGCCGCGCATCGCGATGAAGCTGCTCGAGACGCTGCCGCCGATCGACGCGAAGCGGCGCCGGGCGTACCTCGGCGCGTTCACCGACGAGCAGTGTGATGCGTGGGGAACGCGCACCAAGGCCACGGCGGTGCTGCTCGAGGCCGAGCGCTTCGTCGGCTCGGTGGCGACGGCGCTGAAGAAGCCGGTGACGGGGTATGGCCCGGCGCGACTCGCCTGGCTGTGCTCGCTGGTCGCGGAGCTGCACGACGCGGTGGAGAGCGACAAGTCCTCGTCGGGTGACGACGCGCGCACCGAGCGCGCCGGACAGTTCGCGCTGGCGAACAAGGCGCGCAAGAAGCTCGCGACGGGCCTCGTGTCGGCTGGCACCGGCAATGACGAGTTCGTGAAGGAGGTCACCGACCGCAACGAGGCCAGCACGAGCGCGCACGCGCTGGAGTCCACGCTGACCGGCCTCCTCCAGCTGGCGATGCGGCTGCGGCGCAACGAGCTGGGCGAGCTGCTGGCGAACGACGCCGGCCTCACCGAAGAGTTCCTCTCGTCGGTCTCCGCCCTCACCGACTCGCTGCGCGAGGCCAATGAGCGGACGTTCACCGTGATGCGTGGCCAGGACTCGGCCGAGACCAATCGCATCGAAGGGCGCGTGCTGAGAGAGATGGGCTTCGCGCTCAAGATGCTCCGCCGCGCGAAGGACGATGGCGAGTCCGTCACCCTGCCGGTGCCTGGCGCCCAGCTCCTCGCCGTCGGGAGCCGCGCCGAGCCAAAGCCGGCGCCCCCCGCGCCGCCTGATGCAGGGTAGGCCGCGCAGCGGGTCTCACCTCGCGCACCGCCTCGAGCCTGCGGGCCGGTCCGTCGGGCTCACCAGTCTGGCGGGCCGCCCTCACCAGGATGCCTTGCCGTGCTCACCAGGACGGCTGGTCACGCTCACCAAGATGGGTGGTCACGCTCACCAAGATGGGTGGTCGCCCTCACCAGGATGCGTGGCCCTGCTCACCAGGAGGCCTGGTTCAGCTCACCAGCCGCATCGGCGTCCTCACCACTGGTGGTCGTGCTGCTCACCGAACTTCTTTCTCGGAGCGTGGAACCAGGCGGGGGTGGTCGACGGGCCGTGAGCCCAGCACGGCCTCGCTGCGCGTCTCTGCGGAGCGGTGGCGCGCAGGCCCCAACGAGCTCGAGGTTCACGCCGGCTTGACGCCTGCGGGAGAGGTGGTGCTGGAGGAGACCCGCGAGCTGGTGGGCGCGTGGACCGATGCGGTGGTTCGACGAATGGGCATGCAGCTGCCTGGAAGAGTTGCTGACTGCCCTCGAGCGCGCCGGCGCGGCCGAGCCGCGGGGGAGCGGCGGCTCACGAGGGGGGTGTAAACGTGGGTGACGGAAAGCGTCACCCTGGTTTACACCCCTTGGGACCCCGACCACCTCCTCGGACCGTTTCGCACCGAGTGGGCGCGATTCGGACGGAACCTGATGCCACTCGAGGCATCGGAGCGCCCTCCAGGCCCCCCTCACCCCTTGAGCCAGTCTGGATCGTCATCTCGGGCGCCAATCGCCTCGACCTCACCGGGCAGATCCTTCGCGTCCGTTGTGACGTGGGCTCCCGCTCTGCGCGATGCTCCTCGCCGGGCGTCGCCGAGCCGCACCATGACCGGAGGTTCCCGTCGATCCCCGACGCCCTCGGCCTCAACGCCGCGCTCGAGCTGCGCTTCGAGCTCTGACCCTGCTCGAGCGACGAGGCGGCCTGCCCGTTCGCCAGGTCGCGCGCCTCCCCTGGACCGTTACGCTCTGCCCACGATGCGCAGCCCCGACGCGACCTCGCAGCACCCCGCGCTCCTCGAGCGTGCGTGGGCGTTGCCGTCGGCCAGGCGCTACACACCGCTGCTCTCACAGGGCTTCAACGCCGGCTGACCCGCGGGCTGGCGCGCTTCGAGCGCTGACCCATCGGCCCGCAAAGCAGGTACAACCCTGCGCCATGCGAGCGTTGGTCGTCCTCGTGGGCCTCACCGTTCTCCTCGCGGCCGGGTGTTCTCTGTTCGGGAACTACGACCTCGAGGGGCTGCCCTGTGACTTCGCCGCGCCGGCCAACCAGCAGTGCCTGCCGGACGCGGGGTACGTGTGCGTGCGTGATGGAGGCTCCGGCGTGTGCGTGAAGTCACCCTGAGCCCCGACGAGGCCGCGGCGCGCTACTCGCTGCACCTCGAGTCCCTCGGCATCGACGCGAAGTCCCTCGCCGTCAACGCGCGCGGCACCGTCACCACACCCTCGAAGCCCACCACGCTCGAGCGCCTGGCCCTGCCGAAGGTCGACGTCGCGAAGGCCGGCGAGACGCCCACAGGAGACTTCGTCACCGGCCGCCTCCTCGGCCAGGGCGGCATGGGCAAGGTGCTGCTCGCCACCCAGCGCGCGCTCGAGCGCGACGTGGCCCTGAAGTTCCTGCGTGACGCCTCGAACGACGAAGCGCGCGCCGCGGAGCTGCTCCGCGAAGGCCTCGTCACCGGCCAGCTCGAGCACCCGAACATCGTGCCGGTGCACCTGCTCGCGCGCACCGCCGACGGCCAGCCCTTCTTCGTGATGAAGCGCATCGAGGGCACGCCGTGGTCGGCGCTCCTCAAGGAGCCGCGCGCGCTCGACGCCTTCCCCAGCGCGAAGGGCCGCCCGCCGCTCGTCTTCCACCTCGAGGTGCTGCTCGAGGTGTGTGAGGCCATCGCCTTCGCCCACGCGCGCGGCGTGCTGCACCGCGACCTCAAGCCCGACAACGTGATGCTCGGCGCGTATGGCGAGGTGTACGTGCTCGACTGGGGCATCGCGGTCGCGCTCTCGGAGCACCCCGCCCTGCCCCTCGCGAAGGACGTGACGAGCCTCGCGGGCACGCCGGCGTACATGGCGCCCGAGATGGCCGCGGCGAACGGCGGGCTGTCGGAGCGCACCGACGTGTACCTGCTGGGCGCGCTGCTGTGCGAGGCGCTGACGGGCGCGCCGCCGCACCCGGGGAAGACCCTCGTTGCGCAGTTGAGCCACGCGTTCCACGGCGGCCTGCCGGAGTTCCCCGAGTCGGCCCCGCCAGAGCTGGTGGCCCTCTGCCGCCGCGCGCTCGACCGCCGGCCCGAAGCGCGGTTCGCGTCGGCGCGCGAACTCCACGCCGCCTTGAGTGAGGCGCTCGCCCACCGGGACGCGTTCGCGTTGCAAGCAGAGTCGCTCCAGCGTCTCGCCGCGCTCGAGGCGATGGTGGACGGGCCGAACCCCGACGCGGTGCAGGTGCAGCAGGTCTTCTCGGAGTGCCGCTTCGGGTTCCAACAGGCGCTCAAGTCGTACCCCGGCTTCGCCGAGGCCGAGGCGGGGCTGGAGCGCGCGGTGGCGACGATGGTGCGCGGGGAGTTGGCGCAGGGGCACCTGTCGTCGGCGCGCGCGCTGGTGGGACAGCTCAAGCGCCCGAGCGCGGAGCTCCTCGCCCGCCTCGCCGCCGCCGAGGCCGACGCGCAGGGCCAGGCCGCGCGCGTGAAGGAGCTGGAGTCGTTCGCGAAGGACGCGGACCTCGACGCCGCGGTGCAGCAGCGCGGCGCGCTCGCCCTGGCGGTGGCGCTGGTGTGGGCGCTCATCTCGCTGGGCGTGGGCGCGCTGGTGCGGCGGGGCGTGTTTCCCTTCGGCCATCGCGAGGCCTTCGTCGCCATCACGTTGTACGCGGCGATGTCGCTCGGCATCGCCGAGACGCTGAAGCGGAAGGTGGCGCTGAACAAGGCGCAGCACCGGTTGCTCCGGGGGAACCTGGTGGCGTTGTCGGCCTTCGTCGGGTTCTGGGCGCTGGCCTGGTGGCAGCACGTGCCCTTCGGCCAGGCGCTGGTGCTGTTCATGTTCCTGGTGAGCGCGCTGTGGTGGGTGGCCGGGGCGTTGTTCGACGCGCGCGGGGTGACGATGGGCGCGGCGTTCGCGGTGGGGGCGGTGGTGGCGGCCCTGCTGCCCGCGTGGCCGCTCGAGGTGTTCGGGCTGACGACGCTGGTGGGCTTCACCGCGCTGGGCGTGGCCTGGCGCAGGTGGCGCGGCCGGCGGTGAGGTGACGAGGACTTCGCGGTCCGCACCAGGCGCGTCTGCGGTGTGCCAGGGCTGCGAAGCGCGACGCGATGGCGGAGTACCGTGACACGGGAGCTGCTTCCTCCTTCGACTCGCTCACCAGCGCGCCGGGCAGGGACAGCTCGATGCCGGCGGCCAGCTCCCGGTTGACGCTCTCGAGTGTCTGCGTGCCCGGCGCCAGCTCGAGGCGCAGGCGGTGCTGCTCCCGCGCGTCCGTCAACCAGCGCGTGGTGGTGGCGCGGTGCACGCCGTACATGCGCCCGATGGCGTCGGCCGACACGTCCCTGAGGGAGTGGAGCCGCAGCACGTTGCGCTGGCGCACCGGCAGGGCGGCGATGGCCTCTTCGAGCGCGGCGGCGAGGTGGGAATTGAGCTGCGCCCAGTCACACCGCGCCGAGGGGCCCTGCTCGTCGTTGGCCACCGTCGTCGCCAGCTCGACCCACGTGTCGTCGTCAGCCGACGCCTCCGCCGGCCTGCGCCACGGCGCGACGGAGCGTCGGGGCTTCGTCGAGGTCGCGCTCGAAGGCTTCGAGCTCGGCCCCCTCGAGTTGTCCCAGGGCGAAGCGTTTGACCCGTTCATCCATGTGTGAGCAAAACCTACTGCCAGCGGCCGGTTGCGTGTCGACGTCTGAGGTGCGCGACTCCCTCGACCGTCAGCGTTCTGACGCGATGAAGGCCGACGGCTGATCGTGCCGAAGCTCCCAGCGTCATGGCTGTTTCGGAGCCCATTCTCGGTATCGACCTGGGCACCACGTTCAGCACCGCCGCCGTCGTGCTGGACGGGCGCTTCCACTTCGCGCTCGACGGGCGCGGCGATGCCTGCATTCCCAGCGTGGTGCACTTCCCCAGGTCGGGGCCGGTGCTGGTGGGCCACGAGGCCGAGCGGCTGCGTGCGACCGACCCGGTGAACAGCATCGTCGGCATCAAGCGCGTCATCGCGCGAGACCTCTCGAGCCCCGCGGCGCGGGTGCTGGATGCCTCGTCGGCCTTCAAGCTGAAGGGCGCGGGCCGGGCCGAGGTGAGCGTGGTGACGCGGTCGGGCGAGTACACCGCCAGCCAGGTGGCGAGCTTCATCGTGCGGCACCTCAAGGAGCGCGCCGAGGCCCGCTTCGGGCGACGGCTGAGCCGGTGCTTCATGACGGTCCCGGTGGCGGCTGGCGCGGACGTGCGCAAGGCGATGGTGCACATCGGACGCATGGCCGGCCTCGAGGTGCTGCGGGTGCTGTCGGAGCCCGTGGCGGGAGCGCTGGCGCGAGGACTCGCGGGGGCCAGCGGCACCGACGCGCCCAGCCTCGTGTACGACTTCGGCGGCGGCACGCTGGACTGCACGGTGGTGCAGCGGCAGGGAGACCGCATCAGCGTGCGCTCCGCCGGCGGTGACGACTGTCTTGGCGGCGACGACTTCGACCTCGCCTTCGCGCGCTACGTCGCCGACGCCATCTGGGGCATGGCCAGCATCGACGTGACGAAGGACGTGCTGCTGTTCGACCGCATCCACCGGCAGTGCGAGCTGGTGAAGCGCGCGCTCTCCGGTACGAAGGAGGCCCGCTTCTTCGTGCCCGATGCGCTCGGCACGCCCTCGCAGCGCCGGAGCCTCGACGTGCAGGTCCGGCGCGAGCACCTGTTTCAGCCCTGGAAGGAGCTGGTGGATCGCTCGCTCACCGTCATGACCCAGACGGTGACGGCGGCGGGCCTCGGCCCGAAGGAGCTCTCTTCGGTCATGCTCATCGGCGGCACCACCCTCGTGCCCCAGGTGCGTGAGGCGGTGGCGAAGACGATGCCGGTGCCGCTCGACCTCGAACCCGACCCGCAGACCGCCGTGGCCCGGGGGGCCGCGTTGCTGGCGGTCATGCCGAGGCTTTTGCTCGATTGAGGCGGCGTCCGAGGAGTGCCTGGGTTCGCAACACCGTGACTCCGGCCTGGTTCACCCAGGAGGAGTCGCGGCTCGGGTAGCGTGGCGTCGAAGTCGGCCATGCGCGAGCCCCATCTTGAGCCGTTGCTCAGGCGTGCGAGCACACTGTTGAAGCTGATGGAAGACGTCCGACGGGTCGACGCCGAGGCGCTCTGCCATCACGGCAGCGCGGCATGCAGCGCCAGCAACCGCTCTGCTTCCTTTCGGTGCTCAGGCGTCAGCTGCGCCAACTCCGCTTCCAGGTCTGTCATTGGCTGCCGCACACCGGAGCAGTCTCACGGCACCACGCCCGGGCTGAAGACGACGTTCGGCCGCCGGCTCCCGTCAGAGAGCCCCTTCGAGGTGACGAACCACACCGTCATCAGGTCGTTCCACTCCCACCGCGCCGCGCACGCCGCGAGGTAGTCACATCGGTTCGACTCGTCACAGGTGACACCCAACTCCAGCTCGTCGATGAGGGCGGGGAGTTCGTCGGCCTCGACGGGGATGGCGTCCGGCGAGGTGGGGAGGCGGCGCTCGTCCTTCGAGAGAAGGCAGGTGAAGTACGCGGCCTCGGCGTGTGGCAGGTCGGCGAAGTGCGTCGCCCAGCGGCCGGTGCGCTCGCGGTGGGCGACCTGTTGGGCGGCGATGGCCTCGAGCAGCGGCTTGCCTTCGTTGAGGCGCACATACCGGTCCAGCCGCAAGAAGCCCGAGGCCACCAGGCCGATGATGACGAGCACCGGCACGACGCCAAACGCGATGAGCCAGGTGCGTCGGTCTCGACGCCGCTCGAAGGCCTCCCGCGCCCGCTCCTGCGCTTCCCAGTCCGCCCGCATCGTCGTCAGTACGCCGCGCGCAGCCACACCAGGCGCGCCAGCGGCAGGGTCTTCTCGCCCACCGTCTGCCAGCCTGCCATCACCGCCACGGCTTCGACGCGCGCGCCGTTGGCGAAGTCGCCACCCCAGGCGCGCTTGACGGGGATGAAGACGAACACCTCGCGCTCGCCCAGCTGCAGCACGCCGATGTTCTGCGCGAGCCCTGACGAGACGACGCCCTGCATGAAGACGGCCTGGCCCTCGAGCTGCTCCGGCGCGTCGAGGCGCGAGAGGTCGGCCGAGCCGGCCTTGAACACGAGGCGCGGCGCGTAGGCCGACACGGCGTCTTCGAAGCTCGTCACCGACGCCCCTGGCGCGAAGGCCCCCGGCCCACCGGACTCGCGGCGCTTCTTGAGCTCCTCTTCGGCGGCTTCCAATGGTGCCCCCATCGCCTCGCCCCGCACCTGCTTGCACGCGCGCAGCCGCTCGGTGCGGGCGACGAGCACGCCATCGGACATCGACTCCGGGGCCCGCGCGCCCTCGGCCTCGAGAAAGACGCACGCCGAGAACGCCGCCAGCGTCAGCAGGCCCGACTCGTCCAGCTCGAGGCTGCGGTCGCCAAGCACGAGCTCGTCCACCGGGCCGGAGAGCGTCGCCGCCGAGAGCACGCCCACGCCGTCTTTCACCGCGATGGGCACCGAGAGCCCCTTCGGCCCCTTCGCCACCACGGAGCCCGACACCGGCCGGTCGTTGCACGGGGCTTCCTTCTGGTTCGTCTCCTGCTCGACGCGACGCTGCTCGATGTCCTCGCCGGTCCGAAGCATGGCGATGCCGCCCACGATGAGCGCGGGAATGCCGACTCCGAGCGCGATGAGGGAATAGCCCTGGAACTGCTGGCGCAACGATGGCCCGTAGCGTCCGGCGGTGTCGATGAGCGAGGTGTCAGGCGCCGGGCTCACCACGAAGGACAGCGCCACGAGGACCCCCGCGCCCAGCGTGCCCGCGAGGCCGGTCGACAGGGCGGGACCCGCGGCCGGCGCCGAGCGCTCGGTGACTCGCTCCTCGGCGTATTCCTCGATGGTGGTTTCGCGGCAGACGTCACGCTCCGTCACCCGCACGTCGAGCTCGGGCCACCGCACCTGCAGCTCGCCGTGCACCGCGCCGGGGAGAATCTGCGGCCGGGTGAAGGTGCGCAGCAGTGGGCCGCGCTCCGTTCGCACCGTGCTTTCGATGCGCATGCAGCCGCTGGCGAGGACGAGCAGCAGCAGAGGCCACCAGCGCTTCACGGCGTACCTCCCAGGAAGCGCACCACGTCGGGGCAGTCGAGGAAGACCTCTTCGACGTCCGGACAGCTCGCCTTCGTCGCCTGGGACGACCCCTGGCGCAAGAGCGGGACGCGGCAGTCGAGGAACTGCAGGCGCGTGGGCATGGTGAAGGCGAAGCTGTCACTCGCGCAGCCGGTGCGCGTGAGCAGCGTCTGCTCGCACGTCATCGCGTCGACCCCCAGGCGCTGCGTCACGCCCTCGCATACCGGGCCCTTGCACAGGCGCGTCACCACGTCGCGGCACACGGCGGCGTCCGGCGCGTCGGGGCCGACACAGCCGACGAGACACAGCGAGAAGACGAAGGGGCCGAGCCGCACGGAGCGCACCGTATCCGTCAGTTGACCGACCGTCATCGGGAGGACCTCCCGTTGCCCGACAGACGGGGGGCTCGCCGCCAGTCGACACTGCCGCCCATGAAACCAACCAACCGGCAGCAGCAGTGGACGAAGTGGGTTGCAGCGGGACTCCTCACGACGACGGCGCTCGTCGGAGGCCTGGGGCTCTTCTCCGACAACGTGCGCAGGCTCTTCGGGGGGAGCGCAGACGCACTCGCAGGCACCGAAGAAGTCACGCTCCGGACGAAGACCTTCCACGTCGGGGGCGGCGACCAGAAGAAGTCGCTCAAGCACTTCGGCGAGGCGTACGAGGACTCGTATGGAGGCGTCTCGGCGGCGCCGGTCCAGCCCACCGTCGCGCCCAATGCCTTCGTCGCGGCGGACCACGACGCGAAGTCCACCTTCGCCATCGACGTCGACACCGCCTCGTACACCTACGCCCGCCGGCAGCTGAACGCAGGCCTCCGCGTCGAACCGAGCACCGTGCGGGTCGAGGAGTGGGTCAACGCGTTCCGCTACGACCTCGAAGCGCCACACGACGCGCCGTGGGCCATCCACGCCGAGGGCGCACCATCTCCCTTCACCGCTGGGCGAGTGCTCCTCAAGGTGTCGCTCCAGGGCCGGCGGCTGTCCAACGAGGCGCGGCAGCCGGCGAACCTGGTGCTGCTGGCGGACGTGTCCGGCAGCATGGAGGGGACCGACCGCCTCGAGCTGGCCAGGAAGGCGATGCACCAGCTCGTCAACCAGCTCGGCACCCGCGACCGCGTGGCGCTCGTCACCTACGCCGGCTCGACGCGCGTGGTGCTGCCCTCGACGTCGTGTTTCGAGAAGCGCGCCGTGCACGACGCCATCGACTCGTTGTCCACCGGCGGCGGCACCTCGATGGGAAGCGGCATGGAGCTCGCCTACCGCGAGGCGCTCCGGCACGCGAAGGCAGGCGTCTCGTCGCGCGTGCTGGTGTTCACCGACGGCGACGCGAACATCGGCCCGGTGGGGCACCAGGCCATCCTCGCGGCCATCAAGGGGGCGGTGGCCGACGGCGTGATGCTGACGACGGTGGGCTTTGGCATGGGCAACTACCGCGACCACGAGCTCGAGCAGCTCGCCGACCACGGCAATGGGCAGAGCCTGTACCTCGACGGGCCAGCCGAGGTGGAGCGCGCCTTCTCGCAGCGCAACCTGCCCGGCCTGCTGCAGGTGCTCTCGAAGGACGTGAAGGTGCAGGTGACGTTCGACGACCGCGTGGTGCGCCGCTACCGACTGCTCGGGTACGAGAACCGCGACGTCCGTGACGAGGACTTCCGCAACGACGCGGTGGATGGCGGCGAGCTCGGGGTCGGTCACACGGTGACGGCGCTGTATGAGCTCGAGCTGTCGGACGCCGCTCGCGCGCCGCTGGGACACATCGCCGTGCGCGGCCTGCACCCCGGCTCGGGCGAGGCGTTCGAGGTGTCGCGGGTGATGGAGTCATCGGTGCTCGCGCGCTCGGTGAACGAGGCGTCGGCCGACTTCCGCTTCGCGACCGCGGTGGCCATGGCGGCCGACGTGCTGCGGGGGAACGCGGGCGCCGGCGTGACGCTGCGCGAGGCCAAGGCGCTGGCCGAGACGGCGGTGGGCACCTGGCCCGAGCGCGCGGAGTTCGTCAGCCTGCTGTCCCGCGCGCTGAGCCGGGAAGGTGGGTTCGCGGCGGCGCGGTACTGACGGCTCTCCGAGGAAAAAAGAAGAGCCGGAGTGCCTTGTGGGCGCTCCGGCTCTTCGTCACGTCACGACGTGAACGGGTTCAGCGCGTGATGTCGGGCAGCGACACCATCGCGCGGCCACCGAGGGCGCTGAGGTTGCGCACGCGGTCCGAGCGGTCCTGCGAGACCTCGCCCATCGGGCGCAGGGTGAAGGCCTTGCCCTTCACGCGCGCGGTGCGGCGCGAGAAGATGAAGATGTTGAAGGAGTCGGTGTCGTGGGAGACGACGAAGATGCCGTCAGCCTTCTGCGCGTTGGCAACGGCCACGGCCGCCGCGGCCTTCACGAGCGGGTCGCCGACCGACTGGCCGCCGTTTCCGAAGATCGAGCCGATGATGCCGGCGATGGCGTCGAGCCCGCCGCCGTCCTCGTAGCCCCAGCAGATGGCGCCGAAGATGCACTGACGGCTGACCTCGGCCTCGATGTCCGAGCCCCAGTCAAAGCCAACTTCCTGCGGACGGTTCCACACCGTGGCCGCCTCGGCACGGTTGGCAATCGCCGAATCAGCGTACGCGCGAGCGCCCGTCGCGCAACCGGTCAGACCCGTCGACATGACCGCCAGAACCAGCATCAGCATCTGCTTCATGTGGTGCTCCCCTCAAAGTGGTGAAGACTGCGAGGCGCTGCCTAGCGCGCCCGGTGGGCATGACAAGCACAGAGTGCGTCAACGGCTCGACGACGGGGGTGGGGCCGGCATAGGGACGGGGAACATGAGCTGGCTGTCCGTGACGGTCGAGGTGCCGGAAGGCGATTCGGAGCAGGTCCAGACGGTGTTGACCGAGGCCGGCGCGTCGGGCCTCGAGGTGCGCGATGGCACCACGCCGCCCATGCCCGGCACGCGCGCCCCGGCGAAGGGAGAGGCGCTCGTCATCGGCTACTTCGAGCAGGCCGCCGACGCGCACGAGGCGGTGTCGGCGCTGCGCGAGGACGTGCCCTCGGCGCGGGCCACCGTCGAGGGCGTCGTCGAGCAGGACTGGAGCGTCGCCTGGCGCGAGCGCATCAAGTCGGTGACGGTGGGCCGGCTGTGGGTGGGGCCGCCGTGGGAGAAGGCCAACGCCCCCGCGGACAAGGTGTGTCTGTTCATCGAGCCGAAGATGGCCTTCGGCACCGGAGACCACCCCACGACGTCGCTGTGCCTGGCGGCGGTCGACACGTTCCTGGCGAGCCACCCGGGCTGCTCCGTGCTGGACGTCGGCACCGGGACGGGCGTGCTGGCGTTCGCGGCGAGGAAGCTGGGCAGCGCTCGCACCGAGGGCACCGACAACGACGCGGTGGCCATCGAGCTGGCGAAGGAGTGTGCCCAGGAGAACGGCATCGTCGGCGTGGAGCTGTCGACGAAGTCCCTCACCGAGGTGCAGGGCGAGTTCGACCTCGTGCTGGCCAACATCCTCGCGAACACCCTCATCGAGCTGGCCCCGCTCATCGCGCCGAAGGTGAAGGAGCGGCTGGTGATGGCGGGCGTGCTGGTGCCCCAGGCCGACGACGTGCGCCGGGCCTACGTCGCGCAGGGGCTTCAGAGCGTGGGTGAGGTGGTGGAGGGCGAGTGGATTCGCCTCGACCTGGTGCGGCCGGGCGCATGAAGCGCGTGTTGCTCCCGGGAGCGGTGACTGGGCGGGTGTCGCTCGAGGGCCCTCGCGTGCATCACCTCGCGGTCGTGCAGCGCGTGACGACGGGCGAACGTCTGGAGGTCTTCGACGGCGACGGGCAGGTCTTCGACGCCACCGTGGTGTCGGTCAGCGATGAGGCGATGACGCTCAAGCTCGGCGAGCCGCGACGGGTGCCGGCACCTCGACGCGTGGTGGTGGTGCAGGGCCTGCCGAAGGCCGACAAGCTCGAGCTGGTGCTGCAGAAGGGCACGGAGCTGGGGGCCTCGGGGTTCCTCCCTGCAGAGGCCCGCCGCAGCGTGGCGCGGCTCGATGGCAAGGTGGACCAGAAGCTGGCCCGGTGGCGCCGCATCGTGGAAGAGGCGGCGCGCCAATGCGGCCGGGCCGACGTGCCCGAGGTGATGACGCCCATGGCGCTGGAGGACGTGGAGCTCGTGGGCGCCGCCACGTTGGTGCTGGATGAGGCCGAGCGGGCGGTGCCGCTCTCGGTGGCGCTCTCGGGCCTGGCGGCCGACACACCCATCGCGCTCGTCGTCGGTCCCGAAGGCGGCCTCGACCGGCACGAGGTCGACACGCTGGTGGCACGCGGGGCTGTCGCCGTGACGCTGGGGCCCCTCATTCTGCGCACCGAGACGGCGGCGCTCGCGGCGCTCGCCGTCATTCGTCACCTCGAAGGGCACCTCGGCTGACCGGTCGTGTAGGATGTTGTAGGTTTTCTTGCTCCGGTG
This sequence comes from Myxococcaceae bacterium, assembly GCA_044352295.1. GTDB lineage: Bacteria > Myxococcota > Myxococcia > Myxococcales > Myxococcaceae > Xiheimicrobium. Next base: position 17,597 of record JBILEB010000119.1, read on the forward strand.
ACGAAGTCGGCGTCTCATCCCCTTCGTGAGCAACGACCCGAAGAAGCCGCTCGACCCGACCCCGACCGAGACGCCGGACCTCCTGCAGAGGGACTTGAACCTCGACCGCCGCCAGCGCCGGGTGCCCACCTTCGAGGAGCTGCAGGCGCAGGGTGGACGTCCCGACGTGGCGACGACGCAGCCGGGCATGCCGGGACCGTTCGCGCGGCCCGCTCCCGCGCCGCAGCCGGGCACCCTCGCACCTGGCGCGACACGGCAGCCGACGCACTTCGAGCTTGCGCAGACGGCGCAGACACCACGGCACGGCCAGCCCGTCCCGCGGTCGCCGCAGGTGACGGCGCAGCCCGCGATGCAGGCGCCCCAGGCCCAGCCGACGCGCGCCCCGGTGAACGCCGTACCTCCAGGGCTGCAGCCGCGCGTCCCCGCACCGATGCAGCCGTCTCCATCGGCACAGGTGCCCCCGGGGTCCACGGCGCGCCCACCGGGAGGCGCGCCAGCGCCCGCACGCGCCCCCGCTCCGCATTCGCAGCCCGCACCCGCGCGCGCGCCGGCCCCGCCCGGAGCCCGCCCGCCGATGCCCATGCAAGCGGCCGCACCGGCTGCACCCGGGGCTCGGCTGCCCGCTGCTCCACCAGAGACTGCTCGCGTCCCGGCACCAGCGCGAGCCGCCGAGCCGAGCCGCACGGGCGCTCCTGTGCGGCAGGCCCCTCCGTCTCCGGCGGCGTGGGCTCACCGCGAGCCGCCCGTTTCGGCCGAGCCCCCCGAGGCTCAGACGATGCCCGTTCCGGCGCAGCCGAAGCTGACCGCCGCAGCGCCCATGCAAGGCGCAACGGCGCCATCGGGGCCGCATCGTCCGGCGTCGTACGCTCCAGCCCATGTCGCGCAGCCCCCCACACCCAGCCCCACAGCGCTCGGCGAGCTGGCCACCGCGCCGAACCGCCCTGCCGTCTCCCGGCCGGCTCCGCTGCCGTCCCCCGCGTTTCAGGAGCTGCCCCAGTCGATGCCCAGCCACCTGGTGGTGACGCAGCCCGGGTTCGCCAATCCACTGCGCCAGACGGAGGCGCAACCCCAGGTGGCCACGACGGCGACCGCGGTGGCCATGCCACCGGCTGGCCCCACCCGCGTGCTGGAGCCGCATGACGCGGACGAGCCGGTCGCCGACGTCGCGAACGCGCCGGAGGTCAAGTCCGTGGAGGACGTCGTGGCGGCGCCCGCGTCCCTGTGGCGCCGGGTCTTCGCGTGGCTCGTCGATGTCGCCGCGATTGGCCTCGTGGTGAGCGGGTTCTTCGGCGCGGCGTTGGCCGTCATCGGCAAGCCAAGCCCCTCGCTCCTCCTCTCGGTGGCGCTGCCCGCGCTGGGCGTGGTGGGCCTCGTGGCCTTCGTCTACACCACCCTCTTCGCGTTCCTCTGGCGCGGGCGTACGCCGGGCCGCCGCCTGCTGGGCATTCAGCTCGTGGACGCCTCGGGCCACGCCCCGAGGGCCGGTCGGGCGCTGGTGCGCGCCGCGCTGTCGCTCGCCAGCTTCGGCCTCTTCCTCTCCGGCTTCTGGCTGGCGTTGTTCGACCGGAAGGGGCAGACGCTGCATGACAAGCTGACGTCGACGTTCGTGGTGCGTTTGAAGCCCGCGCTCTGAAGGCCACCTGCTACAACCTCTCGTGACCATGCCCCAGCGCCTGGCCCAACACCTGATGGCGAAAGGCCTCGTGTCGGCGCAGCTCGTCGATGAGGCCCTCCGCCGCGCCGAGCAGGCGAAGGTCGGGCTCGATACCGCTCTGCTCCTGCAAGGCGCCATCTCCGAGGCGGGGGTGCTGCAGGCCATCAGCGACGTCTCCGGCATCCGCCTGGTGAACCTCGTCGACTTCGAGCCCAACGCCGAGGCCGGGCCGTTGATGCCGTACAAGATGTCGAAGCAGCTCGCCGTGGTGCCGCTGTCGCTGGACGGGCAGACGCTGCACGTGGCCTGCGCGTACCCGTTGCCCACCGCACAACTGAAGGACGTGGGCTTCCTGCTCGGCCGCAAGCTGGAGCTGTGGGTGGCGCTGGAGGCCCGAGTGCGCGACTGGCAGTCCGTCATCTACGGACAGCCGCTCGACGCGACGACGGCGAAGGTGCTTCACCAGCTCGACCCGTCGCGGCCGGCGCCTCGTCCTGGCCCGCCCGTCGAGGAGGACGACAAACCGCTCATCGGGGACGAAACGGACGCGGTGTCGGCCGAGGCCGCCCCAGCGCGCGCAGCGCCCACCGAGGAGCCGCTGCTCCTCACCGCCCCCAAGAAGAAGCGGAAGAAGATCGAGGTGGTGGACGAGCCCAGCGTCGTCGTGGCCGCCGATGCCGTGCCGCTCGGAGAAGGGGAAGAGCACCACACCACCGTGCTCGACCCGACGGCGTATGGGCGCTTCGCGCGCGGAGGTGACGACTCCGGCGCGATGGCGGTGCCGATGGACGAGCACGAGTCCACCCGCGTCGTCGACACGCGCGGGTATGCCAACTTCGCCAAGCAGCTCTCCCAGCAGGGGAACCCAGCGATGGTGTTCCCGGGCGGCGTCTTGCCCCCGCGCACCTCGGCGCCGCCCCCGCCACCGTCGATGCCGTCGGTCGCACCTGCGTGGGTGCAGCCGGCCTCGGCGCCGCGTCCGCCTCCCGAACGCGTGGTGCCTCCGAAGGCCGAGGCGAAGCCGGTGGGGTCGAGGACGATTCGGCCGGGCTCGGAGCCGAAGCCGAAGGTGTCGCCCATGGCCCCAGAGGCACGGCCCACGCCGCCCGAGCCGGCACCCCTGGGGGCCAGCGCGGCCGCGCCACCGCGAGACGAGACGGACTTCTCGGACGTCAGCGACGATGTGCTGAAGGCGCCGTTGACGCCGGCCCCGGTGGTACCGCCAGAGCCTCCGCCCGCGCTCCCGCGCCCCTCGAAGCCTGCGCCATCGTTCACGGGGGCCACGGTCGTTCCTCGTCCAACGCCACCGCCCGCTCCGGCGCCGACGGTGGTGCCGCTCCTCGAGCCGTACAGCCAGGTGGAAGCGGCGCGCGTCGAGGACACCACGCTTCCGCAGGTCGCGCCGCAGGAGCACTGGACGGTGCAGCCCCCAGGCGCGTCTCCCGCGTGGCCTTCGTCGTCGGCCGCCTCCGCCGCCTCGCAGCCCGTGTACCCGGCGCCTCCGGGCCTCGCCCCGTCGAGCGCCACCGAGTGGACGCTCGCGCAGGCCCGGGCGTCGCTGAAGGAATACACGCACGACCGCGACGCCCTCATCAACGTGGTGTTGGAGTACGGCCGGCGCGCGTTCGACTTCGTGGCGGCCTTCGCGGTGGTTCGAGGGGCCGCGGTCGGCTGGGACGCGCGCGGCGATGGTGACGTGAACGCGGTGCGACAATTGGCCGTCCCGCTCGACGCGGCGAGCGTCTTCCGCACGGTGGCGTTGACGCGCGGCAGCTACGTGGGGCCGTTGCCGCCCGACGCGCTCACGCAGCACTACCTGGCGCTGTTGGGCCGCGCGCCGCGCACGGTCTTCGTCTGGCCGGTCGAGGTGCAGTCGCGGCTGGTGGCGATGCTGTACGGCGATTGTGGCGGTCGCCCCGTTTCGCAGCGCCGGCTCGCCGACTTCATCCTGTTCTGTCAGGACCTGCCGACGGCCTTCCACGACCTCATCGTCTTCCGGAAGCAGAACCCCAAAGCGCCCGCCTTCGCCGAGACGCCCGCGCCGATGCCGGACGCCGAAGCGGCCGTGGCGACCAGCGACCTTCCTGCCGACGCCGAGTGGTTCAACGGCCTCATCACCTTGCTGACGGGGCCGGACCCCTCCGAGCGGTCGATGGCGATGTTGGAGTTGATGAAGACCCCCGAGGCCTCGGCCGGCACGTTGGCGCATGCGTTCCCCGGGCCGACGGGCTGGTCGCGGCTGCCCGTCGTCGAGCTCCCGGAGCCCGACGAGCTGGGCCCGATTCCCGGAGCGCTGGCCCGCCTGGGACACCCGGCGGCCGTGTCGCTGGCGCCGCTGCTCGACTCGAGTGACTCGGACGTGCGCTACCTGGCGCTCCTCACCGCCGGGAGCCTGCGCTACCCCGAGGTGATCGATGGGGTGCTCCGCGGGTTGTTCGACCTCGAGCCCGACATCTCGTCGGCGGCGCGCGCAGCGGCGACCTCGTTGCGGTTCCTGCCGACGTTCCAGGGCCGGCTCTTCGAGCTGCGGCGTGAGCTGGCGTCGACGGATCCGTTGCGGCGTTCGTTGGCGGCGCGCGCGCTGGGGGTGCTGCACGACCGCGAAGCCATCGACGGGCTGATCAACCTGACCGGCAGCGATGACGAGCTGGTGGCGACGTCGGCGGCCGAAGCGCTCAAGGAGATCACCCGCAACAACTTCGGCCCCACCCCGCGCGCCTGGACGGCCTGGTACGCGCGCGCCCGCTCGCAGCGCCGCATCGAGTGGGTGCTCGACGCGCTGGCCAGTGACGACTTCGACCTGCGGCTGTCGGCCATCGAGGAGCTGTCGCGTACGTTCGGTGACAACTACGGCTTCTTCGCCGATGGCCCGCCGGCGGAGCGACTGGCCGCGCTGGAGCAATGGCAGCAGCTCATCGGTGGGCGGCCGGACCTCGACCTCTGACGCATGGCCCGGCTCGGGAGGCGGGAGCTGCTTGGGTTGATGCTGACGTGGTCGGCATGGCGACGGGCACGCGCCCAGGATGGTGGGGTGGCGCCACTGCCCTCCGAGTGGGCCGACCTTCCCTTCCGACAAGCCGACTCGCGCTGGGGACAGGAGGTGCTCTGGCGGCGCGAGGCGGTGCTGCGCGCCGATGCCGAGCTGAATGGGCATGACCCCGCGCATGG
>JBILEB010000255.1:0-6911 GCA_044352295.1 Myxococcaceae bacterium
GGGCGGCGCTGCTGGTGGCGCGGCCGGCGGTGCCCCAACGTTCGCCAACGAGACCTGTGCCACGGCGCAGGCCATCACGGCGAACGGCACGATTACTGGTACCACGATCGGAGCGATGAACGACATTCGCTATCAAAGCAGCACCCAGTGCAGCCCGGGCACGGGTGCCACTGCAGGCGACCTCGTCTACAGCGTTTCGGTGCCCGTGGGTTCGCGGCTCGACACGAGCCTCTTTGCTCGCACACCAGATGCGGGAACCGGGGGCTGGGACGCGATCTTCAACCTCGTCGTCGGGACCCCCGCTTCGTGTGGAGCGACGTTGCCGGACGCTGGCTTTGGCGGCCAGACCTGCTTCACGGGCGTTGATGAGCCGGACGAGCCGACGCCGACCATTCGCTACGTCAACAGTTCGGCCAGCGCCCAGACGGTCTTCTTGATCGTGGACGGCTGGTCGACGGGTACTGGCAACTTCTCGCTGACGACCGACGTAGCTCCCACGCTGCCCGGTGAGGTCTGCGAGAACGCCGAGACGTTGACCCTCCCTGTGTCGCGCCCCATGGACACACTCGTTGGCTACGGCGCTCAGTACGTCGGGGGTGGCGGTTGCAGCTCGTTCGCGTCGTCGCAGGAGCGCGTGTACCGCGTGACGGCTCCCGCCAATAACCGCCTCACGGCGACGGCTACGGCCTCGACGAACGTCGACGGTGGCGTCTCGTTCGCCCCGGTCGTCCACATCGTCGCTGCTGGCGCGACCTGCACGGGGACGTTGTCCTGCCTCGGGACGGCGAGCCTCGGCACCGGCACGGCCTCGTCGATCTTCGACAACACTGGCGCGGCCCGCGACGTCTTCGTGATCGTCGACACGTCGACGACCGCTACGAACGTCACGGGGACCTTCGGCCTCTCCGTGAGTGCGTCGGCGCTGAGCCTCACGGCGGGTGACGTCTGCAGCAACGTCGGCGCAGCAATCACTGCCACCGGCGTTCTTCAGAACGAGAACTTCACGGGCTACCAGAACCAGTACGTGGCCGCCTCGCAGACGAGCTGTGGGTACCTGGGCGGTATCGACCGGGTCTACGCCATCACGCTGCCGGCCGGTCAGAACCTCACGGCGACGGCGGTTCCTGTGGACGCAGGCGTGCTGCCCGATGGTGGCTTGCTGAACCTCTCCCTCTCGCTCGTCGACTCGACCGCTGACTGCAACGCGGGGCCATGTCTCTCGAGCGCCACCGGTTCCGCCGCGCAGAGCCGGGTCGTCACCCGTGCGAACCCCGGCACTGCCGCCCAGAACCTCCTGCTGGTGGTGGACTCGAACGCCCCGGTCGCCGCGGGCACCTTCGCGCTCAATGTCGCGATGGCGGCGCCGCCGGCCACCGATGTCTGCAACGACACCTCGATGCTCTACACAGCCAGCACCACGCTGGGCGCGGAGACCCTCGCTGGCTTCGTGAACGACTACAACTCGGGTCCGTCGTCCTGCGCGTATGACACCGGTCCGGACCGCACGTACCGCATCCGCATTCCGGCGGGTCAGCGTCTGACCGCGACGACCACGACCACGACGGCTGACCACGCGCTCAGCCTGGTTCAGGCCCCGGCCAGCACCTGCGCGGCGCCGATGGCATGCCTCGCGCGCGCCGACGCGGTCTTCGTCAACGGGGGCGAGACGCTCCGCTACGACAACCTCTCGTCGATGGCGCTCGACGTCTTCCTCATCGTCGACGCCTTTGGAACGCCGAGCGGCCTGGACTACGGGCTCAGCATCGACCTGGCGGCTCCTCCGGCGAACGACAACTGCACGTTGCCTGGAGCGCAGATCACCGCCGCCTCGACGATCACCGGCCAGGACATCGCGACGGCCGCCGACGAGTATCAGTGGAGTGGCTTCCCGGGCTGCGTGTCGTCGGGCACGTTTGGGCCTGACCGCGTCTACTCCGTTCTGGTTCCGGCCAATCAGCGCCTGACGGTCACCGTGACGCGGACCAGTGGAACGTGGGACCCGTCGATCAACATCGCCGGCACGGCCACGTGCGTGAACACGAACCCGCCGCAGACGTGCGTCGCGAGCGGGAACGCTTCGGGCGCGACCGAGGTCGTCAACTTCGACAACGCCGGTGCGGCACGGTCGGTGTTCGTGGTGGTCGACACGAGCAGCTCCATCTCGACTTTGGGCACCTTCGATGTCGCGTTCGCCTTCGGGGCGATTCCTCCGCCGCCGTACACCAAGACCACCACGCCGGCGTCGTGCGACACGCTCACCGGAGGCGCGACGAGCCTGACCGCTGCCGTGGCTGACGATGCTGCGACCACGTTCGCGGCGCTGCCCTTCGCGTTCAACTACTTCGGCGCCGCCGTCACGACGTACTCGGTGTCCTCGAACGGTTTGTTGGGCTTCAGCTCGGCCACGACGGGAACCGTTGGCTCGAGCGCCGGCGGGACCATTCCCAACACGTCTACGCCGAACGGCATGGCGGCCCTGCTCTGGGACGACCTGAACGTCGATTCGATGTCGACCGCGCGCTCGGAGGTCTTCGGGGCGGCCGGCAGCCGGCGGTTCGTCGTCGAGTGGAGTGGCTACGGCTTCTACGACGGTTCGTTGACCCCGACGATTGGGCCCGAGCGGATCACGTTCCAGGCCAAGATCTTCGAAGGCACGAACGTGATCGAGTTCCACTACTGCTCGCTCAACGCAAACGGTGCTACGGCCAACAACGAGACCGGTGCATTCGCGACCATTGGTATCGAGAACAGCACGGGTTCGGCGGGAGTCCTCCACAGCAGCGCGATGGCCAACTCCATCAACACGACGGACGCCTTGCGCTTCACGCCGTAACGGACCATTCGAACTGAAGTCGACCGGGGGCGCTACTCGAGTCGGGTGGCGCCCCCGGTTCTTTTCCGGCAGGAGCGCGGCATGCGCGTCGTCGGCCTGTTTCACTACCCGGTGAAGTCGATGCGCGGCGTCGCGCTCGAGGAGATGAAACTTGGGGTGCGTGGACCGCTCCATGACCGCGAGTTCATGGTGGTCGATGCGGCGGGCCGCTTCGTCTCCCAGCGAAACGCGCCCAGGTTGGCGACCCTCTCTGCCTCGGTCGCTCAGGGGGCGCTACGCCTCGCCGATGACGCAGAGCACACGGTGGCGTCGAGCCTCCAACCGGAAGGTCCGGCGCGAGCGGTCACCATCTGGCGGGACACAGTCCGCGCGGTGGATTGCGGCGATGAGGTCGCGCAGTGGCTCGAGGCGCGCCTGGGATTGGCGTGTCGTCTCGTTCATCTCCCGCCATCGTCCCTCCGCGCGGTCGATCCAGCCTTCCGGTCGAGGCCTGATGCGCAGACAGGGTTCTCCGACGGGTACCCGTTGCTGCTGACCGGCACGGCCTCGCTCGATGACTTGAACCGAAGACTGGCGCAGCCCATCGGCATGGCGCGCTTTCGTCCCAACGTCGTCGTCGCCACGGACCAGCCCTGGCTCGAGGACGGTTGGCGGGCGGTGCGGGTGGGCGAGGTCGAACTCGATCTCGTCAAGCCCTGTGCCCGCTGCGTCATCATCACGACGGATCAGCGGAGTGGGGAGAAGCCAGACGGGAGCGCACCCCTGACGGCCCTGGCGGCGTACCGAACCCAGGCTCCCTTCGGAGCCATCTTCGGGCAGAACGCGATTCACCGCGCGCCGGGCCGAATCGTCCTCGGCACCGCAGTCGAGGTGCTCGCCTGAGGCGTGATGCCGTGCGGGCGCTGCGCTACACATCGCGGCATGGACTGTCTCTTCTGCCGCATCGTCGCCGGCCAGATTCCCGCGAAGAGGATTCACGACGACGAGCACTGCCTCGGCTTCCTCGACATCAACCCCCAGGCGCCCACGCACGCGCTCTTCATTCCCAAACGGCACCTCGCGACCGTCAACGACGCGACCGCGGAGGACCGGTTGTTGCTCGGGCACCTGGCCTTCGCTGCCAGCCAGTTCGCCGTCGCGCAGGGCTTCGCCGACGCCGGCTACCGCCTCGTCATGAACTGCAACGCCGACGGCGGGCAGACGGTGTTCCACGTGCACCTGCACCTCCTCGCGGGCCGCAAGCTCGCCTGGCCGCCGGGCTGAGACATCGCCGTGCGTGACTCGACGTTCAGCTCGCTCGTGCACCAGCACCTGCTCGTCGCCCGGGCCCGCGCGCGCATGCTGGAGGACCTCCGCGCAGACAAATCGTGGGGCGCGGACCTGGTCGCTGCGAGCGTCTCCATCGGTGAGGACGTGTACGCCGCGCAGTTGCTCGGCACGTTCTCCCTGTCGAGCCACACCTTCCTCTGGGGCTGGGCGAACCCCGGAGCCGCCCCGTGGAGCCGCGCGCTCACCCTCGCCACCTCGCTGAAGGCTCGAGGCGGTCCATTCGGCGAGCCCAAGCTGCATGCCAACGACGTCAACCCCAACGAGCTCGGGGCCGTGGCCGGAGAGCTCGCCGGAGGCTTCCCCCTCTTCGTCGGGACCTATGACGGCGGCGCAGCGTTCCTCGTGCTCACGGGCCTGACGCTGTCGCTCGACCGCTTCTCGCTGGCGTACCTACCCGGCGTCATCCTCGATCTGCCCGTCCTCACCGCCGAGCCGGCCCGGCCGTGCGTGACGCCGCTGCTGACCGCGCTCGGGTTCACGCTCACCGAAGACACCCCAAAGCGCCTGTGTGCGACGCGAGGCCCGGCGACGTTTCGACTCGAGTTCGACCCCGAGGGCCGCCCCGGCACGCTCGAGCTCACGCACGGAGCGCCTGACACGTCCGGCAAAGACCGCTGAAACACCTGCGGCAACCGCCCGGGTTCCACCAGCCGCCGTTCGCCCGATAGGGGAAGGTCGGGGCGCGTGCTCCGGTTACACTGCACGAACCGGAGATTTGCCGTCTCCACCTCGCCATGGCCGCCGGAGAGCTCGCACGACAGCAGGCCGTTCGCTCGCGCATCGCGCGGGTGCGCCGGCGCCTGAACCTGCCGGTGTGGCTCGAGGCCTCGGTGGCGCCAGCCTGGGTCGGCGTCACCGCCTTCGTCCTCTGGCGCGTCTTCGTCCAACGGGCCCTGCCCGTCGTCGGGCTGGCCGCGCTCGCGCTGGTCGTCGCGGCCACCGTGTGGCGGGCCACGTCCCGCCGAGTCTCGGAGGCGATGGCCGCGGTGGTGGCGGATCGTCAGTCGGGCCTCGGCGGCCTGTTGCTCACTCGCCTCGAAGTCCCCGTCGGCGGGTGGGAGTTCGACGTCAATGCGAGGCTCAAGACCCTTCCTCTTCCTGCCGTCGACCTGCGCAAACCCCTCGCGTGGCTGGTGGGCGTGCTCGCGTTCCTCGTCGTCGGGCTCCTCGTGCCTCAGACGGAGCGACCGGTGCGTGGGCAGAACGCCGCCGCCGCCACGCGCGTCGATGCACTCGCCGACAAGCTCGAGGCCCTGGCCCAGGAGGAGCCCTCGGACCTCGCCGCGCAGGAAGAGCTCGCTCGCCTTCAGGAAGAGGTCGCTGACGGCACCTTCGACGCCGCCGACTGGGAGGCCGCTGACTCGCTCGACAAGGCCCTCGACGACAAGGCCCAGCAGGCCGCCGCCGAGCTCGCCCGCGCCGAAGCCGCGGCCGCCGCGCTCTCCGAGGCCGTCGCGCGGGCCCAGACGAACGAGGCCACGGCCCGCGAGCGTGAAGACCTCGAACGCGCCCTCACGGAGCTCGAGGCCTCCGCCGGCGCCAACGACGCGCCCAGTGAGTCGCAGAACGATCCCAGGGGCGAGCCGGGGCCGCAGGCGGACAATGCGCAGCCGGGACAGGAGCCGTCCGCGCAGACTGGACAGCCCCAGCCCGGGGAGACGCAACAGGGTCCGTCAGCCCAGCGCAGCCCGCGGCCGGGAAGGCCGTCGAAGCAAGCGGGCTCCATGAGCGGCCAACAAGCCGCTGACCTGCGCCGCACCCTCGAACAACGCCGACAGCAGCTCTCCAGGGCGTTTGGCCAGGGCTCATCTACCGGTGGGCCGCAGCAGCAGGGCCAGGGCGGCGGCAGGGGTCGGGGCCTGCGAATCCCCGGCCTCGGTTCGGGGGGAGCGCCCGAGGAGCTCGACCCCTCGAAGTCGGGGCACCTCTCGCATCAGGTCGATCCCAACGGCGGGCCCTCGCGTGGCGGCGGCGCCTCGCCCCTCAAGTTCGGCAAGGACGCCGAGATGGATCCCGAGCGGCTCCAGTTCGAGCCGTTGCCCCAGGGCCAGGGTGGCGAGGCGGGCGAGCTGTATGGGCTGCGCGCCGCGACGCCGACGACGAAGCGCAACCCCGTGTCGGCTGGAACCGGAACGGGCGCCGCGGCAGGGGCTCAAGCCCCGGGCCCTGGCGCCGCCCCGATGCTGCCGAAGAACCGCGCCCTCATCGAGCGGTACTTCGATTCGAAGCGCTGACATCTCTGACTGGAGGACGAACGTGGCCGAGGTCCTGAGTCCCAACGAAGTGCAGGCAGCCGTCGAGTCCATCGCGATGTTGCGGGCCGGCCTGTCGAAGGTGTTGCTCGACCAGGAGACCGTCGTCGACCGCGTCGTCACTGCCGTGTTGGCGCGCGGGCACGTGCTCCTCGAGGGCCTGCCCGGCCTCGGCAAGACGGAGCTCTGCAAGGGCCTGGCGAAGCTGTTGGGCCTGCCGTTCAAGCGCGTGCAGTTCACCCCGGACCTCCTGCCGGGCGACATCACCGGCACCTACGTCATCGACGGCGAGACGCGCGCGTTCTCGTTCCGCCCAGGGCCGCTGTTCGCCTCCATCGTCCTGGCGGATGAGATCAACCGCTCGTCCCCGAAGACGCAGTCGGCGCTGCTCGAGGCCATGCAGGAGCGCAGCGTCACGGTGCTCGGCACCACCCACCCGCTCCCCGCGCCGTTCTTCGTGCTCGCGACGCAGAACCCCATCGAGCTCGAGGGCACCT
>JBILEB010000120.1:0-22375 GCA_044352295.1 Myxococcaceae bacterium
GTTGATGCCTGGGGGCAGCCGGACCGCGCCGGGCGTGCGGGTCGATCTCGGCTTCAGCGCCGTGTGGTGGACCCGCCAGGTGATGCGAATGTTGGGGATCATCGTGGAGGAAGGCGCCACCCAGGTCGGCCTCATCTCGCTGCCACTCTTCGGTCTGGGCTTCATCAACCACCTCGGGCTCTCGTGGGAGTACGCCACCTCGGCGGTGTCTGTGGGCAGCCATCGCCTCGGGGTGACGGTCGGCGCCAGCCTGTAGCAGTCAGGCCGTTTCCATGAGGGGCCCCTCGTTCGGGGCTACGCTCTGGGGCGTATGCGCACTCCCCGAGCCGACGTCACCAGCCGCACGCGCGGTGAAGGCACCTTCGAAGCCGGCCTCCACGCCGAGGCCGAGGTGGGCGCCATCGACGTCGGGCTGGCGGTTCGGCCAGATGCCATCGGCCTCGTCATCGACGCGCCGGTGGTGGGCCAGCTGAAGCTCGCGATCGAGGTTCAGCCCGACGGCACCACCCGGCTCTCCTCGATGGCGCGGCGGCTCGTCGATGGCACGGTGGCGCCCGTTCCGCCCGTGGTGGTGGTGGACGAGACGCGCGTCGCGCAGCTCGAGGGTGAGCTCGAAAGGCAACGCACCGAGCTCGTCACCGCGCTCAGCCGCTTCGAGCAGGTGCAGGCCGTCACCGTGACGGAGCGGGACGAGGCCCGGGAACGCGCGGAAGCCCACCACGAGAACGCGAAGGAGCTGCAGGCGGCGGTGGAGGCGCAGAATCGAACGATCGCCGAGCGCGAGGCGGAGCTTCGAACTGCGCGCGAGGCCGTCGCCACGGAGAAGGAGTCTCGCCTCACGGTCCTGGGTGAACGCGAGAAGGCCCGCGCCGAGCTCGATCGACTTCACGAGGAGCAGGACGCGGGCTCCGCGGTACTCATGCGCGAGGTGTCCGAAGCGCGCGCGGCCCGTGACGCGGCCGAGGCCGAGCGCAGCAGCCTGTCGAAGGAGCTGACCGAGCTCTCGACGTCCCTGAGCGAGAAGACGAAGCAGCTTGGCGACGTTCGCGGCGCGCTCGAGCGGCTCGAGGCGTCACGCAGTGCGACCGAATCGGAGCGCGACGAGCAGGCGACGGCCCAGAAGGCGCTGGAGACCGCCAAAGACCAGGCCCTCGCCCGCGTGACGACGCTGGAGGGCGAGCTCACCACGCTGTCGACGCGCCATGAAGAGGCGCTGACCGCGGCGCAGGCGCGCACCGCCGAGCTGGAGGACGCGCTCGCCGCGAAGGACGTCAGGCTCGCGGAGCTCGAGACCCGGAAGGCCGCGCTCGACGCGCAGCTCTCCGAGGCGTCGGCGAGGGCCTCCGGCACCGAGACCGCCCTGCGGCAGCTCGAGACCCGGGCTGCCGAAACCGAGGCGGCGCTGCAGCACCTCCAGGGCCAGAAGGCCGAGGTCGATGCGACCCTCGCCGAGAAGTCCTCCGCGCTCGAGCAGGTCACCGCCCAGCTCGCCGAGGTCCAGGGCGCTGGTGGCGAACGGGTCGCGCAGCTCGAGGCCCAGGTCCTCACGCTCAAGGCCGAGCTCGTTCAGGGCACGCAGGCCGTCACCGAGGCCACGGCCCAGCGGGACGCTTTCCACGCAGAGCTGGAGGCGAGCAAGGCCGAGGCCGCGACCGCGATCGCTGAATGGCAGGCCGCGCTCGAGGCCGAGAAGGGCGCGCACGCCGAGGTCGTCGAGAAGCTGACGAAGGCCAGCGCAGAACGCAACGAGGCCCGCACGGTGGCGAAGACGCTCCACCAGCGCCTGGCCGCCCAGGGCGGGGCGTCGGCCGAGGCGTTCAAGAAGGAAGTGAAGGAGTTGCGCGAGACCCTCGATCACGAGCGCGCGCTGGCGGCGAAGCTGGTGGCCGAGAGGGACCGCGCGGTCCAACAGTCGGAGGCGCTCCAGCGCATGATCGAGCAGGAGCGGAGCAACCGGGTGAAGGCCGTCGCGGAGCGTGACGAGTACAAGAGCCGCTTCAAGGCCCTCACGACCGAAATCCCCGCCCGCGGGCCCGCGGACAGCGGCGAGACGACCCAGAGCTACATGTTGGGCCAGACCGAGCCCGAGATGCCCATTCCCCAGGTGGCCCGGGCTCCGGAGCCCGCCACGGATCCCGCGCGTCCGGTGACGAAGAAGAAGTAGCCTCGTGACGATGTTCGTCGCCGTCCTCGCCCTCGCCCTCTCGCAGGCTCCCTCGACTCAGGCCCAGTGGGAGGAGGCCGCGCAGTTCGACTGCATCGGCCCGTTCACCCACTTCGCCACGGCGGACGTGAAGACGCTCGAAGGGTTCCGCCTCGAGTACACCGGCGCGACCGTGAAGCTGCGTCGTTTGGCGGGTGGAAAGCCGAAGGCCGTTCGCCTCGGGTTGCTCGCCGGCATCAAGGACCTGGATCCCGAGACGAAGGCACGGGTGGAGGACTTCCTCGCCTCGTTCGAGAAGGCCGACGTCGACGCGATCGTCATCGGCGGAGACACCTCGAGTGAGCCCGCGATGCTCGAGACGATCTTCACCTTCCTGGTTCAGGCGACGAAGCGGCCGCTGCTCGTCATCGCCGGCAACATGGAGCGCGGCGCCTCGCTCAACTACGCGCTCACCAGGGTGCGGACCGAGCAGAAGGCCGATCATCTCGTGAACATGGATCTCGTCCGCCGCGCGGATCTCGACGGCGCCGACGTGGTGAGCCTCGGCGGGTACCACGACAAGGCGTTTCTCCACCTGTCCGGTGGCTGCGTCTACCAGGACAAGCACCTCGACCAGCTCGAGCAGGCAGCGGGCGCGGCCGACGATCCGGTGGTGCTCCTCAGCCACGGCCCCATGCGGCAGAAGGGCCAGCAGGCGCTCGACTTCGTGCCCGGTGCCGACAACGTGGGCGACCCTCGGCTCACCGCGCTGGTGCAGCGCGCGAAGATCCCCTTCGGCGTCACGGGCCACATCCTCGAAGCCGCCGGCAAGGGCACCGACGCGACGGGCAAGGTGTTGCCGCCGAAGAAGCCGCACCCGGTGCTCTTCGTGAATCAGGGCTCGGCGAACCCGCTGCCGTGGAAGATGAACGATGGCTCCACGGCCCACGGCCTGGCGGCGATCCTCTCCATCCAGGGCACGCTGGGCTCGTACGAGGTGCTGCGGGGGCCGAAGCCCGAGAAGCGGTGAAGGCGTGCTAGGAGCCGTGGCCGACTGGCCGGAATCGACGTGGACGTGACGATGCGCCCTGCCCTGCTGTTGGTGTTGCTGTTCACCGCGTGCTCCGCGCCCATGCCGCTCGGAGACTGCTCCACGAGCAACTGTGGCGGCTGCTGTGATGCCCAGGGTCAGTGTCAGACCGGCATCGCGAACGACGCGTGCGGCTCGGGTGGTTTTCGTTGCCTCTCGTGTGGGACAGGGCAGCGGTGCAACGCGTCGTCGGCGTGTGAGGTCGACCCCAACGCGCCGCGGGCTGGCGGCATGTCGGGCGTGGGAGGCGGTCAAGCTGGCGGCCAGTCAGGCCTCAGCGCCGCGCAGCAGGAGTTCGTCACCGCCCACAACACGGCCCGCCGAGCGGCGACACCCGCGCCGACCCCCCCACTGCCGGACGTCGCGTGGGATGCCGCCGCGGAGGCGTTCGCGAGGCCTGGCGCTGAACGCTGCATCTTCGAACACCGCAGCCAGAACCAGTTCGGTGAGAACCTGCACGCCTCGACCGATCAGCCGACGCCCAGCGAGGTCGTACGAGGCTGGGACAGCGAGAAGGCCGACTACCGCTACCCCACCAACACCTGCGTCCCCAACCGCGTCTGCGGCCACTACACCCAGGTGGTGTGGCGCTCGAGCACGAAGATCGGCTGTGTGACGGCGCGGTGCACGACGAACTCTCCGTTTCGCGGCTTCCCCACCTGGTACCTGACGGCGTGCAACTACACGCCGCCGGGGAACTTCACGGGACAGAAACCCTACTGATGTTCACCCAGCGGTACGGACCGACGGCGCTCGTGCTGGGGGCCTCCGAAGGGCTTGGTGCGGAGTTTGCCCGACAGTTGGCGGCTCGAGGCCTGGGCGTGGTGTTGGTGGCCCGTCGGGCCGAGGCGCTCGAGGTGATGAAGGCCGAGCTGTCCAGGAGCGTCCCCGTGCGCTGCGTGGTGGCGGATCTGGCGTCGAGCGAGGCGCTGTCGATCGTCGCCGAAGCCACGAAGGACCTCGACGTCGGGCTGGTCGTCTACAACGCCGCGCTGTCGCCGCTGGGTCCGTTCCTGTCGCAGTCGCTCGATGAGAACCTGCGCGCGGTGGACGTCAACGTGCGCGGGCCGGTCGCGTTTGCCCATCACTTCGGCCAGCGCCTGGTCCAGCGCGGCAAGGGCGGCCTCATCGTGTTGTCGTCGCTCACGGCGTTTCAGGGCTCTCCGTTCGTCACCACCTACGGGGCCACCAAGTCCTTCAACCTCGCCTTCGCCGAGGGCCTGTGGTTCGAGCTTCGCGAGCGTGGCATCGACGTCTTGTCGGTGTGTGCGGGTGCGACGAAGACCCCCAACCTGCTGAAGGCGGCTCCGAATGGGGCGCCGGGCATGCTCGAGCCGTCGCAGGTCGTCACCGAAGCGCTCCAGGCGCTGGGCGGCGGGCCCACGATGATTCCCGGCGTGTTCAACCGGTTCGCGTCGTTCCTCATGCGGCGGCTGCTCCCCCGCTGGGCCACCATCACCATCATGGGGCAGCAGACGAAGAAGCTGCAGTCGGGCCGCTGACCCCGTGCAGGTCGGCCCGCTCGTCGCTACCGTGGGTCCATGCTCAGCGCTTTCCTGGTGACGGTCCTCGCAGCGGACCCGGTGTTCGAGAAGGTGGGCGAGACCGACGGGGTGACGGTCGAGCAACGCCCGGTCGCGGGGTCTCCGTTCGTCGAGCTGCGCTTTTCGACGGTGACCGACAAGACCCCGAAGTCGTTGTGCGACGCGGCGTTCGGCGACGGAAAGTTCGACCCCCAGGAGCCCGATCTCAAGGCGCGGACGATCCTCAGCGAGAGCGCCGACGAGCGGGTGACGTACGAGGAGATCACCCCGCCGGTGGTGAGCAACCGGAACTACGTCGTGCGGGCCAGGCGCTCATGGGAAGGCACCGCGTGCCGCATGGCGTTCGAGTCGGCGAACGAGCTGGGCCCGACGCCGAAGGACGGGTGGGTGCGCATCACGAAGCTGAAGGGCTCCTGGCTCTTCGAGCCGATCGACGGCGGGAAGACGCGCCTGACGTATGTGGTGTTCTCGGATCCCGCGGGAGCGATTCCGCCGTTCCTCGTCGAGGGCAATCGACGCAAGCTCGGCGTCCGTTGGGTCAAGATGATCGAGTCGCGCGGGGTTCGGCCGTGACAGTCACACACTGAACACCTGTTCCACGTGAAACATCGCTTTCTTCGGGAATCCCAGACGGAGATGGTGATGAGGTCGCGTGCAGGTCCCCGGCGGAGGGATGCCGCCTCCAGGAACCTCAGGCCCTCCGACCCTACGGGCCCGAACGGGCGCCAGCGTCGCGCCCCAGCGGAGTGGTCGGCGTGACAGGGACCGCGCGGGGCGTTCGACCAATCACCACCATCGCCGTCGCCGAGACGATGAGCAGCACCGCCGCGCCGACCTCGGGACCGACGGTCTCTCCACCGAGCAGCGCCCCCATCAGCACGGCGATCACCGGGTTCACGTACGAGTAGCTGGTGGCGATCGCCGGGCGCGTCGCGCTGAGGAGATACGTATATGCGCTGTAGGCGACCAACGAGCCGAACACGCAGAGGTAGAGCCACGACAACGTGACCTTCAGCGGAATGACGTCGGGGACCTGCTCTCGGAGCACCACGCTGACGAGCCCCATCATCGCCCCGCCGGTGATCATCTGGGTCGCGGCCGACATGAGGCCCTTCGGCAGCGGCCACGCACGAGACAACAGCGAACCGGCCGCCCACGCGATCGGCGCGACGAGCAACACCGCCGCGTGCAGGGGCTCGGCCCGCAGCTCTTTGCCCAGCCCCAACACCGCCACGCCGGCAAACCCGAGGCCCAGCCCCAGCCATTCGCGAACGGTCGCGCGCTCACCAAAGAGTGGCCCCAGGGCCGCGGCCCACAACGGCATCGTCCCGCACACCACCGCCGCGATCCCCGACGAGAGGTGCTTCTCGGCGAAGGCCACCGTCCCATTGCCCAGCACGAACATCAGGCCGCCGATTGGCGCTGACAGGAGCCACTGCTTCCCCGTCGGCCACGGCGCACCGCGCAGCTTGAGGAACCCGAGCAGCACCAGCCCCACCGACACGTACCGCGCCGAGGCCATCGCGAACGGCGGGAGCACCTCCACCACCACCCGCATCGCGAGATAGGTCGAGCCCCACACGAGATACACGGCCGCCAACGCCGGAACGACCCACCGCTTTTCCGCCTCGGCCGCCATGACGCGAACTGTCGTAACGATGCATCCGCTCGAACTCACGGCAATTCACCACATCCCACCGCGTACGATCGGCCTGAGCCGTGTCAGGCTCATCGCGTTTCTCACCATGTGACATGCCGGGTGCCCACGACACTGCACGGGTCCTGCCCTTCCGGCAGACCTCGACCGAGAGCGATGCGTCGCTCGTCGCGCTCGTGCGTGAAGGCAAGCGCCACGCGCAGGAAGCCCTCTTTCGGCGGCACGCCCGCCTCGCCATGGGGCTCGCCTACCGGTTGATGCCCGAAGAGGACCCGCAGGACATCGCGCACGACGCCTTCTTGAACGCATTCACCCGCATCCAGCAGCTGCGCAACCCGGAGCAGTTCTCGACCTGGCTGGGCGGCATCGTCGTCTTCGAGGTGCGTCGCCGGTTGCGACGACGGCGGCTCCTCTCGCGGCTCGGCTTCGGCCAGGCGAGCGACGAGGAGCTCGAGGTGCGCGCCGCGCCCAGTGCGTCGCTCGAGACGAAGGCCGAGCTGACCGATCTGTACCGGAGCCTGTCCACCTTGAGCTCCGAGGAGCGCCTCGCCGTGCTGCTCTACCGCGTCGAAGGGTACGAACTCACCGAGGTCGCCAGCGCGCTGGATCTGTCGCTGGCGACCGTCAAACGCCGCATCGCCGCGGCCGATCAGAAACTCGAGGAGGTGCGCCATGGCTGAGGCACGAACAGGGCCGCTGGCGGAGCAGATTCACCACGTCGTCACCGAGCGTGAGGTCGACGAGGCCTGGCTGCGGCTCGACTCGGCGCTGAGGCCCGAGCGGCGGCTTCCCCGATGGGCGCCGATCGCCGGTCTCCTTGGGCTCGCGGCGGCCGCGGCGGTGGTGATGGCCATGTGGCCGCGCGCAGGTCAGGACGGCACCGTGCTGGAGCCGGGCGCCACCATCGCGACGGGACAGCTTCCGCTCACGGGCCGGTTGCAGGAGGGGTCGACCATCGAGGCCGACGCGGTGTCGGCGGGCGAGGTGGAGTTCGCGAGCGCGAGCGAAGTGCGGGTTCGGCTCGATCGCGGAACGTTCCGGTTCGACGTCGCGAAGAAGCCGACGCGACGCTTTTCGGTGATGGCGGGGCGGATCGAGGTGCGCGTCGTCGGCACGACCTTCACCGTCCGTCGGGAGACCTCGGCGAGCGTGCGGGTGGAGCGCGGTGTCGTCGAGGTATGGGTCGAGGGCACGCAGCGCGCGGTGCTGACGGCCGGCCAGTCGTGGGACGAAGCCCCGCTCGCGTCAGCGGCGAGCGAGCGTGCACCCGAGCCTGTGGTGGTCGAGCCCGCGCCGGTCGAGCCTGCACCGGTTGAGACCGTCGAGTCTGAGCCCAGGCCCACGCGCGCGGTGCGCCCGGTCCGCCGCACCAGTCCCAGGGCCGCCGCGCCCAGTGCGCCCGAGCCGCTCCCCTCGTCCATCACCCCGGTGACGCTGCCGGATGATCCGTCGACGTTGTTCAAGGTGGCGCTCGACGCCCGACGCGCAGGGCGTGCCTCGGAGGCCGCGCAGGCGTTGCAGCAGTTCGTGGCGCGCTTCCCCGACGACTCCCGCGCGGGGCTGGCGCTGTTCGAGCTGGGTCGACTCGAGATGGATCAACTGCGCAGCCCCTCCCGGGCGATTGACTCGCTGGCCCGGTCGGTCGCGAAGGCTCCGAGCGGCGCCTTCGTGGAAGACGCGCTCGCCCGAATCACCCGCCTCCACCACGACCTGAAGCACGCCGACGCATGCCGGGCCGCGAAGGACACCGCCCTGAAGCGCTTCCCCTCCGGCGTGCACGCGGCCACACTCGGCGGTCTGTGCTCCTTCTGAGCGCGAGGCGGTGACAGCGCGTGCTGCTGGCGATGCTGACCTCCACATTGGCCACGCAGGCCCCCTGTGAGCCCTCCTGGCCGAAGATCACCGTGCTGCTGTCCGGCGAGGGCCTCCTGGCTTCACTGGAGCCTGCGACCCGCGAGGAGCTCAGGTACGAGGTGATCCAGGCCGGCTTCTGTCCTGCGACCGACGCGACTGGGGCCGCGGCCATCGCCCGGGTGGAGTGGCCCGCCACAGGTCCCATCGCGCTGTCGATCTCCGCCTTGAGCGGCCAGACGGTTCGGCAGCTCTCCCGCGCCGTGGAGCTGTCGTCGATTCCGCCCGATGGATGGCCGCTGGCGGTGGGCTCGAGCCTGGGCGAGCTGTTGCAGGAAGCCCGACGCGAGCTGCCAGCGCTCCGAGGTCCCTCCGGACCGGAGCCCACGCCCACCTGGGCCGTCGGGCTCGCGGTGAGCGGCGAGCTGTACTCGGGCGGCCAGACGCACGGTGGCCTCGAGCTCTTCGCGCGCATTCCGCTCGTCCGCCGACTCGCCCTGGAGCCCTCCGCGGCGTTCCGGCTCGGGCTCCCCGTGAGCGCGCCCTCGGGTGAGATCGCCACGTCGTTCTTTGGCGGCGCGTTGCACGGCGTGTTCGAGCTGGTGCAGTTCGGGCGATTCGTCCTTGGCGCCGTGGCGGGCACCCGCGTCGGGGTGCTGCGCTTCGAGGGCCTCGCGCGGGACCCGGCGACGGGCGCCTCGGCCTCGAGCTGGATCGCCACCCTGCGCGCCGGGCTCGAGCTGCGCTTCGTGCGGGCGCCGGTGCTCGCCTTCGTCCGGCTCGTGGCCGGGGTGCCGATCGCCGGCGCGGCCGCCACCGAAGCAGGTGTGCGCGTGACGTCGGTGAGCGGCGTGGAAGGTGGCGCGACCATCGCCGGAGGAGGCACGTGGTGAACCCCACTCGACGTGCACGAGCGGCGCCTGGGCGAGGTTCCTGCCGCTCGTGGGGACCACTCCTGCTCGCCTTCTCCGCGTGCACGCCCGAGTTCCCCGTCCTCTTCCCCTTCGACGCCGGCATGGTGCCCAGCATCGTCGGCGGGCGCTTCCTGAGCCTCGGCCACCGCCACACCTGCGAGCTCCGCGCGGGGCGAATCCGCTGCTGGGGCGACGGAACCAATGGCCAGCTCGGAACGGGCGCGCTTCGGAAGGAACCGGTCGCCATGACACTCGACGTCGGCGCGGACTGGACCTCGCTGAGCACGGGCGAGCAACACACCTGCGGCCTCAAGCAGGACGGCTCGGTGTGGTGCTTCGGCGGCAACCAGGCGGGCCAGCTCGGCGTGGGCGATCTCTCCCCTCGGCTGACGCCCGCCCGCGTCACCCTGCCCTCGCCGGCGAAGAGCCTCTCGGCTCACTTCAATCACACATGCGTGATCCTCACCGATGGCTCCGGCTGGTGCTGGGGCTCGAACTTCGAGGGCCAGCTCGGCCTCAACGATCCCTCCCCGGGCGCCGATCAGCCCTCACCCCAACGCGTCTTCGGCGGGCAGCGCTGGGCCACGCTGGAGACCGGTGATGGCCACAGCTGCGGCGTCGATACGGGCGGCGGGCTGTGGTGCTGGGGCCGGAACGTACGCGCGATGCTGGGGCTGGGGGCGGGCTCCGCGGGCCAGGTGAGGCCGCCGACACGCATCGGCGCCGCGACCGACTGGACGCAGCTGACCGCCTCCCAGGAGGGCACGTGCGGACTCACTGCCACCGAGGGCCTGCGCTGCTGGGGCGTGAAGTTCGAAGATCCCACCGCCACCTCCACCCGCGACGTACCCCTCGACGTCTACCCGGGCCGTTGGCGCGCCTTCCGCATCGACACCTTCCACGCGTGCGGGCTCCAGATGAACGGCTCGCTCTGGTGCATCGGCCGCGGCATCGAAGGCCAACTCGGGCTGGGGGACTTCGCTGAGCGACGAGCGCTGACACGTGTCGGCACCGACACGGACTGGGTGGAGCTCCAGGTCGGTCGTTTCCACACGTGCGCCCGGAAGGCGAACGGCACCCTCTGGTGCACCGGCCAGGGCGACAACGGTCAGCTGGGCGTCGGTGACTTCATGCGGCGGCCGTCGTTCACGCTGGTGCCGTGACGCCGAGGCATGGTTACACCCTGGGCCGATATGCCCGACGGTACGCACCATACGTTTTGTCGCATCTGCGAGGCCTTGTGTGGCCTCGACGTCACGGTCAAAGACAACCAGGTCGTTCGCATCGCGCCTGACGACGAGCACGTCGCGACCCGCGGCTTCTCGTGCCCCAAGGGCCTCAAGCAGGCGAAGCTCTACGCCTCTCCGGACCGGGTGAAGTACCCCGAGAAGCGCGTCGGCTCGCGCTGGGAGCGCATCACCTGGGCGCAGGCGATGGAGGAGATCGGCAACAAGGTTCGGCAGCTGCGCGGCGACCACGGCGCCGATTCGATCGGCCTCTACGTCGGCACCGCCGCGGGCTTCGGCGTGCTGCACCCCGTCTTCGCGCAGGGCTTCATGACGGGCCTGGGCTCGAAGTCGATGTATGCGTCGGCCACCCAGGACTGCTCGAACAAGTTCGCCGTCTCGAACCTCGTCTACGGCTTTCCGTTCACGCAGCCGTTCCCCGATCTCGATCACACCGAGTGCCTCGTCATCGTGGGCGCCAACCCGGTGATCTCGAAGTGGAGCTTCCTCCAGGTGCCCAACCCGGGCCGGACGCTCCAGGAGATGAAGGCCCGTGGGGCACGGGTGATCGTCATCGACCCGCGCAAGACCGAGACCGCCAGGCTGGCCGGCGAGCACCACTTCATCCGGCCCAACACCGATCCGTTCTTCTACCTGTCGTTCCTCACCGAGCTGGAGCGCCAGGGCGGCATCGATCGCACGCGCGCTGCGGCCCAGGCCGAAGGCATCGACGAGGTGCTCGCCTTCGCGCGCCCATGGCCTGCCGAGCGCACCGCCCCGATCACCACGATCCCCGCCGAAGCGCTGAAGGAGCTGGTGCGCGTCTTCCGCACCGCGAAGGGCGCGTCGATCTACTCCTCGACGGGCGTGAACATGGGCGAGAACGGCTCGCTCGGCTTCTGGCTGCAGGAGTGCATCAACCTCCTTTCCGGCAACCTCGATCGGCGCGGCGGCACGCTCGTGGGCCGTGGAGTCATCGACTTCCCCGCGTTCGGAAAGAAGAACGGCGTGTTGGTGCGTCCCGATCGATCGCGCATCGGCGACTTCGGCTCGGTCAACGACACCTTCCCGGGCGGCATCCTCGCCGACGAGATCCTCACGCCGGGTGACCGGCAGCTCCGCGCGCTCTTCGTCACTGGCGGCAATCCGCTCATCACCATGGCGAACGCCGGGCGGCTCAAGAAGGCCTTCCAGCAGCTCGAGCTGCTCGTGACGCTCGACCTGTTCCGCAACGAGACGGGCTCGGTGGCGCACTACGTCCTGCCGGCGACGACGCCGCTCGAGCGACCCGACCTCCCGTTCATCTTCCCGCTCATGCTGGGGCTCCAGAAGAAGCCCTATCTCCAGGCCACCCGCGCGGTGCTCGAGCCCGAGCACGAGCAGCGGGACGAGGCGTCGATCTACCTGGACCTCTGCCGGGCCAGCGGGGTCCACCTCTTCGGCTCCGCGGTCGCCCAGAAGAGCCTCGAGGCGATGATGGCGGTGCACTCGCGCATCCATCGGGGCGGGAAGCTCCCCGAGCTGCCGCAGGAGCTGCTGCTGTCGATGCTCCTTCGCCTCACCGGCCAGCCGAGCTTCGACGCGCTTGCCGACGATCATGCGCATGGCAAACTCCGCGACGCGCACGAGCCCGACGACTTCGTGGCCACGCGCGTGCTGACGGAGAACCGGAAGATCCAGCTCGCGCCGCCACGGCTGCTCGAGCAGGCGAAGAAGCTCGAGGCCGACTTCGAGACCGAGCGCGCGCGGCAGGGCAAGCTCAAGCTCATCACCAAGCGCGCCGTGCAGACGCACAACTCGTGGACCCACAACCTCGAGGAGTTCGTCCACGAGCCCACCAACCACCTCTACATGCACCCGGCCGACGCCGCGCAGGTGGGCCTGAAGGACGGCGAAGTCGCCGACGTGACGAGCGCGACGGCCACGGTGCGAATCCAGGTGAAGCTCCTGGCCGATCTGATGCCCGGCACGGTCGCGCTCCCACACGGCTGGGGTCATCAGCACGCCACGGGCCTCTCGGTCGCCAGCAGGACGCGCGGCGTGAACGTGAACCTCCTCGCCGCCGACGGCCCCGACGCCATCGAGCGTGTGTCGGGCATGGCGAACCTCACCGGCTTCGTCGTCGACGTCCGTCCCGCCGCCGGCCCGCAGGATCCCACCTCGTGGAGCGGCCTCCCCGAGGCCTGATGCAGTTCTCGCTCTTCCCGCCCCCACCGCTGGACACGAGCGCCGACGCGAGCCTCGCGCGTACGCGCCCTTCGCACGTCTTCCTCGGCACCTCGAGCTGGACCTTTCCGGGCTGGAAGGGCCTCGTCTACCCGGGGGAGCCGACGATGGACGAGCTGGTCGCCCACGGGCTGGAGACCTACGCGCGCCACCCGCTCTTCAACACCGTCGGCATCGATCGCAGCTACTACGCGCCGCTCTCGAGCCAGGACCTCTCGACCTACACGCGCCAACTGCCGCCCGGCTTCCAGTGCGTGATGAAGGTGTGGAGCCGCGTCTGTTCCTACGTCGACCCGCGCACGCGCGCGCTGAACGCCGACTTCCTGGATCCGAAGCGCTTCGTCTCGGACGTGCTGACGCCGGCGCTCGCCTCGTTCAAACCGCACCTGGGCCCCCTGCTCTTCCAGATGTTGCCGCTTGCTCGCGGTGAGCTCCTCGCGCCACCGCTGTTCGTCGCGAAGCTCGATCGGTTCTTCTCCGAACTGCCTCGGGGCCCGCAGTACGCGGTGGAGCTGCGCAACCCCGAGTGGATGACGCCCGGCTACTTCGCCACCCTCACCCGCCACGGCGTCGCGCACGTCTTCAACCACTGGGAGCGCATGCCGACGCTCGGAGAACAGCTCGCCCGCGATGGCGCCTTCACCGCGGCTTTCACGGTGTGTCGGCTCTTGTTGCCGCAGGGCGTCGGCTACGACGAAGCCCGGGAAGCCTTCGCGCCGTTCGATCGGCTCCAGGCGCCAGATGCGGCGATGCGTGAAGACGTCGCGCGTCTCGTGGAGCTCGCTGGGAAGACGCAGCGGCAGACGTGGATCATCGTCAACAACAAAGCGGAAGGCTCGAGCCCGCTCACCGTGCGCGCGCTGCTCGAACGGTTCGCCCGACGTTCATGAGCGGCGCTTGAAGATCGACCAACGGCCCGACGGGGTCGGATCATCCTCGTCCAGGGCCGGCGCATCGAAGGCTCGATCGACCGCCGCCAGCGCGTCGACCACCACCTGCGCGCTCGAGGGACGCTTGCCCACGTCATGCGACAGACAGGTGGCGAGCAGCCGCTGCAGCATCACGGGGATCGGTTCCCCCAGGAAGGTGAAGTCACCGACCGGCCGTGCCTCTGACGACAGGCGCTGCATGACGACGTCACCCATCGCGGCGCCCTCGAAGGGGAAGCGCCGCGCGAGCAGGGAGTAGAGCACCGTGCCCAGCGCGTAGAGATCGGCGCGCTCGTCGACGTCGTGGCCGAGCACCTGCTCCGGCGCCATCCACAACGGGGTGCCCACCACCTGGCCCGCCTGGGTGAGCCGGCTGATCTCGGTCTGGGGCGTCCGGACGCGCGCCACGCCGAAGTCGAGCACCTTGAGCGCCTCGGGCGGCCCGCTGACGACGAAGAGGTTGTCGGGCTTGATGTCGCGGTGGATGACGCCGATGCGATGGGCCGCGACCAGCGCCTGCGCCGCCTGGAGCACCAACCGCACCGCCCGCCGCTGCTCGAGGGGACGCTCCCGAGCCAGGGCCTTGAGGCTCTGCCCTTCGAGGTGCTCCATCACGAACGCGACCTGCCCCGGCCCCGTGACGAGTTCGAACACCTTGACGATGTTGGGATGTTCGAGGCGGCTGATGGCCTGGGCCTCCTGCACGAAGCGCTGCACCTGATCGGTCCGCTGGGTGAGCTGTGGGTGGAGGATCTTGATCGCCGCGCGACGGTGCAGGGTCGAGTGTACCGCCTCCACCACCCGGCCCATCCCGCCCTCACCGAGCGGACGCTGGACGATCCACGAGCCGACCGTCTCGACCGAGCCCTGGGGCCGAAGGCCCGGCTGGGTACCTTCGGGAATCGGCGTGCCCTTCACGATCGGTGACGGCCCCTCAGCGTGGGTGAGGCGGAGCTCGAACTCGAGCAACGCCTGGCGGAAGGCCACCATCGTCTCGAACCGATCGGCGGGATCCTTGGCGAGCGCGCGATCGAAGACGTCGTCCCAGGCCGCGAGGTGCGCGGGCATGCGCGGGATCGGCGAGACGACGTGCATCTGCCGGGTGACGCCCGCGCTGTCGTTCACGAAAGGGGGCGCGCCGGTGAGCAGCTCGAAGAGGAGCACGCCGAGCCCATAGACATCGGAGGCAGCCGTGGCGCGCCGGCCCGCGACGCGCTCCGGGGCGAGGTACTGGGGCTCGACCAGCACCCGCGTCGGCGGCACCGGCAAGGAGCGGACGTCACGAAACAGCATGAGCGCCGTGTCGAGCAGCCGCACCGACCGGCCGCCCTCGTCGAGGAACACGCGCTGCGGCGCCAGGCAGCCGTGCACCAACCCATGATCATGCAGGTACTGGAGCGCCTCGCACAGAGACAGCCCCCACGACACACCGCGCTCACTCGAGATGGGCCCGCGCCCTGCCACGAAGTCCGCCGCGGTCTGACCCTCGACGGGCTGGGAAATGATGATGAAGCGCCCGTCAGCGGCGCAGTGCACGTGGTCGATGCTGACGAGACCGGGGTGCTTGAGTGACCGGGTGCGGCGCGTCGCATCGAGGAAGCGTGCGTACAGCTCGATGTCGTCGCCCAGCTCGGGGCGACTCACCTGCACGACCACCCGATCGGTCCCCGAGCGCGCGAGGAACACATCGACGGCCGACCCCTCGGCCAGCTTCGCCTCCACATCGAGTCCGAGCATTGAGAGACGAACTGTAGGGAGCGCACGTCAGTGCGAGGCAAGGCGCCATCGTGGGGCGCTGCACGCAGACGTAGGCCCGCCCCGTACGCGGAGAGCGTCATTCCAGCGCCTTGTGTCAGCCGATGCTCAGCGGCGAGGCGTCGAGGCCTGCGGCTGTGGAGACTCGGCCCCACGGTCAGCGGCCACCCGTCCGCGGAAAGTACACATCCCGCGCAGCCTGAACTTCACAGGCCACGCGGGATGCGGTGCACCGACGTCGTTCGTTCGATCAGTTGCTGCGGAACTCGGCGTCGACGACGTCGTCCTTCTTGCCGCCACCGCCGGCCGCAGGGCCCGCGGCGCCTGGCCCACCGGCCTCAGGACCCGCGCCCGGCGCGCCACCGGTCGCCTTGTACATCTCCTCGGCGGCCTTGTAGCTGACCTCCTGGGCGGCCTTGAGCGCGTCCTGGAGCTTCTGCTTGTCGTCGGTGTCGCGCACCTCGTGGAGCGACTTCGCCGCGGCCTCGAGCTTCGTCACCGTCTCGGCGCCGAGCTTCTCCTTGTTCTCCTTCACGAGCTTCTCGAGGTTGTAGGCCATGTTCTCGGCCTGGTTCTTCAGGTCGATCACCTCGCGGCGGGCCTTGTCGGCCGACTCGTTGGCCTGCGCGTCCTTCACCATCTTCTCGACCTCGTCCTTCGCGAGGCCGGAGTTGTTGGTGATGGTGACGTTGGCTTCCTTGCTGGTGGCCTTGTCCTTCGCGGTCACCTTGAGAATCCCGTTGGCGTCGATGTCGAACGACACCTCGATCTGCGGGATGCCACGCGGCGCCGGCGGCAGGCCGGTGAGGTGGAAGCGGCCGAGGCTGCGGTTGTCGTTGGCCATCTCGCGCTCGCCCTGAAGCACGTGGATCTCGACCTGCGTCTGGCCGTCGGCGGCCGTCGAGAACGTCTCGGACTTGCGGCTGGGGATCGTCGTGTTGCGCTCGATGAGGCGGGTGAAGACGCCGCCGAGGGTCTCGACGCCCAGCGACAGCGGGGTCACGTCGAGGAGGAGGATGTCCTTCACCTCACCCGAGAGCACCGCGCCCTGCACGGCGGCGCCGACGGCGACGACCTCGTCCGGGTTCACCGAGCGGTTGGGCTCCTTGCCGAACAGCTTCTTGACCGCGTCGGCCACTGCCGGGATTCGCGTGGAGCCACCGACCAGCACGACCTCGTCGATCTTCGACACGTCGAGGCCCGAGTCCTTGATGCACTTACGGCAGGGCTCGAGGCTGCGCTCGACGAAGTCGGCGATCATCTGCTCGAACTTCGCGCGGGTCAGCTTGACGTCGAGGTGCTTGGGGCCGGTCTGGTCGGCCGTGAGGAACGGCAGGTTGATCTGCGTCTCCATCGCGCTGGAGAGCTCGATCTTCGCCTTCTCGGCGGCCTCCTTGAGGCGCTGGAGCACCATCTTGTCGCGCGAGACGTCGATGCCCGTCTCCTTCTTGAACTCGGCGATCAGCCACTCCATCAGCTTGAGGTCGATGTTGTCGCCGCCGAGGTGGGTGTCGCCGTTGGTGGCGAGCACCTCGACCGCGCCGTCGCCCATGTCGAGGATCGAGATGTCGAAGGTGCCGCCGCCGAAGTCATAGATCGCGACCTTCTCGGCCTTCTTCTTGTCGAGGCCGTAGGCGAGCGCGGCCGCGGTGGGCTCGTTGACGATGCGGCGCACCGTGAGGCCGGCGATCTCACCGGCGTCCTTGGTGGCCTGACGCTGAGCGTCGTTGAAGTACGCGGGTACCGTGATGACCGCCTCGGTCACCTTCTCTCCCAGGTAGTTCTCGGCGGCGCGCTTGAGCTTGAGGAGCACCTGCGCGGAGATCTCCGGCGCCGACAGCAGCTTGCCGTCGATCTCGACACGCGCGTCCTGGTTGGGGCCCTTGCCGACCTTGTAGGGAACGAGCTTGGCCTCGTCGCTCACCTCGTCGAAGCGACGGCCCATGAAGCGCTTGACCGAGTAGATGGTTCGCTCGGGGTTCGTGATGGCCTGCCGCTTGGCGACCTGGCCGACGAGGCGCTCTCCATCCTTGGTGTACGCGACCACCGAGGGGGTGATCCGATGCCCTTCCTCGTTGACGATCACCTTGGGCTCGCGGCCCTCCATGATGGCCACGACGGAGTTGGTGGTGCCCAGGTCGATTCCGATGATCTTTCCCACGGTGTGTACCTCCAGCAGAGCTGCGCAAATGATTGAAATCGCCGGGCTTTTGACTTGGCCCGAGATGTGCGCAACCTAACCAGCGACCTTCGGGTGTCAATCGGGCTGAAACTCTCTAGTCAGGCGCTCGTGGCGGCGCGCTGTCGACTGCGTGGCAAGCGCGTAACCGGCTTCGCACCAACCGCCACCTCCGGGTGCCAGCGAGTTCATGACGCCGTGCGCGTTCCTCCATGAATCCGGGTTCTTGCGTCTCGACGCGGCTTGGCAAGCGTCATGCTGCTGACGGCGGCACCGGTTCGGGCGGGGGGCTCACGGACGGGCATGATGGAGGCCGACATCGATGTGGGTTCAGCCCTACCGCAGCACGACGATTGAGCAGGTCCCGCCCCGGCTGGACGTCGACCACCGCGTCGCGGTGCTTCTCAACGCCAACGCCCGCCGCGTGACGCCCAGGGTGGTGCGGTCCCTGTCTCACGTGGTGCCCGAGGGCGATCTGTTCCTCTCGCGCTCCGAGCTCGACGCGCGGCGGATCGCCCAGACGGTGATCGACCGTGGGTACCACACCGTCTTCCTCGGCGGCGGCGACGGCACGGTGGCGTGCTTCGTCAACGAGATCCTCTCCGAGGTGGCCCGTCGTCGCGCGCACCATCCCACGCCCACGCCTCGCTTCGGCGTGCTCAAGCTGGGCACCGGCAACTCGGTCGCGGCCTACGTGAAGGCCTCCTCGACGCGCAGCGACGGAATCCTCGACGACGTGCTGCGAGCACGCTCCGGTGAAGTGCCTGGCTCGCGCGCGATCGATCTGCTCCTCATCGACGGCAAGCGGGCGCCCTTCGCGGGCCTCGGCGTCGATGGACAGGTGCTCAACGACTACATCTCGGTGAAGAAGAGCTTCGCCGATGGGCCCCTCAAGACGCTGCTGTCCGGGCCTGGCGGGTACTTCGCCTCGGTCGCCCTCAAGACGGTCCCGCACTATCTGACGAACTCCAACTCGGTGGACTGCGAGGTCGTGAACCAGGGCTCCGTGGCGTGGCGCATGGGGCCCGATGGAGCGCCTGCCGAGACGCTCCAGCCCGGCCAGACGCTCTACCGAGGGCCGCTCATGATGGCCGCCGCGGGCACGGTGCCGTTCTACGGCTACGAGCTCAAGATGTTCCCCTTCGCTGGCAGACGCCGCGGCATGTTCCACCTGCGCGTGGGCACGCTGCCGACGACGCAGATCCTCGCGAACCTTCCGGGGCTGTGGAAGGGAACCTGGTTCCCCGAAGGGCTCCACGACTTCCTCGCGACCGACGTCACCGTCCGGTTCTCGCGCCCGATGCCGTTCCAGATGGCCGGGGACGCCGAGGGCTACCGCGACGAGGTGCGCGTGCAGCTCTCGCCCGAGTCCATCGAGGTATGCGACTTCAGCGGAGCGGCGGCCAACTGACCGCTTTCCCCCCGGGCCCTGCGCGCTACACTCTGCGCCCGTGAGTCCTCCTGAAATGACGGAGTCCGTCACCCTGCCCGGCGAAGCCATCAGCCGGGTGCCGGTGCGGGAATGGACCGTCGAAGTCGTCTCCGGCCCCGACAAGGGCAAGCGTGTCTCGACCCTCGAAGGCCTCGTCCGTGTGGGCAGCGATGGGCAGAACGATCTCGTGCTGACCGACTCCACCGTGAGCCGTCGGCACCTCGAGATCGAGCGCACCGTGAAGGGGCTGCTGTTGCGCGATCTGCAGAGCCGCAACGGCACCTTCCTCGAGGGGCGGCAGATCGTCGCGGCCTACATCGACACCGGCGACAAGATCACCCTCGGCAAGACCAGGCTGACCGTGAAGCGCAAGACGCGCGACACCGACGTCGAGCTGCTCGACGCCGAGACGTTCGGCGAGCTGGTGGGCACCTCCGAGGCGATGCGGATCGTCTTCGCGGAGCTGCGTCGCATCGCGCGAGAAGACGTCACGTTGCTCCTCGAGGGCGAGACGGGGACCGGCAAGGAGCTCGCCGCCCGCGCCGTGCACGCGCTCTCCAACAAGCGCTACGGGCCCTTCCGCGTCGTCGACTGCGCGATGCTGTCCGAGCAGAACGCCGACCGCGAGCTGTTTGGCGACGATGGGGCGTTCCTCTCCGCGAAGAACGGCACCTTGTTCCTCGACGAGGTGGGTGAGCTGCCTGCGGGCGTGCAGCCCAAGCTCGTGCGGCTGCTGGAGACGAAGGAGATCCCGGCGATGGCAGGTCAGCCCGCGCGCCGACTCGATCTCCGCATCATTGCGTCGACCGCCCGCAACCTCGCCGAAGACGCCCAGCAGGGCCGTTTCCGCCAGGAGCTCTTCTTCCGCCTCGCCGTGGCCCGCGTGCGCATGCCGCCCCTGCGGACGCGGAAAATCGACATCCCCCTCCTCGCCAGGCACCTGGTGAAGGGCCTCTCGGTGCCGTTCGACCTCTCGCCTCAGACGCTCTCCCTGCTCGAGGGTTACGACTGGCCAGGCAACGTTCGGGAGCTGCGCAACGTCCTCGAGCGCGGCGCGCTCATGCAGGCCACCGGGAACCGGAGCTGGCTCGATCTCCTCGTGCAGGGTGAGAAGCGCTCGGATCACACGACGCTCATCGAGGTCGTCGCCAAGCTACCGTACCACGAGGCCAAGGACCGGGTGACCGGCGACTTCGAGCGGCACTACTTCGCCGAGGTGATGAGGCTGGCGAACTTCGACATGCAGATCGCCGAGCAGAAGACCGGCCTGTCGATGCAGAGCCTCTACCGGTTGCTCAAGAAGAACGGCCTGCGGCTCAAGGACTTGAAGAACGCCGACGGGCTTGGCTGACGGTCAGGCCGGGGCCTGTGGGCTCGTCGTGAAGGCCCACTGGGAGGTGCACCATGGCGGTCCTCAACATCACCTACGGCGGCTTGTCGGCGGACTACCCGATCGAGCTCGACTACGCGGTCGCCGACGCGGACGTGAAGCGCATCGCGCTCGAGGTCGTGCGGTCCGGCGAGGTGCCGGGCCTCCACCTCGCGCACCTGCCGGCCAACGCGTTCGATGGCTACGTGATCGACCGCCTGCAGAACGGCCAGCGGTTGTACCTGCGCCCGAAGGTGCCGTTCGGCGCGTGACTGCGGCTGGAGCACGTGTCGTGGAACGAGACGCGTGCCCCTTCGCCGAGGGAGACTGACGCCATGCGCATCGTCTTCCTCGGCGTCGGCGCGCTCGGCTCCACCGCCGCAGGGCTGTGCCGCGAGCTCTCCGCGACGCTCGTCTTCATCGACTTCGACAAGGTCGAGTCGAAGAACCTCAAGTCCCAGGCCTTCGTGAAGCAGTCGCTGGGGAAGAACAAGGCCGAGGCCTTGAAGGCGCAGCTCCTCAACTTCCATGGCACGAAGACCGAGGCCTTCGGCGTGCGCGTGACCGTCGACAACGTCGCGCAACTGCTCAAGGACGCCACCCTCGCCATCGACTGCTTCGACAACGCCGAGAGCCGGCGCGTCGTCTCGACCCAGGCCCGCGCACAGGGGCTTCCGCTGGTGCACGCGGCGATCTCGGGGGATGGCACGTTCGGCCTCGTTCGGTGGGATGAGCGCTTCTCGCCCGACGCCGAAGACACGGCCGGCCAGGCCACGTGTGAAGGGGGTGAACACCTCCCGATGATCGGCCTGCTCGCCGCCACGCTCGCGCGCACCGTGCAGGACTTCGTGGAAAAGCAGACGAAGCGGGACTCGATGGTGAGCCTCGGCTCCGTCACCGTGACGAGCTGATGTCGGCTGCGCTCGAGCTCGCCTGGGAGTCCGTTCGCGCTGCGCCGGATGATGTGCGGCGGGTCGACGTGCTCACCGATCACCTCCTCGAAGTGGGCGACCCGTTCGGCACCCATCTGCGGCTGTCGCTCGAGCTCCTCCGTCGTCCTGCGGAGGTGGGCCTCAAGCTCGAGGTGCTCCGCAGTCAGCAGGCCATCGAGCAGCGCTTCGCCGGTCACGCCATCACCTGGACGCCCCTGGGGCTCATGGAGGGCCTTCGCTACACCCGGCGTGAGGGGGGCTCCCTGGCCCGGATCCTCGCGGAGCCGGCCGCCCAGGCCGTTCGCTTCGTTCGCTGGTGGAGCCTGGATGATCCCCACACCGTCGCGGCCCTCGAACACCTCCCGCCCACCGTGGTGGAGCTCGAGCTGGTGGCCGCTGGTGAGCGGATGGAACCGGTCCCGCTCGCAGCGCTCGTCGCGCGGCTCCCCCAGCTGACGACCTTGTCGGCCCAGGGCCAGCTCTCGCTCGACGGACTGAAGCACCCTGCCCTTCGCAGCCTCACCTGGAGCGCGTTCGTCCGGCCGGGTGACGAGGTGGTGGCCGAATTGGCGACCTTGCGCCTGCCGGCGCTTCGAGGACTCGTGGTGGGCCTTCGCGCCGGACCTTCGCGGTGGCCGTTGGACGTGCTGTCGGGCCACACGTTTCCGTCGCTCAAGGCCCTGGCCCTCGCGGGGAGCCTCTGGCCGCAACATCTGGAGGATCTCGCAGCGTGCGGGCTGGTCCGACAGCTCGAGGAGCTGCAGCTTGGCGTCGACCCCCTGCCAGCGTTCGAGCAGATCCTCACCGACGCGGCGGATCGCTTCGATCACTTGAGGCGCTTCACGCCCCCGCGCCCGGCCTGACGGCGCTTCTCACCCGGCGAGAACGAGACGGGCGTGGACGCTCCACTCGGGGCCCGTGTGAGGGGTTCCGAACGGTTGGCGCTCGCGCGCGCTGGCACCCGTGGTGCTCTCACGGCTCGGCACGAGGTGGCGCGTGCCGAAGGTGCTCAGACCCCCACACGATGGATTCTTCCGCTCGGCGTTCGCGGACAGCCGCGTCGTCGCCGCCGAGGTGCAGGCCATGCTCCCGCGCCACCTCTTCGAAGCGCTCGACCTCTCACGCATC
>JBILEB010000256.1:0-6902 GCA_044352295.1 Myxococcaceae bacterium
GGCCTTCGGTACCTCGCCGAGCAGTTCATCGAAGGGCGGGAGCTGACGGTGGGCGTCGTCGACGAGCCCGGTGGACCCGTGGCGCTCCCCGTGTCCGAGGTGCGCACCGTGCCAGGCGGCGCGTTCGACTACGCCGGCAAGTACCTGGGCCGCGGCACCGAGGAGCTCACCCCCGCGCCCATCACCGACGCGGAGCGAGCGCAGGCCCAGCAGCTCGGCCTCCTCGCGCACACCACCGTCGGCTGCCGGGGCTACTCCCGCACCGACATGATTCTGACGCCGCAGGGGCCGGTGTTCCTGGAGATCAACACGCTCCCGGGGCTGACGAAGGCCTCGTTCATTCCGCAGCAGCTCGCGGCCGCGGGAAAGGACCTGAAGGCGTTCCTCGTGCAGCAGCTCGAGCTGGCCCGCCGCCGGTACGACTGACACACGTCACGGTCCAGCCAGCCAGGTGGTCGAGTCACCGCTTCAGCAGGTTCATCACCGGCCCCGGGCCCAGAATCGCACCCGCCGTGATGAGGCCTCCGAGCGCGCCGCCCGCCACGCCACACGTCGCGAGGTCCGCGCCCGTCAGCATCAACCCCGGCAGCGGCGTCTTCGCGTGCAGCGGCACGTCGAAGCGGCCTGGCGTGTGGTCGAGCCCGTACAGCTCTCCGCGTGGGTGGCCCGCGAAGTGCGCCGTCGTCAGCGGCGTCGAGAGCTCCGCCACGTCGACGCGCCCACGGAGCTGCGGGAGCCGACGGAACACCACCTCGAGCAGGCGCTCGGTCCACTTCGCCTTGAGCGCGTCGTACTCGGCGCCGCGCTGGTGCCAACGGGTGCCCTGCCACTGCGAGAACCACTCCCACCTCGCCATGGTGATGACGTCGATGGTGGCGCGGCCGGGAAAACGGCGCGCGAAGTCCGGGTCCTTCGCCGAGGGGAACGAGAGGTACACCATCGGCAGCGGCGCGTCGGAGTCCGCCTCGAAGCGCGCCACGTTCTCGTCGTGCTTCTCGTCCGGGTAGAGCCACAGGTTGGTGCCGGTGAGGCCCAGCTCGGCGTCGGTCGCCTTGAAGCCCAGGTACAGGCACAGGTAGCCGCTCGACGGCGGAACGGCAGACAGCGCCTTGCCCCACGCCGCGGGCCGATGCGCCTGGGGCACCAGACGGCCAAACGTGTTCGCCACGCCGGCATCGCTGATGACGAGGGGCGCGCGGAGCTCCACGCCTCCCGCCAGCCGTACCCCCACCGCGACGCCGTGCTCGACGAGCACCGACTCGACCTCGGCGTTGGTGGCGAGGTGGCCTCCGTGTTCTTCGATGAGGGGCGCCATGCCCGCGGCGATGACCGACGCGCCGCCGACCGGGTAGTACGCGCCGCCGAGGTAGTGCGCCACGAGGGCGGCGTGGATCGCGAAGCTCGAGCGCGACGGCGGCAGCCCATAGTCGCCGTACTGGCCCGTCAGCACCGCGATGAGCTCCTCGTTCTTCGTCAGCTCGAGCAGCACGTCGCGGGTCGAGCGCCGGGAGAGCTCCGAGAAGCCGCGCCGGGCCAGCGGCGTCGCCACGGCGGACACCACCGATGGCAGGCCCCGCGTCATCAGGAAGCCCGAGGTCTTCTTCGCCGTCGACTTGATGAGGTCGATGTACTTCGCGATGGCGTCGCGCTCCGAGGGGAAGGCCGTTCCCATCGTCTCGATGAAGCGCGTGGTGCCGGTGACGAAGTCGTAGCCGCGTGAGCCCAGCTCGATGCGGTCGTACACGTCGGGCAGCGCCGCCCAGCGAATGCGCCCGTCGGACAACTTGTCGAACACTGCGCGCATGGCCCCGCGCTCGCCCATCTGCCCGAGGTAGTGAACGCCGACGTCCCACTCGTAGCCGGGCCGGGTGAAGGTGTGGGTGTAGCCGCCGATGCGGTAGTGGCGCTCGAGCACCAGCACGCGCTTGCGGCCGTACCGCGACAGCATCGCCGCGACGGTGAGGCCGCCGATGCCCGAGCCGATGACGATGGCGTCGAAGCGGCCCGACGGAGGCTGCTGCTTGAACGAGTGGCCGACGTGCATGCCGTTGGACCTACCACGCCCGGTGAGGCCCTCGCGTCAGCGGACACGGCACGCCACGCCGTCGTGCGTTGATCCTGGAGGCACCCGACGCATGACGGCCGCAGCTGCCCCATCGAGATGCCGGAAGGCCATGCCGAGTGTGGCTCCGGTGCCGGGGGCGGGGGCGCGGCGGCTGGCTCGTGGTGGGCCGGTGACCGATGCGGCACTCCGGGGCGATGCACCGGTCTCCGCCCGGCCAGCGAGTGTCCCGGCACGCTCGAGCCCGTCTGTGGCTGCGACGGCCGCACGTATCTCAACGAGTGCCAGGCGCGCGCCCAGGGCACCCGCGTCGCCAGCCGTGGCGGTTGTCCAGACGCCGGCCCCTGACTCGGGCGTGGTTTCGACGGTCGGCGAAAACAATTCCGGAAAAAATCGGCTTCTCGACGGATTCTCCGTGAACTGTTCATCGTGCCGCCTCGTGACCGACGCTGCGGCACCGGTCCAGGCGTCTGAAACCAGCCTCCGCGCGGGGCCCGGCCAGGACGTGGCGTTGGGCGAGGTGCTCTTGAGCGCGGCCGCCACCGTCCGCGGCCGGGTGCTGCGCGCCGACGAGCCGGGAACGTCGGGCCACGGCGGGAGCCTCGTCGTCGCGCCCGAGGTGCCAGTGCCTCGAGACTCCCCGCACGCTCAATCCATGGGGGGACGGCCTCCGTAGGGACGCCGCCTTCCGGTTCTTCCTTCCCCTTCAGGAGTCTTCCACCATGTCTCGCCAAAGCGTCTTCAGCGCCGTGCTCGTCGTCTGTTCTGCGTGTGGTTCCATGCCCATGACCCCTGATGCGGGCACCGGGATGGGCGGAGGCTCGGCGGGCGGGAGCGCCGCGGCTGGCGGTTCGGCGGGCGGCATGGCGATGCCGTGCTCCTCCATGATGTACGCCAAGTACGGCATGGCGGCCTTCACCGCGGTGAACAACAGCATCATCACCAAGGCCGTCGCGGCGCCCACGGCGTCGGTCGGCACGACGTTCCAGGGCCTCACCCAGCAGCAGGCCGCGACGCTCACGACCAACCTCGGCGCCTTCCTCGTCGTCGCGTACGGTGGCCCGAACGCCTACCAGGGCAAGACGATGCTGGCCGCGCACCAGGGCCTCAACATCACCGAGGCGCAGTACGACTACTTCATCAGCAACGTGGTGGTGCCAGCGCTGTCCGACAACGGCGTGCCGACGGCCGACATCATGAACTGCTTCGCGCCGCCGGTGACCGAGAAGAAGGCCGGCAGCGTGAAGTGCGACACCGTGCAGTCCGGGCCGCGTCCGTCGGGGTGTCCGTGAGCCAGGGGCCCCTGCGCTGGGCCGTTCGCGGAGCCCTCCTCACGGTGACGGCGCTGGCCCTCGTCGGCGTCGCGCACGCACCACCGTTCCGAAAGGTCCTCGCACGAGCGGCCTGTCCCATCGGTGGTGACCTCGACGCCACGGCGGCCCAGCGCGAGACCGCCCGGGTGCATGCGCTGTCTGGCCGTCGTGGGGCCCGGCCAACGCCGTCTCATCTGGCGCGAGGTCTCGAGCTCGGAGCCGTGAAAGTCCAGCACGCGCGGTCGACGTTGGGGTTCTCCGACGCGGACTGCACGGTGAACGCGGCCGGGCTCGTCCACGAGTGCCGTGGCTCGGGAGAGACGGTGTTCCTTCGCGCCGATGAGGCGCAGCAGGTCGTCGCGTTCGCGTCCGTCGAGCGCGCACCGCTCGCTTCCGCCGGGCTGCGCGCCCGTGAAGTGCTGAAGGGCTGGACCGACCAGCTCGGCGCACCGGACGTCGAGCAGGGTCACTTCGATGACGCGACGCTGTCGGCTGGCGTGCTGGCCCAGGCGCGCGCGGAGTGGCGCTTCTCGGACTTCGTCGTCTCCGTGAGCGCGACGCGCATGGACGTCGACGAGGTGGTGGTGACGGTCGAAGCGCAGGCCGTGCCCCCTGCCGCGCAGCACGCGTCCCGGTAGCGCCTTCGTGCCGAGACGTCGGCGGCTGGCCTCGACCCAAGGCCGGCCGGCTGGCGATTCCAGGATGGAACTCGGACCCCCGTCCAGCAGCTCGCGCTTTCGCTCCCGGCGGGAGCCCCTGAAACGACGGCGACGCCGGAGCAGGTCCTCCCCGCTCCGGCGCGCCTTCAGGCTGTCGTCCTCGAGGTCAGCGCTTGACCGGCGCGGCGCGGCCCTGCGCCTCCGGGAGCGCGGCGGAAGGTCCACTGCCCGCGGGAGCGTCGGTGTTCGCCACCCGTCGCACGGTCAGCGTCGTCGGCCCGCTCACCGACAGGTTCGCCTTGAGCTTCTCGAGCTTCTTCTTCCCGAAGCCCTTCACCTTCGTCAGCTCCTCCACCTTCGTGAAGGGCGTCTTCGTGCGGTGCTCGATGATTCGCTTCGCCGCCTTCTCTCCGACGCCGGGCAGTTGATCGAGCTGCGCCTGCGTCGCAGTGTTGAGGTTGAGCTGCCCCGTCATTTGCAACTTCGTCTTCGCGCGCTTCGCGGCCAGCGCCTCGCCCGACATGGCCAGGAACGCCACCGCCACCACCGCCATCACCTTCGTTGCCGTCTTCATGTCCGTTCTTCCTTTTCGTGTGTGCTGCGTTTGAGTGGAACTGCGTTGTGAGTTGATTGGTTGGTTGTTGGTCTGTTCGTCTTCAGGCCGCGACGGAGTCCGCCGTGGCCTCACCCTGCGAGCGGCTCTCGTCTCGTCGGTCCGCCACCGCCTCGCGGACGTGGAGCTTCCCGTCGAGCGGCAGCACATCGAGGTACACGTTGAAGCTCCCGTCGCGGTTCACCCACGCCGAGCCCGCGCGGACCCACACCGAGGTGGTGCGTCCGTCACGCTCCTTCGTCTCCTTGATGCTGAACACCTGGTACCGCTTGCCAGGCTGAAACTGCGTCTGTGGTTGTGGCTGCTGCATCCCGTCTCCTCTCTCGTTCGTGTCCGGCGTCATTGCCGTGCACGAGCCGGGGGGAGAGCAGTGCGCGTGCCATGGTGGATCAGCCGCCGCGCGCGAGACCTTCAGCGGACTTGGAACGAAACGGCCTCGTCTCGACGAGCGGACGAGCGTGGACGCTCCACCTTCTTCTCAGCGCGTGAGAAGCCTCACTCGACGACGCGCGTCTCACCGGGCGCGAGGGTGACTTCTTTGGGCGTGATGCGCTCGTCAGGCCCCACCTCGTCGAAGTTGGGGACGATGAAGATGGACCAGGTGCCCGGGGGCAGGCCATCGAGCACGAGGCGGTCGAGGGCGAGGGCGCTGACGCTCACCACCGCGCTCATGGTGCAGACGGACCTCGCGTCGAAGTCTTTGAGAATGAAGGTCTCCTGCGGCGGCGAGCGGCTCGCGCCCAGCAGCACCTTGCTGGGGCCGGGCACCTTCACCTCGAGGCGCGCGCCAGAGGCGACGGGACCCACCAGCACCGGCGTGGGCTCGAGGCTCGCCGCTGCAGGCACCGCCCACATCACCCCGCCAGCGAGCTTCGTGACCAGACAGACGTCGCCTTCCGGCAGGGCCCGGACGGTGAGGCGGCCGTCGGGCCCGGAGACGACGTCGCGCACGCCCGCGCTCGACGACACCGACACGCTCCGACCCGCCACCGGCACGCCCGGCGCGCCGAAGACCTGCGCCTCGACGGTGGCCCCCGCTGGCTCCAGCGTCACCACGAGCGGCCGGCCGAACCCGCCCCCTGGCACCGTCGCCTTCTTCGGCACGAAGCCATCACGCGTCACCTCCACCGCCGTCTCCTCGTCCCGCAGCGCTTTGAGCGCGCACACCCCATCGGGCGCCGTCCAGCAGCTCGCGCGGTCTTTCTCCTGCGTCGAGACGACGCGCGCGTCGTCGAGCGGCTTGCCCTCGGCGCTCGACACCTGGACGGAGAGGACGACGCCGCGCTGCATCGTCACCTCGCCCAGCTCGGCCACAGGGACGGCCCTTGGCACCGTGCGGTCCACCGAAATGAAGCCAGGCGCTTCGAAGCGCACCGCCTGGGCCTCGTCGTGGCCTTCCAGCTCGAAGCGCCCGTCCGGCGAGGTGAAGTCCGAGCCGTTCACCTTCACCGGCGCGACGCCCTGGCCGCGCTCATCGACGACCCGGCCGCGCACCGTCCACCGGGCCTTCGCCTTCAGGGTGATGCGCAAGTCCTCGCTCGGCGCCACGGTGCGTTCCTGCGTCTCGAAGCCATTCGCGCTCACCTCGAGTTTGACCGACGAGGCCGTCAGTCCTCGAATGGTGAACGTGCCGTCGGTCGCCGTCGTGGTGTTGAGCGTGACGGCCTGCATCAGCCGGTCGAATCGACCCAACAGCGTGTCGGAGAAGACGGACACCTTCTCGGCCTTGCTCATCACGGCGGTCCATTCCACGCGTGCGGCCGCGACGCCCGCGCCGCGCTCGTCCATCACGACCCCTCGGAACGTCACCTTCGCGTCCACCGTGACGTCGACGCCGGTCCGGTGTTCTCCCGGCTGGAGGACGAGGGGCGCACCCGACGCCGGAGGCTGGCCCTGAATCCCCGCCAGCACGACCCACCGGCCGGCCTGCAGTCCATGCACGCTGTAGTGTCCCTCGGCGTTCGACCGGACCAGGCGCTTGTCACCGTCGAGCGCATCGAAGAGGTCCATCACCACACCGGGCATCGCGAGCACCTCGGCATCGGCCAGCCCCTGGCCCTTCTGGTCCACCACGCGGCCCGAGATGGAGCCCCCCGCGTCGAGGACGATGACGAGCGCCTTCGTCACCGGGGCTGTGAGGGGTTGCTCGGCGCTGCGGTAGCGCGGGTGGGTGGTGCGGAGCTGATACGCGCCGTCGCGCAGGTGCAGGGTGAAGGCGCCGCGCTCGTCCGTCATCGTCTCCTCCGAGAGCTGCT
>JBILEB010000121.1:0-22267 GCA_044352295.1 Myxococcaceae bacterium
TCGAGACGAAGACGAGCAGCGCCCAGCCCGAGAGCGCCAGCGCCAGCATGGTGAGGCCCGTGGCCCAGGTGCGCGCGTCGGCGTGCCGGGAGCGGCCCGTCTCGGCGAAGTAGGCGTCGACGCGGCGGGTGAGCTCCTGGCGAAAGGGCGACTGGGGCGTTTCGAAGCGCAGCGAGGGCATGCCGCATTCGTAAAGCGTCGTTCGTCATCCACCCGTCAGCGCGGCCGGTCGGCGGGGGCCCAAATGCGAGGCGATGACGCGCAGGTGACGTGGCGGACCCCGCCGCGCCGAAAACCCGAGTCACCGTGAGGGATTGGCTGACCCGAGCGCCTGGCTTCACCGCGCTTGAACGCGAGTGGTGTCGCGGGTCGCGCCGACGCACGGTGCGCCCATGCGAATCGTCGTCATCGGAGGCACCGGCTTTCTGGGCGCTCGAACGGTGCGGGCGCTCCAGCAGTTTCCCGACCTCACCGTCGAGGTGGCGAGCCGGCGCGGGCCCGTCGTGGTGGACATCACCCGTCCCCAGACGTTCGAGGCCCTGCGCGGCGCGGACGTGGTGGTCGACGTCAGCAACGGCACCCGGAGCGCTCCTGACGCGCTGGCCGCGTGGTGCCTCGAGCAGGGTGTCACCCTGCTGGAGACGACGAGTGACGCCGAGGCCGTGCGTCGTCTCGCCGACGCCGTGTCCTCGAAGCCCGGCCCCGGGCGCGTGGTGCTCGGCGGTGGCCTCTTCACGGGCATCAGCAACCTGCTGTCCCGCGCGGTCGCACACGAAGCCGGCGCCGGCTGCCAGCTCACCTTCGCGGTCTCCTCGAGTCCGTATTCGGGGGCCGGCGCGGGCACCATCGCGTTGATGGTGGACGGCGCTGCGCGGCCCGCGGTGCGGACGGTGAACGGCCGCCGCGAAGAGGTGCCGTTGAGTCGTGGACCCATCGTGTCGTTCGCAACCGCGCGGCGCCCCTCGTTGCGGGCCTCGCTGGCAGAAGCGGAGTTGCTGCCGCGCTCGACCGGCGCGCGTGACGTCGATGTCTTCTTCGCGCCACGGCCAGGCTTCCTGGTGACGGCCTTCGTGATGCTCCCGCAGGCCCTGATGCGTCAGCGGTGGTTCCAGTGGGGCTTCGAGCTGGCCTTCACGGTGTTGCGTCGCGTGCTGTTGCGCGCGGTGCCGTCCGCGGCCGAGTTGATGGCGCGGGCCGAACGCGACGGCGTGGCGGTGGAGCGACACGTCACCTGCGACGACGGCATGGACGCGTGTGCCTGGGCCATCGCCGCGATGGCGGAAGCGCTCGCGTTGAGCCCGCCGCCTGCGGGCGTGCGGTGTATCGACGACGTGGTGGGCCTCGACGCCGTCGTGGACCGGGTCAACGCCGTCGCGGGCCGGGCCGTCCTGGTGGTGAGATGACACGGTGGGGAACGGTGCGACTGAGGCGGGTGACACCGGGCCCGCACACGACTACCTGTTGAACGCCGTGCGCCTGATTCCAGTGGTCTTCTTCTTCGCGTGTGCCCACCCACCTGCACCGGGCCCCGCTCGAGGTGTCGTCGCCGTGATGGAGCGCCACGTGAAGCCGGGCGGGGTGAACCACCAGCACATGCTTCGGCTGGCGAGGCTCGCGCCCCGGTTCAGCGCCCTGGAGCAGGTCGACGGGCAGCTCGTCGAGACAGCCGTGCTGCTCCACGACGCCACCAAAGAGAACGGGACCGGAGAGCCCTTCGAGCGGTTCTGCACGCACGGGACGCAGGCTGCGGCGCTCGCACGAGCGGAGCTCCCGGCGCTGGGGTTCTCGACCCTCGAGGTGGACGTCGTCGCGCGCGCCATCGAAGAGCACATGGGACCGATGGGTGACAACGCCGAGTACGGCCGCCCGCGCTTCATGTCGGGCTTCTGCAAGCGTGCGTTCCCCGAGCCCTCGTCAGCGGTGGCGAAAGTGGTGTTCGACCTCGACATGCTCGACCTCATGACGGTGGACGGCGTGGTGAAGGTGGTGACGCTGCGGCAGACGAACGCCGAGTTCTCGAAGGAGTCGGTGCGCGAGTCCGCCGTCGGCGGCCCGGACTCGGCGCTCAAGTCGGTCGTCGATGCCCGCCAGGTGTTGCGGACGACGACGGGCCGCGCGTGCGGGGCCGCGGTGGAGCAGCACACGCGCGCGTTCCTCGAGTCGGTCGACTTCGAGCGCGTCACCTCGGCCGCCTCGTTCGCCGAGGCCGGCCGCGGGTTCCTCGCGAGAAGCCCCCTGCCGGAGTGCGTGCGGCCATGAAGCGGGCGTTGTTGCTCAAGCCGGGCGTGACGAGCTCCCGGGCGGTGCTGGGCGACTACGAGGCCTGGTTCGGCGCGGCGGTGGACGGCCTGGCGACGCTCGTGCCGGTCGAGCTCCACGCCGGTGAACGGATTCCGCCGCTGAGCGGTGTCGATTCACTCATCATGACGGGGTCTCCCGAGTCGGTGACAGCGCCGACGGACTGGATGCGCGAGGCCGCCGACGTGATGGTGGAAGCCGCCGACCGCGGCCTGCCGGTGCTGGGCGTGTGCTTCGGGCATCAACTGCTCTCCTGGCGTCTGGGCGCGACGGTGCAGCGAAACCCGCGCGGCCTGGAGCTGGGGACGGTGACGGTGCGCCTGACCGACGAGGGCCAGGCCGACCCGCTGTTCGAGGGTGTGCCGAAGGAGGCGCGCGTCCAGGCCACGCACTTCGACGAGGTGGCGGCCGTGCCCTCGGGCGGTGCGCTGCTGGCGACGAACGAGGCGAGCCCGGTGCAGGCCTTCGGCGTCGGCACCACGTTGCGCGGCGTGCAGTTTCACCCCGAGATGAACGCGGCCTCGATTCGCTTCTGCATCCAGAACGAGCCGAGCCTCGAGGCCATGACACGCGGTCGGCTCGACGCCGGCGCGGTGGACACGCCATGGGGTGTTCGGCTCCTGCGCAACTTCATCAGCCGGTTCGAGCGCGGCTGAGCGTCGTCACGGTGACGCCGCAATCTCCCAGAGGTCGACGTGCGTGGAGCGGCCGAGCGCGTTGATGGCGCGCTGTGGAATCCACGCGCTGAAGTGCAGCGCCACCATCTGCAGGCTCGC
Source organism: Myxococcaceae bacterium (assembly GCA_044352295.1). GTDB lineage: Bacteria > Myxococcota > Myxococcia > Myxococcales > Myxococcaceae > Xiheimicrobium. The sequence continues at coordinate 3,075 of JBILEB010000121.1, forward strand.
CTCGCCACACCAGCCCTCGGGCGGGGCGCCAGGGGCCCACGGGCGGTCTGGAATCGGCAGCACCCGCCGGTCGAACGGCCGCACGAAGCCGTCGGCCGGCGGCGTGAGCAGCACGAGGGAGGCGACGAGGCCGAGCATGGCGGTCAGCGCGTCATGACCTGCGTCTCGAGGACCGCGAGGCCGATGAACTTGCGGGCCGTCGAGAGGTCGTTGTTCGCCAGGGCCGCGCGCGCGCTGCGCACATACTCGAGGGCCGCGCCGGTGTAGCTGCTCTCGGCCGCGCGGAGCGTCTCGGCCACCTGCGCGCTCGTGGCGCCGCTGGCGAGCTGCTGGTCGACGGCGATGAGGCCACGGGTGACGGCCTCGAGCCGGGTCTTCTGCTCCGCGGCCTTGCGCTCGGTCTCCTTGCGCTGCTCTTCGCGCTCGTTCACCTCGCGCTTGAGGGTCGCCAGCTCGTCGGTCGTGCGCTCGAGCTTCTTCTGCAGCGCCTCGACCTGCCGGGCCTGCTTCTCGAGCTCCACCGTGCGCGCCTCCAGGTCCGTCAGCCGCTTTCTGAGCGGGGCGATGGTGTCTTCGGTGTTGGCGGCGAGGTCGACCAACCTGGCGCGCAGGCGCTCGACCTCGGCGGCGTCGGCCGTGCGGACGCCAGCATCGGCCGTGCCTCCATCGAGACGGCGCGTCGTGCCTGCGTCGACGGGACCAGCGGTGAGGACCAGCAAGGTGACGAGCGTCAGCATGGGGGAATGATGCCCCAACCCGGGTGTCCGGGTCCGGTTTGCCGATGCCGGTCCTCACCCTCGTCGGTGTGCTGCTCTCGATGGGCGGGTCGGCCCTCTTCATGGTGGTGGTGTTCTCGAGCGGCGGGCTGGCGAAGTCCGAACAGTTCCGCGTGCTGGGCGAGCTCGTGGCAGGGCGGCCCGGGCCGGTGAAGCGGGGGCTCCTCTTCGTCGCGATGCCGACGGTGATGGGCATGTCTACGCCCTTCGCGGGCGTCGCTGCGTCGGACTCTGCCCGCCGTCAGCGCTGCGAGGAGCGCTGTGCCCGCGAGGGCTACGAGTCGGGCCGCATCGGGCCCCCGGACGCGAAGGACGAGCAGCGACCGACGCGCGCGAAGTTCGTGGCGTGTCGGTGTGAGGCGTCAGGCCGGCCGCCGCTCGAGCTGCCCGCGGACGACCTCGTGGCGCGGTGACGGCGCTCGCTGCGAGACCCCGACATCGGCTCACACCGAGACGCCTTTGCGCTGGGGATCCGCCGTCTCGCCGTTGATCGGAACGGGACTCCAAACCAGCCCAGGGGTGCAACCTGGGTTGCAGGCGACGCGGGGTGTCGGACGAACGCTGCTGACTTCTCCACATCGCTCACCCCACAATGGCCCCCTGTGAGCGCTCCGTACGAGGTGTGGCCTGGCGTTCCGTATCCACTTGGCGCCACCTGCGATGCCACCGGCGTCAACTTCGCGTTCCCATCGGAGTCCGCGACGGCCATCACGGTGTGTCTGTACGACCCGACCCAGCCGCAGCGCGAGCTCGCCCGCCTGCCGCTGCTGGACCAGACCCACCACGTCTTCCACGGCTACGTCCCCGGCCTGTCTCCCGGCATGTTGTACGGCTTGCGCGTCGAGGGGCCGTGGGCGCCGGAGCGCGGCTTTCGCTTCAACCCGAACAAGCTGCTCGTCGACCCATGGGCCCGCGCCATCAGCGGCAAGCCCGACTGGCACGCGCCGCTCACCGGCCACGTCGTCGACCACGGCCGTGAGCTGATGGATCCGCGCGACTCCTCCGCGGGCGTCCCTCGCAGCGTGCTGGTGCGTGACTCCTTCGACTGGAGCGGCGACCGGTCTCCCGGCGTCCTCTGGCGCCGCGCCGTCATCTACGAAGCGCACGTGAAGGGCCTGACCCAGCTGCACCCCGACGTTCCGTCTCACCAGCGGGGCACTTACGCGGGCCTGGCGCACCCGGCCGTCCTCGAGCACCTCGTGAAGCTGGGCGTCACCAGCGTCGAGCTGCTGCCCGTGCACGAGTGCGCGCCCGAGGGCTTCTTGCTCGAGAAGGGCCTCACCAACTACTGGGGCTACAACACGCTGGGCTTCTTCGCGCCGGACCAGCGCTTCTCGTCGTCGGGCAGTCGCGGCGAGCAGGTGACCGAGTTCAAGGCGATGGTGAAGGCGCTCCACGCGGCGGGCCTCGAGGTGCTCCTCGACGTCGTCTACAACCACACCTGCGAAGGCAATCAGCTTGGGCCCACGCTCAGCTTCCGCGGTCTCGACAACCCGACCTGGTACTGGCTCGAGGAGCGCGACCGCTCGAAGTACCGCGACTTCACCGGGTGCGGGAACTCGCTCGACGCGCGCCAGCTCGAGGTGAACAAGTTCATCGCCGATTCACTGCGCCACTGGGTGACCGAGTTCCACGTCGACGGCTTCCGCTTCGACCTGGCGACGACGCTCTCACGCACCGGCACGGGAGAGTTCGACCCGCGCAGCGACTTCTTCGCGACGCTCCATCAAGACCCGGTGCTCTCGCGCGTGAAGCTCATCTCGGAGCCGTGGGACGTCGGGCCCGGCGGCTATCGCCTCGGAAGTTTCCCCGCAGCGTTCGCGGAGTGGAATGACCGCTACCGCCAGACGGTGCGGCGGTTCTGGCGTGGGGATGCGGGGCAGGTGGCGGACTTCGGCTACCGGCTGTCGGGCTCGAGCGACTTCTTCAAGCTGTCGGGGCGCCGGCCGTCGGCGAGCATCAACTACGTCACCTGTCACGACGGCTTCACCCTGCGCGACCTCGTCAGTCACGCGCGCAAGCACAACGAGGCGAACCTCGAGGGCAACCGGGACGGCGCCGACGAGAGCCACTCGTGGAACCATGGCGTCGAGGGCGACACCGGGGACCTCGCCGTGCTCGATGGGCGCGAGCGCTCGCAACGCAACCTGATGGCGACGCTGTTGCTCTCGCTGGGCACGCCGATGCTCCTGGCGGGTGACGAGCTCAACCGCACCCAGCGCGGGAACAACAACGCCTACTGCCAGGACTCTCCCATCTCGTGGGTCGACTGGAACCTGGACGAGCGCGGCGCGCGGCTGCTCGACTTCACCCGGCGCTGCGTGGCGCTCCGTGCTTCGAGCCCGGTGTTGACGCGGCGCAACTTCTTCCAGGGCCAGACGCTGGAGGACTCCCGCTTCCGAGACGTGGTGTGGTTCCACCCATCGGGCCGGGAGTTCGAACGCGGCGACTGGGAGAACCCCGAGCTGCGCTGCCTGGGCATGTTCCTCGGCGGAGACGCCATCGGCACCCGCGACCCGAAGGGCCGGAAGATCGTCGGTGAGACGCTCCTCAGCTGGCTCAACGCGGGCCCCCAGGACGTCGAGGTGCGGCTGCCGCCGCGCGCGTGGGGTGATGCCTGGGCGGTGGTGCTCGAGACCGCCCACGAGCCACCCAGGGCCCTCACGTTGGCTTGTGGGGCCACCTGTGTGGTGCCGGCCCGCAGTCTGGTGGTGCTCGCGCTGCGAACGTCACGGCTCGAATGAGAACCCCTTCGAGCAGTCCACCTTCGCCGCCTCACAGAACCACGCCTGCACGGCGGGAAACGCCATGAAGTCGTAGCGGTACTTCTGGCCGTACGAGCTGAAGAGCTCCGCGCCGGCGGGGATGTCGGCGATGGCGCGGAACAGCACGAAGGGCGGCTCGCAGATGGTGTCGATGGCCGCGTTCTGGAACCCCGTCTCGACGCCGTTGATGAGCCGCGGCGCGAAGTTGATGCGCGTCACCTGGCCGCCGAACTCACTCCCGTCGACGTAGCGGTACGGCGCCAGCGTCTCCATGGCGCACTTCTCGAGCAGCACCACGTAGCTCGAGTCCTTCACGTCCGGTCCCTTCTTGAGCCGCCCGCCGTAGTGGCCGATGACGTCGCCCTTCGCGATGGGCACCTTCGCGAAGAGCCCCAGCCCGGCGCCTGGAATCTGCGAGGGCTTCGCCTCGGTCCGTGCCTCGAGGCCTGCGTCGACCGGCAGGGTCTTCACCGGCTCCCGGAAGACGGCGAACAGCACGCCATAGAGGGCGACGATGGCGACCAGGACCCCCATGATGCGACGCATGAGCGGGTCTTAGAGCACCCGGCCAGACGGCGCCCAACCGAACCGTTGGGCCGCCTGCAATCTCACTTGTCGGCGCGCGTCGAGGTCGCCATCCAGCAGGGCAGACGCACGGCGTTCGGGGCGACGCTGGAATCGTGACGCCGAGCAGGTAAGAGGGCAAACCGTCGTGGGTACTCCAGCGCTGTGGGCAGGGTTCTTGATTGGCGTGGTGACGGTCATCGTCATCGACCTCCGGCTGTCCGGCGGCAAGGAGATCACCGCTCCGAAGGCCGCCGCCTGGACCGGCGTGTGGATCTCCCTGTCGCTCTCGTTCGCGGGCCTGCTCTGGTACCTCGGCGGCGCCGCGACGGCCGGCCGGTTCCTCACCGCCTACGTCATCGAGTACGCGCTCTCGGTCGACAACCTCTTCGTCTTCATCGTCGTCTTCTCGTTCTTCAAGGTGACGAACGCCGCCCAGCACCGGCTGCTCTACTGGGGGATCATCGGCGCGTTCGTCTTGCGCGGCACGCTCATCTTCCTCGGCGCTGCGCTCGTCTCACGCTTCTCGTGGATCCTCTACTTCTTCGGGGCCTTCCTCCTCTTCACCGCCTGGAAGCTGCTCTTTGGCAAGGACGAGGACGAGTCGGTCGACCCTGAAAACATCGCCGTGCTGCGCTGGGCCCGTCGCGTGCTGCCGGTTTCGGCGAAGAACACCGAGAATCACCACTTCACCACCCGCGAGAACGGTCGGTTCCAGTTCACCCCGCTCTTCCTCGTCCTGCTCGTCATCGAGTCCAGCGACGTGCTCTTCGCGCTCGACTCCATCCCCGCGGTGTTGAGCATCAGCCAGGACCCCTTCATCGTCTTCAGCAGCAACGCCTGCGCGATCCTGGGCCTGCGCTCGCTGTTCTTCCTCGTCTCGTCGCTGATGGACAAGTTCCGGTACCTGAAGACCGGCCTGGGCGTCATCCTCGCGTTCGTGGGCCTCAAGCTCATCGTCGAGACCGCGTTCCATGAGATCATCATGCAGCACGAGGTCGCCCTCATCGTGACGTCGCTGATCGTCATCGCCGGCACGCTGACGGTCTCCATCCTGGCCTCGGTGCTCATCAAGCCGGCCGAGGCGCAGGCCGCCGAGGCGCTCCCCGGTCCGCCCGTCACCGCACCGAAGGACCCGCCCTGATGTCCGACACCGTCACCGAAGGAATCCGCGTCATCGTCCAGCCGGCCTTCTGGCCCGAGCGCTCGCAGGTCGAGGCGGAGCAGTGGGCCTTCACCTACACCGTCACCCTCATCAACGAGGGCCCTCGGGTGGCGACGCTTCGCACCCGCCACTGGCTCATCACCGACGGCACCGGCCACGTGGAAGAGGTGCAAGGGCCCGGCGTGGTGGGGAAACAGCCGCGCCTCGAGCCGGGGGAACGCTTCGAATACACGAGCTGGGCGATGCTCAAGACGCCGTTTGGCACCATGCGCGGGAGCTACCAATTCGAGCGCGACGACCGCACCATGTTCGACGCCCGCATCGGAGAGTTCGCGTTGACCCAGCCGAACGCCATCAATTGAAGTCCCACGGGAAACAAACCGCCGCCTCGGGTGGGCCGTAGCTGCCTTCTGAACCCGGATTTCACCGACCATGTCCGACGTGAACGCACCCGATGACCTGCTGGCGGACTACGTGCTCGGCACGTTGTCGGCAGGGGACCGGGCGCGCGTCGACGAAGCGCTGAAGCAGTCGCCAGCGTTGGTCGAGAGCCTCCGGGTGTTGGAGGACGCGATGCGTCTCGTCGGGGTGGGGCTCGAAGCCCCGAAGCGTCCATGGAGCCGGGTCGAAGCGTCGCTTGCGGGCGGGCGACGGTTCGACCACCTGTTGCCGAAGTTGGCCGAGCTGTTCGACCTCGATGAAGCCTCCGCCCGGCAGCTCGCCGATGCCATCGACGGTGACGAGGGCTGGGACGACGGACCCGGGCCTGGTACCTCCCTGCTGCCCGTCGCGGCGGGCCCCCGGTGCGAGGGCTTCATGACGGTCCTCCTGCGCCTGGTGCCTGGCGCTCAGTTCCCCCTGCACGCGCACGCCGACCGGGAGCGCGTGCTGCTCCTCGAGGGCGGCTACCGCGACGACCAATCAGGCGCCGAGTTCTGGCGCGGCGAGCTCGACGTTCGTGAGGCCGGCACTTCGCACAGCTTCACGGCGCTCGAGGGCGTCCCGTGCCTGTGCGCGTCGGTGGCGAAGCTCGGAGAGGATGCGTGACGGTGGTCGACGAGCGCCAGCTCAGCGACCGGTTGGCCCGCGGCGATCGCGAGGCCCTGGCGGCGCTGTACTCGATGCATGGCTCGCTCGTCTTCGCCGTGGCCCTCAAGCTGTTGCGCGACCGCGCGGAAGCCGAAGAGCTCGTCCAGGAGACGTTCCTCGAAGCCTGGCGCCGCGCCGGCCAGTACCAGCCGGAGCGCGCGAACGTCGCCGCCTGGCTCGTCACCATCACCCGCAGCCGCGCCATCGACCGCCTGCGCACCCGGGGCACCGTCAGCCGCACCCTCGAGGTCGAAGGCCGCGGCGTCGTCGAGCCCCAGGCCCGGCCCGACGAGGTGGTGGACTCGCGCCGCGTGCGCGGCGTGCTGCGCGACCAGGTGGCCCGCCTGCCGGTCGAACAACGCACCCTGCTCGAGCTCGCCTGGGACGAGGGCCTCTCGCAGAGTGAGATCGCCGCGCGCACCGGCTTGCCGCTGGGCACGGTGAAGACGCGCACCCGCGCGGCCCTGATGACGCTGCACGCCGAGCTGAAGGCCCTCGGCGTCAGCGGGTAGTCGTCACCCGACGAGGGGCTCGAGCGCGTCCAGCAGGGGCGTGCGACCGCGGGTGATGGTGTCGGGCTTCTCGAAGGCCACCAGCCCCTTCCCCATGCCCTGGTACATCTCGCCGTAGAGCGTGGCCATCGACTCCGGCACGCCGGCCTGCATCAGGCCCGCCTTCGCGCCCTCGACCGGCGCCGACACCGCGTGCACCGGCTTGCCCAGCAGGGTGCCGAACGCCGCGGCGATGTCCTGCACCGACCAGTCCTGGGGGCCGGCGAGCTCGACCGTGCGCACGCCGTCGGCAGGGGTGAGGAGCGCCTTGACCGCCTCGAGGCCGATGTCGTGGGTGCCCACCTGCGAGAACTTCACGTCGATGGGCCCAAAGTGCGGCAGTACGCCCTGGGCCTTCATCACCGGCACCATCGAGCCCCAGTTCTCGAGGAAGTAGGCCGGGCGCAGGAACGTCACCGAGGGCACGAGCTTCGAGAAGGCCTGCTCGGCGCGGTGCACCGACACGATGGGCCCCGTGCCCGCCGGGTGCTGCGCCGCGACGGAGGACAGGAACACCAGGCGCTTGAGGCCCGAGGCGGTGATGGCCTTGCCCATGTTCGCCACCAGCTCGGCGCGGTCGGCCAGGAAGTCCTTCGCGGCGAAGTTGGGGGGCGACAAGAGGTAGGCGGCCGTGGCGCCGGTGAGCGCCTTCGTCAGCGCGGGCACGTCTCCCAGGTCGGCGACGGCGACTCCCTTCGCGCGGAACGGCTCGGCCTTCTCGGCGCTGCGCACGATGACGCGCACCTTCTGGCCCTGGGACAGGAGGGTGTTGGCGACGACCGCGCCGGTGTGACCGGTGACTCCAGCGATGACGAACATGGTGAAGCTCCTTGGAAGCGATGGACCGCGGGTGGAAACGACGCGCTCTTCATGCGCCTCGCGGTGCTATGTGTCCAATGCATGAAACGAACGAGCGAGATGCATCAGGCGCATGACGTGCAGGATCTCAACCTGCTCACCACCTTCCGCCACCTCCTGGCGACCGGGAGCGTGACCGCGACGGCCGAGCGCATGCGCCTGTCGCAGCCGGCGGTGTCTCGCGCGCTGGGGCGGCTGCGGGCCCAGCTGAACGACCCCGTCTTCGTGCGCACCCAGGGGCGCCTGGTGCCCACGCCGCGCGCGCTGCAGCTGGGGCCCGAGCTCGAGAGCGTGCTCACCCGACTCGACGACCTGCTCGCCACCGGCAGCGGCTTCGACCCGAAGACGTCGACGCGCACCTTCGTCGCGGCCACCAGCGACTACACCGCCTCGGTGCTGATGGGGCCGCTGCTGGAGCGGCTGCGGGTCCAGGCGCCGGCGCTCACGGTGCGCGTCGTCCAGACAGTGCCCGACGCCGAGGGGGCCCTCACCGACGGCACCTGGGACGTGTTGTGGGCGCCGCAGCGGCCGCTGAGCCAGGCCATCGTGTGGACGAAGCTCTTCGACGAGGACTTCGCTTTCGTGGTGCGCGCCGGGCACCCCGAGGCCCGCCGGCCGCTGACGCTCGAGCGGTACCTGTCGATTCCGCAGATCGCCCTCTCTCCCGAAGGGAAGCCCGGCAATCCCCTCGACGCGCAGCTCGAGCGGTTGGGACATCGGCGCCGCGTCGTTGCGCACGTGCCCACCTTCGCCACCGTGCCGCCGCTGGTGGCCGGAAGCGAGCTCGGGGCCGTGCTGCCGCGTCGAATCATCGCGCAGCACGCAAGGGCGTGGGGACTGGTGGCGCGGCCCATGCCCTTTCCGGTGCGCGGCTTCGCGCTCCAGCAGGCCTGGCACGTTCGCCATCGGCACGACGCCGGGCACGCGTGGTTTCGCAAGCTGGTCGCCAGCCTCGTGCGGTGATGTCGCATTCCGCTACGGCAAAGGCTTCTTGCGCTGCGGGCGCTCCGCCGGGTGGCCGAGGCCTTCTCCGGGCTGGAGCGGCACCGGCACGTACGTCAGCTCGAGCACGCCGCCGAACGCGTTGCCGCTCCCCGGGCTGGGGAGCTGCACGCCGCCGGACAGCTGGAAGCTCTGCCCGATGAACACCACCGCGCCCACGACGGCCACCGAGAGGTCGTTCAGGCCGATGACCCAGTCCGCCATCGCATGCACGGCGTGCTCGACGAGCGGCACCTCGACGCCGAGGAGGCCGCCGCTCGGTGGACCCCTCCCCAGCGCGCCGCGCGTGCCGCTGTACGCGCCCACCACATAGGAGCCGAAGCGGCCCGGCGCCTCGAAGCGGGCCGTCACCCAGCCGTACAGGACGGGCTCGAGCCGGTTGGTCGTGGGGATGAAGCCCACGCCGCCCTGGACGCCGGCCTCGAACGCCAGCCACTCGAGCGGGTCGAGGTAGACGTTCGCGTTGAGCATCGTCGACGACTGCGCCGGCGCGTCCGGGTTGGGCTCGGTGATGCGGTACAGCGGCATGCGGAAGAGGTTCACGCCCACTTCCAGCCAGCGGAATACTCCCAGCTCGAGCGTGGTGTTCACCTCGCCGCCGTGCGGGGTGCCGGTGAGCTGCACCTGGCCGAAGAGCCGCCCCGGGAGCGTCTCTTGCGTCGAGGGCACGTTGAAGAGGCTCTGCTGCGCCAGCGCCGTCGTCGACAGCAGGGTCAGCAACAGCCACGGTGCGCGCATGGCCGCCTCAAAGCCGGGCGAGCGGTCGCTGTCGAGCCGGTTGACGTGCGCTCAGCGCTTGCCCGGCGTCAGCACGAGCGGCACTTCGAGCTCCTGCTCGCTGCCGAGCGGAGACAGCACCAGGGCCTTCGCCGTCGTCTTGAGGCACGCCGCCGACTCGGGAGACATCGGGTCGCCCTTCACCTCGGCCCGCTTCACCGCCCCCCTCGCCGTCACCACCAGCACGAGGTCGACCTGCCCCGAAGCGCTCGGGTTCGCCTTGAGCCACTTTTCGTAGCAGGCCCGCAGCCGGGGCGTCTGGCGCTTGAGGTCTTCCAGCACCCGGCCGAGCGCGCGGGCATCGGGCTCTGGTGCCTCGACGTCGCGGTCCAGCTCCAGCGCCTGCAGCGCAACGAGGAAGGGGGCGCCGCCGACGAGGTCGATGAAGCGCTCCTGCGGAGGCTGGCCCGGCGGGGAGAGGTTCAGCTGGTGACGGCCTGGCTCCGCCGCCAGCGTGAAGGGCGTCTCACCGAACCCCTGCCCATCGAGCGAAACCATCGTGCCCACCGGAAGCCCGGAGAGGTCGAGCGGCACGACGGGGCCTCGGGGCGCGCGTGGCGACTCGAACGAGACGATGGCCTCTGACACACCTTGCTCCAGCGCAGTGCCATCGGCCCACCGCAGCCGCGCCGGCGAGGCGACCGACCGCCGCTGACCGCTCGACTCGTCGAACACCTCCACCGTGCCCGAGGCGACGTCGACCACCACCTCGGCCGCGGTGCGCTCGACCCGGAAGACCGACTCGACGCCCATCACGTGCCGGGGACCTGCCAGCACCTCGGCCGTCCCGCTCGCAGTGACGACGCCGGCGCCCAGCACCACCTGGGCCTGGCCGCCTGCCGCCCAGGAGCCATCGGTCGCGAGCACCAGGTCGGCCGACGCCAGCACCAGCCGCGAGGCCGAGATGGCCGTGTCTGCCGTCAACGCATCGCCCGCCCGCAGCGCCGTCCACGCGCCCGCCCCAGGCCGACGGGTCGCATCGGCCGACGCGAACGTGGCCGTCATCGGTGAGAAGGTCTGCGGCGCCGGGCGCGCGATGGCGGGGCGGGGGGAGACGTCAGGCGACAGGGTCGGCTCGGCGCGCCAGGGCGCCACCACCAGCAGCACGATGACGCAGGCCAGGGCCGGCAACGCCACCTTGAGCCAGGTCGGCCAGGGCGAGGGCAGGCCGTCTTCGACCTGCTCCAAAAGACGCGCCTCCACGCGACGAAACGCCATGTCGTTGAGCGTGTAGGGCGTCAGGCCCCCGAGCAGCCGCTGGCGCGCCCTGGCGTCCGCCACGCCTGCTCGGCAGTCGGCACAGCCGCCCAGGTGCGCGTCGAGTCCCGGCTCCGTCGAGCCCTTCGCCACCGCGTCGCGCTGCTCGTCCGTCAGGTGCGCGCTCACGACTCACCGCCGGTGAAGTACTCCGCGAGCGCCGGGTCGCCCTTCGCCAGCACCTCGAGCTCGCGCCGCGCGTAGAACAGCCGCGTTCGCACCGTCAGCACGTTCGTCTCGAGCACCTCGGCGATGACGTGCGCGTCGATGCCCTGCAGGTCGTGCATCACCAGCACGGTGCGCTTCTTTTCGGACAGCTGCTGGAGCAGCCCCTCGACGCGCGCCTGGCGCTCGGCCGTCAACGTCACCTCGTCGGGCCTGGGGTTCTCGTCGGTCTGCTCCGGCACGTCGTCGACGATGTCGATGCGGCTGCGCGTGTGCTTGCGGCGCGACTTCATCGCGACGTGCACCGTCACCCGGTACAGCCAGGTGGTGAAGGCGCTCTTGCCCTCGAAGCGGCGGATGCTGCGGAACACCTCGATGAAGACGTCTTGGAGCACGTCCTCGAGGTCGGCTCTCGGCACCAGGAAGGCGAGCTGGCGGCCCACCTGCCGGTGGTGGGCGGCGTAGAGCTCGCGGAAGGCCGAGGTGTCGCCTGCTTTCGCCCGGTCGACCACGCTGGCGCCCACGGCGTGTCGCATCTCAGGCGCCTGTACCGGCATCTTCGCGTCGGTGTCCAGCCACAGCATGACGCGTTCGTGCCACGGTGCGCCGGTGTCATTCACCTGGCACCGCGCCGGCATTTTCGAGTGTTCCTCCCGGCTTGCAGGACGCGGCCTGCTGTGAGACGGACGCGCCCGCCGTGTCGTCCTCCACCGAACAGCTCGGCCAGGTCCTCTTCCGGCTGCGGAGCATCAGCCCGGTGCCCGTCATCCTCGTCTGCGGGTGGGCCTTGTGGACGAGGCAGGGCGGTGCGGGGCCTGGCGGTGAGTCGGTCGACCTGGCGCTCGACCTGGCAGGGCTGGCGCTGGCGGTGGTGGGCCAGGTGCTGCGCTTCTACGTGCTGGGCTGGGTCCCCGAGGGCACGAGCGGGCAGAACCTCTCGATACAAGCCTCGACGCTCAACACCACCGGGCCCTACGCCTACGTGCGCAACCCGCTCTACGTGGGCAACCTCGGCATCGTGCTGGGGCTGTGCGCCATCGCCCACCACCCCTGGGTGTACGTGGCGACGCTCGGCTTCTTCTTCGGCGAGTACTTCTTCATCATTCGCGCCGAAGAGGCCTTCTTGCGCTCGAAGTTCGGCGCGGCCTTCGACGAGTTCTGCCGCACGGTGCCCCGGTGGATTCCCAGGTTCTCGCCCGCGAAGGAAGGCGCGCTGCGAGCCGGCACCTTCGATTGGCGGCGCGCGCTGAAGAAGGAAATCAACCCGTTCTCGGCCTGGGTGCTGGGCGTGGTGGGCCTGGTGGGCTGGGAGCTGCACGCCCGAGGCGGCCTGTCGGTGAACGTGCTGGGCGCGCTGGTCGCCGTCGCGGCGATGGTGGTGGTGGCGCTGCTGGTGGTGAAGGCGTGGAAGAAAGGGTGGCTGTTCGCATGAAGCGCGCGGGAACGACGAAGGCCGGGCCGCCGAAGAAGCCGTCGCGTGGAAAGCCGCCCTCGCCGAAGCGGGAGCGGCCGAGCGACGACGCGATGCCGCGGCGCTTCGATGGCCGCGCGGTGCTCGAGGCGCTGCTCGCGAAGTCCGGCGCGCTGGGCGACGTGGACGATGTGGTGGGCGCGTTCCGTGAAGCCGTCGCCCAAGGCGTGCCGCCGCAGCCCGTCATCCTCGCGCTGTGGCCCGATGAGCCGCGCTTTGCGTCCGTCAACGACGCCGAGGCCCTCTTCTCGAACCTGCTGGGCTTGTACGAGCTGATCGCCTCGGGAGCGCCGTTCGACCTCGCGCCGAAGGGCATGCTGCCGGGCGCGAAGCGGGTGAAGGCGCCGCGTCCCGAATCGTTGGAAGGCGAGGCGCCGACCGGTGAGTGGCTCGAGCGTGCGTGGCGCTTCCTCGAAGACGCGTCGAAGCAGCGCGACACGCTGGGCCACGCCTTCGACAACCGGCAGGACGCGCTCGTGGGGTTCCTCGACGCGGCGGGGTTGTCGGATGCGGGCTTCGCCGTCGCCCGGGAGCTCGTCTTCGAGGTCTTCGCGCTGCTCGAGGTGGGCGGCTTCTCGGTGAAGGCCGTCGGCGAAGCGAAGGTGCCAAAGACGCCCGCGGTGTTGCCCGAGGCGCTGGTCGAGTGGATCGACGAGGCGCTCGTCGAGGCCGAGGCTGCCGACGAGTTGCCCCTGCCCGAAGCGGAGCAGCCAGCCGTGCGCGCGCTCGTGCTGCGGTCGGTCTCTGCGTTGTGGACGCACGCCCGCACGGCGTGACGCGAGTGTCGTGAGGACGGCGCGGCGATGTGACGGCCGCGCCCTCACCCGGTCATCGGGGTCTTCGTAGAAGCCGCGCTCTCGAAAGGGAGCACGACACCATGATTCGACGAATTCTCGGGCTGGGCTTGATGCTGGTCGCCGCGGGCTGCGGCGAGATGATGATGACGCCAGACGCGGGGGCCACCGGCGGCGGACGCGCGGGGGGCTCGGCGGGAGGGATGGGCGGTGGTGCTGCGGGTGGCTCCTCTGGCGGCATGGCTGGCGGCACCGCGGGCGGCATGGCGGGTGGCATGGCGGGCGGCACCGCGGGCGGCATGGCGGGCGGCACCGCGATGGACGCGGGGGCCACCGGCGGCGGACGCGCGGGGGGCTCGGCGGGAGGGATGGGCGGTGGTGCTGCGGGTGGCTCCTCTGGCGGCATGGCTGGCGGCACCGCGGGCGGCATGGCGGGTGGCATGGCGGGCGGCACCGCGGGCGGCATGGCGGGCGGCACCGCGATGGACGCGGGCATCGCCTTCACGCTGCAGATTCTTCACGCGTCCGACCAGGAGTCGGGCCTTCCGGCGGTGACCGACGCGCCGCGCTTCTCGGCGGTGATGGCGCGCCTCGAGGCCGAGTTTCCCGACGCGACGCTCAAGCTGGCGAACGGCGATCTCTGGCTGCCCGGGGTGTTCCTCAACGCGGGTGGAGATCCCGCCCTCGCCCTGCTCCCCTCGATTCAGGTGCCGGGCCCCGGGCGTGCTGACGTCGCCATCTTCAACGAGCTCGGCCTGCACGCCGCGTCCCTCGGGAACCACGAGTTCGACAACGGCACCGCGGCGCTGGCGTCGGTCATTCGCCCGGACCCGGTGAGCCTCAACCCCGACGGCGGCCCGCTGCTTCGCTGGCCCGGCGCGAGGTTCCCCTACCTGTCGGCCAACCTCGACATCCGCACGGACTCGAACCTCGCGCCCACCTTCCTCGACGGCGGCAACGGCAGCGCAGTCACTTCGACGGGCGTGGCGGCGAACCTCCACGGCCGCATCACGCCCGCCATCGTGCTGACGGTGCAGGGCCAGCGCATCGGGCTCGTCGGCGCCACCACGCCCACCATCACCACCATCTCGCAGCCCGGGGGCGTCACGGTGCGCCCGGCGAACCCGACGGACTGGGTCGCCCTCGTCGCCGAGCTCCAGCCGCACATCGACGCCATGACGGCGGCGGGCATCGACAAGGTCATCCTCATGGCGCACATGCAGCAGTTCTCCATCGAGGTGGACGAGCTGCCGCAGCGGCTGCGTGGGGTCGACGTCATTCTGGCCGGCGGCAGCCACGCCACCTGGGGCGATGCCGATGACGTGATGCGCGGCGGCGACTCGAAGGTGCTCGACTATCCGCAGTGGAAGACCTCGCAGGACGGCAAGCCGGTCGCGGTGCTGAACGTCGGGGCCAACTGGCGCTACGTCGGCCGCTTCCTCGCGCGCTTCAACGGCGCCGGAGAGCTCGTTCGCACCCCCGCCGACGTCGCCATCAGCGGGGTGTTCGCCACCGACGAAGCGGGCGTGAATCGGCTCGACGCCGGCGCTCTGGTGAACCCGCGCGTCCGCGCCATCTGTGATGCGGTCGGCGCCGTCGTGCTCGCGAAGGACGGCACCCGCTACGGAGAGACGGCGGTGTTCCTCAACGGCCGCCGCGAGGCCGTCCGCACCCGCGAGACGAACTTCGGCAACCTCACCGCGGACGCAAACCTCCGCGCAGGCAAGGCGGTGGACCCGATGACCGTCATCTCGCTGAAGAACGGCGGCGGCATTCGCGACAGCGTGGGGACGGTCGGCACCGGCGCGGTGCCCACCTTCCTGCCTCCGTCGGCGAACCCGGCCGTCGGCAAGCGCGAGGGCGAGGTGAGCCACCTCGACATCGAGAACGCGCTCCGGTTCAACAACGGCCTGTCGCTGGTGACGGTGTCGGCGCCCCAACTGCAGTTCGTCATGGAGCACGCCTTCTCCGGAGTTCGTCCCGGCGCGACGCCAGGCTCCTTTCCGCAGGTGGGCGGCCTGTACGTCGAGTTCGACCCCTCGTTCCCGGCGCTCGTCCTGCCCAACGACGGCGGCCTGACGCCGAACACGGTGGGGCAGCGCGTGCGTCGGCTCGAGGTGGTCGATGGCACGACCCGCACCGCCATCGTGTCGGACGGCGGCTTCGTCGGCGCGCCCACCGCGACATTCCGAATGGTGACGCTCGACTTCCTCGCGGGCGGCGGAGACGGCTACCCCTTCGCCCGTTTCCGCGCCGCCGACGCGGGCGCCTTCAACCGCGTCGACCTGGTGATGGTGCCGGACGGCGGCATGCGCGGCATCACCACCCCGGGCTCCGAGCAGCGCGCGCTGGCCGACTACTTCCTCGCGGTGCACCCGCTCGATGGCGGCATGCCGTTCAACGCCGCTGACACCGTGGCGCCCACCCGCATCATTCGGTTGGGTGACGCAGGTCTCTAAGTACGCGGGCTGACTTGACCATCTGCCGCGCCGTGGAGGATTCTTCCCCACCTCGGCGCGGCCTTTGCCCGACTCGAATCCTCGACGGGCCGGCAGGCGCCACCGAAGCGGAGTGACCAACGGATGGCGGGGAAAGACCGCGACGACGAGACGGGCATGACCGGCAAGCGCAAGAAGAGCTACCGCGAGCTGGACGCGCAGCGGGGCAAGTCGAAGTACCACTCCCGCCAGGACGACCCGAACCAGCAGCGCATCGAGCGCTCGGCCAGCTACGAAAAATACAAGAAGGCCGCTGACTCGCTCTTCAGCGGAGGAGAGCTGCCCAAAGGCCTCGCCGAGACGTTCGACCCCGAAGGCAAGCGCAAGGCCCAGAAAGAGGCCATGCAGAAGGTCACCGAGGCGCCGGACCGCAAGGCGTGGGTCGAGCGCGTGGTGGCGTTCCTCACCGAGTACCCGGAGCTGCCGGAAGACGCCTATTTCCTCGACTCGCTCCTCGACCACCCGAAGGACCGCATCGTCGACAAGGCGCTGAGCAAGCTCGAGGCGCTGCAGAAGGACGGCAGGCTGCTCAAGGAGAAGGCCCCCAGGAGCCTGACCCAGCGCCTGCGTACGCTGGAGATGACGTCGATGGACCCCGACGTTCAGCAGCGGGCCAAGGTGCTGCGCGCCGCCATCAGCTGAGGGGCGGCGACCACTGGTGTCGCGACGTCGGACAAAGGTGTCGCACCATTGCGAAGGCACGGTCAAGGGTTCGAGGGCCCGTCAACACAGTGCATACGACGCTGACGCCCACGCCGTGGTGATGCGGCTGCGCGGCATGCCCATCGCCCAGGCAGGAGGCGGTGTCGCGGCCCTACGGACCTGCCTCGGCGGTCACCAGGTCGACCAGCTCTTTCGTGGCCGGGCCCGGCTGACCGCGCAGCGCCAGCGTCGGGGTGAACGCGTGGCTCGCGCCTTCCTTCAATGGCAGCGCGACGAGCGTCCCGCGCGCCACCTCGTCCACGATGAGCCACTCCGGGAGCCAGCCGAAGCCCAGCCCCGCGAGAATGGCCGCCTTCTCCGAGTGGAAGTCCGGCAGGTGCACGGTGGACTGCTGGTCGAGCGCGCGGGTGGCGGGCTGGAGGCGCACGTCGCTGCCACGCACGGTGAGGAGCACCTCGCCCGCCAGGTCGGCCGTCGACACCTTCTGACGTCGCGCGAGCGGATGCGCCTTGTGTGCGACGAGGCGGGCCTTGAGCCGCGGCAGCACGCGCGTGGTGAGGCCGGGCAGGGTGGGCGGCAGCACCGTCACCATCGCGGTGGCCTGCTCGGCTTCGAAGCGCTCCTCCACCGCGCTCAACGAGTCCACGCTGACGAAGACGCGGGTCGGGGCGTTCCTGGCTTTGAGCCGCCGCACCACCTCGAGCACCGGCGTCACGGGGAAGATGGCGTCGACGACCACCCGCAGCACCGGCTCCCAGCCGCTCTGCAGCTCGGCGCACGTGGCCACCAGGTCGCGCTCGGCGTCGAGCAGCGCCCGCGCCTTCTCCAGCACCTGGGTCCCTGCCGGCGTGAGCCGCGTGCGGTAGCCGGAGCGGTCGAAGAGCACCAGGCCCGTCTGCGTCTCGAGCTGCTTGAGGGAGTACAGGACCGCGGTGTGCACCTTGTGCAGCTCCCGCGCAGCGCCTTGATACGTGCCGGTGCGGGCGAAGGCCTCGAGCGCGCGGGCCTGGTCGAGCGTGACGTGCATGGTGGTGGAGTGTGCACGCAGTGCACCGTTTCGACCAGACTTCGTGCATTGCGCGCACTTTCTCACTGGCGCCGGACTATGGTGGCGCTCGCATGAGCGAAGCGCCCCTTCGACGCGAGCGGATTCTCTGGGCGTCGGCGATGGTCGCGCTTGCGGTCGCGATGGCGACCGTGACGCTCGTGGCGGGGAAGGACGGCGTGGTGCTGGCCGACGCGACGGATCATCTCCGGCACATGGCCGAGGCCAGCGCGTGGAGCACCGTTGGCTGGTCGATGTACACGCAGCCTTTCAGCGAGGTGCTGGCCGCCTCGCCGCCGCCGTGTGACGCCCACCGCGGCTTGTGGGAGCCGCAGCCCGCCGTCGTTCCGCCGCTCGCTGTGTTGCTCCATTGGCCCGCTGCCTTCGCCGAGACGAGGGGGTGGCTGTCGAGCTCGAACGCGCACGCCGCGCAGGGGGCGATGCTGGCCCTTTTGGCGGGCCTCGCCCTCGCCCTGGCCCTGCGCCTGGGACGCGCCGAGAGCCGGCTCGCGCTCCTCTTTCTCCTCGCCACGTTCGCCCCGCTCCTGGTGGCCACCTCGTTCAGCGCGTTCGTCGACACCGCGTACCTGCTGGCGGTCGTGACCGCGCTGTGGGCGTGGAGAGGCGAACGGTGGGCCGCCGCGGTGGCGGCCTTCGCGCTGGCGGGGGCCCTCCATGTGCGTGCGGGCGTGTTCCTCGCACCGGCGCTCCTCGTCACGGTCGAGCTCTGGCGAAGGCGCGCTCCGATGCGCTGGCCGGTGGTGCTGGCGTCGGCCGCGCTGTTGGCTCCGGCGGTGGTGGCGCTCGCGTTGATGACGGGCCACGTTTCGTTCGAGGCCGCCAACCCTGCGCACTGGACGCACTGGCACCGCGCGCGCTTCTGGTTGGTGCTGGCGTTCGGCCTCGTCGCGATGGTGGGCCTGTGGCGGGCGCGCGAGCGGGCTGCTGCGGCGACGGTGCCCAGCTCGGTGCTGTTGGCCGTGCTTGATCCGCACCATGGGTACTGGCACGCGTTCGTCTTGCTGGCGCCCGGCCTGACGTTGCTGGGAGAGGCACGGCCCGGCCGCTCCTGGGTGAGCTGGTTCTGGGTGTCGCTCTTCGCCATCGGCGCGGCGAGCCGGCTCTACGTCTTTCCGCTGACGCCCTACTGGCAGTGGGTGCGCTTCGAGTTCGTCTGAACGTGCCGCAGGTCTCTCGATGAGGCACACTCCTGGGTCATGCGTACCTCCGGGGGCCTGGTCGTCGGGTTGCTGCTGAGTGGGTGCCTTGATGTCACCGTGCCGCCGCGCACGCCCGTCGGGCCAGGGAGCCTCCGAGCGACGCTGCTGACCGCGCTCCCCAATCGGCCCGAACTGGCGCCCGCCGAAGGCGCGAAGGTGACGCTCGTCGGGACGACGCTGACGGCGACCGCCGATGCCGATGGGAACGTGACGCTCTCGGGCCTGCGCCAGCGCAGTGGCCGCGTGGTGTTTTCGTTCGACGTCGACCGTGACGGGACCGAGGACCGCACCCGGCTCCTGACGCTCGAGACGGTTGGCGCCGGCCTCGGGAAGGACGTGAACCTCGGGACGCTGGTGCTGGGCCGCAACGCGACGGTGATTGGCTCGGTGAAGCGCGGAGATCGACGCGAGTTGTCGTCGGGCCACGGTGGCATCACGGTGTTTCTGCCGCAGCTCCCCCAGCTCGCCACCACCGGGGACGACGGGACCTTCGTGCTGCCTGGCGTGCCCGAGGGGGACCTGGTGCTGAACGC
>JBILEB010000257.1:0-6813 GCA_044352295.1 Myxococcaceae bacterium
CGGAGCCCACGACCTCGAGCATGACCTCGGCGTTGCGGCGCGACAGGTTCACCACCCGGATGGTGCGGACGACCGGCACCTCGGTCCACGGAGTCCCGAACTCGACCTGCGTCGGCGTGGCGCGCAGCTCGAGGTCGACGGTCGACACGCCGGTGGGCCGGCAGGCCGCGAAGACCACCACGAGGAGCGAAAGCCGCCGCACATCGGACACTGTAGCTGGACCCACTCGCGCAATGCGCGAAAGGCATCGGGTGACGACCGCGTCACGACCAACACCGTTCACCGCGAGCCGCGTCAGGCGGCGTGCGGCGCCAGCACACCCACGAGATCGTTCACCTCGAGGCTGGCGTTGTGGAGATCGCGACCGCGGGCCCGCACCACGTCGTAGTTCTGCGGGTCCGACAGCACCTTCGCCACCAACCGCTGGTTGAGCGCGTGACCGGTCTTGTAGGCCGTCATCGCGCCGATCACCGGCCTGCCAAGGAGCGCCACGTCACCGAGCGCGTCGAGCAGCTTGTGCCGCACGAACTCGTCGGGGAACCGCAGGCCCTCGGGGTTCAGGATGGAGAAGTCGTCGACCACCACCGCGTTGTCGAGCGAGCCGCCTCGCGCCAGGCCCATCTGCCGGAGCCGGTCGACGTCCCGGAGGAACCCGAAGGTGCGAGCGCGCGCGACTTCTCGCACGAAGGACCGGTCGCTGAACTCGAGCGTGAACTGCTGGTCAGAGATGAGCGGGTGTTTGAAGTCGATGGTGCAGTCGATGCGGAACCGGCGCGACGGCGAGAACGTGGCGTGCTTGTCGCCGTCCACCACCGTCACCGAGCGCTTGATGACGATGAACTGCTTGAACTCTTCCTGCGCGCGAATGCCGGCCTCGTTGATCAACCGGGCGAAGGGCTCGGCGCTGCCGTCGACGATGGGGACTTCAGGACCGTCGAGCTCGATGCGGAGGTTGTCGATGCCGAGGCCGCTGAGGGCCGCGAGCAGGTGCTCCACGGTGCCGACGCGGGCGCTGCCGTGGCCGAGGCTCGTCGCGAGTGAGGTGTCGACGACGTACTCGGAGCGGACCGGAATCGTCGGGCGGTCCGAAAGATCCGTACGGACGAAGACCAACCCGTGTTCGACGGGAGCGGGAATCAGTCGAAGCGTGACGCGCTGCCCCGAATGGAGCCCGACGCCTTCGATCGATGCCGCGCGCTGAAGTGTGCGCTGATGGAAATTGTCACCGGCCATGACGTGTGTGCGCCTCCCTCTGCTGCGGCGCGTAACGAGGGCAACGCATATGCCACGAAATGCACGATTCGTCTCACAAAAACCCATGGAATTGCTCGGTGGAGCATCCATGCACCATCGTGAAAAACCCCGGCCGCGACACTGGTGACACAAATTCGAGGAGTTGGCCGACTGACACGCCTGTCGTGGTGCTGACGTTCTCGTCCAGTGAGAGTGAACGTCAGGGTCTCTGTCAGAGGCCGAGGTCGCCCTGCGGCTCGCGGCGGGGGGCCAGCTTGCCGAAGTACTCGTAGGCGCGCGCCGTCGCCATGCGGCCGCGGGGCGTGCGGTGAAGGAAGCCCTCCTGGAGGAGGTAGGGCTCGTAGACGTCTTCGATGGTGTCGCGCTCTTCGCCGACGGCCGCCGCGATGGTCTCGACGCCGACCGGACCGCCGCCGAACTTGTCGATGATCGTCTGGAGCAGCCGCCGGTCCATCTGATCGAGCCCCGACGCGTCGATGTTGAGGCGCGCCAGTGCGGAGTCGGCGAGCGCGCGGGTAATCGTCCCGTTGC
Source organism: Myxococcaceae bacterium (assembly GCA_044352295.1). Taxonomy (GTDB): domain Bacteria; phylum Myxococcota; class Myxococcia; order Myxococcales; family Myxococcaceae; genus Xiheimicrobium. The sequence continues at coordinate 1,786 of JBILEB010000257.1, forward strand.
CTTCGACCTCGGCGAAGTCGCGCAGGCGACGGAGCAGCCGGTTGGCGATGCGAGGTGTTCCGCGGGCCCGGCGGGCGACCTCCTGTGCGCCGGAGGGATCGAGCTCGATGTTCAGGATGTTCGCGGACCGCTCGAGGATCTTCGTGAGCTGGGCGGCGTCGTAGTACTCGAGCCGCTCCTGAATCTGGAAGCGGTCGCGCAAGGGTGAGGTGAGCAGGCCCGTTCGCGTGGTGGCGCCGATGAGGGTGAACGGCGGCAGATCGATCTTCATCGCGCGCGCGGCGGGGCCGGTGTCGATGGTGATGTCGAGGCGGAAGTCCTCCATCGCGGGGTAGAGGTATTCCTCCACCGCGGCGCTCAAGCGGTGGATCTCGTCGATGAAGAGCACGTCGCGTGGGGCGAGGTTGGTGAGGAGCCCGGCGAGGTCACCCTTCTTCTCGAGCGCGGGCCCGCTGGTGACGTGCAGGCCGACACCGAGCTCGGACGCGATGATGTGTGCGAGCGAGGTCTTTCCGAGGCCCGGCGGTCCCGAGAACAAGCAGTGATCGAGCGCCTCACCACGAGCCTTGGCGGCCTTCACGTACACCTTCAGCTTCTCGACGACGGCCGTCTGACCCACGTACTCCGAGAAGCCCCGCGGCCGCAGCGACGCCTCGAGGCGCACCTCGTCCGTGCCGGCCCCGGGGTTCAGATCGTCGGTCGCTCGTTCCAAAGTGCGCGCCATGCGAGCCGCGGGTTGTAGCATGCGCGCCATGCGCTTCTTCTGCCTCCTCGCGGGTCTGCTCGCCGTGGGCTGCGTCACGCCGCGCTCGATGACCCTCGGCATGATGGCAGCCCCGGTGGGGCGAGGCACCGAGGTCGGGGTCTTCACCGGCGTCGGCTACGCGTCGCAGACCGGGCCGGTCGTCACGAACGACGGAGAGGTGCGCACGCAGACCCAGAATCGCGCGCTCGCCCTCCCCGCCTTCGAAGCGAACGTGCAGAAGGGGTTCAACGACCGGTTCGCGCTCAACGTGCACGCGTCGTCGGCGGGCATTCAGCCGGGCCTCAAGTGGACGGTGAACCGCTCGCGGGTGGCGCACTTCGCGATCCTTCCCGCCGTCGCCTTCGGCTTCGGCTCGAACGGCTCCTCCGACTTCGTCCAGCAAGCCAACGGCGCCCAGAACGAGGTGAACCCAGCGTCCACGACCAGCTTCACCTTCCTCGGAGGGCTCAAGCTGCTCTTCAGCCACCGTTCGGGCTTCTACGCCGGCGTCGGGTACGACTTGATGTTCCACCGGACCAATTCCGGCACCCAGCCAAACGCCACCGCCGATCGCTCTGAGCGAGTCACGCAGACGCTCGGCCACCAGGTGATGGGCGCGCTGGGATTCTCGATCGCGCTCGGGCAGGCGTCGCTGCGGCCGGAGATCGCGTTCGCGGTCTATCCAGGCATCAGCCAGACGATCTCCTCGCGGGTGGGTTCGAGCTCGACCGGCGATCAGACGCTCGTGGGTGGGTTTGGGTGGGCGATCCTCCCCGGGTTCTCGATCGCGGTGGCGACGGCGCCGGAGAAGACCTCGGAGGAGGATGAAGAGTCCGAGAGCGGCGCGAAGGGCGAGGCGGAAGAAGACGAGATGGAAGAAGAGAAGCCCAAAGGCCCGCCCCGCAAGCGCACGGGAGACGAAGACGACGACCGGCGGAAGCGAAAGAAGCGCGGCGGCGATGACGAAGATAGTGAGGACTGACCATGCACACTCCCTTCGAACCTCTTCCCGGTGGCCTGCGTGAGGCGTGGGCCGAGCGAGTTCCGGCCGAGCGGCTCCGCACGCTGCGACGTGCGGCACAGATCACCCGGGAGCGACTCCTCGAGGGCGGGCCGGTGCGTTCCTGCTCGACGCACAAGCTGGTCACCTTCCCCTACCCCACCGGCTACGCATTCCTCGGCGGAGCCCGCTCTCCGGCGCCCTACGTGATGATGACGAACCGCATGCACATCGTGCAGTTCGAGCATGACGGTCGTCGCCGGACGATGCTCTTCAACCCGAGTGACATCGAGTCGAACCGCGCGGCGACCTACTACGCCGATCTCGCGAAGAAGTTCGGCGAGTACCTCTCGCGGTCGGTGATTCCCACCTACTACGGCGCTGCGGAGGACCACGTGAAGGCGGTCGGTCTGCGCCCGGAGGACGTGGACTACATCGCGTTCGATCACCTTCACGTGCAGGACCTGCGGCGGTGGCTGGGTGGAATTGGCCCTGCGTTCTTCCCGAACGCGAAGCTGCTGGTGATGCGCGACGAGTGGACGACGGTGAAGGACCTGCATCCGATGAACGCGGTCTGGTACGTGCCCCACGGCTGCGACGTGCCGGACGAGAAGATCGTCCTGCTCGATGGTGACGTGCAGCTCGGCGCCGGCGTGGCGCTCCTGTCGACGCCGGGCCACACGCGCGGAAACATGTCGCTGTGCGTGGTGACGCCCGATGGACCGTTCGTGGTGAGCGAGAACGGCGTGGCACCGGAGAGTTATGCGCCACAGCACTCCCGCATCGCCGGAGTGAGCGCGTACGCCGAGCAGATGGGGTTCGAGGTCGTGCTCAACGGCAACACGCGCGAGGACTCGCTCGATCAGTACTCGTCGATGATCGTCGAGAAGATCGTCGCGGGCCCGTCGCCGTTCGATCCGACGTTCCCGGCGTTCGCGCCGTCGTCCGAGCTGACGGCGTCGATCTTCGCGCCCGGCCTGGCGCCCACCTTCACCTTCACGCCACGGGATGTCGGGCACCACGTCTCGGGCGCCGGAAACGTCGTCGCCGCAGCGGCCTGAGTCCTCGGGTTCGACGCTCCCCGGGCCCTGGCGGAAAAACCGACTACTGAACCCGGAAGCTGAAGGCGCCGGCGCCGAATGGCGCGGCGGACGAGGCGCTATCGACGATGAAGAAGGTTGTCTGGCCGGCGCTCGCCGTGAACGTGATGGCTTCCGCGGCGCCGGGCCCTCCGAGATCCGCCCCTCGGACACACTGCGCAGCGGAGCAGTTGCCACTCACTTGGAGCAACGAGGGATCGAACGCTCCACTTGGGGTCACCGTCGCGACGAAGGTCCCGGCGGTCAGCGCGGTGAACGCGTAGACGACGTCACGCCCGTCATTAAAGGCACGCCCACACGCCAGGGGATACGCCGGGTTCGTGCCCAGGCCGTAGTCGTTCGCCGCGCCCGTCGTTGCGCCCATCACGGAAACCCCAGCCGTCACGCTCTGAGGACTCGCACAGGTGTCGTTCGGAGGCGGCGTCGTCGCGGGCAGCAGCCGCACCTCGAGGGAGAACGCGCCGGTCTCGTACGAGTCCGAGTCCACGATGAGCGAGTACGTGCCCGCTGGCTGATTCGGGAGTGACACGAACGCAGCACCACCGAGGGAGGGCGCTCCACAGCCCAACTCGCCGCCCGAGAAGCCAGACGCACACTGGCCTGGCGCGCGCACGTACACCACCGGCGCGTGCAGACTGCCAGCCGCCGGCGCGACGCGGACCTCGACGACTCGCGGCGACGACAGCGTGTAGGAATAGATGAGATCGCGACCCCATCGCCTCGCGAGGAAGTCAGTTCCGCAGGAGGGGGCGCTGTCACTTACCCCGTTCGAGTTCGTCGCGCCAAACGTCGTCGCGGTCACCCGTGCGACGTCGGCCACGAAATTCAGCGCCTGCGCTCCGATGCACTCGTCGTTGGCGGGAGGCGCGGTCGGTGCGCTGCGCGTGATGGCCACCGTGAACGCGCCCGAGCTTCCCCCCGCCCCATCGACGAACACGAAGTACGTGCCCGGCGCGAGGTTCGTCAGCACCGTCCTCACCGGCCCCACGCGCTCGAGACAGACGAGCTCGTCGGCCAGGAGCTGGCTCGTGCAGTTCGCCCGGCGCACGTACAGCACGGGACGAAGGAGCGACCCCGCCGACGGTGTGATCTCGACGGTGACATCCTGCGGGGCCGCGAGCGAGAACGAGTACACGACATCGCGCCCGTTCTGCCGCGCGGTCTGCGAACACGACGGAGACAGCTCGAACGGCGCGTTGTCGTTCGACGCCTGCAGGGTGGACCCGCTCGCCGAGGCCACGTTCCCCGCGAAGGGCAGCGCGAGGGCCGAGGCACACGTGTCGTTCGAGGGCGGCGGGGTGGGCGCTGACGTCACCACCTCGAGCTGGAACGGCCCGGACGTCGTGGCCGCCGAATCGACCCAGACGGTGTACGTGCCTGGAGGTTGGTTCACGAGGGTCGCACGGGCCTGTTGTGAGGCATTGGGGCTGACGCAGGCGAGCTCCGCGTTGCCCGCGCCGTTGGTGCAGGCGTTGCGAATCGAAACCACGGGCCAGAAGGTGGGGCTGGCGCCGGTCGGCGTCACGCTCACCGTCACGTCCCGGGCCTGCGTCAAGGTGTAGGAAAAGACGACATCCTGCCCCGAGGTGCGCGCGCTGGCGGAGCACGACGGGGTGGCATCGGTCGCGGAGTCATTGCTGGCGAAGGTCGTATCGCCAGTCGCCGTCGCCACGCCGGCCTGGAAGGTGAGCGCCTGAAGCCCGCTGCACGCGTCGTTCGAGACGATGGGCGTGCGGGTCACCTCGAGTTGGAAGGCTCCGCTGCTGCCGTTCGCGGAGTCCACGGCCACCACGTACCGACCTGATGGATGGTTCGGAATCGAAACCGAGCCGGACGCGCTGCACGACAGCTCATTCGAGGCCGAGGCACACGCCGCACGCACCGACACCACCGGCTGGAGCGTCGACCCGGACAGCGCCCGCGCGGTGACGGAGACGTTCGCGCCGCCGTCGATGTCGTAGGCGTAGACGAGATCGGCTCCATTCATTGCGGCCGAGGGACTGCAGCTCGGGCCAAGCCCGTCATGCGTCGCGAGGAGGGTCGAGCCCACGGCGATGGCGCGCGTACCGAAGAAGCTCAGTGACTCGACCTGCGCGCACGTGTCGTTCGGAGCCGCTGTGAGCATCGGGAACGCGGTGACGCCGAGCTCGGCGCGTCCACTCGTGCCTGACGGCGTCTCGAGC
>JBILEB010000258.1:0-6809 GCA_044352295.1 Myxococcaceae bacterium
CGCGTCTCTCTAGGAGGTCGTCGGTTCGATGCCGACCGGTTCCACACGCAGCGCCCCCGCAGCTCGATGGTCGAGCACTCCCCCGGTACGGGAGCGGCCCAGGTTCGATTCCTCGCAGGGGCACCTGTTTCCGTAGCTCAGTTGGAGTGAGAGCGCCTGGTTGCGGTCCAGGAGGTCGGGGGTTCGAGTCCCTCCGGGAACACTGTGTTGTCTTTGTTCAGATTCATCGCGGGAGAGATCAGGTGGCAGATTCCCGGGCCCATACCCCGGAGGCCGGTTCGAGGCCGCCTCCCGCAACAACGTTCCCGCGAGAGTTCGCCCTCGCCCAGAGCGCGTGATGCCCCGATGTTCGGTGGATCGCTGCGAGGCTGAGTCGAAAAGAAGGACCACACCCTCTGCTACGAACGGGGTCACCGTCATCCAACTTGCCAACGGACAGGTCGATTCCCTCGATCTCGTCGACTACCTCGAGGGCATGAGGCGCGAACTCGATGTTCGGACTCTCGAGCGTTTGGGCCGAGCACTCAAGAACGACCGGACCTGGGACTTGTAACCGCTCTCGCTCCGGTGCCACGAACTGCGCACAGTGTGGAACAGGTTCAAACCTGAATTTCCCTGCCGTCGGCGGCCTGACACGCTTTCCCACACGACGACACGATTGACAAAGCCTTCGTCCAGGCGTGACCTCGGACCGGAAGGGTTCCTCTTCGACCATGCCCGACGCTTCCACGTGCCCCTTCTGTAGCTTGAGCCCGGACGCGTTCGTTCACGAGTTCCCGCTCGTCGTCGCCTTCAGGGATCGCTTCCCGGTCTCTCCTGGCCACACACTCATCATCACGCGTCGTCACGCCGCGACGTACTTCGACACCACACCGGCCGAGCGCGCGGCGATGTGGGAAGCGGTCGAGGCGGTGCAGCACGCGCTCTCCCAGCAGGAGCCACGGCCTGACGGCTTCAACGTCGGGTTCAACGCGGGCGCCGCGGCGGGGCAGACCGTCATGCACGTTCATGTGCATGTGATTCCCCGATACCGCGGCGACATGGACGATCCGCGAGGCGGCGTTCGCCACGTCATTCCGAGTCGAGGCAACTACGTCGCGGAGGTCGCGCCGTTGGCCACAGGGGGCCCGGACGACCCCTTCGCGCGGCACGTGGTGCCCTTGTTCGACCGGGCCTCCGAGATCGCCATCGTCGCGGCGTTCGCGCAGCAATCTGGGCTGGACCGGCTCGAGGCGTCGGTGTCCTCGGCCATCGCGCGTGGCGCAAGCGTACGGGTGTTGACGGGGGACTACCTCGCGATCACCCAGGCCGATGCGCTGTCGACGCTGCACGACTGGGAGCAATCATCGGAAGGCCGCCTCTCGGCTCGTGTGATCGAAGTCGCTGCGCTCGACCCGCAGGTGCCGTCTTTTCACCCCAAGTCGTGGCGGTTCGAGGCCGAGCGGTTCGGCGTGGCGTTCGTCGGGAGCTCGAATCTTTCGCGAACGGCCCTCGAGCGAGGCATCGAGTGGAACCTCCGGGTCGATCGCGACCGAGACGCCGCCGCGTACGCACGGGTTCGGGAGAGCTTCGAGGTCCTCTGGCGCAAAGGGCGCCGCCTCGAGCCTTCATGGATCGCCAGTTACGCCCGGCGCGCGCAGCGAGCCCGTGTCGCGCTGCCACAAGGCGAACTCGAGGAAGAGCCCCTCGAGGCGCCGCCCGAGCCACACGACCTCCAGCGGAAGGTGCTGGAGCAACTGGTTCGTGCGCGACAGCAGAAGCGACGACGCGGCGTGGTGGTGATGCCGACGGGCCTCGGGAAGACGTGGCTCGCGGCCTTCGACTATCGGCAGCTCGCGACGGAGCTCGGTCGGCTGCCGAAGCTTCTCTTCGTGGCGCACCGGGCCGAGCTGCTGAAACAGGCCGCGGCGACGTATCGGCGTGTCGTGCGAGCCATGGGGCAGGTGGCCACCGTCGGTTGGTTCGTCGGCGAGGCGAACGACCTCGACGCCGATCTCGTCTTCGCGTCGATCGCGAAGCTCTCGCGGCCGGAGCATCTCGCGCGGCTGGCCGCGACCAGCTTCGACGCCGTCGTGGTCGACGAGGTGCACCACGCGGCGGCCGATTCCTATCGCCGGCTGCTCGAACGGGTCGATCCGCACTTCCTGCTCGGCCTGACCGCCACTCCGGAGCGTGCGGACGAAGGTGACGTGCTGAGTCTGTTCGACGACTTCGTTGCCCACCGCGCCACGCTTCCAGATGGAATCGCGCTGGGCCGCTTGACGCCGTTTCGGTACTTCGGCGTCAAGGACGACGTCGACTTCAGCCACATTCCCTGGAGGAACCGACGGTTCGATCCCGAGGCCCTGAGCCAGGCCGTACAGACCGAGGCGCGCATGCAGACGGTGTGGCGTGCCTGGGCGGCGCACCCCGGGACGCGGACCCTCGTGTTCTGCTGCAGCGTGGCGCACGCAAACTTCGTGCGGGCGTGGCTCCGGGCCAGGGGCGTCCGGGTCGACGCGGTGTACGCGGGGGAGGGCTCGGACGATCGGGAGCTCGCGCTCGAGCGTCTGGGCCGCGGCGAGCTCGACGCCGTCTGCGCGGTCGACATGTTCAACGAGGGCATCGACCTGCCGGCCATCGACCGGGTCGTGATGCTCCGGCCCACCGAGTCCAGCGTGGTGTTCCTGCAGCAGCTCGGGCGAGGGCTCCGCGCGGCGCCAGGGAAGACGGAACTCACGGTCATCGACTTCGTCGGGAATCACCGCGTGTTCCTTGCGCGGTTGTCGGCGCTCCTGAACCTCGCGAACGATCGTCGAAGCGTTCGAACCCTGTTGGAGGAAGGGCCCGCAATGGTGGGCTTGCCCGAGGGCTGTGCCGTCGAGCTCGAGCTCGAGGCCGTCGAGCTGCTGTCACGTCTGTACGCGAGTGGTGGGGCAGACGAGGTCGAGCGGGCGTACCGGGAGCTGCGGCTCGAACGTGGAGAACGGCCGGGCGCCGGTGAACTCTTCCGTCGCGGGTTCCTTCCGAGCCGGCTGCGAGTCCGGCATGGCGCCTGGTTTCGTTTCGTCGCCGAACTGGGCGACCTCGATACGACGGCCCTGCGTGCGCTCGAGGTGTTTGGGGAATTCCTCGACGAGCTTGAAACCACCGCGATGACCAGGTGCTTCAAGATGGTCACGCTCGAAGCGTTGCTCGAGCTTGGCGGACTCGCGGTGCACGTCGACGAGGCAAAACTCGCGGAGCGGAGCCACTCGATTCTCCGGCGAACTCCGGTGTTCTTTGCAGACGTCGTCGAGGGCGAGCGGGTCGATGACCTCGATGACCTCTCGCGGCGCCGATGGCTGACGTACTGGCGCAAGAACCCGATCCAGGCCTGGTCAGATAGCGGCTGGTTCAGGGTGGAGGACGGGCGGTTTCGATTCGCGAGGCCCGTGTCTGCTGAACTCGATGATGCGCTCAACGCACTGGTGCGGGAGCTGGTCGACTACCGGCTGGCGCAGTACCGGCGCCGCACGATGGAGGTGGCGACTGGCGCCGGCTTCGTGTGCCGGGTCACGTGGAATCAGCGGGACCCGATCCTGAGTCTGCCTGCGAACCGAGCGGCTGCACCGACCGGAGAGACGGAGGTGCGAACGCCCGACGGTGCGGTCTGGACGTTCCGTTTCGCAGCGAAGTTCTGCAACGTGGCGCGGCCGGTGGGGGTACCCCGGAATGCGCTGGGAGACCTGCTGCGCTCGTGGTTCGGCGCGAACGCCGGCCAACCGGGGACCCATGCCGAAGTCCGGTTCGCGCGGTCGCCCGATGGCTGGTGGGTCGAGCCGGTGCGCTCCAACGTCGTCGAGTTCAAGCCGCGATCGGGTGTTCGCGCGTTTCCAGATCTTCGCGCCGCTGCCGGTTACGGGCTCGCTGACGTCGTCGACCCGGTGGAGGAAGAGGTCTTGCTGCCCGGCGCATTCGACGAGAGCGAGTTTGCGGTGAGGGTGGTGGGCAGCTCGATGGACGGAGGGAAGGAACCCCTTCGGGACGGGGACTGGGCGGTGATGCGCCTTTCGCGTTCGATGGCCCCGAGCGCTTTGGAGAACCGGGTGGTTCTGGTTCAGGTGTCTGAAGACGGGGCCAGTCAGTACGTGATCAAGCGGCTCGCTTCGAAAGACTCCCGGTGGGAGCTGAAGTCCGACAATCCGAGTGGGCCGACCATCAGTGCGACCGGGTCGATGACGGTCATTGCGAGGCTCGCGCGCGTGGTTCGCCCGGAGGATCTGGGGCCGGTCGAAGGCTCGATCGTTGGGAACGACGAGCTGGGTGCTGCCTTTGGACTTGGTGAGGTGCCAGCGCGAAGTGGGCGGTACGCGGGGCACCTGTTCGTGTTCATCGCGGACGCGGGCCACCTCGAGACACCCACCACCGTGAAGGTGGCGATGGAGGGGGTTCGAGAAGGCGAGACGGCGTTCGTGTTCACGCGCGCCGGAGTGGACGGGTGGCGCTACGCAGGAGTCGGGCGTCGTGAAAGCACGACGACGTGGCGCATTCCCGAGGTGGACTTCGAGACCTGGCGGGCGCTGGGGCAAGTGCGTTCCGTGTCGCGGGATCTCCCTGGAGAGTTCCGGGAGGCGGCGCGCCGGCTTGTCGAGCAGGTGTTTCAGGCAGGGCAGACCGCCGTGACTCGACCGGATGGCCAGGCGGCGCGGATCGTCGGGCGTGCACCTCGTGGAGGAGTCCGCATCGATGGCGGTCCAGGTGGGTTCGCGGAGCGGACGATCTCGCTCGAGGATCTCGGTTGGGTGCTCGCTGCGCGTCAGGACGTGGAAGTGAACGGCGGGGTACTCGACGAGGCGAGGGTGAACAAGCTGCGCTATCTGAGTGGAACACCCAAGGGCTCGACCCGGTGGATCGACACTGGCTGGGCCATCGGGCTGGCGACGGGGCAGGCGTAGAAACGAGAAAGCCCCGGGGTTACCGGGGCTTTGTGCTCCGCGAAGGGCGCGAGCTGCGAACCACTCTCTGCGTCGTTTCTCAGGACACCCAAACTGCGTTCGCGCCGGCCAGGTGGAGACAAGGCCGCGAGAGGACTCGGACTTGATCGGTTTTCTCGATCAAGTTCGCGCCGTCCGTGCACGAGTGGGGGCCCCATTGGTCGCTGCCATTCTGGCTCCGTGGGCTAGCGTGCTCGTGAAGGAGGCGATGTGCCTGCGAAAAGATCTGAGAAGGTGCTGAAGGAACTGCAGCGGCGCTTCAACCAGGGCCGGCCGCTGAACTCGGGCGCCAACCGGGGCGACTGGCTCTACGCTGCGGCGGTTGGGTGCTTCGGTTCGTGGGGAAAAGCGGTGAAGGCGGCCGGATTCGACTACCGAACCATCAAGCTGCGGCCACTCGGAAAGAAGGAGTTCCTCGCGCTGCTTCGCGAGCAGGTGGTGTCGGGAGCCCCGATGCTGGCGCGGGCCCAGGACGCCGGTGTCGCCGCCGCAGCGAAGCGCCTTTTTGGGTCGTGGAAGGCAGCCGTGCAGGCGGCGGGAGGAATGTCCGGGCCAACCAGGTGGACCCCTGCGGCCGTGATCGCTGCGATTCGCGCCGAGATCGCGCAGGGCCTGCCTGTGAACTCTGCTCAGATCATGGACCGCAACCAGAACTTGTATGCAGCTGGGCGCCGGCGCTTCGGGACTTGGGATGCTGCGCTGAAGGCAGCCAGACGCGGGTCGTTCGCCCGCAGGGGCGCTACTTGCTGACCGGCTTGAAGGTGAGCCGTGCGATGTCATGGCGGTCTCCTCCGCAACCAACCGAAGCCAGCGTCATCGGTCGAAGGTCGTGACTCCCGATCGCGACATCAACGCGCTCGCCGATACGGGGGAGTCGGCCATCGGCAAAGAGTTGGAGCACGGTTGGCATCCTGGCGTTGACGGTCACGGTGCCCTTCTCGTCGACGACTGCGGTGTGTTCGGAGACGGGGAAGCTCAAGAGATGACCTGGCCCAAGCGGAATCTGGACCTCGTCCAGGAACCTCGGGCCACCGATGGCGATGCGCTTTTCGAGTGGAGGAGGGATTTCCGCACGCACGCCATCAGGAAGTCCGACCACACAGGTCAGCCGACGACCACCACCTTCGTTCTCCTCGTAGGTCCACGCCGCGATGAGCCGTGGGTCGAGCCAGTGTCGACGCCACCGTTCGTCCAGGATGACGAAGACGGCCGCCTCTTTGCGACTCGCCATTCGGTTCTTCAGTTCGTTTCGCTCTTTGACTCGAGGTCGTTCCCACCGCTTCGACGCCCTCACACTGGCGTTCCAGAAGTCGACGGCGAACGCGAGCGCGCTTCGTTCTTCGGCGATCGTCGGCTTCGCGCCGAGCCTCGCGAGAAGCGGCGCCGCCAGGTCGAGGAGAACCTCTTCGAGCGAAGTCTCGGGGAGGCGGACGCTGGTCCATGACCAGGGGTTGGATCGGCGAGTCATTGGGGGCCCCGATCGGGCCTCGGGAGCCGAACGTTCGAGGAAGCGAGCCATCGCGCGAGGCCCGCGCGGGTGTAGAGGACCCGCTCGTTCCCAGGTCGCATCGGCGCGCTCGGATCGAAACGGCGTGCATCGTCGCTCGGCATACGTTGATTCTCCCGTGGGGTTCTTGCGCCCTACCGCAAATCGAAGAGGTGGAGCAGGGCGGCCCAGTCGCTCGGGAGGATCTGCGGCGGCGCCTTGAGCGTTCTCGCGGAACGCACGGAGGTGGACCCCATCGGTCGGACCATTTTGAGGCCCTCGAGATTTGCGACGGGGACAGCGGTTTGAGTGATTGTCGGCGTCGTTGCGGATGATGTTGCGGGTCGAGTCGGTGATGCGGTCGTGGT
>JBILEB010000122.1:0-21887 GCA_044352295.1 Myxococcaceae bacterium
GTGGACCCGGCGGTAGTGGCGACGGTGGGCGTGGTGCAGTTGGCCCTGCCGCCGCTGGTGGAGCGGCTCGACGACGTGGACGACCTCGTCGCGCACCTGCTGTCGGGCATGGGCCTGTCGACGCCCGCCCCCGAGCCAGTGGTGTCGGCGCTCGAGCGCTACGCCTGGCCTGGCAACGTGGCCGAGCTCGAGGCCGTGTTGCGCCGCGCGGTGTCGCTGGGTGGGCTGTCGCTCGCGCACCTGCCGCGTGACGTGGCGATGCTGTCGACGACGAAGCGCCGCCGCGCCGGGTTTCATGACGAGGTGCTGCAGTTCAAGACCGAGCTGGTCGCCGAGACGCTCGCGCGCACCAACGGGAACGTGAGCCAGGCCGCCAGAGAGCTCGGGCTCCAACGCACGTACCTGCACCGGTTGATGAACGAGCTGGGCGTGCAGCCGCAGCGCAAGGCGACGGACGCGTAGCCTTCCCCTGCGACTCGACTGGCCCGCCTTGTTTCGATTCGTCACCGCGGGCTTTGGCACCGTGGGCCGTTGGGAGTCCGGGCCGGTGACGACGGGTCGACGCGGTCGTCAGAAGCCAGCCTTCGGTCGCGCTCGCCGGTAGAAGGCCGGGTTCACCACCCGGCCCTCGAAGTGCCTCGCCTCGAGCGTCGTCGACTCGCCATGCGCCCAGCGCGCCTCCAGCTCGTTCCCCGTCCACAGGTGGTCGCGAAACGGCGTGAGCACCTCGAAGCCGACGAGCTCGAACTCGACGAAGGCCTCCGCGCTCGCCCAGCGCTCGTCGACGTCGTCCGTTCGGGTCCGCTCGGAGAAGCGCAGCGTCGGCTCGAAGCGTCCGACGAGGACCAGACAGTCTCCGGGACAGTCCCCGCCGGGCCGGGCGCACTCGGTGACGACGTCGTCCTTGAGCGCCAGGAAGTCGTCGAGCACGCGCCGGGTCGACGACGACGCGAACTGAATCCCCAGCCATTCATCGCCGACCCGAATGCGACGACGGTCGCCCTGCCGGTACGGCCAGCGACGAATGACGCTGGAGTCGAGGGTGGAGCGGTCTGCCGGCTCGACGGTCGGGGCTCGCTGACAGCCGGCCACCACCATCACGAGGCAGAGCCACCGCATCACCCCGATGGATGCACCCCGCCGCCCAGCCGTGCGCGCCTCAGTACCAGGCCCAGAGGTAGTCGAGCGTCGGGAGGAAGTTGTTGCTGCGCACGCGCACGCGCTCCGAGAAGCCGTCGGCGCCACGCACCACCTGGGTCGCGCCCTGGTCTGCGTTGGCCCACAGCACACCCACCGTGATGCGGCTCTGCTTGAAGACGGCGATGTCGAGGCCCACGTGCGCGGTGACGACGAGGTTCGAAATCGGCGCGATGGCCCCGATGGGCTGGCCCGACACGACGAGGGTTCCCTGCCCACCCGTGACGTAGACGTTCGCTTCGCCGCGGAGCCGGAAGGTGTCTCCGAAGGCATGGTCGTACGCGCCGCCGAGCCGCGCGCACACCCCAGTCAGCGGCGCCGCGAGGAGCAGGTCGAGCGGAATGAGGAACGAGTTGAGCGGCGTGGCGCTGTTGGGCCCCAGCGGAATACGAAACGCCGCGTCGGCCTTCGCCGTCCACACGTCGTGCTCGAACACCTTCCCCGAGAGCACCACGCCCACGCGGGGAATCAACATCCACCCGATGTCGTTCGAGCTCGTCTCCCACGAGGGAAAGAAGAAACCCTTGGCCAGGCGCAGGCCGAAGGTGGGCAGCGACAGGCCCGCCTCGGCGGTGAGCATCAGCGGCCCATCGAAGAGCCGGAACCGCGCGTTCGCGTTCGGCGCGACGAAGAAGAAGAGCGGGTTGCCCTCGAGCTCGATGCCATCGGCGACGGCGATGCGGAGGGGATTGAAGAGGCCGACGCTCGCGGTGCCACGCTGACCGACGGCGGCGGTGTCACGGGCGGGGCGCGGCGCGGCGAGCGCGACCGACGAGAGGAGCAGCGCACAGACCAGCGACTTCATCGGAGCTCCCAGGTGCCAGCGACCGGCGCGTGGTCGGACAGGCGAATCGCGTCTTGCGTCACCCCGAGCCGGCCTGGCCCCTGAATGACGTCGGTGTCCCGCCAGCCATCGGTCGACCGCACGAAGAGGTAGTCGAGCGTGCGGTTCCAGAAGCCGGGGACTCCTTCGTCGTTCTTCGAGTCGGGCCCGAGCACCGTGTGGGTGAAGTACTGGCGCTGGGCGGCCTCTCCGACGCCGTAGCGGGCGAGCGGAATCCACGGGTTGAAGTCGTCGTAGAACGGCTTCATCACGCTGGGCGTGTACGGCGGCTGCGCGAACGCGGTGCCCTGCGATGACTTGCGCTCGTCCAGGAACTCCGTGAGCCGCAGCTTGCCCTCACAGCTCTGCGCGGAGCCCGCGGCGGCCTTCTCGTCACACACCGGCGGCAGCTCGTTGAAGTCCCCGCCCACGAGGAACGGCAGCGTCTCGGCCTTCACCAGGTCGTAGATCTGGTTGATCTGCTTCTGCTTCGTCCCGTCCTGGTCGTACGCCTCGGTGTGCACCGCGTAGACGGCGATGGTGCGGTTGCCGAGGTCGACCTCGGCGCGGGCGACGGCGCGCTTGATGTAGAACGTGGCGGTCAGCGGATCCTGATCCGTCCGGTCGGCCTGCCGAATGCGCTCGGCCTTCACGATGGGGTAGCGGCTGTGAATGGCGTTGCCGAGGTTGATGCGGCCCAGGCCCTCGCTCGGCACGTAGCGCGCGTCCCACGTCGAGGCGTACGCCGCGTACCGGAGGTTGGTGTTGTCGAGCAGGTACTGAATCATGTCGACGTAGGCGCTGCGCTTGGAGCCCGCCTCGATCTCGGAGGTGAGCAGAATGTCGGGGTCGTACTCCTTGATGAGGAGGGCAATCTTCGACAGGCAGTCGGTCACCTCGGTGCTCGAGAGCTGCACGCGGTCGCCCCAGAAGTCGAACCAGAAATCGACGCGGCAGGCGCCGTACTTCACGTTCCACGCCATCACCTTGAGCGCGGTGGGGTTGGCGGGCGGCGCAGGGTGCTCGACCCTCGCCTTGAAGCGGGGAATCTCTTCGCGGGTGAAGTTCATCGGGTCGGCGACCCACTCACACGAGGCGAGCAGCACGGCCGCGAGGGCCACAGCGCATCGAACGATTCGCATCGGCTCGACCATCGCAGGCAGCGCCGCTGGTGCAAGAACGCTGAACGAGGCTCCAGACGCACCGCTCCGTCAGACGCGGCTGGCGGGCACCTCGATGGTGAAGACGGAGCCCGCGCCGAGGGTGGACTCCACGGACAGCGAGCCGCCGTGCTGCTTCACGAGCGAGTCGACGATGGCGAGGCCGAGGCCGGTGCCGTCTTTCTTGGTGGTGAAGAGCGGCTCGAACAAGCGCGCGCGGGTGAGCTCGTCGATGCCGGCGCCGTCGTCCTTCACCAGCACCTTGACGCGGTCGCCTTCGCGCAGGGCGCGGACTTCGACGCGGCCGGAGCGCTCCTCGGGTACGGCCTCACACGCGTTTTGCACGAGGTTGACGAGCACCTGACGGAAGCGGTCGCGCGCGAGCGGCAACAGGAGGGCGCCCGGGACGTCGACCACCACCATCACCTCGGGGCGTTTGCGGACGAGCCCCACGGCCTCTTCGACGAGGGGGCCCAGCTCGGTCGGTGACAGCTCCAGCGTGGACTCACGGGCGTAGTCGAGCAGGTCGGTCACGATGCGCTGGCTGGCGCGAACCTCCCGCTCGGCGAGGGCGAGGGCTTCCTGGGCCTTCGGGTCGAGCGGTGCGCCCTGCTTCTCCAGGCGCCGGCGCAGAGAGAACAGGGCGTTCGCCGTCGCCGCGAGCGGGTTGCGCAGGTCGTGGCCGACAGCGGCGGAGAGCTGCCCGAGCGCGGCGAGCTTCTCCTGACGAGAGGTCGCGACCAGCAGCGACCGGATGCGACCGCCCGAGTACGCGACGAGGAAGCCCGCGAGGCCCATCACCACCACCGCCGACACCTGGCCCCCGACACTGACGTTCGCCTCGCGCTGCAGCGCGACCTCGAGCACCGCGCCCACCGTCGCCGCCAGCGCCACCTGCCACCGGGACAACGACAGCATCGACAGAATGAGCAACAGGACGAAGAGGCCCAGGGTGAAGCCCGCGACGGCGCCTGGTACGGGCGTGGCGGGGAGTGTCGAGCGCTGCAGCACGTAGACGAACGGCATGTCGAGGAAGACGGGCGCCAGCGTGAGGACGGGCTCGACGGACTCTCGCCAGCGCGCGAGCGCCAACACCAGCACCGAGCCAAACCAATACACGACCAGCGCGGTGAAGTCGGTGGACCAGGTGCGGTCGCCTTGAACGACGGCGAGGACGAGGAACAGGCCAAAGAAGAACGTCACCGCCACGAAGCGGATGAGGTGGGTGCGCTGGGCGTTGAGGTGTTGTTCTTGCCTGAGCGCGGCACGAACGGACTGGGCCTCGCGCGTCGGCATGGGTGTTCAGCGAGGCGTCAGTTCGCCACCGCGCCGCGGCGGATGAGCCCGAGGCGGCCGACTTGCGTCACCATGCGCAGCAGGCGGTCGGGCTCGAAGGGCTTGGCGAGCACCATGACGAGGTCCTGGCCGCCAGGCGTGGTGTGCGTCACCGACTGGGGCGTGCCGGTCAGCATGAGGAGGTACGGCGTGGGCTTCACGTTGAGCTTCACGGCCTGGGCAAACTCCCCGCCGGTCATCTGCGGCATCTTGAAGTCGGTGATGATGACGTCGAAGGTCTGCGAGGTGGCCAGCGTGAGCGCGACCCGCGGGTTCTCGACGCAGGTGACGTCGCAGTCGTCCTCGAGGAGCAGCTTGAGGCTCTGGAGCACACCGGGGTCGTCGTCGACCACCAGCACGCGAGGCGAGGAAGAAGGAGCGGTCTGCATGACGCCCCTCCTAACGACCCCATGGCGGCGCCGCCGCAACGCGCTCAAAGTCCCATTCGTTCCGGGCGGTTGGAAAGGTGGGATAAGGGCGTCCTCATGCGTCGTCTCGCCGCTTTGCTGATCATCTCCGCCTGCAGCCCGCCCATCACGATTCCCGATGCAGCGGCGCTGTCGCCTCGTGGCGCGGTGGGGCGGCCGGTCGAGGTGTGTGTGTTGATGCAGGAGCGCTCCCAGCGGCCGCTCGCGATGGGGGTGGCCGAGGCGTCATCGGCGAGCTGGCAATACGGCATCGCGTCGATCCTCGTGAAGCACCCGGCGGGGCTGGTGGTGATCGACCCGGCGTTCGGGGTGAACGTGGAGAAGGACCTGCTGCTCGGTCCGAAGCTGTTCGCGATCGCGATGGGCCCCGCGCGGGACAAGCGGCCGTTGGTGGAGGTGTTGCGGGACGCGAAGGTCGATCCGCTCGAGGTGCGCTTCGCGCTCGCCACCCACGTGCATTGGGATCATGTCGGCGCGCTGGGAGACCTGCCGAACGCGAAGGTGCTCCTCTCGCGGGCGGAGCTCCAGTGGGCGCGCACCCTGTCGCGTTCGTTGGATGAAGGGGTGATGCCGCATCACCTCGCGCGCGCGAAGGCCCGCATGGCACAGTTCGACTTCACGGGGCCGGCGCGTGATGGGTTTCCGTCGTCGTTCGATGTGTTCGGAGACGGCGCCCTCGTCGCGGTGCCGCTGCCTGGTCACACCCCCGGGAGCACCGCGTTCTTCGTCGCGCTCCCCGACGGGCGGCAGGCGCTGTTCACCGGAGACACCTCGTGGACGATGCGCGGCGTCGAAGCACCGGCCCACAAGAACCCGCTCGCCCGGCTGGACTCGAGCGTGGACGCGACGGGCACGGCGCTGGGGTTGCTGCATGTATTGCATTCGACGCGGAAGGATGTGTTGGTGATTCCGGCCCACGACGCCGCCGCCCTCGAGCAGCTGCCAGCCTGCGGAACCAGCCCATGATGACTCTGGTCGCCACGCTCCTCGCCGCGGCGCCGCTGAGCGTCGGCGTCACGCTCCATCCCTACGCCTCGTGGACGAGCGCCGTCACCGAGGGCTTGAGCGTCGAGGTCGTCCCCGTCGTGCCGGGAGACGTCGACATCGGCAGCTACCAACCGCGCCCGCAGGACGTCGCCACGCTGGCCCGCCTCGACGTGCTCGTGGTGAACGGCCTCGGCCACGACGCCTTCATCGACGAGATGGTGACGGCTTCGGGGAACACCCGGCTGCGCGTCATTCACGTGAATGAGGGAACGCCGCTCCTGCGCTCGTCGGGGACCACAGCGCCGAACTCCCACACGTTTCTTTCGCTCGGCAACGCCATCACCCAATCCTTCGTCATCGCCCGCGCGCTCGCCGACCTCCGTCCCGAGTGGCGCGCACGGCTCGAGGCCAACGCCGCGGCGTATGCGAAGCGCCTGCGGGCCCTGCGAGCCAGCGCCGTGACGAAGCTCGCCCGGGTGAAGCACCGCCGCGTCATCACGGTGCACGACGGGTATTCCTACCTGCTTCAAGAACTCGGGCTCGAGCTCGCGGCCGTCGTCGAGCCGGCGCATGGACTGCTCCCGACGGCTCAGGAGCTGGAGGCCGTCATCGGGCTGGTGAAGCGCAATGAGGCGCGGGTGGTGGTGTCGGAGGCGTCGTTTCCATCCGCCATGGCCGCCGTGCTGCGCGAAGCCGGCGCCGAAGTCGTCGTGGTGAGCCACATCGCCACCGGCGAGTTCACCCCCTCGCGCTTCGAGACCGACGTTCGCCAGAGCCTCGACGTTCTGGTGGAGGCGCTCTCACGATGACGGTGCTGCGCGCGGTGGACGTCGCGGTCCAGGGCCGGCTGGCGCCCGTGTCGCTGTCCCTCGAGCGCGGCGCGCTGCACGCCCTCGTCGGCCCCAACGGACAGGGGAAGTCCACGTTCCTCGACTGCGTGCTGAGCCTCCTGCCCCACACCGGCACGCTGGAGCTCGCCGCCGGCACGCCGCTGGCGCTCGTCCCGCAGCGCCTCGACACACCGGCGCTCCCGCTCACCGTCGAGGAGTTCTTCGCGCTCTCCCGCACCTCGCGCCCGTCGTGGCTTGGAACCCCAGCGTCGCTGCGGCGCGCGACGAGTGACGCGCTCGAGGCCATGGCCCTCACCAGCCTCGCCCGGCGTCCCCTCGCCGACCTCTCGGGCGGAGAGCTTCGCCGGGTGCTCCTCGCCGACGCGCTGGCCTCGCCGCCGGGCGTGCTGCTCCTCGACGAGCCCGAAGCCGGACTGGATGCGGCCGCGGTCGAGCGGCTCCATCGCGCGCTCACCACCGCCACCGCCGCGGGCCACACCGTGCTCTGGGTCTCTCACGACGCGCCGTCGGTTCAGCGCCTGGCCACGGCCGTCACCACGCTTGGAGCGCCGTCATGATGGACACGCTCCTGTTGCCCTTCGTCCAGCGCGCGCTCGTCGCCGTCGCGTTGGCGGCGCCGCTGCTGGGACTGCTCTCGCCCCTCGTCCTCGCGCGACGCCTCGCGTTCTTCTCCGCTGCCATCGGCCAGGCGGTCCTCACCGGCGTCGCGCTCGGGGTGCTCCTCGGAGAGCCCGTCGAAGCGCCCTGGGCCAGTGTGTTCGGCTTCTCGCTGCTCTGCGGAGTCGGACTCGTCTTCGTGCGCCGCCGCTCCGCCCTGCCGCCAGACACGCTCGTCGGCGTGCTGCTCGCGGTGACGCTGGGCCTGGGCGTCTTGCTCCTCACGGTGGTGACGAAGCGCTTCAACGTGCACCAGCTCGAGGCGGTGATGTTCGGCTCGGTGCTGACGACGACGCCGTTCGACCTCGGCCTGCTGGCCGTCGCGCTGGTGGTGGTCGTCATCGTCCTCCTGCGCTTTCACAACGCGCTGGTGCTCGACACGCTCGACGCCCGGCTCTCCGCCGCTCGAGGCCTGCCCTCGGCGCACCTCGAGTACGGCTTCGTCGTGCTCCTCACGCTCGCCATCGTGGCCTCGGTGAAGGTGATGGGAGCGTTGATGGTCGAGGCGATGCTCCTCGTGCCAGCCGCCGCGGGCCGGAGCGTCGCGCGCAGCCTCCTCGGCGTGGCGTGGGTGAGTGTCGGTGTCGCCGCCTTTGGCGGAGTCGGCGGCGTGCTGGTGTCGACGCGCCTCAACGCGCCGTCCGGGGCCGCCATCGTGCTGATGCTCGCCTTCGCGTTCGCCACGCTGACGCTCGTGGGCCGACTTCGCGGACGGCCCTGACCTGGAGCACACTGCGCGCCGTGTCCGAGCCACTCGTCTTCGAGACCTCCATCGAAGCGCTCTACGTGCGGGGCCACCTATGTCATCCGCTGGACCGAGTAGCGCATGCACCTGCTGACGCTCACCACCGGCGTCGTCGTCGAGCTTCCGCTGCGCGATGAACGGGGACGTCACGGAAGCGCGAGGCTGGTGACACTCAGTCCATTGACGGGTGGCCAGGACTCCGTCACGGAGGTCCTGCAGGTGGAGCTGGGGCCGGTGAGGACAGGTCATGACGCTGCAACTCCTGGTGGGTCTCCTCCTCGCGCAGCCCGCCCCTCCCGAGCGGTTGCAGGTCGACTGGCTCGTGCCCGAGGGCTGTCCCGACCCGATGGCCCTCTCCGAGCGGATGAAGGACGCCATTCCGAAGGACCGCACCTTCTCGGCGTCGGTGCGCATCGACGAGCCGCGAACGGCCCAGACCCCCTGGCGCGCCGTCATCATCACGAAGGCCCGTGACGGGCAGAGCCGCACCCGCGCCGTCGATGCGCCGGACTGTGCGCGCGTCGCCGAGGCCGCGGTGCTGGTGTTGACGCTCGCCGCCACCACGATGCCGCCGGACGACACGGGCGTCAGCACCCCCGCCGTCCTTCCGCCGGCACCGCCTGCGACCCCACCACCGCCCGAGGAGCCGCCCCCTCCACTGCCCGAGGAAGAGGAAGATGGCTCCGGCCGCCCGCCACGCACCCTTCGCCTGGGCCTTCGCCTTCAGGGCCTCTTCGGCAGCACCGTGGGCCTGCTCCCGGGTCCGGGCTTCTCCGCAGGCGTGGGCGTCGCCTTCGCGTTCGGCCGCCTCCGCCTCGAAGCGGCCGTCTTCCCCTGGCTCGACGCGCAGACCGCCGACCCCCGCCGCGGGGCGCGCTTCGCCGTCACGTCGATTCGGGCGCGTGGCTGCTGGTTGTTCGAGCCTGCCCAGGCCTGGTTCCTCGGGCCCTGCGCTGGCGCCGAAGTGGCCTTCCTCCGCGTCACTGGCCTGGGCATCTCCCAGCCGCTGGCGGCGGACACGCAGGCCGTGATGGCCCTCGGCGGCGTCACGGTCGGCCGTCAACTGTCCCCCCTCTTCCGCGTCACGGGCTCCCTGGAGCTCGGCGTCAACGCCCTGCGGCCCCTCTTCGTCATCGACACCCCGATGGGCGTGGTGGACGTGCACCGCATGGGGCTCCCGGTGGGCCGCCTCACCCTCGGTATGGAATTCTACCTGCCGTGATGGAAACGCTGCGCTGCCGACACTCACCGGGAAAGACACCATGGCTTCCGACGAGCTCGACATGACGGCGCCGGCCACTCCCACGGGAGACCTGGCCCTTCGCCTGGAGGACTTCGACCGCCTCTACGAGGCCCACGCGCCCTTCGTGTGGAAGACGCTGCGCGGCCTGGGCGTCTCGAAGGCCGACACCGACGACGCCACCCAGGAGGTCTTCCTCACCGTGTACCGCAAGCTGGGCACCTTCGAGGGGCGCTCCTCGCTGCGCACCTGGCTGTGCGGCATCGCGGTGGGCGTGGCCCGCAACCACACCCGGAAGGTGCGGCGACGCGGCGACGCGAACGACGCCCTCCCGCGGCCTGGCGAATCGCGGCCGCAGGAGACGACCGAGGCCCTCGACCTCGTCAACCGCTGCCTGGATGAGCTCGACGAGCCGTTGCGCATGGTGTTCGTGCTCGCCGAGCTGCAGCAACTGACGGCGCCGGAAATCGCCGAGGTCCTCACCGTCAACGTCAACACCATCTACTCGCGGCTGCGGCTGGCCAGAGAGCGCTTCGAGGCCGCGGTGGCCCGTCATGGAGGTGCGCGATGAGCCTCTCCGCCCGAACGAAGGAGCTCCTCGAGACGGCGCGACGCGAGGCCGAGCCCAGCGCCGAGGACCTGCGCCGGGTGCGCGCCCGGGTGACGGCGACGCTGGCCACCGAGGAGCCCGCGCTCACGGCCGTGCCGCTCGCGTTCCTCAAGCTCGGCGGCGGCGCGCTGGCCCTCGCCGCGGTGGGCCTGGGCGCCTGGCAGTGGCTGCGCGCGCGCGACGTGCCGCCCTCCCGGCCGACGTCACCCGCGGTCACCAGCGCGATGGTGTGCCCCGCCGCGCCCGCGTGTCCTGCGCCCGCCCCGATGCCTCCGCCGCAATGCCCGCCGACGGTGGTGACGCCAGCGCCCCGGTGTCCTCCCGCCGCTGCGAGCGCGACGAGTGCGACGGCGCCTCGCGATGATGGTTCGTTGCGGCAGCTGTCCTACACCCTCCCCGCCGAGGCCGCGGACCGCTGGGCGCTCGAGGTGGGCCTGTTGATGGACGCGCGGGTGGCGCTCGACGAGGGGCAGTTTCTGGGCGCGCTGGGCCATGCGCAGCGGCACCAGCGCCTCTTCCCGGAGAGCGCCTTTCGCGAGGAGCGCCTCGCCATCGAGGTGATGGCCACCTGTCAGGTGGGCCGCCCAGCGCTCGCCAGGGCCCCGCTGCGCGACCTGCTCGCGCTCGAGGCCCAGTCCACCTACCTGCCCCGCATTCGGCTCGCCTGCGGCTGGGAGGACCTCCAGGAGGCCTCGAAGGCGGTCGATGGCGATGAGTGAGCGCCTCGTGCTGGTGGGCCTCCTGGGGCTCCTGGTGGGCTGTCAGCCGCGCGTTCCCATCGGGAGCGACGACGAGCTGGGCTTCGAAACCCTCTGCGGCCTCACCGAGGCGGTGTCGACGTGCCCGATGGAGGCCTGGGGCCCGGCCGCCAGCTTCGACTCGGTGGCCACGCTGAAGGCGCGCCTCATCAGGCGGTGGACGTTCTGTGGCGGCGAGCAGCGATACACCGGGCGCGCGCCGTTGCTGGGCTTCTACGGCGGCTCCGGCGTGGAGTTCTGGGACGACGGCGGGGTGCTGCGCTTCGCGTACCTGCAGGGCCCGTCCGCGTCGAAGCGCCGCAGCGAGGACTTCGCGGTCGGCACGGTGCGGCTGTCGGTCGAGGGCGGGACGCCACGCGCGGTGCTGGTGTCGAAGGACGGCGTCGAGGCGGCCTGGCAGCTCGAGGTGTTCGACCAGCAACCCGTGCTGCGCAACTCGGCCTTCGACGTGTGGAACTTCGTCGCGGCCCCGTGAGGGACTCCCCACGGGCCGCGGCCCTGCACCGCTCGCAGCTCAGTCGTCGTCTGAAATCGAAGTGGCAGCGTGGCCAGCAGCGCTTTCCGAAGGGAGCAGACCCCGATGGAACGCGAGCCCTCCTCTCGCAACTGACCGGCGATGCGAAGCGCTTCGTGGCGTTCGCGAAGTTCATGTTCGACCGGGAGCTTCCGCTCGCCCTCCGTGAAGCGAGTGCTCCAGGGCGCGCCACTCGACGCACCGCTGATTGAGAGCCTCAATTCCGAGTGCGACGTGAAAGCAGTGCTGCGCGAAACCCGAGCGATGGGCTGAGCGTCAGAGCCTTCCCGCGGGCACCCGGCGCGCGGCGATGTCTGCCTGCTGCTCATCGAGGTACGGCGGCTCGAACAGCTGCAGCGACTTCTGCCTCGTGCGGAACAACGTCGAGATGTACCGCATGCGGTCGGCCAGGCTCGTCCAGTCACGCGCGGCGCTCGGGGCCCCGGCCGTGAACGACTCGTACAGCGCGCGCAGCTCAGGGTGCTCGAGCCTCTCGAGGCCAGGAGGAAACCGGCTCTTCTCGCTATACGGCGGCACGTCGCCACCAAGGTCGAGCGTCACGTCGGGCAACCGCATACGCATCAGCCGCCGCGTGAGGAACGCGCGCACCCGGCGCTGCACCATCGGCCGCGCCTTCATCGCCACGCCCCGCACCGGCCTCGGCAGCCGCCCCGCGAGCTGGTCGAAGAACACCTCGAGCGGCGCATCGAGCGCTTCGTCGAGGATCGGGTCGACCCGCGTCTGCTCGTGCAGGCCTACCTTCATGCTCCCGAGCAGAATGAGCTCGCTGCGCCGCTTGGCCGACCGCTCGAACGCCGCCTCGTAATACGCGCTCACCGCGCCCTTCAGCGTGTCCTGGCCTCCGCGCTCACTCGGCCCTGCCTTGAACCGAGACAGCACCAGCTCCAACTTCGCGCGGTCGTACTCATGCGCCTTCGCGAACGCCGAGACGAACTGCACGAAGGCCGGCCCAATCTCTTCGAAGATGAACCGGTTCCCCTTCGCGACGCGGTCACCCACGGTCTGCAGCGTGTCGTCGAAGGCGCGCACGAGCGTGGTCCGGCGAGAGAGCTCGAGGCCCCTCGTCAGCAGCGGCCACACCGGTGTGCGTTGCAGCACGTCACGCAACGGCACCTCTTCGAGCCGAATCGACGCGCCCGCCGTCTTCGACGCGCGGCACCCGAAGCAGAACCAGTTCGCGTCCTGCGCGCCGAGCAACAGCGTGAGGTCGACGGCGACGCGGTGGTACAGCTGCGTGATGCTCAGGTTCAGCATCACCGGGTCGACCATCGACACCGCGCTGGTGCAGTCCTCGAGCGAGACGGTGCGCGCCGAGCGCAGCTGAGAGATCGCTCCACGCCCACGCGCGGCCCTCGACAACCGCGTCGCCATCGTGCGCGCGAACAACGCCATCGCCGCCGGGTGCGTCGAGACGAGCGACTCGAAGCCCGTGCGTGAGAGCTTGATGAGCTCGGAGTCGCCGTTCGCCCGCGCCGTCGCCATGCGCGGCTCATTCGAGAGCAGCGCCATCTCTCCAACAGGCTCGCCGGGAGCGACTTCGCCGAGACGAACGTCTCGTCCATCATCACGTTGGGCCACCACGTCGAGCCCGCCACGCACCACGAAGTACAGCGCGTCACCTGCCTCGCCCTGACGGAAGAGCACCGCGCCAGTCGGCACCGTCACCCACTCCACCTCGTCCGCGAGCGAGGCAAGCTGCTGCGACGGCACCTCGGGGAACACCTCCGCCAACATCGCGACGACCTCGCGCGTCGACGGGCGAACGCGACGAACGCCGGCCCACGCGCGGCGGTACTCGGACAGTCGTGTCAGCGTCGACGTCGCCTGCGGGAACTCGCGCACGCACGCGTCGTAGCCCTGCCGCGTCACCTCGAGCACCCGCGTCGCCACCGACGCCGTCACCGTCGCCGTGCGTGGCGCATTCTCGAGCAGCGCGAGCTCACCGACATGTTCTCCACGGCGGACTTCTCCGAGCACCACGGTTCCCTTCGGCGAGGCCTGCGTGACGCCGAGCGCGCCCTCGATGACGACGTACAGCGCGTCTCCGCGGTCGCCTTCTTTCAGCAGCACCTCACCCGCACGAAGTGAGACTTCCTTCGCGTGGCTCGCAAGATGCTCGAGCGCTCCATGCGGCAAGTCGTGAAACAGCCAGGTGCCCTGCAGTCGCCGGAACGCCCACGTCGTCATCGTGAAGCGCAGCTACCAGACCTGCGAAGTTGAAACAGACCTCTGCGCGGTCATGGGTGGTACCTGATGATCTGCCCGTCGACTCAGAAACGGAGAGAAGGACCAGGCGGGAATCGGGACGAGGGCTGGAGGCTGAGGTGAGGAGGCGGGCTGACGGGCGAGCGCTCGAGGGGTGACGGGAAGGCGAGGAGAAGCCGAAACACCGGGGAGGGACACACGGGGGCCCTGGCGAGGCCATCGCGCGAAGCGCAGCAGGAGGGCGACGCCAGCCAGCGAGGGGAAGGAGTGGCTTGGCGTGGACGGCGAGAATGCGACGACGGCCGCCGCGTTGGACACCGCAGGACATCGACGCCGAAGGTGTGTTGGTGGAGGGACCGCACGTGGAGGTGCGGCGTCAGGTGCAGGCTGGAGCCGAACCACTGGGTGAAGACGACGGCGCCACCACGCAGAGACGTCGGCCCCCGAGGCGTCGCGCTTGCCGTCGCAGCAACAGGCACACCGCGCGTACCAGCAGCCGCTCCAGCCGCTTCAGCAACGCCGGCCGCTTCACCACCAGGAAGCGCAGCGTGAAGGGCAGTGACAACGTCCACTGGCGGTGGGCGACGGGCGGCAACAGCGCCGCCACCCGCACGCCCGTCTCCACCGCGCGGCGGTTGGTGGACGACGGGCACCAGCGCCGGTGGGAGGCGACTTGCGCCGCTGCAGCGTCAGCGGAGGTGTCGCGCTCGCGCAGGCGGCCATTCTGGCAGGATTGAGGCTTCGTGTTGGAGCTCGACGACCTCGCCCAAGCGCGCGGCCACGACTGACCCGCTGACTCACACCCCCGCCGTCTGCACCTCGCCCTTCGGCGCCGACAGCACCACGCGGTTCCGGCCCGCCTGCTTGGCCTCGTACAGCGCGGCGTCGGCACGCGCCACCACGTCGGCCACGCGGGCGTCGCCAGGCTCCACGCGCGCCACGCCCACGCTGATGGTCACGGGTCGCGGCAGCGCGCCCTCGCCGGTGGGCAGCTGCTCCACCGCGCGGCGCAAGCGCTCGGCCGCGTGCCACGCGCGCTCGAGCGCATCGGTGCCCTCCAGCACCACCACAAACTCCTCGCCGCCCGCGCGGGCCACCAGGTCAGTGGACCGCAGCTGCACGGCGATCGCCCCACCGATCATCAGCAGCACCCGATCGCCGGCGGGGTGACCGTACTGGTCGTTGACGGACTTGAAGTGGTCGATGTCCAGGCACAACACCGCGAACGGCGCGCCCCCGCGGCGCCAGCGGTTCCACTCGAGCTCGAAGCGCCGGTGCAGAGCGCGGCGGTTGGGCAGCCCGGTGAGCGCGTCGTCCAGGCTCAGGCGCTCGAGCTGCCCGAGGACGTGGCGCAGCACCCAGTAGCCGAGCAGCGCGTTGATGGTCGCCATGCCGAGCAGCGCGACGTACGCCAGCCCCAGAGACTGCTCGCTGCGCGAGTCCACCTCGAGCGGCCAGCCGTACACCAGCCCGCCTACCACCTGCACCACCAGGATCAGGACGGCCACGGTGGCGATCGTCATGACGGCGCCCGTGATGCCCGCGCCGTGACGGAGCAGGAGCGGTCGCCACGCCAGCAGCGACATCCGCACCACGATGTACGCAACCGTCGCGAAGCAGACCGCCATGCGCGCATCGCCAGTACGACCGGTGCTCCCCAGCCACACGATGAGCGCGCTCGAGCCCACCGCCACCGCGAGCACCTCACGCCGACGCGGCGGCAGCTCAAGCACCATCGCTGTCTCGATCCAGGCCACCACGAACGCCGAGATGTGCAGCAGGCTCGCCCCCGTGCGCGCCGACTGCAGCGGCAGCACACCGAACGCCACACCCAGCCCCAGCAGCACGTTGAACCAGCCGATGCCCAGCAGCCCGTTTCCCGGCGCGTGGCGATTCCGCGCAGACATCAACCAGATGAGTCCGAAGACCAGGTACTGCGTCGCCACCATGAGCCACAGGTCGTTCATGAAGCTCATGGGCGACCTCGGGGAGGGCGGGTGACGGAGGACGGAGGGCTGCGTGGGGCGCCACAGACACCGTGGAAGAGTGCGTTCTGCTGCATCGACGAGTCCTCAGGAGACCACACGGGCCTGCATCTTCCTGGCGATGACCGAGGCGTCGTTCAGGCGGCGTCCTCGACGTCATCGAGCAGCACTGCGCCCGACTCGTCCCGGCGGACGGCCCCGATGCCCGGGTGCAACGTCTCGAGCAACCGCATGGCGCCCTGCTGCTTGTCAGGCGCCGGCGCCGGTTCCACCAACTGCTCGACCAGCGTCCGCTCGATGAGCGCCCTGAGGGCCTTCGCGTCACAGGGCTTGGTGAGGAAGTGTGAGACCTTCGCCTCGTTGATGGCCTTCATCGCGGCCTCCACCGACGCCTGCCCGGTGAGGATGATGCGCGCCGTCTCGGGGAAGGTCCGGGCGACGACGGTGAGGAACTCGCTCCCCGGCATGCCTGGCATGCGTTCATCGGACACCACGACGGCCACCTCGTGTTGGCTCATCACTTCGAGCGCGCGCGCGGCCGACGTCGCCGTCATCACCCGGAAGGCCTTGCTCCGCAGCCGCAGCTCGAGGCCCTCGACGACCGATGGCTCGTCATCCACCAACAGCACGATGGGAAGGTTCATGGTTCGCTCCAGGGATGGTGGCCTGCCATGCGGGCAGGCCGACGTGAAAGGTGGTGCCCTCGCCAGGCGTGCTGTCGAACCAGAGCTTGCCGCCGTGCCGCTCCACGATGAGCTTTCGGCAAATGGGCAGCCCCTGGCCCGTGCCCTTGCCAACGGGCTTGGTGGTGAAAAACGGCTCGAAGACGCGCGCCTGCACGGTTTCGGGCATGCCGCCACCATTGTCCTGAACGTGGATCACGGTGCCCGCGGCCGAGGTGGTGGCGGTGACGACGATGCGGCCGCCGGTGACGTCGCCGTGCCGCTCGGCGATGGCGTGCGCCGCGTTCACCAGCAGGTTGAGCATCACCTGGTTGAGGTCGCTCTCGTAGCCATGGACCTCGAGCGCCTCGAGGACGTCGACCTGCACGTCGATGCCCCTGAGCTCATGGCGGCCCACGGTCACCGCCCGATGTACCAGCCGCGCGAGGGCGACGGGGGCCTTCTCACCGCCCGGGTGCGAGAAGTCCTTCAAGGCCCGAACGATGTCGCTCACCCGCGCGAGGCCGGAGCGGATCTGCCCGAGCGACCGCGGCAGCCGCTCACGGAAGAAGGGCAGGTCTTCGAATGCCGGCGCCTCGCCCAGGCGGCTCCACACGTCGGGCGCCGCCTCTTCGATGCGCCGCGCGAAGGCGTCGAAGCCACCGAGCGCCTCGATGACGAACTCGACGTGGTCCGACACGAACTGCAGCGGCGTGTTCACCTCGTGCGCGACGCCTGCCGCGAGCGACCCGATGGCCTCGAGCTTCTGCGCATGCCGCAGCTCGAGCTCGAGCGCCTTGCGGTCGCGGAGGTCGAGGGCGATGACGACGAACCGACGCTCGACGCCCTCGGGGAAACGCGCAACCGTCACCAGGACGGGCAACGGCGGCCCCTCGATGCTCCACCCGGTCTCGGTAAGGACCGAGCCACGGTCACCCTCGAGCCGCGCCACCACCTCGGCCACCTGTGGAAAGAAGCGCGACGCCGAAAGACCCGACAGCGCCAACGGTGTCACGCCCAGGATCTGCAGTGCCGAGAGGTTGAAGCGCTGCACCACCAGCCCTTCGTCCAGGACCAGCACCGGGCCCGGCATGGCGTCGAAGATGCGCTCGAGGGCCTCGTTGCTCGCCTTGAGCGCCACCGTCTGCAGATAGAGCTCGCGCGTCTTGTCCTCGATGAGCGACTCGAGCAGACGTACCCGGGCCTCGGAGCGTGCGAGCTTTCGCTGAAGCAGGTCCGACATGGGTCCACTCACGCGGCCGCGCGCACCGCGCTGAACCGAAGCCGCAGCTCACAGCGGGGCGCGCCGTTTTGCATGCACACGTCATGGGTGCGCTCGATGCGTGCGCCCGCGTGGGCCTCCAGGCCATCGAGCAGGCCTTCGAGCAGCGAGCACATCTTCCGCGCCGATTCGTAGGTGAGGGTCATGCTGCCATCGTCATGTTCCTGACAGAGGACCCGGGGTGTCTGGGCACCCGGGAGCAGCTTGTTGACCTCGACGTGGATGATCGAGTCGATGCCCTTGAGGAGCGAGGGCGCGTCGTGGAACTGGTTGACCAACGAGGGGTAGCGACGCGCGACCCCGCCGAAGAGGAACTTTCCGAACGCGCGCACCGCCTGATCCGGAGGCAACCCGCTGACCCGGCAAGCGGCCGAAACCAGGTGCTGCATGTGGTGGTCGGGGTAGGTGTGGGGCCCGACGCGCACCTCTCGCGCTTCGTGGGGCGACGCCTCGAGAATCGCTTCCCACGCCTCGTCGCCGAACGTCTCGACGATGAACTCTTCGAAGAGATTGAAGATGACACCTTTCATACCACCGGGCCGTGCGAAGGCTGTGCCGCCAGTCAGCGCGACCGTGAAGCCGTCACGGCAACCCACCAACGAGGCGATGCCAGCGTCCGGTGAACGACTCCCGCGTCTTCGGCGTCCCCGGCATCACTCCCGGCGTCTCGGCATGGTGCCGACGTCGTGTCGCGGAGTCGGGCAGGACGATTCCACGCGTCAGCGAGCCGCTGTAGGGTGACGATGGTCATGGCCGGCAAGCGCATCATCGTCATCACGGGAATGTCCGGCGCCGGCAAGTCCACCGCGATTCGCGCGCTCGAGGACTCGGGCTTCACCTGCATCGACAACCTGCCCGCGCCGCTGCTGATGAAGGTGACCGAGCTGGGCGACCCGACGCAGCGCCTGGCCTTCGTCATCGACGCGCGTGAAAGCGAGTTCCTCAAGGACGCACCCCGGGCCATCGACGAAGCGCGCCGCGCGGGCCACGAGGTGCAGGTGCTCTTCCTCGACGCCTCCGATGAAGCCATCGCGCGGCGGTTCAGCGAGACACGCCGCCGCCACCCCTTGTCGGAGCGCGGCACCGTCGCCGACGGCCTCGCCAGGGAGCGCGGACTCCTCGCCGAGCTGCGGGAGGCCGCCGAGCACGTGCTCGACACCTCCACCATGACGGTGCACGAGCTGCGTCGGCAGGTGATGGCCCGCTTCGGCGTCGAGCGCACCACCGAGCTCGCCATCACGGTGATGAGCTTCGGCTTCAAGTACGGCGTCCCCAGCAACGCCGACCTCGTCTTCGACGTGCGCTTCTTGCCCAACCCCTTCTTCGTGCCCGAGCTCAAGGCCTTCACCGGGAAGGACGCGCGCGTCTCGCAGTTCGTGCTGGGCCAGGAGGGCGCCGCCGAGTTCGTGCTGCGCGTCGAGGGCCTGCTCGCGTTCCTGCTCCCGCGCTACCAGAAGGAAGGCAAGTCGTACCTGACGGTGGCCATCGGCTGCACGGGCGGCAAGCACCGCTCCGTCGCGCTCGCGCAGGTGCTGACCGACCGCCTCAAGCAGCTGCCCGGCGGCGCCACCGCCCAACTGTGGGACCGCGACGTCGAGAAGGAGTGACGGGCCTCCAAGCCGTAGCCGCGCTTCACCGCTGCCAGCGCCTGCCGTGGGCGACGGTCGATGTCGACCAGGCCCCACCACCCACTCGCCACACCATTCGAAGCGCGTCTTGCGCGAACGATTGAAGAGCGGCCGTGGATTTCAGAACCATGCCTCAGCACGCCTCGAACACCGCGGATGGGCCTGTCGGGTGGACCGAGCGAAGGCGAGACCTCCTGTCGTGACCGGTTGAGCTTGGCGATTGACCAACAGAATCTCTCGCAAGGCCTGCCCACCACCACGCCTCTGCGTCACACTTGGCCAAACGACCAAACGGAGCGCACGATGACGACGTCCCTCAAGCAGGCCCTCACGGTTCCTCCCTTCGCCTGGCCGACGCTGCTGCTGGCAGTCTTCGCGTTGCTCGGGTGGGGCGCGGGGCTCGCGCTGGTGGCACGCGGCGACCTCGGGCTGGGGCTGGTGGCGATGACGCTGGGCGCGTACGTGGCGTTCACGCCGCTCCACGACGCGACCCACAAGGCGGTGGCCTCGAAGCACCTCTGGCTCAACGACGCGGTGGGGCGGCTGGCCGTCATTCCGCTCTTCGGGCCGTACCTCGCGTTCAAGCACGTTCACCTGGAGCACCACGCGCACACGAACGACCCGGCGAAAGACCCCGACCACTACAGCGCGCGCGGGCCCTCGGTGCTGTTGCCGCTGCGGTGGATGACGCAGGACCTCCATTACTACGCGGTGTACCTGCGCGCCGGGCGGCCGCCGGGCGAGGTGGCCGATGTCATCATCTCGCTCACGCTGCTCGTCGGCACGGTCGCGCTCCTGGTGTCGAGCGGGTACGGCGTGGTGGCGCTGGCCTGGCTCGTGTCGTCGCGGCTGGCGTTGGGGCTGCTCGCGTTCGCGTTCGACTGGCTCCCCCACCGGCCGCACACCGTCTTGCAGCGTGACGACCGCTTCCGCGCGACCTCGATGCGGGTGGGCTGGCTGTGGCAGCTGGTGCTGCTCAACCAGTCCCACCACCTCGTGCACCACCTGCAGCCGCAGGTGCCGTTCTACAAGTACCCGGCGCTGTGGCTCGCGCAGGAGGCCGAGCTGCGGGCGCGGGGCGCGGTGGTCGTGAATGAGCGGAGGGCGTTGCGGAGCGCGCCGCTGGCAGGCTGAATCGCTGCGGGCAGGTGCCGCCGGGCTGCACGACCACGAGGCGGTCCTTCACCACAAGCTCCAGCGGAGCGCACGCCATCACCGCCACCGTCAGCCCGACGCCCACGAGACGCATCCGAGCGTTGTCGCGCAAGCCTCCCGCCGCGACGGGGGTCGCTTGTGTCAGCGAGTTGGGAAGACTTGAGTGCGACACCGTGAGGCGCACGCACCTTCTCGTCGGGCTGCTCGGCGCCGTCGCCCTCACCTGCGGTCGTACGGACGTGTTGCGCTACGACCCTCCGCCCCTTCCGCCGCCGATGCCGGTGGATGCCTCGGTGGAAGACGCCTCCTCCGTCGACGCAGGTGTCGACGCTGGCGTGGATGCGGGGTTCGACGCGGGAGTCGATGCAGGGTTTGACGCCGGCGTGGACGCAGGCGTGCCGGACGGTGGCAAGCCGTGCCTCGACGGGCGCTTCACGCTGACGCCCGCGGTGCCGGTGGTGGTGCTGGTGCTCGACCGCTCCGGCTCGATGGAGGACCCATTCCAGGGCGCGACCTCGAAGTGGGACGCGCTCGTGCGCTCGCTCCAGCAGAGCCTGCCGTCGGTCGACCAGACGATGGAGCTCGGACTCCTCCTCTACCCGGTGAGCCAGAGCAACGCCTGCACCGCACCCACGATGGCGATGCCCGCGCCGCGGTTGGGCAACGTCTCCACCATCCTCACGACGCTGGGCGCGACCGCTCCCGGAGGCGGCACCCCGACGGCCAACGCCATTCTCGCCGGAGTGGCCTCCCTCCAGGGCCGCCGCACCGCCACCAGCGCGCGCGCCCTCGTGCTCGCCACCGATGGCGTGCCCAACTGCAACGCCCAACTCGCGCCGCGGCTGTGTCTGTGTTTGATGCCGCCGTGCTCCGCGCAGGAGTGTGTCGACGACCAGCGCTCGATCGAACGCCTGCGCGACGCGTTGGCGGCGGGCATTCCCACCTACGTCATCGGCATCGAGAGCCCCAACGCCGTCTTCACCGGCGTGCTCGACCAGATGGCCGAAGCCGGCGGCCGGCCACGCGTGAATGCCCCGCGGAAGTACTTCGCCGCCGAGAACACCCAGGACCTGCAGACGGCGCTCACCACCATTCGCGACCAGGTGGGCCGATGCACCTTCCTCACCAGCTCGGTGCCGAACGTGGACGGGGGCATTCGCGTGCTGTTCCGCGGCGGCGAGGTGCCCTTCGACCCGACCGGCGCCAACGGCTGGAGCTGGACCGACCGCGACAACGGCGAACTCGTCTTCCGCGGCCCCGCGTGCACCCAGGTGATGGGCCAGGCGCAGCAGCTCGAGGTGGTCGTCGCGTGCAGCCCGTAGCGGGGATGCATCACCACATCAACGAATGATTCGCTGAATCATCGCGTGTTGCTCCCAGGCAACATGGCATTCAGGGGCGTGGTAGGTATTTCAGGCGCTTGGCGGATCAAGGGGACGGCACGGCGACTGCAATCCATCGCGTCCGTGCAGTTCACCTCTCACCCTTCGGAGTCCTCCATGAACGCCCGCCTGCTCGCGCTGCTCACCTCGATTCTCGCCCTGACCGCCTGCGGCGTGGACTCGGCCCAGGTCGACGACCTCGATGTCGACGTCGATGCCTCCGCCGAGGTGATGGATGAGCTGACCCTGTCGCGCGGCCGCT
>JBILEB010000259.1:0-6756 GCA_044352295.1 Myxococcaceae bacterium
CACCACCAGCGAGGTGACGAAGAGCCCCGCGAGCGAGAGCAACAGCTTCGAGCGCGTGTCGAGGCGGGTCAGCATGGAGCGCCGCGGTGCTTAACGGCGCTCAGGCACCATCACCAGTGGTGTTTCCGAGGTCAGGGGAAATACGTCTCGGCCTTGCGGAAGGCGGCGACGCCAATCTGTGCGCCCATGCGGCGGCCGATGAAGTCGTCGGGCTCGATGTGAATGCCACCCCACAGCCGTGACTGGCCGGCCTGATCCGCCGCGTCGTACCAGGTGGCCCACTGCAACGGGAACGCGACCGACGGGCCCACCTCGAAGGTGAGCTGCGTGTCCTTCGGAATGAGGGCCTCTCCGAGACCGCCAGGAACGTAGGGCGTCCCGGTGGCTGAGGTGAGCACCTCGGCGGCGGAGCGACTGAAGGTGCTGTGGCCCGACACGAAGCCGGGGAAGGCCGGCGTGACGAAGTTGCGCTTCTGGTACGGCACCCACTCGATGGCCCGCACCCAGCCGATGCCGGAGAGCTGCCGACGGAAGTCTCCGGGCTCGCCGCGCCAGACGTTGATGGCGAGGTCTCCGATGAAGCCCCGCAGGTGCGCGTGCCGCTCGCCCGGCCGCGACGACTCGTCGGTGATGACCTCGATGAGGCCGGGCTCCAGCGGCAGGCCATCAGGGTGATACGAGGGGCCCGCGGGGTTCGACGACTGCCCGCGCGCGGCCGCCGAGCGGACGAGGGTGATGGGGCGGCTGCAGGTGAAGGCGCGCTTGACCTCCCAGGCGGCGATGGCGGCGTCGTGCACCGCGCCGTTGAGCGCGAGGTAGAGGCGCACGTCCCACTCGAGCTTCGAGAGCTCCGGGCCCTGACCCTTCCAGCGGCGTGAGAACCTCGGGTGGTCCGACGCCTGGTTCGCCAGCACGTTCCAGTGCCCCGGCGGCGTCTCGGACTTCGGGCCGTCGGCCCAGAACTCCGCCAGCACGCGGAAGTAGTCGCCCTCTGGCACGCGCACCGGTGCGTAGGGCTGGCCGGTGAGGGGGTTCATGGGGTGCCCGGTGCCGTCGTTGGTGCCCAGCGGGTTGTTGCCGTACGCGCCCGGCGAGAAGTCACGGAGCGCGGTGTCGGGCGTGAGCTTCGAGGACTTGCGGATGATGTCGACCGCCCAGCGCATGGTGGCCGGCGTGAGGCGCGGGGGCGCTCCCGGGTCGACGTAGAGCGCGCCTGGCATCGAGCGCGTCATCGCGAAGGGCGTCACGTCACGCCACTGCGCGCCGATGTAGCCCTGCACGCCGGGCGCCTGGGGAATTCCGTTCTGCGTGGCGGCCACCGCGAGGTCGAGCGGCTGGAACTGGTCGATGTCGGTCGCGGGCGTGCGCGACGGAGACTCCACCGACAGCGGCGCGTTCACCGACTTCCAGCCGGTGGTGTCCTTGTAGTTGTTCGCCTCGTTGGAGCCGTCGTTGACGTGCGCGTCGATGATGGCTTTGGCGATGCGGTTGCCCAGCGCGCGCGGGGTGGTACCGGTGACGGTGGCGTCGTCGGGGTCGTAGCCCTGCTTCTGCAGCAGCGCGCGGAAACAGGCGACGCTGACGGGGCCTCCGATGGCGGAGCGGTAGCGGTGCTCGAGGACGCGGAAGGCGGCGTAGCTGATGGCCTCGTCGCGCTGCGCGTCGGTGCCGCCGGTCACCTTCTCGGTGACGAAGACGCCGCGGGCGGCCGCGTCATGGGCGGCGAACGCGTCCCACATGGCGGCGGAGAAGTGGAAGAGGTTACGCGCGTGCACGGTGGGGCGCGGCAGGTCGCGCCGAATGGCAGCCATCAACTGCTCGTTCCACCGGCGGGCGACCGACGCGCTCGGCTGCGGGTCGACGTCCTTCGCGGGACAGGTGGGCGTGGGTGGCGTCGGCTTCTCGGGCTGCACGTACGTCGGGCGCTTGCCAGGGCTCGCGTGGAAGAAGGCGCCCTTCGTCAAGTCGGAGAGCACGTTGCCGCCCACCGTCCAGATGCCGCCGGTCGGGTCGACCCACACCGCGTGGAGCGACTCCACCGCCGGCCTTCCCGTCTGCACGCGCGCCCACGAGGTGCCACGACGCTCGAACACCGCGCCGCCTTCACCGGTCGCCACCACCACGGCGCCGTTGCTCGACACGCCCTGAAGAAGACCCAGGCCATCGGCGGGTGAGGCCGCGAGGCCGTCCTTCGTGCCCGACAGCAGCGCGGCCGCCGCGCCACCGCCGACGGCGTAGACGCTCTTCGAGTCTCCCGCGATGGTGAAGAGGGTGCCGTCGACGTTCGAGGTGATGCGCTGCCAGGGCCCCACGCCTTCGCGCCGCAGCACCACGCCATCGGAGCCGACCACCCACACCTCGGACACGGTGCCCCAGACCTTGAAGAGGCCGGGGAGCTCTCCGGCGCGGCGCGGGACGTCGTCCGGGAGGTTCTCGGCCCGCCAGGTGGCGCCGTCGTAGTGCCAGATGAAGCCTGAGCGCCCCGAGGTGTTGCTGCCCACGGCATAGACGTCAGACGGCGAGCGGCCCCACAGCCCGAAGACGGTCTGCCGCGCGAGGCCTGGCGTGAGGTGGCGGGTGAAGGCGCCGTCCTTGAACTCGAGGACCGTCGAGCTCGCGCCGCCAATCATCACGTGGCCGGTGGAGAACGCGTGCACCCACCAGAGGTCGCCCTGGTGGCCGGTGTCGAGGCGCTCGAACGCCGTGCCGTTGAAGCGCAACACGAGCGGGCCCAGGCCCTTGTCCGCGCCGACCGCCCACACGTCTTTCTCCGTGGTGCCGCCGACGCCCATCAAGGCTTCGTCGAGGTTCTCGGACAGCGTTTGCCATTCGGCGGCGGGGCCCGGGCAGGCCGTGAGGACCGCGATGGAAAGGACAGCGGTGGCAGTGCGCGCGTGGAGCATCGGAACAACCCCCGGGAGATGGACGACCGAGCGCATCAAGCAAGGCCTGGGCCGGGGAGAAAGATGATATGATTCAAAAGGATGCGCGAGCTGCTCGGGGTGGTGGAGGGGAAGGTGGGACCTTTCTGGCGTGGGGGGTGGTGGAACTCCAAGGGGCAGGGCGCTTCCGTGCGACCGGGGTTCATCGAACCATTCGTTATCGAACCTTCATGGTCAATAACTCAGGCGAACTGATGGAGCGTGTTCTGGCTGCGCCATGCAACCACGGCATTCGCTGCGTCTCTGGTGTGCTCTCGGCGTCGCGACGACCTTCACCTGGCGCGCCGCCCCGACGGCGGTCGTGTGGTTCATGGCGCTGAGCTTCGTGCGGTCGTTGGTGAGCCTGGTCCAGGCGCAACCACAGGGATACCTGGTGGGCGCTCTGGTGGGCCACGGCGCGGCGGGACGAGCGGACCGGGCGCGAGGTGTCGCTGTCGGGCGCCGGCAGCGTCGACGGGCTGAGTCTCGTTGTTCACACGCGAATCGAGGGCGACCTTGACCGCCCGACTCATCATCACCCTCTGTTCGGCGAGGTCCCGCAGCGAGGTCTCGATGATCTCAAAGCGCTGATCGGCGCGGTGTCTGCCCGCGGCACCGCGTCACGCCACCGGCGTTCCATGCACGGGCACGAGGGCGGGCTCGCCTTCGCCCTCCACGGTCGCGTGCAGCGAGTGGCCTTCGATGTCGACGACGCACATGGGCGCATCGAAGACCCTCGCTCTGGCTCACCGCACGATGCGCATGAAGGCGCCCGTCGGGTTGTGCGTCGGTGCCCGTGCGTCGGCCGCATGGTCTCCTGTGCCCATCAGCGCTGGGCGGGCGGGTCCACGTAGTCGGTGGTACGGCGTGGAACCGCGTGCAGAACGAGCGAGGAGAGTCCCTCAGGCGCTCGACCTTCGTACGCAACGGCCGGCGGCAGATGACGGAAGACGTCTGGTTCGCGGCGAAGGGGTGAGTCCGGCGGACGAGGTGCTCACCGACGCCCACGATGGGCTTCGACGAGTCTGCTACACGATGGTGGGTGTCCGGCCCGCCGCTTGTCACGCCCGAGACGGTGCTCATCGACGGCCCCAACGGCATCACCGGAGCGGCGCGCGCGGGCTTTCCCGACGCGATGTGGACGGTCGGGCTCGGCGTGGTGGTGCTCCTGCTGGTCGTGGGGCTGATGCGTACGCGCGCGCCTCGCCTCGTGGTGGCGCTGGGGATGGTGCTGGCGGCGGCTCCGGGGCTGTGGACGTCGATGGCCCTTCGTGCGGACGCGCCGCACCGTCGCGCTGGGGTCGCCGCGGTGGTGATGTCTGGCCTTTCGGATCTCCGTCGACTGACGCCGGGGCCGGTGGGCGGCGTGACCGTGGTGCGAGACGACGCCGACGTGTTGTTCCCGCTCGCGCGCTACCAGTGGCCGGCGCGTCCACCCGTCGATGGTGGCGTGCGCGTGGAGCTCCGCGGCAGCTCGCTCACGTCGGCGTGCCACGTCCCGCTGCGGGGTGACGTCGTGGTGTGTGGAGTCGGCCCGTGAGCGGGTCCGTTCGACTGTGGCTTCGCGCAGCCCGCTCCCGGTGGGCCTCGAGGACGGCAGACCAGGCAGCCCCGGCTTCCCGTTCGCCTTCGTCCCACGCGTTTTCAGGTCTCCGGGGCGCGGCGGGGCGCGGGCGGCGCTCACGTTCCCTCGCCGGTGCGAGCCAACCTCGAGGCCACCGATGATGGCCTTCGCGGGACTCCTCTGTCTCCACGTCCTCGGCAGCGTGCTTCGCGCCATCGCCGCGCGGGAGCGGCTGACCGAGGCGCTCGGCTCACCCGCGTCGGCGCTGCTCGCCCTCGGCATGTTGTACTCGAGCGCGCTGGGCTTCGTCGGCGTCGTGCTGGGCTCCGCCTTGCTCGTCTGCGTCCGTCTGGCGCCGCGGCCGCCGTCGCAACGCTCGGAGCGCCTGCCCGTCTTCGCCCTGGCGGCGCTCGCCCTCGTGATGTTGGCGCGCCCGTGGGTGCCGACGTTCTGGGACGAGTTCGTCTGGCTGGGCAAGGCGCGACTCGAGTCCTTCGGCTTCGGCGCCAGCGTGCGCGCGTCTCTGGACGCCTCGCAGCACCTCGTCCCGGCCGGCTACCCGCCGCTGTGGCCGCTCGCGGTGGGGTGGGTGTCGCTGGGCGTCGACGCCCTCGAGGTGCACGTGGTGGCGGCGAGCCTGTTGGTGTGGCTGTGCGCGGCCGTCGCGCTCGAGGCGTGGTGGCCGAGGCTCGAAGACGCGGCCGGGGCGCGGCTGGTGACGGTGGCCGTGGCGCTGTCGACGCCCTTCGTGCTGGTGCACCTGCGTTCGGTGTACGTCGACCTGCCCGTCGGCTTGCTGGGGCTGGCGCTGCTGGGCTTCCTGGTGACGGAGCGCCTGCCGCTCGCGTGCGTCGTGGCGGTGGTGCTGGCGGGGGTGAAGGACGAAGGGCTGACGCACGTGCTGGCGGCGACGCTCGGCGCGCTGGCCGTGCACGGCGTTCGACGTCCCGTGTTGCAGTGGGCGAGCCCCGCGGTGCTGGCGGTCATCGCGGTGGTGACGTGGCGCTGGCTGTTGCACACGCACGGCGTGGTGGCGAGCGACCACGCCCTGGCCTCGCCGGAGTTCGGGTGGGTGAGCACCTTCGGCGCGCTGCTCGTCAAGCACGCGCTCGACGTGTGGACCTGGGGCGTCTTCTGGCCGGTGTGTCTGGCGATGGCTGCGGCGCGTGGTGGACGGCTGGAGGCGCGGGGCCTGGGCTTCGCGCTCGTCGCGAACCTCGCCTTCATGATGGTGGCGCTGCTGGTGGGGCCCGAGCGCGTGCGGGTGTTCGCCGAGAACGGCACCTTGCTGAACCGGCTGTTGATGCAGCTGTGGCCGCTCGGGGTGCTTGTCATCTGGTTCGGGCTCTCCGCGCCACGGGCAGCGCGCGCAGCGGGAGGGCATTGACGACGAAGGAGCCGGCTCGAGTCGCTCAGCGGGAGTTCATCGAGCGGCGGCTGGCTGGCCAACCGCGACCTGGAGCGGCGTCATGGCACCGGCCGCGGCCGACCGACGGCGTCACCGTGCTCTGCGCCCGGGCGGGTCTGCAGCCACGCCACGAAGCGGCGCTCACGCGCCTCGTCCGTCTCGTTCGGGAACTGGTGCAACAGGTTCTGCCGCATCATCTGACAGCCGAGCTCGTGCATCTCGAAGGCGAGGCGGAGTTTCTCCCCGGGCGTCAGCGGCGCGTCCATTCCATCTCGATGGTAGCACGAGGCCGTGGGGCGCCCACGGTGGCCCCCGAAACGCTCACGATTGGCGACCCGGCCGGCACGCTTCCGGGTGCTCCGCGTGACGAAGGCCTCGCCCGGCTGGGACGTCGCCGGAACGCTGCTCAAGGAGCCGAGCCGTGTCAGGGGTGAGGAGTACACGCCGCTCTCATGGGCGAGGTGGAGGAGGAGCGACGTCGGGCTCCGCAGAAGTCGGTGTTGAGGGAGGCCTTCCAGGCGAGAGTCGTCGCATTTTGTTGCAAAGGCAGGGGGTGGTGCCCGTCGTGCACCAACCGGCGGGCAGTGGAGACGGGAGTCCGACTGGCAGCGCTCCTGCCGCAGGTTGGCCACCGGCAGTGGACGCTTCCATGAGAAGGCCGCTCCGAGTCAAGCACCCGGCCCCGCGCTGTGGTCGTGCGGCTGAAGGCCGCAGCGGACTCGTGTCATTGTGATGAAAATTCGCCTCCGTCTCCTGCGCTCGCTGAGTTACTCGACCTTCGCTTGCCATCTCGAGGTTCCGCTCCGCCACGCTTCCATTCGCACTCTTCAGGGAGCTGCTGGCAGCTCGGTGCACGTTGGGGT
>JBILEB010000260.1:0-6718 GCA_044352295.1 Myxococcaceae bacterium
TGAGCGACACGGCTTCATCACGCCGATCCAGGCCCGGCGTGCTCTCGAAGCCAAGGAGGCGAAAGCGGCCTGAATGCAGTCAAACTGGTGTCTCAAAAACCGGATGCGCTACACTCTCAGTGCGTGAAGAACAAGAAAGAACAAGAAACACAAACCGGGAAACCGAGAGCCGAAGCTGGTGACCGAGGCTCGATTGGGCGCTGCGGAAGTCGGCAGCACGAGGGTCGGCGAGGCCGTTTCTGCCGAGGTGAGTGGGCGTAGGAGTGCTGCGGGCACACCGGTAGGGTGACGACGAGGTCGGCATCAAGCGAGAGGTGGGCTTCACATCGAGAGCGACAACTGCGGCGGCGCGGTGGCTGGCGGCAGCACCCGCGAGGGCAAGGTGACGCCGAGCTCGGTGAGGCGGGCTTCGGCCAGCTTGCGGGTGGAATGGAGGCGCCTGATGGTGCGCCTTCCGCCACAGGGGCAGCGCAACACGTCGGTGCCGAAGGTGCGCTGGTGAAGCTGGGCCCAGTCGAGCCGCGGCCGCGTCGGTTTCGCAGGCGCTGAAACCTTCGTCGCCGGTGTCGCGCTGGGCATCGGCGCTGGTTGCGAAGGCGCAAGCGGTTGGGTGATGCGGGGCCGCAGGCTGGCGTTGGGTGCGTAGCCGCCGTGGAACGAGGTGAGGTGAAGCCTCTCTGGAGGGAGCAGCGCGACGAGCCGACGCACCAGCGCTGCCGCGGTGACGGTGAAGGTGGTGCCCTTCTTCGGCGAATACTCGTACCGGCCATCGTCGAGGCGCCGGAGCCGCGACTCCGCCACCGCGCCCCTCGCCCCATAGCGACACAGCCGCTCGAGCCCCTGCCTGTCGTTGCCGTGCACGGCCGTGTCGGCATGCACTGAGAAGCCATCGCGCACCGCGACTCGTCGAGGGTGGTGACGACGTTGCGGCGGCTCTGCCAGCCCCAGCCGCTCCTGAATGGCGCGCGCCTGCAGCTCCTCGAAGTCGTCCTCCGGCCAGACGTTCTCGAGCCAGGCCCAGTCTTTCTTCGCCTGGCTCAGCACGCGCGCCAGAATTCGGGCCACGTCTTCGTCACTGGGCGCAGCCACCGGTGCCACCGTGCCGTCTTCTCCCCACTGCGCTTCGGCCACGACGAGGTGGAGATGTGGTGTCAATTGAAGGCTCGAGCCAAACCACTGCCAGAAGCAGATGGCGCCGCCCGTCAACGCGCCCGTCGCTCCGTGACGCCGGGCCTCGCGGCGTTGCCAGCGCCACACCGCTTTCACCAGCCGCACCTCGAGGCGCTTGAGCAACGTCGGCTTCTTCACCACCTGGAAGCGCACCGAGAAGGGCAGGCTCAACGTCCATTGCCGATGCGCCACGCGCGGCAGCAGCGACTCCAGGCGCACGCCCGTGTCGAGCGCGCGTCGCGTGGTGCACGACGGGCACCACCCGCGGCCTTTGCAACTGAAGGCCACTAGCCGTGACTCTGAGCAGCTCTCGCAGGCGACTTCCACGAAACCGGCACGCACGTCGCCGCACGTGAGAAATCGCTCTCCCTCTCGCTTCACGCGCGTCGGCATCGATGAAGACACTTCCGGCCAGCCCCGCCGGAAAGCCTCGTGCAACACCGACTTCTCCGGCGCCCGTCGCCGGTCCTCCCCGCCCTCGTCCACCACCTCTGTCTACTGGCCACCACTGACATTCCTGCTTCAGCGACGCCCGCGGCACGCCCCTGAGCACGTCACCGACGAAGAACAAGAAACACAAACCGGGAAACCGAGAGCCGAAGCTGGTGACCGAGGCTCGATTGGGCGCTGCGGAAGTCGGCAGCACGAGGGTCGGCGAGGCCGTTTCTGCCGACGTAGAGCGCTCCCGACTGCGGCTCCTCGCCCATCACGTCTCTCACCACCGCCGCCAGCGTGTCGAAGCTGCGCCTCATGTCCTGGCGCGCCGTGCACACCAGGATGCGCACCGACGAGGGCAGCACCTCAGTCGCCCTCCAGCACCGTCAGCACGCGTCGCAGCGTCGCCTCGTCGAAGCCGGCAGGCACCGCCACTCTCACGCCGCTCACCAACACAACCTCAAGCACGCTCGCTGCCCTTGCCGCCATCATCACCTCGATGACCGGCGGTGCTCCTGACGTCGCCAGCGTCGCGCGGCCCAACGTCGAACTCCACCACGTCAGCGTGCCGGCGTTGAACCCCTCACGCTCGGCATACGCCGCGGCCGTCAGCCCACTTCGCTTCCACTCATGTACTCGCGCTGCCCAGGTTTCTCGCGTCGCCATCGACGCTGCGTAGCGCCGCGGCTGTCAGTCGAGGGAACGGTGCTCGACGAACGGATACGGAATTTCAAAGCGGGAAACCAGAACCGGGCCCGGGTAGCAACTGAATGATTTCAGTGGCCTGGCTCGCCGAGCTGGCACGACCCTCGAGCTGGCCGGCAACATCATCGGCATCACGAACTCGGGCGCGTTCGGCATCGCGGTGAAGGAGCGCGAACACGAGCTGCACCGAGCCCGAGCGCCTCGGGACCCACCGTGACGTCTTCGGCCTCTCGGTCGAGGAGAGCGCTGCGGTCGAGGCGCCGGGAGCCGACGGCGCGGACCCGGCACCAGAGTGTCGGGCAGCTCGTCCAGCAGCATCTCCGACAGGCGGCGCGCTCGCGACTGTTGGGCGACAAGCTCGAGCAGAACGAGACGAGCGGCGTGGTAAGAGGGTCGTTGGTGGAGGACGCCTCGGGTTTTCGGGCTGGGAGTTCGTTCTTCCTGCTCGCCAAGCCACTACACTCGCGCCCATGAGCACAGACACGATTCTCGTCACCGGTGGCACGGGCAAGATTGGCTCCGCGTTCGTCTCGTTGCTCGCGGCAGACGCGAGCGCGCCCGTGGTGAGGGTCGCCACGCGAGACCCCTCAGCGCCCGGGGCCAGGCTGATGCGCGCGCTCAACCCCGCGACGGTGGTGCCCACGGCCTTCGACGTGGACAAGCCCGACTCGCTCAAGGCGGCGTTCGAGGGCGTGACCAGGCTCTTCGTCATCGCGCCCTTCGTCCCCGACATGGCGGCGTGGCACGGGAAGGTGGCGGAGGCGGCCCGGAGCGCTGGCGTCTCCTACGCCGTCAAGGTGAGCGTGACGGGCGCCCGGGCCCCGGGAGGTGACCCGGCACCGGGCCGCATTCCGCTTTCGCACTGGCAGGGTGAGCAGGCGCTTCTCAGCGCGGGGCTCAGCGCGACCATGATTCGCCCCACCATCTTCATGCAGCACTTCCTCACCGTGCCCGCGCTCTACGTTCCTCGAGCCGATCGCTTCTTCCTGCCGACCGGCCCAGCGAAGGTCGCCTGGCTCGACTGTCGTGACATCGCCGCCGCGGCCGCCGCGTTGATCACGGCGGCACCCGCGGAGCGCGCGCCCTTCGAAGGGAAGGCCTTCGAGCTCACCGGGCCCCAGGCGCTCACCGCCGCCGAGGTCAGCGAGATCCTCTCGTGGGTCGCCAGGCGAACCATCAGCCACGTCGATGGCGTCGAGGCCTTCAGCGCCCATGCGCAGGAACTCGGAGTGCCGGACATCTTCAAGGGCATCTATGGAGAGGCGGCCGGTGGCTGGTTTGGAGCCGTCGACACCACGCTCTTCAAGAAGCTTTTGGGCCGAACGACGACCCCCTTCGCACGCTTCGCCCTCGACGCTGCGGCGCAGTTCGGCAGCGCGGCAGGTGATTGACCGGTCTCTCGAGCGTCACTCCCCGGTGGGATTCGCTGCCGCGAGGCAGCTGAGCCAATGGGCGTCGGTGCGTGTCGTCCCGTCAGGTCCTCCTCGAGCAGCT
This sequence comes from Myxococcaceae bacterium, assembly GCA_044352295.1. Classification (GTDB taxonomy): domain Bacteria; phylum Myxococcota; class Myxococcia; order Myxococcales; family Myxococcaceae; genus Xiheimicrobium. The sequence goes on from JBILEB010000260.1 coordinate 3,805, forward strand.
CTCTTCGCGTTCGGCCGACGAGCAGGGCGCCTTGCGCAAGACCGCGGACCTGAAGGTCGCGATGACGTACCCGAGCCCGTACCACGTGGGCATGTCACCGCCTTCGCGCTTCCGACGACGTCACGGTAAGACGACGAGCAGTTGGTGAAGGCGTGCGACGCGCTCCGCTGACGTGGAGCCGAGGTCGTGACACCCTCACCGAACGTTCTCGGAGCTCAGGTCGAGCGGAGCCGTTTCGGCAGCCTCGAGCGCACGGGCCGACACGGGCTCCATGCCGCAACGAGGCCGGAAAGTTCTGCTGAGATTGAAGAGATTCCAGGTTCCAGACCGCGTCGGAGCCAATGACTTCAAGAGCTTATCCCTGCTCGTCGGTCGTGCGGTAGAATCGATTGTGGGTCGAGGAGCGCTGCCGCACTCCGCCACACCTTTCACCCGCTTTCAGCGCTGCCCTATTCTCTTCACCAATCACGCAGCCCGTTTCCGAGATCGACACTTACCGAGAAGCTGTTGAGTACTGGGCGCCAAGCTCGGCTTTTCTTTGACTTCTCCCCTTGAGACGATTCAGCCCGAAATGAAGAGAAGGGCCGTCTCCCAATCACCGGTGGAGAGCCATGAGCAACTTCGTCCCCTTCCTCAGCGTCAGTTCCTCCGCGCACGTCACCTTTGAAGCCAACGCGTCGCCGAGCGGGCTCGGCCAGGGCTTCCAGACCTTCATCCGCGGCTGGTTCACCGCATTCATCCTGTTGCTGGCGGGATGTGGAACCACGACGCCGCCCTGCGGCCCTTCGACCTGCTCAGCCGGATGCTGCGACGCGGCGGGGGTGTGTCGGCCCGGTACGGTCAGTGACTCTTGTGGGCGGGGAGGCTTGGCCTGCGTCAGGTGCGGCAGCGCGCTGAGCTGCTCGTTTGGGGTGTGTTCAGGCGGCTTCACGGGCGGCGGCGGCACGGGCGGCACGGGCGGCACGGGCGGCGGTGTCGCGGGTGGCTTAGGCGGCGGCGTCGCGGGTGGGACGAGCGGCGGCGTCGCGGGTGGGACGAGCGGCGGCGTTGCGGGTGGGACGAGCGGCGGCGTCGCGGGTGGGACGAGCGGCGGTGCGGGAGGCGGCTCGCCCACGACCTCTCCATCAGCGCGGAGCAACCACGCCATGGTCTGGGACGAAGTTCGCCAGCGTCTGGTCCTCTTCGGTGGCCTCAGCGCCAGTTTCAACACCGCCTTGTCCGACACATGGGAGTGGGACGGAACAACCTGGACGCAGCGTCTGCCGGCGACGTCTCCGCCGCCGCTCTGGAACCACGCCATGGCCTGGGACCCCGCGCGCCAGCGTGTCGTTCTCTTGGGCGTGGCCCGGGTCGGTGCCGTGGACCAGTGGGAGTGGGATGGCGTTACCTGGACGCAGCGTGTCCCCGCGACGTCTCCTCCGGAGCGCGTTGGTCACGCCATGGCCTGGGACGCCGCCCGCCAGCGCCTCGTCCTCTTCGGGGGCTCCAATCGGGGGTACTACTCAGACACCTGGGAGTGGGACGGCGCGACCTGGACCCAGCGTGTGCCCCAGACGTCTCCGCCAGCACGCGCAGAGCACACCCTCGTCTGGGACCCAACACGCCAGCGCATCGTCCTCTTCGGGGGCGAGGGCGTTGGGGGCTCTTTCGGCTGGGTGCCGTCGGACACGTGGGAATGGGACGGCACCACCTGGACGCAGCGTCTGCCGCCAAGGTCACCAACGGTGCTCGGAGGCCACGCCATGGCCTGGGACGCCGTGCGGCAGCGCAGCCTCGTCTTCGGGGGCTACGACGGCAACATCGTTCTTTCGGACTTCTGGGAGTTCGACGGTGCCACTTGGACGCCCCGCGTGCCCCTGCGGTCCCCGCCGGCCCGGAGCGCCCACGCCATGGCCTGGGACACCGTGCGCCAGCGCCTCATCCTCTTCGCGGGGAGGGATCGAAGGGGCGCCCTCGCGGACACCTGGGAGTGGGACGGCAACGCCTGGACGCAGCGCGTGCCCGTCGGCGTCGATGGGGGCTCGTCGGCGTGCGACCCGACGTGCCCGTCGTCTTCCGTCTGCTCGAGCGGGGTGTGCATTGGCGGCAGCCGCACCGGCGTCACGCTCAACCAGGTCAGCTACACGGTGTCAGGCAGCGTCACCGTCAACGGTGGGACGCCCACGCGCAGCGTCGGGTACTGCAACGCCAGCGGCAACGCGAACCAAGAACTGGCGGTACTCACGTTCACCGGTGCGAAGGGCAGTCAACCCGTCACCTTTGCTTTCACGTGTGGCAACACGGCCTCTGGCTTCGCCTACTCGGTGACGCTGCCGCCCGACACCTACAAGGTCGGCATCTCGCGCTCGTTTTACGCCGACCTCGCCGCGATCAACATCGTCGGTAACGCGAGTGCCCCCCCGGTCCTGCTGCCTGCCCTCACGGTTGGCGGCAACCTGTCCAACGTTGTGCTCAACCAGACGCCCGCAATCGTCTCTGTCAGCGTCACCGTCAACGGCGCCGCGCCGACCCGCGATGCCACTTTCTGCAGCGACCCGCGCAACGGCAACCAGGGGCTCGGTGGGATCCTCTTCGTCCCGCCGGGCGGGGGGGTGTTTCGCGAGTCGGCCAGACACCTTTTCACCTGCGCCAACACCGTCACCGGCTTCAACTTCTCGCTCGCGCTTGCGGCGGGGACCTACGACGTGCTCATCGACACACGATTTGTCAACGTCGCAGCGGGGGGCAACTTCGGCCCCTTCGGGCGTCGTGTGTTGACCGGTATCTCGGTAAGCGGCACTCAGCCCATCACCATCGACACGAGCGTCGCCACGGTCTCGGGCTCGCTCACCGTCAACGGTGCGCCACCCACCCGGAACGCAACGTGGTGCAACCAGCCAGGCAACGCGAACGCCGACCTCGGGGAAATCATTTT
>JBILEB010000021.1:0-61688 GCA_044352295.1 Myxococcaceae bacterium
CCCATCTGATCGGTGTCGCCGTAGATGACGCGCGTGCGCGCCTCGATGACGCGTGACGTGGGAGCAGGCGTCGGCATGAGGTCATTCCCTTCCACACCAGCGCCACGAAAGCGACGGCTTCGTTCGCGCTTCACCCTCGTCGCGAAAGCGATCATTCTCCGCGCCCTTCGTTCCGCGTCCGCCCCGGGAGGGCCCGTGCCCCGCATCGCTCACGCTATCACCGCCATCGTCGCCCTCGTCACGAGCCCGGTGCTCGCCCGCCCGCCAAAGCTGACGGTGATGATCAGTGTCGATGCGCTGGGCACCGACGTCCTGCAGCGACACCGGCCACGCCTCAAGTCTGGCCTGGCGCGGCTCATCGGGGAGGGGGCGTTCGTCCCCTCGGTTCGGTACGAGTCGGCGGAGTGCGTCACCGCGGTCGGCCACACGACGCTCGTGACCGGCGCCTATCCGTGGCGGCACGGCGTCGTCTCGAACAAGACCTTCAACCGCACCAGCGGCAAGCTCGAGCCGATGTTCGTCGACGCCAACCACCCGGTGCTCGAGGCGCCTCTCGGCAATGACGACGCGTCACCCGATCGGATGCTGGCCGAGACGCTGTCCGATCGGCTGCGGGCGTCGACGTGGATGCGCGGCAAGTCGCTCGCCATCTCGGGCAAGGCTCGGGCGGCGATCGCGATGGGTGGGCGATTGGGCGAGGCCTGGTGGTTCGATGAGCCGCGAGGCCGCTTCGTCACGGGCACCTGGTACCGAAAGGCCGTGCCAGCCTGGGCGCAGGCGTTCAACGACAAGAAGCTCCCCGACACGTTCCACGGGAAGACCTGGGAGCTGCTCGCCCCCGCGAAGGAGTACGTCGGTGACGACGAGCGGCCCTTCGAGTCCGACTGGTACGGCATGTCGCGGGTCTTCCCGCACCCACTCTCCGGCGGCCTCCCGTCCCCCGGGGCCCAGTCCTACTCAGCGCTGGCGTCGAGCCCGATGATGAATGACGTGTTGTTCGACTTCGTGAAGATGGCCGTGGAGGGCGAACAGCTGGGCCGCGATGACGTGCCCGATCTGTTGTCGGTGAGCGTCTCGTCGTTCGATCGCACCTACCATCTGTATGGGCCAGCCTCTTGGGAGATGCAGGACATGGTGCTGCGCCTCGACAAGACGCTGGGCGATCTGCTCGCGTACTTCGAGCGCACGGTGGGGCGTGGGAACGTGGTGGTACTCCTCACCGCGGATCACGGCGGCGCAGCGATCCCCGAGGAGTGGGCGGCGCTGGGCCTCGAGGGCAAGCGCGTGCCGCCCGCAGAGCTGCAGGCCTTCGTGAACGACGCGCTCAAGACGAAGACGGGTGTCGAGAAGGTGATCGCGGCGATCGAAGAGACTGACGTCTACCTGGACTGGAAGGCGCTCGCGGAGAAGAAGCAAGACGTGGTGCAGGTGCGACGGCAGGTCGCGGAGCTCCTGCGATCGCGTCTGGAGGTGGCGGTGGCCGTGTCACGAGACGACCTGCAGGGGAGGAGCCACGCGCAGGGCCTGACGCGGTCCCTCGAGCTGGGCTTTCACCCGGATCGCAGCGGCGACGTGCTGATGGTCCTCAAGCCCTTCCACGTGCTCGAGAGCGAAGCGCGCGGGACCTCGCACGGCACGCCGTATAGCTACGACGCCGAGGTGCCGCTTCTGATGTGGGGCCGCGGGGTGAAGCCGGGGATCTTTCCGATCTCGGCCCGCGCCGTCGACGTCGCCCCCACGGTGGCCGCGCTGATGGAGCTCGGCGCACCGGCCTCCTGTGAGGGGCACGCCCTCTCGGACATTCTCGCGCTGCAGAAGTGAGCCGACCCGCGTCTCTCGTCTCGTTGGTCGATCGTGCGCTCCCCGCGCGGCAGTTCACCCGCCTGCGTCGAGCCATCGAAGCGCTCGGGACGGAGCGGCTGCGCTCCAGCTACCAGACGACCTTCTGGTTCGACTTCGAGCAGGCGCCGAGCAACCTCGTCGACGCCGCGGCGTTGGTGGTCCGCCGCCACCTCCCGCCTGGCCGGGCGCGAAGGGTCGTCGGGGTCGAGTGGTGGCTCTCGCGGATGCGCACCTCGAACGTGAAGGTCGACTTCCACCGCGATCGGGACAACGCGCTGTTCGACGAGACGGGCCGCACCGTCACACCCGTGACGTCCTCGCTGCTGTACCTGACGCCGAGCGTCGGAGGCCTGCTGGCAGTCTCGACGGCCAAACCCAACCCGCAAGCCCCCGCCTGCGCTCCCGATCCCTCGACCTTCGACGTGGTGGAGCCCCGTCCTAATCGCTTCGTCTTCTTCGATGGCCGGTTGACGCACGGCGTCCTGGACTCGCGCAACGAGGTGCCGCTGCGACGCCGGCCCACCGAATCGGCCTGGCGCATCGGGATCGCCATCAACTTCTGGCACCGGCGGCCCCAAGCGGTGCCAACCTTCACCGAGACGTCATACTATCGGGCGTTGGCAATCGGGGACGGACCTGAATAGCTTTCAAGCCCATGGTTCGGGCCGCGCTCCTCAGCGTTTTGTTCGCCAGCACGGCCCTCGCCGGGACCGATGAACCGCAGCGATCTCCAGATGCCGACCCCTTCACACTCGAAGCCGATTCGTCGCTGAAGATGACGGTGTCGCACCTGTTCGATCGCGCGATGGCGCGGGAGCGCGTGGGCTACCTGCTCGAGTACTGGGCGCGGCGGTTCGGGGTGAAGAGCGAGTGGCGTGGAGATCGGGTGTTCCTGACCGGGCGTGTCTGGGGGATCGACATTCGCGCCGTATTCCTCGTGCAGGATCATCTGGTGCTGGCGACGGCACATGATCCCGGTACGTGGCTCGCATCGTCCGCGCGCGACTACGTGCACCGGAAGCTCCGGAAGTACCTGCACCCGACCTACGACGAGCCCTGATTGATTGCTCCTGCTCCCGGCATCGCCCACTGAGGAGCGTGCGCTGGGAAGCTTCGGTCAGGTGGGTCTTCGTCTGGGTGCGCGTGCACGACGGTCTTGAGTGCTCGCGCCGAGCCAGGCATTCCCTGGAGTTCATGACGGCCTGCGCTCAGTGAGTGGCGGAGGGCCGTCGTGAAGACCGAGCGCGTCGAAGCGCGACCAACGCAAACGCCAGGAGCGAAAGACCGTCGCTCGCGCCACAGCCACAACCGCCCGCCCCCCCTCCGGCTGCGTTTCCACCCGCCGCGCTTCCACCCGCCGCGCTTCCACCGGCCACTCCTCCACCAACTGCCCTTTCTCCCCCTGCGGAGCCACCGCCAGCGCCGCCCGGGCAGCTTCCCAACTCGTAGGAGCCCGGCCGGATCTCACGGAGCGTCGTTCGGTTGCTGAACAAGCCCAGGTTGTCCCCGGAGCCAATCGCGCACGCGGCCGCCGCCATCGGACACGACTGGGCGCGCAAGGCCACCACATGCTCGTCGTTGAACCCGGGGTGCTCGACGCAGGTGAAGGACCCTCCCCCGCCAGAGGTGCCACCTGCTGCTCCGCCCCCCGCCGAGCCGCCACCTGCCCCGCCACCACAAGTGCCACACTCGAAGAACCCTGGCGCGACCTCGCGAATCGTCGTTGTGGCGGTCGAGGTCCCGAGGTCATCACCCGATCCGACCGCGCAGAAGTTCGCTGAAGCACCGCCACATGCCGTCGCTCGCAGCGCGCCGATGTGGGTGAAGTTGGGAGCCGTGAACTCCCGACACACGACCCACACCTGCGTCAGGGCGCGAACCCGCGTCCGCCGCCGTTCCAGCATCGAAGGCACTGCCAGCGTCTGGGGGCGTCCCCGCGTCCGACACAGGTCCCGGTCCCGCGTCCACGACAACGCCCGCATCCTGAGACGAAGTGGGAATCAGCCCGAAGAACTCACCCGCGAAGCGGCTCGAGCACAGCTGCACGTCGAGGACGAATGCTCCCGCGGTTCCACAGCCACGCCGCGGATCCACCGGCGTCCCGTGGCTCATGTTGGAGATCGTCCAGGACTCGACGCGAGTCTGCCCCTGCGCGTTTCGATACTCCCGCCGTGTCGCTGCGCCGATCGTGGCGGTCGCGTCGGCCACCACGTCGACGCCGTTCACGTTCGTCCATTGATCGATGAGCTCGGTGAGGTTGCCGACCTCCACGGTGAAGTCGCTCGTTCCGTGCCAGATGGAGACCCTCGGCGCCGGGAACCCAGAGGTCCCCGCGACGCCCCGCACGAGATCGCAATGCTGCTGCGGGGTGCGATCAGGCGGAGAGTTCATGCAGTTGAACGCCTCGAGCTGCGTCTGGGCACACCGGAACGGCAGGCCCGCCATCACCGCGCCCTCGCGAAACACATCGGGGTGCGTCGACAGCAGCACCGAGGTCATCGCGCCACCCGCCGACAACCCCGTCACGAACACCCGGTTCGGATCCACGTTCCGCGTCGTGCGCAGGTGGCTCACCATGTTGATGATCGAGGTCACCTCCGCGCCGCTGCGGCTCTGCCGCGAGCCGATGAACCACGAGAAGCACGATCCGTTCGCCGTGGTCTGCGGATACAGCTCGATGAACCCGTGTTGGTCGGCGAGCCCGTTTCAGCCCGCGTTCACGTAGGCCGCGGCTGACTGGCTGCAGCCGTGCATCGCGACGACCAGCGCCGGGTTCGGTGGCAGGGACGCCGGCACGTGCACGAACATCGACAGCCCACCGGGATTGCCGCCGAAGTTCGTCCCCTGCGTCAGCGCGCTCTGCTGATGACCGAACAGGGGATCGACGCCGAACTCCGAGGTCCCACACGCCACGAGCCCGAGAACCAGCCACCAGTGCCGCCTCATGGAGTCGCCTCTTTCGCAGGAGCTGGAGCCGGTGACGGCCCCAGGAGCTTGCCGAGGAACGAGCGAACCTCGGCGTTGTACGCCTCGGAGCAGTCCATCTGAACCGTGTGCCCACACCGCTCCTCCAGGTGAGTGGGACTGCGTGCTGCGGGAAATGAATCAGCGGGCAAGCGCGGCTTCTGTGGCGGCCGGGTCGGTGGCGCCGCCGTCCTTCGGGGCGAACACGATCATCGCGGCCATCGCGAGCTGACAGCCCGCGCACACCAGGCCCATGCCGATGGGGAGCGACGCGACACCCGACTCCGCCAGGTACGCGATACCCATGGGGACGAAGGCCGCGGGCACGGCACCCACGTGGTACACGATGCCGACGCAGCGGGCCCGGAAGCGCGCCGGGAACAACGAGGTCAACAGCAACGGCGTCACGCCGGAGTAGCCCGCGCCGAAGACGCCCGCGAGGTAGGCCCCGACCGCGAGCAGCTCAGGCGACGCGCCGACGTAGAGCGGCGTCACCACCACCATCAGCAGCGCAGGCACGGCCACGGCCAGGATGACGCCCTTCTTCATCGCCACGTACCCGCACGCGATCGCGCCGCTCAGCATGCCGACGTTGAAGAGCGCGACGTGCCACGACACGCCCTGCATCGACTGCCCGAGGTTCTTGAGCAGCAGCACCGAGTAGTTGCCGGTCAGCGCGTAGTAGCCGCCGAACCCCGCGGCCATCGCCACCGAGCCCCACGCCAACCGCTTGAGCACGCCAGGCATGGCGAGGATTTCCTTCCACGAGACGGCGACGGCACCGGCGTTCTCCTTCGCTCGGTTGGCTTCCCACTCGGGGCTCTCGGGAACGAGGAACCGAATCGGCAGCGCCAGCACCGCCGGGATCGCCGCGATGATGAAGAGCGCGCGCCACCCGTACACTGGCTCTACCAGCCCCGCCGCGACGCCCGCCAGCAGGTAGCCGATCGCCCAGCTCCCCTGGAGGATGCCGGACGCGATGCCACGGCTGCGCTGCGGCCAGTTCTCCATCGCCAGCGTCGCGCCCGAGGTCCACTCCGCGCCCATGCCGAACCCGAACAACGTCCGCAGCACGAGGACCCAGGTGAACGACGGCGCCACCGCGATGAGGCCGTCACACACCGCGAACCAGATGACCGAGATCATCAGCGGCAACTTGCGGCCCCCGCGATCCGCCGCCCAACCGGCCACCACGCCGCCGACCAATCGCATGAGCAGGGTCAGCGCGATGGTGCCCGCGGTCGACGTGTAGGTGACGCCGAACTCCTCGGTGATCTGCTTCATCACCAGCAGGAACACGGTGAAGTCGAACGCGTCCATCACCCAGCCGAGCCACGCCGCCGAGAAGCTCGCCCACTGGCCCTTCGTCGGCTCCTTCCACCACGGCATCGTCGACGCGCTCATGAACGCCCCCCAGCGGTCCATCGGAAGAACGACGCAGCCATCGAGAAGCCGCCACCCGACGCGCAGAAGGCCACCACGTCACCGGGCGCGAGCTTTCCCGCGTCGACGGCGTCGTGGAGCGTCATCGGGATGCAGCCGGAGCCGGTGTAGCCCCACTTGTGCATCACCCAGTGCGCGCGGCTCATCGGCTGCTCGAGCGCCGCCATCACCCACTCGATGACGCGCAGGTTGAGCTGCGTGAATACGAACAGCTTCACCTGATAGAGCCTGATGCCGGTCTGCGCATCCGCGCGTCGGCCTGGATGAACTTCGTCGCGGTCTCGAGCGCGGTGACGAAGCCGCCGCAGGCGTGTCTCATGAATCCGTCCCACGAAGTTGAACATGAGTTCAACTTCAAGGGGTCGGAATCGCCCTACACGGCGCATCAAGCGCAATGATTTCAGAGGCTTTCAGCCAAAGTGTGCGTCCATCCACTGTTCGATGCGATCCCAGGACTCCGCATGGACCAGCACATCGATGTGGCCGACACCGTCCAACCAGACGAGGGTCGTGGTGGGGCCGCTCGCGTGGAGGCGTCGCGAATGATCCGGGTGGATGAAGGTGTCCTTCGTGCCGTGGAGGAGCAGCACCGGCGCGGTGATGGTGGCGACGTCGCGGACGGGCGAGATGTCATCGATGCGAAAGCCGGCCTCGTGCTCGGCGAGCGCTCGCGCCTGCGCAAACACGTCGTCGGAGAAGAAGAACGGGCGGTGCTCCGCAGCGATGGTGGTGAGATCGCTGAAAGAGGCGCCTGCCACGCAGCCGATGATTCGCGGATCTCGCGCCGTCGCTTGCAGTGAGACCGCCGCCCCGAGGGACTCTCCGATGAGCACCACCCGCTGCGCGCCGAGCAGGTCGAGCCCGCGTTTGAGATCGTCGACCTCGTGAAAGCCGAAGGTGGTTCGCTGGCCGTCCGACGCGCCGTGGCCACGCTGATCGAAGGCCAGCACCTGCCAGCCGCGACGGGTGAAGCGCGTGGCTTCTCCCGAGAAGTGCTGCCGGTTGATGTCCTTGCCGTGCACCAGCACCACCAGGCCCTTCGGCGCTGACGGCGGGTCGAACACCCATCCCCGGAGCGTCAGCCCATCGGCGGTCGTCCAACTGACGTCACGGTGGGGGACCGAGGTGCTTCCAATGAGTGGGACACGCATCGGCCGGGTGAGGGCATCGGCGCCGAGGCTGGCGCAGCCCGCGAGGAGGACGACGAGGCTGGACACGACGATTCGCATGGCGCCTGTTCAAGCATGTGGGACGCCAACCCTAAACCGCTCGAAACCCAGCCCGACGGTGCGCACGTTCCTGCGCTGCAACGTGCGCCTTGCCCACTACCCGGTGACGAGCACGCGCTTGTAGACGAGCCGCCCTCGGCTCACCTCGGCCAGCGCCAACACCCGCCCCGTTGAATCGGTCACCCGCACGAGCGGAACATCGGGACGTGCGACCTCTACGACCCCGCCATGGCGCACGCGGTCGGCTTCCGCTTCGGTGGTGCGCACCTCTGGCAGGAACGTGAGCGCGGCATCGACCGACACGAGGCGACCCTCCGCGGCGGCCGTCCCCTGCTCCACCAGCGTCGCCAGGGGCACCGCCTGGGCGAGCGCGAACGGTCCGCTCTGCGTCCGGCGCAAAGCCGTCAGGTGCGCGCCACACCCCAGCGCCTCACCGAGATCCGCCGCCAGCGTGCGCACGAAGAAGCCCTTGCTGCACGAGACCGACAGCTTCACCTCATCGGCCGAGAAGTCGTTGAGGGTGAGCGCGTGCACCGTGACCTCGCGGGCCTCGCGCTCCACCTCTTCGCCAGCGCGGGCGAGCTCATACAGGCGCTTCCCGTCCTTCTTGATGGCCGAGTACATCGGCGGCGTCTGCTGCTGCGGTCCCCGGAAGGGCGCCAACGCCGCCTCCAGGGAAGCCCTCGTCACGGGAGGCACCGGCCGCGTCTCGAGCACCTTGCCTTCGGCGTCGAGCGTGTCGGTCGTCACACCAAGCTTCACGGTGGCGTCGTACGCCTTGTCTCCGTCGGTGAAGACCTGCGCCACCCGCGTGGCGTCGCCGAGGCAGATCGCGAGCACGCCCGTGGCCATCGGATCCAGCGTGCCGGTGTGCCCCGCCTTCTTCACCTTGAGCGCGCGACGCACCGCCGCCACCACGTCGAACGACGTCGGGCCCTTCGGCTTGTCCACCACGAGGATGCCGTTCATCGCGCGCTACCAGCCCTCCTTCGCCTTCACTTCCTTGATGAGGCGCTCGATCTTGTCGCCCTCCTCGAGCGAGCCATCAAAGGTGAAGAACACCTCGGGCGAGACCCGCAGCTTCACCCGCGACGTCACCTCGCGCCGCACATAGCCCTTGGCGGCCTCGAGGCCCTCCTTCGTGCGGGCCTTCTCGTCGTCGGTGCCGATCATCGAATAGTAGATGCGCGCGACGCGGAGGTCGGGGGACACCCTCACGCCGGTGATGGTGATGTACCCGATGCGCGGATCGTGGAGATCACCCCGCGTCAGCATCTCGGCGACGGCGGCCTGAATCTCCTGCCCCACCCGCTCTGGCCTCACGTTCGAACCCATGTGTCACTCCTCGTCGTCCCCGTCGTGCGACCGTTCCCACTCTCGCCGGTTCCGCAAGCTCCGCGCCAGCGCGCGCGCATCGTCGAGGGACAGGTTCGAAGCCGGCGCCGACGGGCGAGGCCCCTTGCGCGGACTGGACGGCTGCGGCACCGGCGGCTGACGGACGTGCCGCTCGTCCCAGTCGCCCAGCCCTTCCGCCTCGGCCAGCGAGCGCTCACCCCGGGGGATGGTCAGGTTCGCCAGCTCGAAGTCCTGGTTGCCGCGGGTGAAGAGATCTTCCCCGAAAGAGAGGATCTCCAGTTCGCGATGGGCGACCGGCGCGACGTACATGTCCTCGATGTACTGGAGGATCTTGTCCATCATCTCGTTGACGTGCCGGCGCTCGTTGCCGACGACCGCCAGCGCGATGACGCCGCGGGTGTAGACGTCGTTGTCCTCGACCTCGGCGACGGCCACGTTGAACTTGGCCTTCACGCGATCGGTCACCCGCCGCAGCACCTGACGCTTGCCCTTGAGCGAGCCCGCCGCGGGAATGTCGATGGTCACTCGGGCGACACAGACGAACATGTCGTCACTCCAGGCACAGCCACGACGAGAAGGACGCAGCAGCGGGCGGGCGCGCTGGAGTGCCAGGCGCCCGCCGACGAACGGGATCACGCCTCACCACTAGCTGAGGCTGGGCCGCGTCTCCTCGATCTCGAAGGCCTCGATGACGTCGCCCGGCTGCAGCTCGTTGAAGCCATCGATGCCGATGCCGCACTCGAAGCCGTTGGTGACTTCCTTCACGTCGTCCTTGAAGCGCCGCAGGCTGGCCACCTTGCCCTGGTGGATCTGCTTGTTCGCGCGGAACAGCCGCACGAACGCGTTGCGCTTGATGACGCCGTCGAGCACCGCCGAGCCGGCGATGGTGCCGAGCTTGGGCACGTTGAAGAGGCTGCGCACCTCGGCCTTGCCCAGCTTCTTCTCGGTGCGAATGGGCTCGAGGAGGTCCTCCATGTGACGGATCACCGCGTCGAGCAGCTCGTAGATGATGCCGTAGGTGGCCCACTTCACCTCGAGGTGCTTGGCCGCCGCCTCGGCGCCCGACTCGGGCCGCGAGTTGAAGCCGAGCACCATCGCGCCGAAGGCCGCCGCGTTGTTGATGTCGGTCTCGGTCATCATGCCGACGCCCTTCTGCACGATGGTGACCTTCACCTTCTTGGTCGAGAGCTTGTTGACGGCATCGGCCACGGCCTCGAGCGAACCCGAGACGTCGGCCTTGAGCACGACCTTGAGCTCCTTCTGCTCGGCCACCTTCTGCTTGGCGAGCAGGTCGTCGAGCGTCTCGCGCGAGGTCTTGCCAGCCTCGGCCTGGCGGGCCTTCAAGATGCGGTGGTCGGCGATCTGCTTGGCGGCCTTCTCGTCGGCGACGATGTTGAACACGTCACCGGCGGTGGGCACGCCCGACAGGCCGATCACCTCGGCCGAGAAGCCGGGCTTCACCTCGTCGATGGTCTGCCCGCGATCGTTGACCATCATGCGTACGCGCCCGAAGTGGATGCCGGAGACGACGGCGTCGCCCTTGGTGAGCGTGCCCTCCTGCACCAGTACGGTGGCGATGGGGCCGCGGCCCTTCTCGAGGCGCGCCTCGAGCACGATGCCCATGGCGGGCCGGTTGGCGTTGGCCTTGAGCTCGAGCACTTCGGCCTGCAGCGAGAGGTTCTCGAGCAGGAGATCGAGGCCCATGCGCGTCTTGGCCGAGACCGGCACCATGATGACCTCGCCGCCCCAGTCTTCGGCGAGCAGGCCCACGTCGGCGAGATCCTTCTTCACGCGGTCGGCGTTGGCGCCCGGCAGGTCCATCTTGTTGATGGCGACGACGATGGGCACTTCGGCCTTCTGCGCGTGCTGAATGGCTTCCTTCGTCTGCGGCATCACGCCGTCATCGCCGGCAACGACGAGCACCACCACGTCGGTGACGTTGGCGCCGCGCGCGCGCATGGCCGAGAACGCCTCGTGGCCTGGCGTGTCGAGGAACGTGATCTCGCCCTGCGACGACTTCACCGTGTAGGCGCCGACGTGCTGGGTGATGCCGCCCGTCTCACCCGCAGCGACGTTCGCCTGACGAATCGCGTCGAGGAGCGACGTCTTGCCGTGGTCGACGTGGCCCATGACGGTGACGACTGGCGGGCGACGGGCCTGATCCTCGGCCTTCTCTTCGATCTTCGGGAGGAAGTCCTCGACCTCGAAGCCGACCTTCTTCACCTGCCACCCGAAGTCGGCCGCGAGGATGCCGGCGGTCTCGGGATCGACCATCTGGTTCGCGGTGGCCATCTTCCCGCCGGCCATCAGCTTCTTGATGATGTCGGACGTCTTGACGCCCATGCGCTGCGACAGCTCGGAGACGGTGATGCCGTCCTGCACCTTGATGACCTTCTTGTCCTCGGCCATCTGGGTGATGAGGGTCTTCTGACCCTTCTTGGTCGGCTTCTTCTTCTTGCCGCGCACGGGAATGGCGGTGCGGCCGAAGATGATCTCGCGAATGTCGGTGGTGCTGGTCGTCTCCTTGTCCTTGTCGCGGCGGCCCGTGCCAGCGCCACGGCGCTCCTTCTCGCGCGCGGCGGCGTCCTTGGCGCCAGGCGCTCCGAACTGGTTGGGGACGACGCGGAAGACCTTCTCGTCACCGACGGCCTTCCGGCCCGGCGCCATCGGGTACCGATTGGCGGCGGGGGCGGTCGGCGTCACGCGCTTGATGGCGATGAGCGGTCGGCTGACGAGGACCGCCTGCGTCGCGGTCGGCACGAGGGGCCGGGGCGGCGCGACAGCCGTGGTCGGACCGGTCGCGGTCGCTCCAGCAGCCCCCAGACCGGGGCGCACGGTGACGCCGGGCCGAGGGGCCGAGGCGCGCGGCATCACCTGCACGCTGTGACGCACGGTCGGAGGCACGGCACCAGCGGAGACCGAGGTTCCACCACCAGGGGCCGCCGAGACACGAACCCCGGGAGCCGGAATGGTGGGACGCGTGGGCGCCACCACCGCGGCGGGCGCGGTCGGCGCTGACGCGGGCGGTGCCACCACGGCGGCGGCCACGGGAACGGGCGCGGGCGTCACAGGCGCGGCGGCCATCGGAATGGTCGCGGGGACCTCGACGAGCGCCGTGGGAGCCGCAACGACCTCGAGCGGCCCCGTGGGAATCGCCGTCGCAACGGGCGTGTGGGAGTCGGCGGGGAGGGACACGACGGGCTCGGGCTCGGGAGTCGGCGCCGCAACGGGAGCAGGCGCGGCGGCGACGGCGGGCGGCGGCGCGACTGGCGGAGCGGCCTTCGCCTCGATGGCAGGCCCGGTGTGCATCGTCGTCGTCTGCACGGACTCTCCGACGCGGCGGCGCACCACCACGCCCTTGGGCGCGACGGCCGGCGGAGCCGCCTTCGGCTTGAGCTTGTCGACGATGCGCTTCACGGCCTCGACGGCCTGATCGTCTTCCAGCGACGACGAGTGCGACTTGACGTCGTACCCGAGCGAAGCCAGCTGCTGGACCACCGCCTTGTTGTCCAGGTCGATGGCGTGGTTGTCCTTCAAGTCTTTGGCGATTTCGTGAACGCGCTTCTTCGACATGCGGCGGCCCCCGTACTTCAGAACTTCATTGGATGAAAGGGAGGACCCCAGCCCGTGGGTTGCGGGAACGACACCGGGGACTCCAGAAGAGAAACCTGTCACCTGCTCGTCACGGGGGCTCGGGGCCCGCGTGGCGCTCGCTGCAGAAGCTTTTTTCGGCCGCGTCGACCGCCCCACTCCAGGCGAGGTGTCGATGCGGCATGACGTGCTGGGACTTCGTGACGGCTCGTCAATCGGGCTTCTGCAGGGCTTCCTCCAGGTGGTTTCCATCCAGCTCAATGGACTGCTTGAAGGCCCGCTGGAAGGCCTTTCGTTTCACGGCTGCACCAAGGCAGCCCGGACCACAGAGGTATGCCCCCCTGCCAGGGGCTGTCTGTGCCGCGTCATGCACGGGTTGGTGCTTCGCGTTCAGCACCAACCGATGGAGCAGCCGTTTGGACTGCTTCTTTCCACACCCGAGGCACGTTCGAACGGGCCCCAGCCTTTCGTCGTCGTTCAAGGAATGACTCCAAACCGCATCTGACGGCACTCCACCAGTCAGTCGGCCAGACCGCCGCTGGTTGAACGGAGGGGCTCGCTCAGAGCGGCGCCACCGGCTCCAGGGGCTTGCCCTTGAGCGCGTCCAACTCGGCGCGCTTCTTGGCCTCTTCCTGCAGGTACCGCTCCGCGGCGCTCTTGACCTGCCGCGCCTTCTTGATGCCGATGCCGGCGACGTTGCCCAGCCGGGTGAGGTCGATCTCCTTCACCACGTCTTCCACGGTGCCGTAGCCCGAGAGCTTGAAGGCCTGGAGGTTCGAGCTGCCGATGCCCGTGACGCGAATGAGGCGCTCGTCCTGGGTCAGATCGTCCGGGTGCTTGCGCTGCTCCTCGAGGCGGCGGGCCTCGCGCTCCTTCTCGAGCTGGGCGAGCTCGGCGGAGTCGGCCACCAGGCGGGCGCGCGCGGCCTCCTGCATGGCGGGAATGCGAGTCGCGTCGAGGCCGGGGATCTGGGCGAGCACCTCGGGGTTGGCGTCGGCGACGTCCTTCGCCATGCGGAAGCCGTGGGCGTAGAACGTCTCGACGAGCATCTCGGATACGCCGGGCAGCGAGCCCAGGGAGCGGCTGGCGAACTCGCGCATCTCTTTCACGCGGCTCTCGCTGTTGATGTCGAGCTTCCAACCGGTGAGCTGCCAGGCCAGGCGCACGTTCTGGCCCGAGCGGCCGATGGCGAGGGAGAGCTGGTCGTCGGGGACGATGATCTCCATCGCGTGGTTGGCCTCGTCGATGATGACGCGGCTGACCTCGGCGGGGGCGAGGGCGGCGCAGACGAAACGCGCGGGATCCTCGTCGAACTCGACGATGTCGATCTTCTCGCCGCGGAGTTCCTGCACGACGGCCTGCACGCGGCTGCCCTTGATGCCGACGCACGCGCCGACGGGATCGACGTCACCGTCACGGGAGGACACGGCGATCTTCGAGCGGCGGCCCGGCTCACGCGCAGCGGCCTCGATGACGACGATGCCTTCGGCGATCTCGGGCACCTCCATCTCGAACAGCTTGGTGAGCAGGTTCACCGAGCCACGGGAGAGGATGATCTGCGGACCCTTGGACTCGCGGAGCACGTCGAGGACGAAGGCCTGCACGCGGTCGCCCGGGCGGTAGACCTCGCGGGGCACCTGCTCACGAACCGGGAGCACGGCCTCGGCGCGACCGAGGTCGACGATGAGGTTTCCGCGCTCGAGGCGGCGGGCGATGCCAGTGACGATCTCGCCTTTGCGATCCTTGTACTCGTTGAAGACGTTCTCGCGCTCGACGTCGCGGGTGCGCTGCAGGAGCACCTGCTTGGCGGTCTGCGCAGCGATGCGGCCGAAGCCGCGGCGGAAGGTCTTGAGGCCGAGAATGTCGCCGTACTGCTCGTCCTGCGCCTTGGCCTCGGCGGCGTCCTCGTCGCGGTAGAAGATCTGGAAGACAAGCTCGTCGCCGGGCTGCACTTCCATGCCGCGCGACTGGGCCTGATCGGTGGTGATCTGGTTCACCGCCTGGATCGGATCTTCGACCTTCTCGACGACCTGAATGGCCTGGAAGATCTCCACCACGCCCTTGTCGGCCTCGAACTTGGCCTCGAGGTTCCGGTCCTGGCCGAAGTGCTTCTTGGCCGCCGTCTTCATCGCGTCTTCGAGCGTCGCGATGAGAATGGCCTTGTCGATGCCCTTGTCCTTGGCAACCTGGGTGAGGACATCGTCGAGGCGAATCGAGGTCTGGGGGATCATGTGGGGTCTTCCTTTGGGTCCACGGCCGTCATCGGGCGGCCTGTATGTGCACGGCGGGTGAGACTGACGTCTGCTGCTTACGACTCGAACTCGAACTCGAGGTTGGCCTTCGCGATGTCCTTCAGCGCGATGGAGAAGGCTCCGGCGCCTTCGACCTCGACCGTCACGGTGTCGCCCTCGACGGCCTTGAGCTGACCCAGGAAGTTCTTCCGCGGGGGCTCACCGAGCGGGCCGAACGTCTTGAGGCGCACCTTCTTCCCGAGGACGCGCTGGAAGTGCTCGGGCTTCTTGAGGGGTCGGTTGACGCCGGGGGTCGAGACCTCGAGCGAATAGGCCTGGGGAATGAAGTCTTCGACGTCGAGGGCGAGATCGACGGCCTTGCTGGCGGTCTGACACTCGTCCACGCCGACCTTGCCGGCGGGGTTGTCGATGAAGAGCCGCAGAATCCACTCGCCATTTTCGCGAAGGAATTCAACGTCGAGGAGCTCGAGGCCCTCGGCGGCGATGAGGGGCTCGCAGATCTCGCGGGCCTTCTCTTCGGTGCTCTGTCGGTTCTTCTCGGCCACGGCGTGTCTCTGCTCCCTTGAAACGAAAAGTGGGCCAACCGGCCCACTTTCGAACGACCCAACTGAAAGTGACGCGCGCCCTCTACGCCAGGAGGTGGGACGATGTAAACAGCCGCTCCAGCCGGGCCGTGGAAAGGTGCGACATGACAGTGCTTGCGGCGGTGCAGATGACGAGCGGTGCGGACAAGGCGGCGAACGTCGAGAAGGCGGTCGCGCTGGTGCGAAGGGCGGCGAAGCGGGGGGCGGGGTTCGTCGGGTTGCCGGAGAACTTCGCGTGGATGGGCCCGGAGGCCGAGCGCGACCGGAACGCGGAGGCGCTGGACGGGCCGACGCTGTCGACGATGGGACGGCTGGCGAAGGAGCTGTCAGTGACGGTGTTGGCCGGCTCGGTGCTCGAAGCCGGAGCGCCGGGTGGTCGGTCGTTCAACACGTCGGTGCTGTTCGGGCCGAACGGTGGGCGGCTGGGGGTGTACCGGAAGATCCACCTGTTCGATGTCGAGGTGGGTGACGGTCAGACGTACCGGGAGTCGGCGGCGGTGGCGCCGGGGACCGAGGTGGTGGTGGCGGAGGCTCCGTTCGGGAAGGTGGGGTTGTCGGTCTGTTACGACCTGCGGTTCCCGGAGCTGTACCGGGCCCAGAGCGCCTCCGGAGCGGTGCTCCTGACGGTGCCCGCGGCGTTCACGCTGGCGACGGGGAAGGACCACTGGGAAGTGCTGCTTCGTGCGCGAGCGATCGAGAACCAGGCGTACGTGGTGGCGCCCGCGCAGCAGGGGAAGCACCCGAAGGATCGAATGACGTGGGGCCACGCGATGGTGGTGGATCCGTGGGGGCTGGTGACGGCGCGCGCGAGCGAGGGCGAAGGCCTGGCGGTCGCTGAGCTCGATCTCGCGCTCTTGGCGAAGGTCCGCGCGAACCTACCGGCCCTCAAGCACCGGCGGTTGTGAGCAGGATCAGCGCCGATGGAACTCCGAAACATCCACGACCTCAGACGCGAACTCGAGCAATGCGTCGATGCTGAACAGCCGTCGAGGCGCTCGAGGAGGTCTGTGCCCACGTTGAAGATTCCACGCTCGGGGCTCGAGCAGTGGCGCCGCTACTGGATTTCATCGCACAGCATTTCTGACCAGGAAACAGGGTCGTGATGGAGACCAACCCCGCTCACAGCTCCGCGAAGAGGTCGTCGAGCGACACCTTCAGCGAGCGGAAGAGCTGTGACCGAACCACGCCCTTCACACGAAGGCTGACCGCTTCGACGTACGACTTCCCCTCGAGCGCGAGGACCAGCACGGAGCGTTCATCTGGGTCGACGATCCAGTACTCGGGGACCTTGAAGCGCTCGTACACGTGCCGCTTGAGGACGAGATCCTGCGCCGGGTTGTGTGGAGAGACGACCTCCACCACCAGATCGGGCACCCCGTCGATGCCTCGGCGCGTGATGATGCTCTTGCGCGCCATCTTCACCACGACGAGGTCGGGCTGAACGGTGTTGGTTCGGTCGAAGTTGACGTCGATGGGGCTGGGGAGCACCCGTGCGAGCTTCCGGTTCCGGAGCTGCTCGCGGAATTGGCCGCTGAGCTCGAAAACCACGGCCTGATGCTGACTGGTCGGCACTGCTGACACGACGAAATCCCCCGCGACGAGCTCCCAGCGACGCCCGTCCTGGGGCAACAGCGCGTAGTCCTCATAGGTCAGCGCAAGCCGCGTCTGGGTGGTGGCTGTCACAACGCCACTATCGCCCGAGCCTGCGTCGCCGTCACGGTGGCCGGCCTCACCCCAGGGCGGTGCGGTAGTCGACGTCGTATTCTTCCTGCGCGCCGTGCGCGTCGTCCTCCGCGCCAAGGAAGAACTGCTCGACTGCGGACTCCACCTCGGCCCTCGTATCGAGCCGGTTGATCAGATTCCGGAACGCCGACGCGCCCGCGAGCCCGTGGGCGTACCACGCCAGGTGCTTGCGGAAGTTGTGCACGCCCGCCTTCTCCGCGCGCGCGGCCTCTTCCTCCGCAGACAACTTCTCCCGGCTCACCCGCTCGTGCGCCACGAAGTGAAGGTGTTCCTTGAAGTGCCGCATCACCAGCAGCGCCCGCTCCTCACGCGTCGGCTTCAAGCCACCGGCCAGCTCGCGGAAGATCCACGGATTGCCCAGCGCCCCGCGGCCGGTCATCACGTAGTCGCAGCCGGTCTGCTCCGTCATGCGCGTGGCGTCGTCGACCGACTTCACGTCCCCATTCCCGATGATCGCAAACCGATTCCCGACGTGTCGCTTCAGGTCTGCGATCACGCTCCAATCGGCCTTGCCCGAGTACCCCTGCGCGCGCGTGCGTGGATGCACCGCCAACGCCGACACACCCGCTGCGCCCAACACATCCGCCATCTCGAGGTAGTTCCGATTCGACGCGTCCCATCCGGAGCGGATCTTCGCCGTCACCGGCAACCCTGTCGCCTCGCGGATCAGCTTCACCAACAACCCCGCCCGCGGTGGATCACACAACAGCCCCGAGCCTGCGCCGGTCTTCGTCACCTTCTTCACCGGGCAGCCCATGTTGATGTCGATGATCTGCGCGCCGTGCTTCTTCCCGATCACCGCCGCGTCGGCCATCACCTCGGGCTCACCGCCGAAGATCTGCAGGGAGTACGGCCGCTCCACCTCGGCGTTGAAGCGCAGGTACCGCAGCGTGCGCGTGTTGATGCGGAAGAGGCCCTGGGCGCTCACCAGCTCCGTGGGACACAGCGCCGCGCCAAGCTCGAACGCGATGGAGCGAAACGGCATCTCCGACACGCCGGCCATGGGCGCGAGGATGAAGCGGTTCTTCAGGGTGTACGGGCCGATGGGCAGCATGGTCCCACGGCCACTACCCGACCAGCGCCAGCCAAGTCGAGCCAGTGCATGATGGCCTTCGTGTTTCCGCCCCGTCGCGAGGTGCTCAAGGCCAGGGCCGGCACCCTCTCCCAGACGCCGCTGCCGCTCCTCCTCCACGCCCTGCTCGTCGAGGAGCGCAGCGCCACCCTCGAGCTCAAGCTCCGCAACCTCGAAAAGCGCCTCTTCTTCGATGCCGGCGTTCCCGTCGGGTGCGAGTCGAACCTGCTCCACGAGACGCTTGGGCCCTCACTCGTGGCGAAGGGCACGCTCACCGACGCGCAACACCACGGGCTGCTCTCCGAGAGCGCCCTCGCGGGAAAGCCGCTCCAGGCCCTGTTGCTCGAAAAGCAGCTCATCTCGGGGTTCGACCTCGTCCGCCATCTCCAGGCCGTCCTTGGCCGCACCGTGCTCGACGCGTTCCGGTGGACGGAGGCGACCTGGCGGCTGCTCCCGCTCGAAGAGCCCGAGACGCCCATTCGCATGAACACCGCGCAGCTCGTGTTCACCGGCTGCATGCAGCTCCCCGTGGCGCTGCTGGAGGCCCACCTCGCGCTCCCACCCGCCCAGGCCTTTGCGTTCCTGCCCGACGCGCCCGCGCCCCAGGACAAGCTCAAGCTCTCCGCGAAGGACACGCGCCTGCTCCAGGCCATCAAACGCCGCGCGCCCCTCTCGGAGCTCTCCGCCCTCCCCGGCCTTCCCCGCGAAGACCTGCATCGCAAGCTCTACGCCCTGCGCGTGCTCGAGTTCATCGACACCACCGACGCCGTCGATGCCCGTCCGATCCGGAGCCTCCCGACCCCAGCGCCCGCGCCAGCCCCCGTGGCGACCACCAGTGGACTCCCGTTCCTCGACGACGATCCGTCCACGCGCGATCGGCTCGCGAGTGAGTCCCTCTCGTTTCGGACGAAGGACGCGTTCGAGCTGCTTGGGGTTGACGTCGACTGTCAGGGCTCCGCGCTCCAGAAGGCGTTCCTCGCCCGGAGCAACGCGCTCTCGCCGGTCCGCTTCCAGCAACCGGACAACCGCGCCCGGGCCGAGGCGCTTCAGCTTGCCTACGCGAGGGCCTTCGGCGCCCTGTCGGAGCCCGAGTCGTGGCAGCAGCACCGCGCGCGCCGTGCCGCACGAGACGCTCACCTGGCGGGCGCGAAAGCCAGGGCGTCTGGCACGCAGTTTCAGATCCGCACCGAGCTCCTCGACGCGCAGTCGCAGTTCGACGAAGGCCGCAAGCGCCTCGCCGCGGGCACCCTTCGCGCCGCGATCGAGCATCTCCAGTACGCCGTCGACATCGAGCCCCGGCCGCGATTCGTCGCGACCCTGGCGTGGGCGAAGTACCAGGCACACCCCGCTGCCGAGGGCAAGCGCGCTCACGCCGCGCTCGTCGAGGCGTGCGCGCAGGATCCAGCATGTGAAGAGGCGTGGGTCTGGCGCGCCGAGCTCGCCACCGCACTGAACGACTTCGACGACGCCCGCGATGCGTACCGACAGCTCGTGAAGCTCGCGCCCGCGAACCCCCGCTATCGACAGGCCGCAGACGCCGCGGCAGCCGTTCGCCGACGATAGGTCGACGGTGCCTCGACGACCTGAGGGAGGAGCTCCAGGCCGCCGGTGACGCGCCGGATCGTGAGACGGTCGGCGGCTCACCCGCGCGCTGCCAAACGTCCGACGCCCCCGGGAGCCTGCAAAGCACCGCTCCCTGGCTGACGATCGACGGCACGTGGGCGCGGACATGGCTCCCGTCGTCAGAACGCGTGGACATGAGTCGATTGGGCCGAACAATTCCCGAAGAACTGGCGGAAAAGCCGATTTTTTCCGGAATTGTTTCCGAACCCGCAGGGTCACCCACCCGTCATGCGCCCCGTCAACCGGCGAGCGTCAACCTGCTGACGACCGGCCCGCGTGGTACGAGTCGCGCGTGCTCCAGTTCAAGCTGCGCGGCATTCCGGTGCAGGTGCACTTCAGCCACGTGCTGATCGCCGTGTTGCTCGGCTGGAGCTTCGCCCAGAGTGAACGCGCGCCCACCGGCTGGCCTGGCCAGGTGCTCGTCAGCCAGACGCACCCCGATCGCGCCAAGACGCTCGCCGCCGTCATCATCATCTGGGTCGTGATCATCAGCGTGTCGGTCCTGATTCACGAGCTGGGGCATGCGCTGAGCGCCCGCGCGTTCGGACTGTCACCGGAGATCCACCTCATCGGCCTTGGCGGTCGCACCCTGCCCAACGCCAAGGAGGAGCTGCCCTGGCATCGCGAGGTGCTCATGACGCTGGCGGGTCCTTCGGCGGGGCTCGCGCTCGGCGTCGTCTCGGGCCTGCTGCTCTTCCTGCTGGAGCCGCTCGGCATCGTCCAGCCGATGGTCGACTACACGCTCAAGGCGCTCTTCGCCGCGAACCTCTTCTGGGCGCTGGTGAACTTGATTCCCGTGACGCCGCTCGACGGAGGCCACATCGCGAGGGCGGTGCTGATGCACCTCTTCGGTCGCAAAGGCTTCCTCTACGCGCAGATCATCACGCTCGTGTTCGCCGGCGTGGGCCTGGGGATCTCGGTCTTCGTCCGCGCGCCGCTGCTTGGCCTGCTCTTTGGCCTCTGGGGCTTCCGCGCGCTTACGGTGGTGAAGGCGTACCAGCGTGGAGAGCTCCCCGAAGGCGCTGCAGCCCATCCGCTTCACCACGAGCTCGAGACGGCCGAGGCGAAGATTCGTGAGGGCGCGTTGGACGAAGCCACACGCGCCGGAGAAGCGGTGCTCCGCAGCATCGACGTGCCACCCGCCATCACCTCGCGCGCCCACCTGCTCCTGGGGTGGGTCGCGGTGAAGCAGTCGAACGGCTCCGAGGCGCTGCGACACTTCCGCCTCGTCCACCATCAGCCCGTCCCTCCGGCTGCGCTGGCCGCCGCACACTCACTCGCGGGAGACGACACCACCGCGCTCCCCCTCTGGGCCGAGGCCGCGCGCGCCAGTGACGATCAGACGCTTCGCACCGAGTACGCCGGGGCGTTGCTGCGGCTCGGCCGTGAGACCGAGGCCCGCCAGCTCCCGGGGGTTCGGATCGCCGCGGCGTACCTGGCTGCCGAGCGGGTGCACTACGTGCGCGGCGAATATCCCGCTGCTGCTCACGCCGCTGAAGGCGCCTTTCGCACCGAGCCGACTGCGTCCTTCGCGTACACCGCGGCGTGTGACTGGGCTCGCGCGAAGGACTCCGCCGCCGCGCTGCGATGTCTCACGCTGGCCGCACAGAATGGCTATTCCGAGGTCGACGCCGCGCGCGCGGATCCCGATCTCGCTTCACTCCGCGGCTCACCGGACTTCGAGAACTGGCTGCTGTCCTTGCGCGAACGACCTCGCGATGACGCGCGCATGACAGAGCGCGGCGCGTGACCAATCCCTTCGAGACAGAATGTCGGAGCGGCTGACCGTCGGGTGACGGCCTTCGGGGTTCATCGCCTCGAACGCCATGACGACCTCCACTCAGACGCCCGCGGCACCTTCGACGACGCGATCGAAGTTCGATCTCGTCGCCCTCGTTCCCTTCATCGGCTGGCACCTGCTGCTGATCCCGGGGTTCCTCTTCATCGAGTTCAAGTGGGAGTACCTGCTGCTCACGGTCGCCACGTACTTCCTGCGCATGTTCGGCGTGACGGCCGGCTACCACCGCTACTTCGCCCACCGGGCCTTCAAGACGAACCGGGTGTTTCAGTTCCTCCTCGCGTTCCTCGCGCAGACCAGCGCGCAGAAGGGCGTGCTGTGGTGGGCGGCGCATCACCGGCACCACCACCGGTACAGCGATCATGACGAGGATCTGCACTCACCCGCGCGCAAGGGCTTCTGGTGGAGCCACGTCGGGTGGATCATGTCGACGAAGTACGAGGCCACGCGGTTCGAGTCGATTCGCGACTTCGCGCGCTTCCCCGAGCTGGTGTGGCTCAACCGCTTCCACATCCTCCCGGCGATGGTGGCGCTGTTCGTGATGTGGCTGATCGGCGGCGTGCCGTGGATGTTCTACGCGGGCGTCCTCTCGACGGTGCTGTTGTGGCACGGCACCTTCACCATCAACTCGCTCAGTCACATCTTCGGCTCGCGGCGTTACGTCACCACCGACACCAGCCGGAACAACTTCGTCCTCGCGCTGCTGACGATGGGCGAGGGCTGGCACAACAACCACCACTTCCACCAGAACACCGCGAACCAGGGCTGGTTCTGGTGGGAGGTCGATGCCACCTTCTCCATCCTCAAGGTGCTGTCGTGGTTCGGCGTGGTGTCGGACCTGCGCCTGGTGAGCGACCAGACGAAGTACAGCTTCCGCAACTACTCCGAGGCGCAGCGCGCGCAGTTGGTGGCCGAGACGCGGTTCAATGCGTGGCGAAGGCCCGCTGCGCCGAAGCCAACGCCGACCCCCGACGAGGTGCCCATTCTGGGAGGCCTCGCTCCGAGCCCCCTCCTCAAGCGGTAACTCTGGTCACCCAAGGGACGGTCGCCGACGCCGGGGCAGCTTCACTCGGCGCCATCGCTGGGAGCGCGCAGCCTGTTTCGACGCAAAGCGCGACGCCCGCGCCGGAACTCCACCTGGAAGTCCCGAGCGCGGGCGCGCGTGCAGCCAATCGATTTAGATGAGTCCGCTCACATCGTGCAGGCGCCGAACGCAGCGCCCTGGAGGCCCGCGCACATGCCCGCCGCACACGTCGGCATGCCGCCGTCCACGTTGCAGATGCTCCGGCAGGTCCCCATCTGGGTGTTTGGGCCCGGCAGCACACAGGTCGCACCGCGCGCGCAGGTGCTCATCGGGCTGCACGGCTGACCCGCCGCATTCGGTCCCGCCATCACGCACCGGGGGCCCATCATGCCGCTCTGACACGCCTCGGCCGGCCCGCAGGGCGTCTGGTCGAACGGGTTGCACGCGATGACGGCGGCGCAAATGAGGTGGCGCTCGTTGCTCGGACCAGCCGGCGTCGTGAAGCCGACGGCGTTCTCGCACGCGGCGTTCATTCCGCACGCGTTGAACGGGCCACAGTAGCGTCGGCACACGGCAGCCGTGCCCTGGAATCCGAGGCACTGCGCACCACGCTGGCAAGGGTCTGGCACCCCAGGAGTGCACGTCACGTTGTCGCCGAGGCCACCGTCGCCCAGCGCGAAGGGGGTGCAGAGCCGGCCGACTCCACCGTCCGCAAGCGCTTGAACGGTGCACTTCGTCATGGGGTTGGCACAGTCCTGGGCCAGTACGCTGCAATCCCCGGGAACACAGGTGCCGTCACCGGTCATGCCGTTGATGTCCGCAACCAGGCACTGCGTTCCAGGTGGGCAGGCTGGATTCGTGAGAATGTTGCAGGCCGTTCCGCTCATTCCGCCGGCCGAGCCGCCCGCCGCCGCGCCGCCGCCCATCCCGCCGCCCATCGAGCCGGCCGTTCCACCAGCCGCCGAACCGCCGGCCGCCGAGCCACCGCCTGTGATGTTGCCGATGCACGAGTTCGTCGTCTTGTTGCAGGTCTGCCCCATCGTCGCGCAGTTGCTGCAGACGATGCCCTGGTTCCCGCACGCCATGTCGGTCGTGTTGGCCAGCGGCACGCACTCACCCATCGCCGTGCAGCAGCCTTCGCAGTTGTTGGGACCGCACCGACCCGTCGGGGGCCCTCCGCACTGACACGACGAAACGGCGAGGATGGCGAAGCCGAGCACGGCTCCGAAGCTGAGCGCCCTGAATTGCATGAAGACTCCGAACGAGGCACCGGACACGGCCCGGTGCATGGGGGTGAAAGCGGGCGCGCACCCAATCCTACACCGGCGCCCCCGTCAAGCTGACGAACGCAGACGGCTCACACGCGCATTCGATTCACCGGCGCGTCAGCCGCCGTCTTTGGGCACGAGGTACTGCAGGGCCTTCGGCTTTTCGAGGCTGCACGCGCCGACGGCTCCGGAGGGATCGATGGCGTCGCTGCCCTCTTGAATCGCCAGCACCTTGCGACCGGCGCCGATGACGAAGGTGATGCGTTTGGCCACCGTCACCAGCGGGTACTTCACGTCGAACGCCTTCATCAGGGTAGCCGAGTCGTCGCTCACGAAGCTGTAGGGCGCCTTGAGGCTGTCGCGGAACTTCTTCGCGGTGGCCACGTCGTCGCCCGAGACGGCGATCACCGTGCCCTGGTTCTTCTCGATGTCCGCATACCGGTCCCGGTACGCCGTGAGTTCCCGGGTTCAACCCGCGGTGAACGCTTTTGGATAGAAGGCCACGACGACCGGCCCCTTCTCCACCAGCTTCGACAGCGCCAGCTCGCGGCCATCGACGTCCTTCACGGTGAAGTCCGGCGCGACGCCGCCAACGGTTGGAGTAGCGGCGAGCACGAAGAGCGACGCGAGCATGAGGGGAGGGTGTACTCCGCTCCGACGGCTGGCGCCACCCTCACCTCACTCGACCAGGCGGGACCAGACCGCGGCGGCCGCTTCCCGACTCACCCGCGCGAGCTCGACCGTATCAACCGACAGCGGCTTGCGTTTCCACAGCCGCCACATGCCGTCGACCATCACCGACTCGACGTGCTGCGAAGCCATGCCATGGACCAGGTGGCCTCCAAGCGTCTCGGCCGTCAGCGGCGTGGGCGGCTGGTAGTCGAGCACCACGAGATCGGCGACCGCGTCTTCCCGCAACGGGCCGAAGGTGAGCCCGTACGCCGCCGAGGCGAGGCGATGGCCGTTGGCGATGAAGTGGAGCACGTCAACGGGCGCTCCGGAGTCCCGCGTGCGCAAGTGAGCGGCCTGGGCCTCGGCCAACACGTCCAGGCTCATCACGTCGGTGCCCAGCGTCGCGCGCACGCCGAACTTCGAGGGCGTGGCCAGGCCCGTCTGCGTGTTCATGTTGCTGCGCGCGGCGTGCACCATCCACGCGCCGCGGGCGAGCAACTCGGACAGCTCCGGCCAGGAGAAGTGCACGCCTTGCGAGACCACCGTTTGTTCGGTGACGAGCTCGTGCTCCATCAAGCGCATGAGGGGCGAGGCACCGAAGCGCTGGGTGCTCTCCGCTTCCTCAAGGGGATCTTCCGCGACGTTCACCATCATCATCGCGCCCAAACCCTGTACGACTGCCTTCACCGCGCCCAGCGTGTCGTTGCCCGTGCCCCCAAGGTGCGAGAGGCCCACCGCCCCCTTGAAGCGGCCTCGCGCGCGGCTGATGAAGCCGGTGACCTCTTCGAGCGCCTCTGCCCGGCTCACCGCGCCCGAGCGCTCGGAGATCTCGTACGCCAGCACGCCACGAATGCCCGTGTCGTTGAGCCCGTGCGCCACCTTCGCCAACGAGCCCGGCACCGCCTTCGGCGAGGCGTGGAGGTTGAAGACCGTCGTGGTGCCGGCGCAGAGGCCCTCGAGCCCGCCCACCGCCGCGGCCGCCTGGACGTCGTCGAGCGACATGGACGCCTCGAGCCGCTCCAGCAGCGCCTGCTCGGCCGCGAAGCCCGTCTGCGCTCGGCTCAGTCCCCGCAAGAACACGGCATGCAGGTGATGGTGCGCGCTCACCAGCCCCGGGAGCACGATGCGGCCGGCGAGATCGATCGTCTCTTCGTTCGGCAACGGCTCGAGCGAGGTCCCGCGCGCCACGATGCGGCCCTTGTCGACCCGCACGTCGCCCCGCTCCACCACCGGAGGCTCCACCTCGACCAGGGTCGCGCCCTTCAGCAGCGTCGTCACGAGGCCTGTGAGGCTAGCCCTGCTCGTCCCGCGCCCCATCGCAAAAAGTGGCGCCGCGCCCGGCTCACACCCAGTGAGCTTCCCAATCCATGCGAATGGTCGTCACGACTCCTGACATGGGGCTGGTGTGTGCAGTGTCCCGATTCCAGTCAGATCAGGGCTCTCGTGTCGGAGGGGGCCTCTCGACGCATACGTAACATCCTGAAACTCAAGACTAGAGCACCTGGGCATACACCTTGCTCACCGGCGCGCACCACCGCAGCCGATGTCGGGGGCAGGGAGCGGCGGCCCGACGGGCGAAGTTGAAGTCACACGCAGCGGAAGGAGCAGTCGACATGAAGTCTCAGGTTCTCCTCACGGTGTTGGCCGGCGCCGTCTTCGGGAGTGCATGCGGCCAGGTCGAAAAAGCTCCCGAGGTCGAGCCGGTAGGCCGGCAGCGGCAGGAGATCATCGGCGGCACCATCACCATGGGCGACCCCGCCGTCGTCGCGCTCACCGTCGGCGCCAACGGACGATACTCGAGCTTCTGCACCGGCACGCTCATTGGCCCCAAGACCGTGCTCACCGCGGCGCACTGCATCTTCGCGCAGGGCCGCAGCGCGCCGTACGCCGTCACCTTCGGCACCTACTCGTCAAGCCCCAGCCAGGCCGTGCGGGTCGTCAACCAGGTTCGTCACCCCAACTACAACGGTCAGAGCAACGACTTCGGGCTCCTCCAACTCGAGCGCGCCGTCACCAACGTCACCCCCGTGGTGCTGAATGAGAGCTCGATGACGCAGGGCCTGCTGAGCCTGCCGATCCGCCACGTCGGCTTCGGCGTGACCGACGGCGCGACCCAGGTGGGCGGCGGCACCAAGCGGGAGGTGACGACGGTGCTCCGGCGGGTCGAGCCCACCCTCATCTTCTCGGGCGTCACTGGCAAACAGACGTGTCAGGGCGACTCGGGCGGCCCCTCGTTCATGACCTTCCCCAACACCACCGAGGTGCGGCAGGTCGGCGTGGTGAGCTTCGGCGATCAGGGCTGCGTGCAGTTCGGCGCCGATGGCCGGGTCGATCGCGTGGTGCCGTGGATCCGCCTCACCGCGGGCGCCTGGGAGTCCCCCACCTGTGAGATCGACGGGCTCTGCAAAGCGGACTGCACGGTGGTCGATCAGGACTGCGCGTGCGCGCGCGACGGGCAGTGCACCGCCGAGTGCGCCGACTTCGCGCGCGACCCGGACTGCCCCGCCGACTGCGCGTCGAACGGCGTGTGCGCCACCCAGACCTGCCCCCGCGCCGACAGCGATTGCGTGGCTGAGGGCGGCCTGTGCACCGCGGTCTCCCAGTGTCAGGGCCGGCAGTGCGTGAGCGACCCGCAGAACGTCGAGACGTACTGCAGCCGCTCCTGTACGCAGAGGACTGACTGCATCAGCGGCATGGAGTGCACGGGCGGCACCTGCAAGATCCCCCAGCGCCCCCAGCGCGTGCTCTTCGACTCGTGCCAGCCGATGCTCGAATTCTGCGTGACGAGCACCTGCAACGGACCGCAGCAAGGCATTACCCGCTGTGTGCTGCCCTGCACGGCGAACTCGGACTGCACCCGTGGAGAGACGTGTGAAGGGGGCTCGATGGGAGGTCGCTTCTGCCGCCCGCCCACGCTCGACTTCATGCCCAGGATCGTGCCCCAGGTGCAGTCCACGCTCGGCAAGGCCGCGTCAACCGGGTTCGGGTGCAACTCGGTCCCCGGTGGACTGTGGGCCCTCGGCGTGTTGATGGTCCCGATGCTCCGTCGCCGCCGGGTCACCTCATGATTCGTTCCTTTGCGCTCTCGCCCTTCCTTGTCGTCTTCACCCTGGGCTGCGGCCCCACCGAGCTCGAGCCGAGCCCGCTGCCGCCCGTCGCGTACCAGCGCGGGGCGATCGTCGGGGGAACCCTTGCCCCGAACGACACCAGCGTCTTCCAGCTCATCATGACGGAGCAGTCAGGGCAGATGGGTATCTGCACCTCGACGCTCATCGGCACGCGCACCCTGCTCACCGCCGCGCACTGTGTCGATTCGGCGCGCTCGGTCTTCGCGCATAACGCCCCGTCGGACAGCCAGATCCAGTTCGGCGTCAACGCCTACCGCGCCGCGCGCTGGAACGTGCACCCGGGGTGGAACCCCAACGGCCAGGACCTGCGCAACGACATCGCCATCATCCTGCTCGAGCGGGCGCCCACCAACGTGACGCCCAAGCCCTGGAACAACCAGACCATCACCTCGGCGTTCCGCGGCCGCGCGATTCGCGCCGTCGGCTACGGCAACACCAGCCCCGGCACCGGGAGCGGCACGCGGCGGCAGGTCGATCTCACCATCGCCGACATCTATCCCCAGCTCATCTTCATGGGGGACCAGCGCGCCAAGGGCATCTGCCAGGGCGACTCCGGTGGCCCGACCTTCCACACGTTCCCCGACGGCGTCGAGCGTGTGGTGGGCGTGCACAGCTTCACCGTCTCACAGGGCTGCACCTATGGCGCCGACAGCCGCGTCGACGCCTTCGCTTCGTTCGTGCAGCAGTACCTGACGATGTACGAGGCGCCGTCGTGTGATCGCGACGGACGCTGCGCCACCAACTGCCCGATGCCGGACTACGACTGCGTGTGCGGCAAGGACAACATCTGCAGCTCGGTGTGCCTGATGCTCCAGGGCGGCACCGACCCTGACTGCCCGGACTGTGGACCCAACGGCGTGTGCGCCACCACCACCTGCGGCGAGCCCGATCCCGACTGTGTCGCCGAGGGCGCGCTCTGCAACCAGCCCAACCAGTGCGTCAACCGGCAGTGCCGCAACGATCCGCAGAACCTGGAGCCGTACTGCACCAAGGCCTGCACGGGAGCGTCGGACTGCAGCGCGAACTTCGAGTGCACCGGCGGCTTCTGCATCAAGCGCCAGTTGCCGATCGCGAGCGTGGGCCAGCCCTGCCGCATCGGGACCAACTTCTGCAGCATGGACGCCGCGTGCACCGGTCCCAACCAGGCGGACTCCACCTGCCAGCAGACGTGTCGGAACATGGGTGACTGCCCCGGTCAGTGGCAGTGTGCGACCGGGTGGAACGGGTTCCGCTACTGCCAAGAGCCGCCCAAGCCGCCCATCCTCATCGGCCGCGCGTCGATCAATGGACCCGTGGCGCCGCAAGGGCCGTTCGGGTGCTCATCAGCCGAGGGCCTGTCGATGATGAGCCTGGGCCTCATGCTGCTCGGCCTGCGCCGCCGCCGCTGAAGGCCGCAGGAGCCAATCCGCGCGCAGCGCTTCAGCGCGTTGCGAGGGCCGGTCGCCACCGGCGAACCCATGCCACCAGGTCGATGGACCCGTCGGTGGTCTCCGCGCGGGCGCGAATCAGCTCGGCTCGGAGATCACCTTCCAGGTCGAGCCTTTGGGCGTATCCATGATCTCCACGCGCATCGCCTTGAGCTCGGCACGGATCCGATCGGCCTCCTGGAACCCTTCGGGGGTCTTCTTCCCGCGTGCGGCCTGTCTCGCGGCGAGGCCCGCTTCGACCGTCGCCACGTCGATGCCCAGACGCACGACCTGCCGGTCACGTCGACGCGCCAACCAGCCGGACGGATCATCTTCGAAGAGCCCCAGCGCCAGCGCGGCCTTCTTCGCGACCTCGCGCAGCGCCACCAGGGTCCGGCCCACCAGGGCCTTGTCCTTCACCGGCGGCTTGTCGCTGAGCTGGTTGATCTCGTTGAAGAGCCCTGCCAGCGCTCCGAGCGCCCCAGGGAAGTTGAAGTCGTCGGCCATCGCGGCATCGAGCTCAGCCAGGAAGCGGGCGGGATCTCCGTGGACGCCGCCCTGCCCGAAGTCCTTCCCCTCGATGCGCTCATCGACCTTCTTGAGCGTCTCGTAGAAGTACTCCACGCGGGTCTCTGCGTCGGACAGCTGCTTGTCCGAAAACGAGAGCGCCTGCCGGTAGTGCGTGGTGAGAAAGAAGTAGCGCAGCGCCTCGGCGTCGACCTGCCCGAGCGCGTCGCGCAGGCGCACCACGTTCCCGAGCGACTTCGACATCTTCGCCCCCTCGAGATCGAGGAAGCCGCCGTGCATCCAGCAGTTGCAGAGCGTCTGCCCGCTGGCCGCTTCGCTTTGGGCGATCTCGTTGTCGTGGTGCGGGAAGATCAGATCGAGCCCGCCGCCGTGCAGATCGAACGTCTCGCCCAGGTACTTCGCGCTCATCGCCGAGCACTCGATGTGCCAGCCCGGCCGGCCCTGGCCCCACGGAGAGGCCCACGATGGCTCGTTGGGCTTGGCGGCCTTCCACAAGGCGAAGTCCAACGGGTCGCGCTTGTTCTCGAGGAGCAGCTCCCGCTCGCCGGCGCCCGATACGAAGTCGTCGAGCTTCTTCTTCGAGAGCTTCAGGTACGCGGGGTACTTGCGCACCTCGAAGTAGACGTCTCCGCCCGACGCGTAGGCGAAGCCCCGCGCGACGAGCGTCTCGATGATGGCCACGATCTCGGGGATCGTCTCCGACACCTTCGGCGACACGTCGGGCGCCAGCAGATGGAGCGCCTTCGCGTCGGCCTCGAACTCCCGAATGAAGCGCGCTGCCAGCTCGATCGGGTCTTCCTTCGACTCATGCGCCGCCTTGATGATCTTGTCGTCGACGTCGGTGTAGTTGCGCACGTACCGCACCTCGAAGCCCCGGAAGCGGAGGTAGCGGACGATGGTGTCGAACGAGGTAAAGGTGCGGGCGTTGCCGATGTGGACGAAGGAGTAGACGGTCGGCCCGCAGACGTAGATGCCCAGTTTCCCGGGGGTTATCGGGATGAGGGGAACCTTCGCCTGCTGCATCGTGTTGAAAACGCGAATCTCGGGAGGGCTCATGGGGGGTGGGGACTTGAGGTCGAGGAAACTCATGGTGTCAGATGTGCGATACCTCGTCAGCTCGAAGCCTGTCTTCTGGAGTTCTCATGCCGCAGCAGCCGAAACGATCTGACGCCGACTTTCCAATTTCCGAAGAGAACATCCTTCGCGCCGACGACCCCCGCCCGCAGCGGGTCCCCCAATACCCCAGCAGCACCACCGGAGCGAGGCGGCCCTTGAAGAAGGCAGAAGAGGCAATTCCCACCGCCATCTACGACACCGAGAAGGCCGACCAGGAAATGCAGGCGCAGTACGGCATGAGCGACGCGAACTACAAGCCAGCGTTTCTGTACGTGGAGCGTGGCCCGGGCGCCGGGCAGCTCCTCGAGGTGAAGCAGGGCACCGTGGTGATCGGCCGGGCCTCGGTCTCCGATCTTCGCGTGCAGCACCCGTCGATCTCCCGACGGCACGCGCAGGTGCGGCGGGTCGGAGAGCAGTTCTTCGTGAAGGACCTGGGCTCGCAGAACGGCTCGTTCGTCAACAAGACGCGCATCGCCAGTGAGGTCGAGCTCAAGATCGGCGACTCCCTCGCGCTGGGCAACGCGCTCTTGCGGCTCCGCGGTCCGATGCAGAAGGGCGAGAAGCCCGTCGCGCAGAGCGGCAAGGCGCGGGTTCCGACGGCTGTCGTGGCGCGGCCCCAGCACTCGACCGGCCAGCTCAAGGTGGTCAACTCGAGCCGCATGGTGAAGATCGCCGTGTTCGCCGGCGCGGTCGGCTTTGGCCTCGCGGCGGTGCTCGCGTTCGCGCTCATTCGCATGGCGACCGGCACCTCGCCCACGGCCTCCGCGAAGGAAACAAAGCCCTCGGCCAACACCGAACCGAATGATGCGATCGCGCGGGCGCTCGAGAAGAAGCAGGCCGTCGCGGTCGCCGCGCCGGTGAGGGCGACCCCGGCCGCGCGCCAGGAGCAGCCCGCGGAAGAGCCCACCATCGAGGAGGGCACGACGACGGTGACGAAGTCGGCTGGCGCGGCCCCGTCGGTGGCTCCGGCGAAGTCGGCGCCGCCCCTCAACCGGCTCCCCGCAGCCACCCGCCGCGCCGCGGTGCCGTCGACGGCCGATGACGAGGACGAGAGCGCCGGGAAGGCGGGCGGCACCAAGCGCACCCAGATCCTCGCGCCGTACGAGCGCGGCAACGCGGAAGGATCCCTCGAGCTCGCCCGCACCGCTGGGGACAAGGAGCTCACCGGGCAGCTCACCAGCTTCATCTCGGCGTACGACAACGGCCAGGACGCGCTCTTGAGCAACAACGGCACGGTGGCCATCAAGGAGTTCACCAAGGCGCTCTCCATCGACGAAAAGCTGTCCAGTGGGTGGGGCAAGTACAGCGGCGAGATCCGCAAGCACCTGGGCAACCTCTACTTCCTCGTCGGGAAGCAGTACGAGTCGAACGGCGACGACGACAAGGCGAAGGCGGCCTACGGCGCAGCGCTCAAGCACGACCCGTCGAACAGCAAGGCGAAGAACGCGCTCGGCGCGGCGGCGAGCGGCGGCTCCGACGAGGAGGCCCCGACGCCCAGGCCTGCGGCCCCGAAGAAGGCGCCGAGCAAGACCAGCATCGACGACGCGTTCGGCGACTGACCCGACGTGAAGGCGTGTCTGACTCGAGGGCTCCACGCACCTGCGTCGGAGCCCTCACCGTTTCTGGCCACCGCTCTCGCAAGGTCTCTGGTGGCACCGCGGCCGAAACCACTGCGACCCGAGGCTGCGACGACCACGTGCGAATGGGCGCTCCCGTTCGTTGCGACGCACCGACCGGACGCGCTTGCCGGAACGACGAGAGCACCTGAGCGCGGCCAGTCGGCAGGAGTTCGACCTCGAGAACAGCTCGGTGCGCTGGGGGGCTTCGGTCGCCGGCGACAGCCGGTCCGCCACGAGCTCAGGCTGCTCGTCGCGCGAGCGGCGTCAGGCTCGCGAGGCCACCAACCGCAAGGTGCCCCGAACGAGGAGCCACCCGTTGAGCGCCGCGAAGAGCAGCAGCACCGCTACCCACGCCTGGCCGCCGAGGTCGCCGCCGGGCTTCTCCTCCTGCAGCAGGACCCACTTCGCCGGAGCCCCCGACCACTTCTCGTACTCGGTGAACGCGTCGGCGTACTTCGGCGGCGCCTCGTCTCGTGAGAGCAGTCGGCCGCGCACGGTGAACGGCCGCGGATCAGGGCTCGGCGCCGGCTGCTGACCCGGCGTCCACCTCTCGCTCGGCAACGTCGGCCGGCGCAGAATGACGGGCGTGTCGAGGATGCCCAGCGCCACCACGGTGGTGTTGCGCTCGACGAAGTACCAGCCCCGCGGAGACGGCACCCCGTGCAGTTGCACGTAGCGGTTCGACTGGGCGAGATCGAACCGGTACGCGCCTTCCGCACCGAGATCGACCACGTCCTTCGGAGCGAGGAACTGGTACTCGAGATCCGCCCGCTGGCCCCACACGAGGTAGAGCGCAAACGCGAGCGCGACGGCTGCCACCAGCGGCGTCACGCCCACGTTCGAGGGGCGCGCCAGCTTCGCCTCTAGCTCGGCGATGCGCTGCTCCTGCTCCTGGCGGCGCTCTTCGAGGGCCGTCGGTTCGTTCACGGCCTCGATGGACGAAGGCTCCGGTGCGGCGGGCGCTTTGGAGTCTCCGGTCTTTCCGTCACCTGCGCTCACGAACCGCTCAGCTCAGGCCATGTTGAAGATCTTCTTCAGATCGTTCTCGATGTCCTGCTCGGTGACGCCCTTGGCAAACGCGAGCTCCTTGAT
The DNA here is from genome assembly GCA_044352295.1 of Myxococcaceae bacterium. Lineage (GTDB taxonomy): Bacteria > Myxococcota > Myxococcia > Myxococcales > Myxococcaceae > Xiheimicrobium. The sequence goes on from JBILEB010000021.1 coordinate 33,351, forward strand.
GAGCAGCGACCGCGCGGTGTCGAGCATCTTGCGCTCGCCGAACGAGAGGTCCTTGTCGCCCTTGAGGAGGTACAGATCGCGCAGCACCTCGGCGATCTCGAAGACCGAGCCCGTCTTGATCTTCTCCATGTACTCCCGGTACCGGCGGTTCCAGGTGGTGGAGTCGACCGAGATGTCCTTCTCCTTGAGGATCGCGTACACCTGCTTCACGTCGTCCTCGGAGATGATCTCGCGCAGGCCAACGAGGCCGATCTTGTTGATGGGGATGAGGAACCGACCGCCGTTCTTCTCCAGCATCTTGAGCACGTAGAAGCTCTGTCGCTGGCCGGCCACCTCGGTGTGCTCGATGCCCACCACTTCCCCGACACCGTGGCCGGGGTAGACCGCCTTATCGCCTGGCTTGAACACTCGACAACTCCTTGTATTTGCTGCGGAATTCTGAACTTCTCCGGCCCAGAGAGCCCGACCCATAGCACACCCGGGCATTGACTACAAACTCCCACATCCCTAACCTTGTGCGCGGGCGTGTTGGTGGGCGGGGGTGGGACATGGCGGGATGGACGTGGTGGTCGCTGGGCAATCGCCCGGCGGTGTTTCCAGCGGTGGCGGTACTGGGCGGAGCCGCAGTGGCGGCCGAGTTCGAGGTGCCCCTCGCTGGGTTCTGTCTGACGGGCCTGGTGGCCGCCGTGGTGGCGCTTGGGCGGCAGGGTCGGCCGTTTGCGCGGGTGGCGATGCTCGTGGCCTGTGCGGCCGTCGGGGGCGTCCTGGCGAGCCTCCAGGAGGCGGTCGACGCGGTGCCCTTCGAGCCGGGCAAACGGGTGATGCTCGAGGGCGAGGTCGAATCGCTCCGGCGGGTGGAAGGCGGAGCCCTCGTCGGCCTCGCCATCTCGCGGCTGGACGAGGCGCCGGCGCGACTGCGGGTGCAGGCCTTCGGGCTCGAGGCGCCACCTCTGGAGCTCGGCGCGCGCGTGCGGGTCGAAGCGAAGTTGAAGCCCGTCGTGCCGACGTCCAACCCCGGAGAGTGGAACGGCTGGCGGCGGTCGCTCGCGCGCGGGCAGGCCTTCACGGCGAGCTTCGAGGGCGGGCGATTGGTGCAGTTGGCCCCAGCTCCCGCCTGGCGTCGGTGGTTGTCCTCGACGCACGCGCAGCTCGATCGAGCGACCCGTGCCGTCGCACCCTCGGACGCAGCCGCCTCGCTCTTCCTCACCCTCTCGGCAGGCCTGCGAGCGACGCTCGATGAGCAGGTGGAGGACGACTTCGCGCGCAGCGGCCTGGCGCACGTGCTGTCGGTCAGCGGCCTGCACGTGGCGGTGCTGGCGTTCGCGCTGTTCTCCCTGGTTCGACGCTTGGCGCTCCACTGGCCCGGACGCTTCTTCCGTCGTGTGGAGCCCGGACGTGTCGCTGCGCCGCTCTCGCTGCCGCTGACGTGGGGCTACGTCGTCTTCACGGGGCTCCAGGCGCCGGCCGTGCGCTCGGCGGTGATGTGTTCGGTCCTGTTGTTGGGCCACACGCTGCGGCGGCGCTCCGATGGGCTCAACGCGCTGGCCCTCGCCGGGGCCGTGATGATCGTGCTCGACCCTTCGGCGCTGTTCGATCTGTCACTGCAGCTGTCGTTCTCCGCGGTGCTCGCGCTGGTGCTCCTGACGCCTGGGCTGCGCGCGATGGTGCCAGTGCCAGTGCCGTCCAACGCGCGCGTGAGCGGGGTGCGGCTCAGCCTGTGGAAGTGGAACGAAGCGGCGCTGACGACCGCGCTGGCGAGCATCGCAGTGACGGTGGTGTCGGCGCCGATCGTCGCGATGACATTTCAGCGGCTCGGCGTGGCGGGGCTGGTGTCGAACGTGGTGGCCATGCCGGTGTCGGGCGCGCTGACGCTGCTGGCGGCGTCCTCAGCTGCGGCCTTCGTCGTCGCACCGCCACTCGCCACGCCGCTGCTGTGGCTGGGAACGAGACTCGCCGAGGTGCTCCTCGCCATCGCGGAGCGCTTCGCCGCCCTCCCCTTCGCAACCTGGGAAGTTCCGGCGCCTCCGCCGTGGCTGGCGGTGCTGTGGTGGGCCGGACTGGTCGGCTTCGTGCTGATGAAAGGCCGCTGGCGGGTGACCGCGCTCGCGACACCGGTGGCCGCGCTCCTTCACCTGGGGCTCCCGTCGCCGAGCCTCGACCGGCTCGAGGTGACGTTCCTCGCCGTGGGACATGGCGACGCGACGGTGGTGAGCCATCGCGGTCATCACCTGCTCATCGATGGCGGCGGTGTCCCCAACGGCGCGGACACGGGGCAGCGGTTCGTCCTCCCGTTCCTTCGGCAACGGCGCATCACCTCGCTCGATCTCGCCGTGTTGAGTCATGCGCACCCGGATCACGCCCTGGGGCTCATCTCGACGCTCGAGAAGGTGCCGACGAAGCGGCTGTGGTTGTCACCCTCTCCTTCGGGACCACTGACGACCGATCTGATCGCGGCGGCCGACGGCGCCGAGGTGGAGGTCGTCGAGCGCGGCCACGAGGGCCTCACGCTCGGCGACGTGCGAATCGAGGTCCTCGGACCACCCGACGAGCGCGCCGAGCTCGAGGAAGAGAACGACCGATCGATCGTGCTCAAGCTGATGCACGGGAAGGTCTCGTTCCTGCTCACCGGCGACATCGAGGCGGGCGCGGAAGACGCGCTCGGGTCACCCGGAGAGGTCACCGTGGTGAAGGCACCGCACCATGGCTCCGACACCTCGTCGACGCCGGGCTTCGTGGCCGCGACGCGCGCGAAGTACGTGGTGTTCTGTGTCGGCCGGAACAACCGCTTCCGCTTCCCGCGCGAAGACGTGGTGGAGCGATGGGAGCGCTCCGGCGCGCGGTGCTACCGGACCGATCGGGATGGCGCGGTGACCTTCCGGAGTGACGGGAACGAGGTGGAGGTCGAGACGTTCGCACCGAAAGCCGCCCAGGCGCGCAGGCGCGTGTGGTTCCGGTGAGCGGCGTGGGCGCGCGCATTGAGGTCGTGTGGCTGCTAAGGTCCTTCACGTCATGCAGCAGCTCGCAACCACCGAACCTCAGCCGTTCACGTTCGAGACACGCGAGTTTCTTCGTCTCGTCGAGTTGGGCGCGTTTCGCGGTCACCGCGTTCAGCTCGTCAACGGGGTGATTGTCCGCATGGCGCCCGCGAGTTCGCTTCATCACAGCACGGTGTGGAAGCTCGATGACGTGCTTCGGCGCCTCTTCGGCCGACGCGCGATGGTTCGGTCTCAGATGGCGTTCGCGGCGAGTCCTCGCTCACGGCCTGAGCCCGACGTCGCGGTCGTGCCGACAGGAGACTACGACGCAGTTGACCCAGACCAGGCCTGGCTCATCGTCGAGGTCGCCGACTCGAGCCTTCGGTTTGACCGAACGGTGAAGTCCGAGCTGTATGCAAGCGCTGGGGTCCCCGAGTACTGGATCGTCGATCTCGAGAATCGTCAGGTTGAAGTTCGCACCAGACCGATGGGCTCCCGGTACCTGCGAACGAAGCTCTTCGACTCAGGGGACTTGCTTCCGCTTCCCCACACGACGAAGCGCATCCAGGTGCAGGACTTCCTGTCGTCCAAACGCCGAGGCTGACGCGCCTCAGTCCTTGATCTCAGGGACCCGACCCGCCCGGCGCCCCAGGACGACGATGAGCGCGACGACGGCGAGGCTGGCCCCGCCACCGATGAGCAACCATGGCGGGCCCTCGTTGCCTTCTGCTGCCTGCGGTGGAGGCAAAGGGCGCGCGGGCTCGAGCGGCTTCACGTCGGCGACCACCACCGACGCATCCGGAACGACGGGCGGTGGCTCGGGCGGACGAACCGGCTCGGCGACGGCGAGGGGCGGTGGCGCGACGACTGCCGGCTCGGTGGGCTTCGCGACGGGCTCCGGCGGGGGCGGCTTCACCTCGGCCACGGGCGTCACGGGACGCTTGCTGGCATCCTGGGCCAGGCGTTTCGCTTCAGCGGCTTCTTCGGCCTTCCGCTTCTTCTCTTCGGCGGCCACGCGCTTTGCCTCGGCGGCTTCTTCGGCCTTCCGTTTCTTGTCTTCGGCAGCCGCCCGCTTCGCTTCGAGCGCCGCCTCGGACTTGCGCTGCTTCTCCTCGGCAGCCAACCGCTTCGCCTCGAGCGCCGCCTGACGTTGGGCCTCATCGGCTTGCCTCTTCGCCAGCGCGGCGTCCGCGACGAGCTGCGCCTTCGACGGGCCGGCGTCCACCGCGGCGACCACGACGGGCTTCGGCTTCGGTGCGTCCGGCATCACGCCGTCTTCGAGCTTCGAGATCATCGCCGGTTGGCTGGGAAACGTGAGCTTGAGGCGCTTCGTCGGGTCGGCCTGCTTGCTGTCGCGGACCGGCGTGACGATGACGCGCACCTCGAGGCCGGCGCTCACGTCGAAGCGAACATCACCGGAGACCCGCCAGCGCACGTCGCCATCGTCCACCACGAGCGGACTGGCGGTGTTGTGCACGGTCACGCGCGCGGTGACGAGGTGGCGTTCGGGGCTGACGTCGAGGGTCGCCACCGGCATCGGGCCATCCTGGACCCAGCCAGCGATCTGCTGAGCGGTCGGGGCCTTCAGTGGCTTGGTGTCGAGGAGGATCGTCAGCTCCTCGACGCGCAGGTTCGGGTCGTCGAGCGGCTGGAACTCGACGCGCACGCGCGACGGCGCCTTCTGCACCATCTGATTGAGCTCACGCTCGAGTTCTTCCCTCACGCGGCGTTGCGCGTCGTCTTCGGCGAGCGCCGGGCTCGCCACCACCAGCAACACCGCCGCAAGCCACCGAGTCATCATGTCGTTCCCCCGCGCGAAGGGGTCCTCGCCTCCAGGCCCCACTCCGTGACGCCGCGTTCACGTGGGACACTGTAGCGGGTTTCCCCACGAGGTGGGCGTCAGCCGAACTCGGCGACCCGGGCGCCAAACAGTCGGTTCACGGCCTCGAGCAGCTCGTCCGAGACCTGCACCTTGAGCGCGGTGTTGCCGATGAGCGTCTCGGCCTCACCGGGCATCAGCACCGACACGGCGATGGGCGTGGCGCCCGCGTACTTCCTGGCGAGCTCTGCGAGCTTCGTCAGCCGATCTTCGCTCGCCATGTCGACGTGCAGCCGCAGCTCGAGCCGCTTCACGCGCTTCTCGCGCACCTCGCGCAGAGATTGAATGTCGTCGACGATCAGCTCGGCCAGCGGGTTCTCTTCGTCGCGGTTGTTGATCTGCACCGTCGCGGTCACGAGGATGGGATCGTCGCTCTTGAGCAGCGTCTCCCACTGCTCGAAGCCCGGCGTGGGACCCGCCTTCGTCCACTTGCCGTCCTTGCCCATCACCGAGCGGGTGCCGTCCTTGCCTGGGAAGCACACCAGCTCGATGGAGCCCGAGAGATCCTCGAGCGTCACCCACGCCATGCGCTTGCCCGTCTTGGTGGGCCGCTCCCGCATGGCCGCGACGATGCCGGCCACGACGACCTTCTCGTCCTTGCGGGCCCGCTGAATCGAGGCGATCGGCCGCGAGTAGCGCTTGAGCTCCTTCTGGTACTGATCGAGCGGGTGCCCCGAGACGTAGAAGCCGATGGACTCCTTCTCGAACGACAAGCGCTCCTTCTCGTTCCACTCCTCGACCTTCACGTAGTCGCTGGCGATGGGCGTGGCCGAGGGCCCGCCGCCGAGCAGCCCGAAGAGGGACTCCTGGCCCGAGGCCTTGTCGCGCTGGGTGGCCGCGCCGCCGTCGACCGCGCGATCGAGCGTCTCGAAGAGCTGACGACGGGGCCGCTTCTCGAAGTCGAAGGCGCCGGCCTTCACGAGGGCCTCGAGCGTCTTCTTGTTCACGCGCTTGGAGTCGACCCGCTCGCAGAAATCGAACAACGACTTGAAGGACCCGGGCTTGCGGGCCTCGAGGATCGCTTCGACCGCGCCCTCGCCGACGCCCTTGATGGCGCCCAGGCCGAAGCGGATCTTCCCTTCCACGGCGCCGAACGCGAGCTCCGAGACGTTCACGTCGGGCGGCAACACCTCGATGCCCTGCTCACGGGCCTCGGCGATGTAGGCCACCACCTTGTCGGTGTTGTCCTTGTCGCTGGTGAGGATGGCCGCCATGAACTCGACGCGGTGGTGCGCCTTGAGCCACGCGGTGTGAATGGTGATGAGGCCGTACGCCGCCGAGTGCGACTTGTTGAAGCCGTATTGGGCGAACTTCTCCATCAGGTCGAACACGCCCGAGGCGATCTTCTCGTCGACGGTCTTCCTCTTCGCGCCGTCGAGGAAGAGGGCCCGCTGCTTGGCCATCTCTTCGGCCTTCTTCTTCCCCATCGCGCGGCGCAACAGATCGGCGCCGCCCAGCGTGTAGCCGCCCAGCACCTGGGCGATCTGCATCACCTGCTCCTGGTAGACGATGACGCCGTAGGTGTCTTTCAGCACCGGCTCGAGCGTCGGGTGCGGGTAGGTGATGCTGTCGCGGCCGTGCTTTCGATCGATGTACACGTCGACCATCGTGCGGCCGTCTTCGAGCTTCTGATCGAGCGGGCCTGGCCGGTAGAGCGCGCCGGCGGCGATCACGTCTTCGAAGCACGACGGCTTCATCTTCATCACCATCTCGGTGAAGCCGCTGGACTCCATCTGGAAGACGCCGGCGGTGTCGCCCGCGCTGATGAGCTGGAACGTCGCCGCGTCGTCGAGGGGAATGGTGTCGCGTGAGAGCTGCCGATCGGCCGGCAGCTTGCGGTTGATGAGCTTGATCGCGTTCTCGATGACGGTGAGCGTCTTGAGGCCGAGGAAGTCGAACTTCACCAGCCCGGCGGCCTCGACCTCGTCCTTCGCGAACTGGGTGACGAGGAACTTCTCGCCTGGTGGCTGGTAGACCGGCACGAACTCCCACAGCGGCTTGTCGGCGATGACGACGCCGGCCGCGTGCATGCCGGCCTGGCGGTTGAGGCCCTCGAGCGCCATGGCGACGTCGAGCACGTCCTTCGAGGTGATGGAGCGCCCGTCGACCTCGGCCATCGGCTGCGGGTTCTCGTACATCTCCTTGAGCCGCGGCTCGCCGGCGATCTCCTTCTCGGGCTCTCCGAAGATGGCCTGCTTGAGCGTGATGCCGAGGATCTCGGGCACCAGCTTCGCGAGGCGATCGCCTTCCGAGAACGGCAGGCCGTACACGCGGCAGACGTCGCGCAGCACGCTCTTCGCCTTGAGCGCGCCGAAGGTGATGATCTGGCCGACGTTCGACTCGCCGTACTTCCGCTCGACGTAGCGGATCACCTCGTCGCGGCGGTCCTGGCAGAAGTCGATGTCGAAGTCGGGCATCGACACGCGCTCGGGGTTCAAGAAGCGCTCGAAGAGGAGGTTGTACGGGATCGGATCGAGATCGGTGATGCGCAGCGACCAGGCGACGATCGAGCCAGCGCCGGAGCCACGCCCCGGCCCCACGGGGATGCCGTGCTGCTTTGCCCAGTTGATGAAGTCCTGGACGATGAGGAAGTAGCCCGAGAACCCCATCTTCTGGATGACGCCGACCTCGAGCGCGAGGCGGGCGCGGTACTGATCCGGGTCCCACTTGTACGAGACCTTCTGTGCAGCCAGTTCCTTGAAGCGCGCCTCGAGCCCCTGCGACGAGAGCTCCAGCAAGAACGACTCCGCGCTGTGACCATCGGGCACCTTGAAGCTCGGCAGCATCGGCTTCTTGATGAGGTCGAGGTCCTCACAGAGGTCCGAGATGCGCATCGTGTTGTCGACGGCCTCGGGCACGTCCGAGAAGTAGGCGCGCATCTCCTCGGGGCTCGAGACGTAGAGCTTGTCGGTGGAGTGCTTGAGGCGCTTGTTGTCGGCGAGCGTCTTGCCCGACGCGATGCACATGAGGAGCTCGTGCGCGCGCGCGTCTTCCTGCTTGATGTAGTGCGCGTCGGCGGTGGCCGCGAGCGGCAGGTCGACGTCGCGCGCGAGCTGCTTGAGGTTCGCGTTCGCCTTGTCCTGCTCCTCCATGCCGTTCCACTGGATCTCGAGGAAGAAGTGGCCGGGCTCGAAGATGTCCTTGTACTCCTGCGCGGCGCGGCGGGCGTGATCCATGTCGCCGCGGAAGCAGGCGCTCGTCACCTCGCCGCCGAGGCACGCGGTCAACGCGACGAGGCCCTTCGAGTGCTCCTTGAGCACCTTCTTGTCGATGCGCGGGTGGTAGTAGAACCCGTGCATGTAGCCGGTGGACGCGAGGTACCGCAGGTTCTGGTACCCCTCCTTGTTCTTGGCCAACAGGATGAGGTGGTTCGCGATCTTCTCGGAGCGATCCTCCCGCCCCTTCGGACCCGCGACGTAGGCCTCCATGCCGACGATGGGCTTGATGCCGGCCTCCTTTGCCTTCTTGTAGAAGTCGATCGCGCCGAACATGTTGCCGTGGTCGGTCACCGCCACCGACGACATGCCCTTGGCCTTCACCGTCTTGATGAGGTCCTTCATGCGAATCGCGCCGTCGAGGAGCGAGTAGAGCGTGTGGAGGTGCAGGTGCGTGAAGGACATGGCGGGGCGGCCTCCCAACGAACGGCGTGGCTGAACGCACGTACACTACGCCTTCGGCCCCAGGGTCAATCGCACGAAAAACCAGAACGGTGAGGCGTCCGATGGCGAACCATGCGGGACGCGATCCGCCCATTCACGTCGAACCCGGCGAGCCTGCGGCGCTGAGCCGTTACGCCACGGCCTCTTCGCGAGGCGAGAGCTGCCGGCGAACCGCCTGCAGGTTCACGGTCGGGAAGACCTGCGCCAGCTTGTCGACGGTGGCGTTCAGCTCAGTCTTCCGCCCCACGCCGACGGTGTGGATCTCCTCTTCCATCGCGCACACCAGCGCGAGCGCGGTCGCGACGTTGGCGGTCGCCGCGGCCTCGGGGGCCGTGTGGTGCAGCGTCACCGCTTCGACGAGCGCGGCGGGCATGTTCCACAACGAGAGGAGCGCACCGCCGATCTCTGAGTGAGCGCAGCCCAGCCGCTCACGTTCGAGCTCTTCCTGCAATCGCCCGCTCTGATCCCTCATCAGCGCCTGCATGTCCACCGGGAGCCGGGTCGCGATGAGGAGCTGGCCGATGTGGGCGAGGATGCCCGCCGCGAACGCCGCCTCCGCCATCGGCGTGCGCCCGAGCAATTCCCGCATCGCACAGGCCCGCGCGAGCGCGTCCATCTGCAGTGACTTCGCTGTCTTGCCCGACGCCATGCCCTCGAACACCTCGACGGTGAGTACGATGTTCTTCAGTGGCTGAATGCCCAGGTACTTCACCGTCTCGCGCACGCTCGCCACCCGCCGCGGGAGGCCGAAGTAGGCAGAGTTGATGATCTTCAAGACGTTCGCGGTGATCGCCGGGTCGCGCTCCACCACGCTGGCCACCTCGTCGAGGGAGACGTCGGAGTTCGCGGTCAGCTCGCTGAGCCGGCCATAGGTCGCCGGCAACGCCGGGAGGGCGCCCAACTTCGCGAGGACCAGCTTCACCCGTTCACTGCGCACCGTGGCCAGCACCAGAGAGGCGCGCTCGACGAGATCGAACATCTGGCCAGGGATGAGCGGCTTCTTGAGCACCTGGTGCGCCACGCGGCCCAGGCGCTGGGCCTGCTCGGGCTTGACGTCGGCCCCGCAGAGCACCGCGCGCACCACCGTGGGCCACTTCTCGCGAACGACGTCGAAGAACGCCTCGACCTCGAGCCCCGTCACCTTCGAGTCCGAGATGAGCGCCTCCACGGGATGCAGCGTCAGCGCCGCGAGGGCCTCGGTGGTGGACTCGACGAAGTGGGTGGCCCAGGCGTTCTGGAATACGCGCAAGCTGCGCCGGAGCCCCTCGAGGACCTGGGCATCTCCGCTGATGACGACCACGTGCCTCACCGAGCCCCAGCCACAGCAGCGCCCATGCCGGGTCAAAGTCGTGGAGATCTGAAGCATTCCACCGGGTCAGTGGTGACCACCCGAGGCCCGGCCGACCCGCTTCCGGGCGTCAGGGCACCGGCTGCGCCCCTCGGCGGCGGAGTTCAGCGGCCAACACGCGCACCTCGGCCTTGAGCCGCACGAAGTTCGAGTACATGCCGTCGGGCTGCTTGCCGGGCCTTTTCTTGAGCTGATCGCGCAGCGACTCCATCGTGGAGCCGATCTCTTTGAGGCGCCGCGACAGCTCGCCGTCATCGCTGACGGCCAGCAAGAACAGCTCATCGACCTCGAGCTTCCCTTCCAGCTCGCGCTCCAGCACCTTGAAGGACAACTTGCGGGGCTTGTCGAAGGCCAGCACGCGGCGCACCGTCTCGATCGCCTTGAGCGCCTCTTCCTCGAAGGCCGCCAGCTCCTTCGCGGCGCGCAGGCGGGCGAAGTCGGCCACCAACGTCGGGAGGAGCGGATCGAGGCCGGTGCGGCCGGGCGGCTTGAGCAGCGACGAGAGCCACGCGTCGAGTCCGTCCCCCCCGCCCTGCTCGAGCGCCTGCCGGATCGCCGGGAGCCACCCGCGGCGCAGCTCTTCGAACGCCACGCGCACGTGGTTCGCCGAGCTCAGCACGACCCGCAGCGACGCCTCGAGCGACGAGACGATCTCGGCTCTGGGCATCACCGCACGCGGCGTGAAGACGCGCTCGCGCCAGGCCCCCTGCGACACCTCTGGCGCCACCTCACCCGTCAGGGCCTTCTGTGGACCCGAGGGGGCATTCCCAATGGCGTGCGGGCCCGAGCCGGGACGACCCACGAAGGAGTCGGTTGGGGGGGCATCGATGGGCCGTGGCGCTGGCGCGGAGGGAGCCGGCGTCTTCGGCGTCATCCGCGGCGGAACCCGCAGGGTCTCGTCACCGGGCTTCTTGCCGCTGGTCATCTCGAGGCTCCGGCCACCATACGCGTCTCAAGTCTGCCCGCTGAGCCGTCCGCTGGCCAGCAACCCGTCACCCCGCCGCCCGCTTCGCCCGAATGCGGAAGAACTTCTGGAGCGCCTGGGCGTAGTCCGCGCCGCCCGACAGCTCGACCGCGTCCAGCTGCAGGCGCTTGAAGAGCGTCTCGCGCTGCTCCTTGCGCTCGGCCATCAGCCGCTTGAAGCGCCCGCGCACGCGGAGATCGCTCGTGTCGACGAGGAAGCGCGCGCCCGTCTCCGGGTCCTCGAGATCGACCAGGCCGAGGTTCGGGAACAGCTGCTCGAGCGGGTCGACGATCACACAGGGGACGAGATCGTGCTTGCGCGCGACGATGCGCAGCGGCTTCTCGAGCTCCTCGGTGAGGAAGTCCGATACCAGGAAGGTGACCGTCTTCCGCTTGGCCACGTGCGAGAGATACGTGAGCGCGGCGCCGACGTCGGTGCCCTTCCCCTCCGGCTGGAACGAGAGGATGTCGCTGATGAGACGCAAGACGTGCGAGCGCCCCTTGCGCGGCGGCACCACCTTCTCCACCCGGTCCGAGAAGAGGATGAGGCCGACGCGGTCGTTGTTGGCGATGGCCGAGAACGCGATCTGCGCGGCGACCTCGGCGGCGATCTCGGCCTTGCTGCGCTCCCTCGAGCCGAACACCTCGCTCGCCGAGACGTCGACGACGAGCATCACGGTGAGCTCGCGCTCCTCGGTGAAGACCTTCACGTACGCGTCGTTCATGCGCGCCGTGACGTTCCAGTCGATGGTGCGCACCTCGTCGCCGGGCTGGTACTGCCGCACCTCGGAGAAGGCCATGCCGCGGCCCTTGAAGACCGAGTGGTACTGGCCGCCGAGCACGCTGGTGACGACCTTGCGGGTCGAGATCTCCAGCTTGCGGATGCGCTTGATGAGCTCCTTCTTCGTCTCGGTGGCGACGTGCGACGGGCGAACCGCCGGCTTCGTCGTCTTCGCCAGCGACGGCTTCACGGCACCTCGACCCGCTCGAACACGCGCTGAATGATGCGCTCGGGGGTGAGATCTTCGGCCTCGGCCTCGTAGCTGAGCGCGAGGCGGTGGCGCAGCACGTCGAGCCCGATGGCCTTGACGTCCTCGGGCGTGACGAAGCCGCGGTGCCGCAAGAACGCGTGGGCCCGGGCTGCCTGCGTGAGGGAGATCGTCGCGCGCGGTGAGGCGCCGTACTGGATGTAGTCCTTCAGATCCTTCAGCCCGAACTTCTCGGGTTCCCGCGTCGCGAAGACGATGTTGAGGATGTAGTCCTTCACCTTCTCGTCGACGTAGATCTGGTGCATCACGCTGCGGGCCTGGGCGATCTGCTCGGGCGTGACGACCTTGCTCGCCTTCGGAGAGCCCTCACCCGACATGCGGTTGAGGATCTCCTTCTCCTCGTCCCGCGTGGGGTAGCCGACCTTCACCTTGAGCATGAAGCGGTCGACTTGCGCCTCGGGCAGCGGGTACGTGCCCTCCTGCTCGACCGGGTTCTGCGTCGCCAGCACGATGAACGGCGACGGCAACGGGAAGGTGCTGTTGCCGATGGTGACCTGCCGCTCCTGCATGGCCTCGAGCAACGCCGACTGCACCTTCGCCGGCGCGCGGTTGATCTCGTCCGCGAGGATGACGTTCGCGAAGATGGGGCCCTTGCGCACCGTGAAGCTGGCGGCCTGCTGGTTGTAGATGACGGTGCCGACGAGGTCGGCCGGCAGCAGGTCGGGCGTGAACTGAATGCGCTGGAAGACCGCCGAGAGGGCGTCGGCGAAGGTGCGGACGGTGAGGGTCTTCGCCAGGCCCGGCACGCCCTCGAGCAACACGTGGCCGTTGCAGAGCAGCCCGATGAGGACCCGCTCGAGCATCGGCTTCTGGCCGACGATGACGCGGCCCGTTTCGAGGAAGAGCGGCTCGATGAAAGCGCTCTCGCGCTGCACCTGCTCGGTGATCGCCTTGATGTCGGTGTTCATGTCGCGCCGGGAAGAATCAGCGGAGCTGGTCGAGCTTGGCGCGCGCGTCGCTCTGGAGGTCGGGACGCACGTCGGGCGCCGCGGAGCTGACGTAGCGCTGGTAGAACTGCCGGGCGTCGTCGATGCGGTTCATCCCCTTGTAGGCCTCCGCGAGGCCGTAGAGCGGCGCCGAGAGGTTCGGGTCGAGCTTGAGCGCGTACTGGTAGTCGATGGCGGCCTCGGCGAAGCGGCGCAGGCCGATGAGCGTGGAGCCGCGGGCGATGTAGCCGACGGCGAGGGCGGGCTCGAGCTGCAGGCACTGGTTGAGGGCCGCCAGCGCGTCGCCGAAGCGGCGCTGGTTGATGAGCTGCACGGCCTGCTCGTACGACTGGCGCGCCTGGCTGCGGGTCGAGTCGGCGATGGGGCCGGTGCCGGGCTGTTTGCCGGCCTCCTGCGGGGAGCCTCCACCGGCCTGCGACAGCTTCTGCTGCGCGCGGCTGATGTTGTCCTGCGCCGACTTCTTGATTGCGGGATCGGGCGTGAGGTTGGCCACCTGCGTCCACTTGTCGATCGCCTGGCTATAGTAGCCGAGCACGGCGTAGGCGTTGCCGAGCTTGAAGAGGGCCTCGACGGCGTTCGGATCGGCGTTCACCGCGTCCTGGTACGAGAACGAGGCCTCGCGGTACTTCTTGTCGGCCATGAACTGATCGCCCTCCTTCATCTTCCGGGCGGCCAGCGACGGGAGCGGATCGGCCGGCGCAGGCGGCGCTGCCGCCGTGGTGGTGGTCGTCGTCGTGGTCGTGGTGGGCGTCGGCTCCACGGCCCTGGGCGCGGCGGCGGCGCTCGCCTTGAGCTGGGTGATCGACTCCTTCGCGCGGTCGACGTACTTCTGCTCCGTCGGGCGGGTCTCCTTCTTGATGTAGCTCTCGTAGGCCGCGATGGCTTTCTCGGGCTGGCTCGACTGCTTGTACGACTCGGCGAGGCCGTAGAAGCCGTCGGGATCGTTGGGGTCGAGCGCGGTGTACTTCTCGTACGCCTTCGCGGCCTCGGCGAACTGCTGCGTCTTGCGCAAGGCAAATCCGAGGTTGAACCAGGCGAGCTTGAACGAGGGGTCGGCGTCGGTGGCGGCCTTGAACTGCGCGAGGGCCTCATCCCGCTTGTTCTGCTTGAAGAGCGCGCTCCCGAGGCCGTTGAGGGCCGCTGGGTAGCCCGGGGTGGCCTTGAGCGCGTCGTTGTAGGCCGTGACGGCCTGGTCGTAGTTGCCGCTCTCCAGGGCCTTCTCGGCGCGGTCGAACGCGGCCTTCGCGGTCGGCGATGGAACGGGCGGCGCCGCCATCGCCAGCGAGGCCAACACCACCAGGGAGATCATCGACTTCGACACAAGCTTCGCCATGTTCACCAGGCCTCCACGGGCACCACAGACGGCCCATCTGCTAGCAAAGTTCAACCCTGGAGGCGACGAGAGCCTTCCAGGCGCCCGGAAAGGACGCCGTGGCGCGTTCGGTGCCACACACCTGAAGGTCGATCACAACAGGTCAGTGCGCCGACCGGCGGCGCGGCGAAGCCCGACCTGCCCGCAGCTGCTCGAAGAAGTCGCTCGCCCTCGGCGCAAGGCCTGGAAGGCCCCGGACGGCGGGAAGCCGCGAAGTCCCGCGCAGCCGCAGGAGCGCCTCCGACGTGGCCACGACCACCTCGCGCGACTCGGGGAAGACGAGCCAGACCGCGCGAACGCCATGGCGCAGGTACCACGATGACTTGTGGACCAGGTGGGCTTCGGTTTCGCCCCGCCCGGCGACCTCGACCGCCAGGAGCGGGGCGACGCGACGAAACCCACCAGTGTTGGGGCCCAGGTCCGCGCGCCGCCAGACCGCCGCTTCGGCCGCGCGGGCATCGCCGCCCAGAAGCATGCCCGCTTCGTTGCCGCCCACCACGAACGCCGGGCGGCGACGCGCCCAGGACCGGAGCACGAAGACGACGTCGACCGCGACCTCTTGTTGGTCATCCCCGCACGGAGGCATGAAGAGCAGCCTCCCGTCGACGAACTCCAGCCGCCCATCGACCCTCGGCCACGTCGATGGCCGCACCGGATCGAACTGGGGCGGCGGCGCGAGCTCGAGCGGAAAACGAACCGCGCCCTCCGCGAAGCGCAGCTGAGCACCCTGGAATTCGACGAGCACACCCATGCGTCGAATGCTCTCAGGTCACCGCGCTGACGGCAACGCAGCGCGGGTGCGATCAGCCCAGCTTCAGGTTCTTGAACTTGTCCGCCAGCGTGCCGAAGCCGGCCTTGCCACCGCCCTGGGGCTTCTGGGTGGCCTTCCAGGCCTCGAGGTCGGCGCGCTCTTCGCTGCGCTGGGCCGCGCCGATCGACAGCTTCACCTTCTGACCCTCCATCTCGATGATCTCGGCCTTGAGCTCCTTGCCCATGGGGAAGGTGCGCTTGAGATCGGTGCCACGCTCGGTGCCGGTCTCGCTCGCCGGGATGAGGCCGGTCCCGCCCTCGAACTCGATGAAGACACCGAAGCTCTCGATGCGCACGACCTTGCCGATGACGACGAGGCCACGGCGCAGCTTGACGGTGGGCTTCTTCGGAGCCGCGTCGACCTCTGGAGCCTGGGTGGGCGCCGACGAAGACGACGAGACGCCCTCACCGACCGGCGCGCCGTCCTTCACCAGGCGAAGGCCCATGCGCTTCTCGTCCGCGTCGACCTTCTCGATCTTCACCTCGACCTCGTCCCCCACGCGCACGACGTCCCGCGGGTGGGCGACGCGACGGTCGGACAGCGCGGAGATGTGGATGAGGCCATCCACGCCGGGCATCAGCTCGACGAAGGCGCCGAACTGCGTGAGGCGGGCAATCTTGCCCTTGACGATCATCCCCTCCTTGAAGGTCTCGAGCGCCTTCTTGAAGGGGTCGTCAAGGAGCTTCCTCAGCGACAGCGTGATGCGCTCCTTGCGCTTGCTCTTGTCGGGGGAGTTCGGCTCGGCCGCCTCCATGCGGATGATCTCGACCTCGAGCTCGTCATTGACCTTCACGACCTCGCTCGGATGACCGACGCGGGTGTGCGACAGCTCGCTGACGGGAACGAGGCCCTCGAGCCCGCCGAGATCGACGAAGGCGCCGAAGTTCTGCACCGAGACGACGCGGCCCTTCACCACCTTGCCCACCTCGAGCGTCTTGCGGAGCTCGGCGGCCTTCACCTTGAGCTCCTCCTCGAGCAGCGCCCGGCGGGAGAGAACGACGTTACGCTCCTTCACCTCGGTGACGCGGAAGGTGAAGCGCTGGCCGATCAGCTCCTGAAAGTCCTCGGCCTTGCGCGGACGAACGTCGGCCTGGGACATCGGACAGAAAGCGCGCACGTCGCCGACCGCGACCTCGAGGCCGCCCTTGTTGACACCCAGCACGATGCCCTCGACCGGCATGCCGCTGTGCTTGGCCTCGGCGAGCATCGAGAGCGACGCGGCGTCCTTCGAGAGCCGGCGGGAGAGCAGAATGCCCTTGGCGCCCGTCTCGACGACGTGGGCCTCGAGCTCGTCACCGACGCCCTGACGGAGAATGCCCTGGTCGTCCTTGAGCTCGTCGAGCTCGATCATCGCCTCGAGCTTGCCGATGGTGACGAAGGCCGTCTCGGCGCCGAGCTGGAAGATCTTGCCGCGCACCTTCTCGCCGACGCGGGGCATCTTGCGGGTCGGCAGGCCGCCGTCCTTCACCTGCTTCTCGAACATCTCGCCGAAGGACTCGGCCTCGGCCACTTCATCAGCCACGGAGGGGCCCTGGGGCACGACGGGCCTCACCACCGCGGGAGCCGCCTCGGCCGAAGCCGTGGGCACTGGAGCGTCGGCCCTGCGGGTCTCGACCGGGCCGCCCGCCCGTTTGACGACGACCATCGGGCCGCCCTTCCGCTCCTGGCGGTCTCCTCGTGGCGCGTCGGACTTCTCACGGGCCCCTGCGGGGATGCCCAACATCACGTCACCAAAGGTCGCTGCCGGCTTCTTCTGGTCGCTCACACTGCCCTCGGAAAGGAGAAAGACCGGCCGCCCTTAGCCAAGGCGGGCCTTGCGGGCAAGGAGGGGCCGTTCGCCGCGGTCGATCAGGGCGGCTCGCCCAGCCCGTTGACCGCGTTGATCCAGCGCGTGCCCCTCGTCACCGCGGCCCGGGAACCCCTGCATCGTGCCGCGCCAGGCGACCCAACCGCACCCGCACTTGCTTGCCCGAATCGATGTCCTGCCGGAAGTCGGGCTCGGGCGCGTCCGACGGCTCCGTGGCCTGGAACACCTCGAGGCGCACGGGCGAGGCGTCGGGCGTCACCGTCACGAACTCGAAGTGCATGCCCGGCGACAGCTCGTAGGGGTGATTCGCCTCGAGCAGCAGGGCTACCGACACGCCGGCGCGCGAGACGGTCTGATCGCCGCGGAGGTTCAGCTTCGCCTCGGTCACCTTGAGCGGCACCGCGTACGACGACAGTCCCACCTTCAGCGGCTTCAAGGCGAGCAACGTGAGCTTTCTCTCGAGCGCGTGCTTCTCCGCCTCCGCCAGCACGCCGTCGTGATTCAGATCGGCTCCGGCGCGCAGCAACTCACAGCGCTCACCGGCGTCCACGTCCATCACCACCAGCGCCGTCATCGCGGTCTTCGTCAATGTGAAGACGGCGCGCTGGTGGAAGCCCTCGGGGTGCGCGCGCGCTGAGGCCGCAGCGCAGAGCACCACCACGAGGGCCCACGGGCGCTCCACGTCACTCGAGATCCGCATGGAACTGCATGAACAGGGTGCGGATGTCGGGCATGCGCCGCGGCGTGAACGTCTCCGAGTTCGACACCGGGAGCACCTTCTTCGCCGCCGTCAGGGCCTGCTTTCGGGTGCGCGTCGCCCAGATGGGGTTGGTGAAGGCGTACGGCTTGACGATCTGCGCGAGCTGCGGCTCGTACTTGCCGTACGTGCTTCCGAAGCCGAACGCGCCGCCGATGACGCTCACCGCGTCGCTGATCTGCAGCGACGGCACCTCGTACGGCGCGAACACCGGCCACATCGACTTCTCACCGAAGACCTCGACCACGAAGAACGAGTCATCGGGAACGCCGGTGAACAGCTCGGTCTGCTCGAAGCGCAACAGCTCGGTCGAAGCCGGTACGTCGAACGTCTTGAGCACCTCAGGTCGCTTGCCCTGGGTGGGGCCACCTCGACGAATCGCCACCCGCGTGACGTCGACCCACGGCGCCGCCTCGACCTTGATGATCATTCGGAAGACGCCGTTGCCGTTGACCGCGGTGCCGCCAGGGCCGACCCCATCGACGGCGACGGTGACGATGGGGCCGTTGGTGATGAAAGCCCGGCCGGCCTTGAGGGAGTCGATCGCCCGATCGACGTCGAGCGCCTGCATCGAGCCATCGGCGGTTGGGCCCACCTCGACGTAGGTTCGCGGGAGCCCGGCCTCAGCGCCCGCGCTGTGTGAGTCGCTGTTGCCGGTGGCGATGATGCGCTTGCCCTGCCCGAGGAGGGTGAACCACTCGTCCTGCGCGCCGGGGAAGGCCGGCTGAAGCACGATCTTCTCGACGCCGTTCTCCATGTACTTGATGGGGCGCTCGATCACCTCGC
Source organism: Myxococcaceae bacterium (assembly GCA_044352295.1). Classification (GTDB taxonomy): domain Bacteria; phylum Myxococcota; class Myxococcia; order Myxococcales; family Myxococcaceae; genus Xiheimicrobium. The sequence continues at coordinate 51,704 of JBILEB010000021.1, forward strand.
CGGGGCGTGGGAGACAGTCGACCGTCAGGTTCCCGTCGAGCGGACAGGCCGGCAGGTTCGGCTCGGCACCCGGGATCGGCCGCAGCGGCACTCGGGACGAGAACATGTTGTCCAGGCGCTTGCCGTTGAAGACCTCCATCACGTCGAAGTCGAGGCTGAAGTTGACGGGATCGTACGGTGACGGCGTGCCGTCCTTCTGCGGGGTGCGGTCGAGGCGCACCAGCGACGACGGCGTGGGGAGCGGCTTCCCCGTGTAGGTGCCGACATCGAACGCGTTGAAGTAGCCCAGCACCGTGTCGCGCGGGTGGTTGATCTGCACGATCGTCTTCTGCGGATCCTTCCCGAGGCCGCGGAGCTGCGCGAACAACTCTCCGGGCGGCCGGTAGAACCAGCGGAAGCTGCCGTGCTGAATCGGCCCCGGCTGGGTGACGATGGGGAACGCGTTGAAGTGCCCCATCTCGAGCGAGGTGAGTTCGAGGCCGACCATGCTGCGCAGCCACGGCTCGAGGCCCAGCGTGTCGATGGTGGGCTGGTAGTCGGCCACCATGTTGTGGTCGGTCGAGGTCATGAGGTCGACGCCCTCGACGGCGAAGCTGATCACCCGCTGATCGAGCGGCATGTCGCTGTCGACGCTGCGCTGCGAATGCACGTGGAAGTCGGCGCTGATCCACCCCTTCGTCGGGAGCACGTGCGCGATGGTGAGGCCGACCGTCGTCGTCTTTCCGGCGACGACCTCGATGTCGCGCTTCTCGATGGTGTACTCGATGCCTCGCGAGGCCCAGACGGTGTACTTGCCCGGGCGCAGGCGGGTCCCACCTGAACCAGCCTCGGCGAACAGCACCTTCTCGAGGTACTTGCGAGTCTCCGGGTTGGCCGGGTCGTCGGGGACGAAGTCGGAGCGGCGGTACCGCTCGCCCGCCTTGAGGTTGTAGAGGAACCGCCGCGGCAGCCGCCCGGCCTCATCGTTTTCGTACACGCCCTCGATCGAGATCTTCGCCGGAATGGCCTGTCCCGTGGAGTCGCGCACGATGACGCGCAAGTCCCCCGGCTCAGCCATCGCGACGTCGAGGCGCGCCTGACCGCCTTCGGTCACCTCCACGAAGTCACTCACCGCCACGTCGCGCGCGAGGTCGACCGCGTAGGCGCGGTAGCGACCCGGAGGCACCGGCGCCGAGTAGATGCCGCTCATCGACGTGGTGGCCTGCGTGAGGTACTCGCCCGCCTCGTTCTGCAGGACGACCGAGATGCCATCCATCGGCCGGTTGGTGGCGCCCTCGCGGATGAGCCCGGAGATCGTGCCGAACGGCGTCTTGTCGCGCAGCACCGTCTCGGAGCCGTTCGCGTTCTGCCGCACGTCGCGAATGTCGTAGACGACGCGCTGCACCGAGGCGACGTCACCGGCCCCGACCGCGAGGTAGCCGACGTAGCTGAAGCTCTGCCTGGGCCGCAGCACCTCGGGCGACTTTGCCCAGAAGCTGCCGAGGAACGACGACGACGCGATGGGGATCAGCAACGAGTCGGGCTTCGCCGTCGGGTAGAACTGGGTCTTGCCGCCCATGTACCCGCCGCCCGGTGAGCGCGCGGCCACCAGCGCGTAGCTGACACCGTCGCCCTCGGTCGACCACATCGACGACACCTCACCCGGGAGCGCCTGCAGGTCGGCGTTGCGCTTGTAGACGGTGTCCTCGAGGTGGAAGCGCATGTCGAAGCCGGCCTCACCGGGCACGAAGAGGCGCTGGCCCTCGCCAAGGAGCGTCACGAAGCCGAACGGAATCGAGAGCGGGAACTGCACGTCCGTCTCGTTGGGGTTGGTCACCGTGGTGACGATCTTGAGGTACTGCTTGCCGGGCTCGAGCTGGTACTCGACCGAGTACTCGAGGGGATCCTTCGGGTACACGACGTCGGTGATGGCGTTCACCACGCTGATGAACGAGCCGGAGCGGCCCGAGACGACGATCTTCGCGCTCCCGTCCTCGCTGGTGACGGCCTCGACCTTCGCCGGCTCGATCGCAGTGAGGAAGAACGCCGGGAACATCTCGGTGAAGTAGTCGTTGCCGACCGGCCCCTTGGTGGCCGTCGCCTCGGTCCCGCGCACGAGATCGATGTCGATGAGCGAGCCACCGAACGCGCCGAAGCCGCGCGAGGTGCCGACGTTCTGGACCACCGCCTGGATGACGCCGTTGGTGATCTTGAAGTCGCCCACGTCGGCCAGGGCGCGCTTGCCACCGATGAGATCGGCGCGGCTGCCCACCTGGAACGCGCGGGCCGGCGGCGTGGTGCGGGTGCAGCTCGCGACGAGCGCGAGGACCATCAAGAGCGTTGAACGGCGCATGAGCTCACCAGATCGCATGGAGCATCAGATCCACGCTGTCGTTCGGGTAGGAGACCAGCCGCTCCTCCGCGCGATGGGTGTACTGCGCGAGCACGCGGAACGGCAACTTGAAGGGCCGCCAGCCGACCATCGCGGCGATCTCCGTGACGGTGTCGTCGGGCTGCACGCGCGACGGCTCGTACCAGGCCAACCGCGCAGCGCCTTCGAGGCCCGTGTCTTCGTTGAAGTAGCGCAGCTGGCCGAGGGCACCCATCGCCGAGTCCGGGGGCAGGCCCTGGAAGCTGTAGGTCGAGCTGCGACCGAGGAACGCGCCGAGGACCTGGAAGCCCCACTTGTGGGCCTCGAGATCGGCGCCGTAATCGAAGTTGTTCGTCGACAGCCGGTTCGGCCGCACGCCGGTGGTGAGCACGTTGTAGCTGGCGTTGAGGCCGAGGGTGATCGTCTGGTCCCAGTCGAACTCCACGCGCCCCACCGGCATCACGCCGTTGTTGTCGTTGAAGAGCTGGTTCTGGCCATTGCCGTTGAAGACGCCGACCGCGTAGCGAATGCCGAAGGTCTCACCGAGGCGCTTCGAGCTGGCCTGGAGGCCCACCTGGCGCTCCGGCGCGAGCTGCGTGCGGGGACCAAAGCCTTCGGGCGGCGCGATGCCGCTCGCCAGCACCGAGCGCGTCACGAAGGGAATCGAGCCGTCCGAGAGCAACATCTCGGCGTAATAGCCGGGGCGGAACTGACCGGCCTTGATGAGCAAGCCGCGGCAGATCTCGTACTCGAGGAACGCGTCCCGCACGTCGACGATGCGGCGGCCCGTGAGGGGATCGAGCGGGTCCACCAGCGGCGCGGCGAACTCGACCGAGGCGTAGACGGTGAGCTTCTCCACCGGGCGGAAGTCGAAGTTGAGGCGGAAGTCGGCCAGCCGGAAGCCGCCGTTGCCGCCGACGAGCTGCTCCTCGCGGAAGGGGAAGGAATAGAAGACGCCCACGCGCGCGAAGCCGCCGATCTTGAGGCGCTGCCACCACGGCGTGTCGGTGATGAGCTTGAGACCCGACACCGGGTTCTTGCCCGAGCGATCCTCCGCAACACTGCCCTGCGGCTTCTTGTCCTCGACGGGCGTGGCGAGCGGCGGGTTCGCGAGCGTGGGCTCGGCGGCCTTCGCCTCGGCGGCGACGGGAGCAGGAGCGGCAGCAGGCTCGGCGGCGGTCTGCGCGAGCGTGAAGGCAACGACCAGGAGCAGGTTCACGACAGGGTTCCTCCCACGGGGACTGCTTCGGAGTTCATCGAAACAAGGGCTCGAGCACGCGGCCTTCGGCGCCCGAGGGAATGGGCACCCCCAGCAGCCGCGCGAAGGTGGGAGCGACGTCGATCGCCTCGGCGAAGGGCGCCATTCCTTTCGGCACGCCCGCGCCGAAGAAGACGAGCGGCACCTGGCGATCGTACAGCCAGTGCGAGGCGTGGCCCGTCACGTCCGAGGTGCCGTAGGACCAATAGGCCTTCGACAGCACCAGGAAGTCCGGGCTGCGCCCAGGGAAGTAGCCGCGCCGCCAGATCGCCCCGACGGCACCCAACGCGCCCGGCTCGAGCAGCTTCGGCGCCGCCACGAAGTCGAGGACGCCCGGGTGCTTCAGCGCGATGGCCCGCAGCGAGTCCGAGATGGTGAAGAGCTTCGCGCGACCGGCAGGCGTCGCGGTGAGGCCCGGGGTCTTGCTGCCCGCAAACCAGTCGCCAGCCCCCAGTTTCACGTCGGCCTCGGCCTCGAGCTTCTCGCGCAGGCTCTTCAGGTCGATTCGGCCGGAGTCCAGGCCCCGCTGCTTCGACACCTCTGGCACGGGACACACGCCGTGATCGCTGGTGAGCGCCACGACGTACTTGCCCTTCCCCACCTTCGCGTCGAGCCCGTCGAGGAGGCGGCCGAGCTCGGCGTCGACGGCGAGGAACTCCGCGAGGCCTTCGGGGGAATCGGGACCGAACTCGTGGCCGATGCGATCGTGCCCCGAGAAGCTGATGGTGAGCAGGTCGGGCACCTCGTCGGCGCCCATCGAGAGGCCCTGCACGGCGGCCAGCGCGAGATCGACCTCCCAGCCATCGAGGAGCGGCTGAAGGGCCGGCTGCTCGGCGTTGGGCTCACTGTCGCCCTGCCGGCCCGCGGGCGCCGGGTTCTTGCCGGTGATGCCGCCGCCGGGAAGCCCCCACGTGAAGCGCTTCTTGAGCAGGGCTTCGGCGATGGCGAGGTTGGTCGGCTGCACCCAGGCGGGCAGCTGCGGCCCATAGAACGTGCTCGAGGTGAAGAGCGGCTTCTCGGCGTCGAACCACACCGCCGCGTCCGCCGCGCGCCCACCCATGAGGATCGCCGAACGATCCTTCGCGCTGATGGCGACCACCTTCGCGCCGGGCGCATTCGACTTGACGGAGTCTCCGAGGGTCGGCACCCGCAGCCACGTCGGGGCCGTACCGTCCTGCTTCGTCGGAGGGCGACCGAGCACCTGGTACGCCGAGTCCTCGATGGAGAGCGTCGACTTCCCGGTGTCTCCATCGATCCATTCGTTGGCGACGATGCCATGCACGGAGGCGTACGCGCCGGTGGTGATGGTGCTGTGGCCGGCCGCAGTGAGCGTCGCCGCGGCCTCGTAGCGCATCTCGCGGAACCGGAAACCCTCGGTCACGAGCCGCTTGAAGCCGCCCTTCACGAGCGGCAGGCGCTTATCGAAGGCATCCAGCGGGAGCTGGTCGATCACCACCACGACCCCGAGCCGGGGTCGCTCCTGGGCGGCGGCCACGAAGGACGACACGAGCGTGATGGCGACCAAGCCCCGAAGCACGCGGAGCTTCTACATGGGTCAGCCACCAGGAACGTGACAAAAACGTGAACGAGCCAGCGCCTGCTCTCTGGCGCGGCCGACGAGGAACCAGGTGACGACCGGGCCCGAGCTTCCGCGTGCCGATGACGCCCGCGACGACGGGCCCGGCGTGAAGACCGACGCGGACCGACAGCGGCTGGCCCAGCGCCAAGGCCAGGTCGTGAATGCTGGTCAGCATGTCGAGCGCCATTGGCCGCGATGGCGGTGAAGAGTCGCTCGTGCTCCTCGGTGAAGAAGGCGCGCCGGGAGTGCTCCGAGTCGATCACGCCGATGACGCGGTCGCGGAAGAACATCGGCACCGCGAGCTCCGAGAGGCGGGCTTGATCGTCGGTGATGTAGCGCGGGTCGTCGCGCACGTCGTCGAGGCGCTCGCCCAGGCCGGTCGCGGCGACGGTGCCGACGATGCCCTTGCCGAGCGGAATGGTGATGAGCGCCAGGATCTCGCGCCCACGCGGGTTCTTCGGCCCGTAGGCGGCGCGCTGCACGAGGTGCCCGGCTCCGTCGTCGAGGAGGTAGATGACGCAGTCCTCCAGCCCGAGCCGCGCCACCGTGCCGTTGGCGACCTCCCAGAGGACGTCGTCGATGTCGGCCGCGTGCGTGAGCGAGCTGGCGAGCGCCGTGATGATGTCGAGGGACGAGGCGCGGTCCTCGAGCTGCTGAACCCGCTGGCGGAGCGCCTCGGCCTCGTCGCTCATCGAGTCGTCACACGACCCGAGCCCGGTCGGGAAGCACGGTTCGTCGGGGGTCGTCTCCCACGAGGCGCAAGACCCGACCGAACGCTTCCTTCACCAGGGCATCGACCGCATCGCTCGAAGTCGTCGCAGGCTGCGCCGAGAGGGCTTCGAGCTCCGAGCGGTAGGCCTTCCGACGCTGCGCGAGCCGAGGGGTCGCGACGATCTGCTCCGCATGCCGCCGTTCGAACGGTCCGGCGGTGACGCGCATCGGACCGAACACGGGATGCTGGCGGAAGGCCTCGGAGCCCAGGTGCGTGAGCGCCCACACGGCTTCGCGCGTATCGAGGCAGCAGTCGAGCACGCGGGCCACGTCCTGCTCGTCGATCGCGCGAAGGAAGGCGCGCAGGGTTTCGACCCGATCAGCGCCGACCGCTGACTGGTCGCCATGGCGGCGGCGGATCTCGTTTCGCGAGTTCTCGACCAAACGGAAGAGGAGCGCGCCAAGCCACACCGTCTCTGGACCCGCTCCGCGTTCGACGCGGAACTGGGCGATCGATCGTCTGGTGAAAAGTCCGGTTCGGCGAAGCAGGCGCTTGATCGCCCACGCGAAGGCGGCGTGATCGAGCGCGACTCGAATGACGCGCCCCTGCCGCATGACTTCGCCGACCCCATCGAGCAGGCCGCTCGCCTTCCACGAGTCGATGGCGTCAGCGGCCACCTCCGCGCTCACGGCATCGACCCAGGTCAGCGTCATCGAACGCCCTTCAGGAGCGACCTCGCTGTACTTGCATGCGTCGAGTTCGAGGGAGCCCACGCCGGTTCGGTACAGGGTCGTCGGAAGCCTCGCGATGGCGCTTTGCTCAGGAAGGTCCGGACCTTGGAGCACGTTGACCAGGTGCTCTGCGGTAGCCCCCGGATTCGCCATGAGGCGCTCGGCCGCAGCGAACACGTCGGCCAGCCGGTGGGTCGGGAACGCGAGCGGAGTCGCACAGCCGTTCACGAGCACGTTCGGGAAGAAGCCGCCGTGAATCCGCACCTCACCGTCGGCGCCTGTGCTCGTCATTTCCCGGGCGAGCGCGGAGAGCCGGACGCGGGCCTGCCCCTCGAACGAGGTGTCGACGAGCGCGTAACGCCGCGGGAGCAGCAGCTCCGCCATCGCCGCATCTGCGCGGTCGACCGAGAGGCCGAGGGTGACTGAATCCTGCACCACCGACTCCATCGTCACGTACGCCGAGCCACGCGCCGCCAGGGCCTTCACCATCACGCGCTGATCGGCTGTGAGCCCGTCGTCGATCGATGGCACGAACGGCGTCGGAACGGTTTCGAACACCGGCTCGACCCGAGGCGGCATCGGCGCTGGCCGCTCGGTCGTGAAGATCCGCGCCCGAACCTTCTGCGCGTCAGCGTCGCTGCCGACCTGGGCGAAGACCGCGGCAATCAGCCGCAGGGACCTCGCCGACAACGCCGGAGTCTTCGCCAGCTCACGCAGGAGCCCCACCGGCCCCGCGGGCCTGCCTCGGAGGATCTCCTCGACCGCTTCCACGACACGCCGGTCTTCGTCACCCGGGAGCACGGCCGGGACAGTCACGGGCGATGAACTCGGATTTGGCGTTGGCGTCTCGGGCCTCGGCACCTCACGTGGGGGTTCGAACGCCTGCGCCTCCGCCATCGGCAAGGGCGCCCACAACCCCTGCCTCGGCGCGTCGCGCTCCGGGACCGACCGGGTCACCTGGACCTCGACCCACAGACGCTCCCGACGCGCGCGCAGACCGGCCAGTCGCTCTTCGTCGATGGAGTCGCGGCTCCGCGCCTCGAGCTCGCCGATCAGCTCGTCGATGGTGCGCAGCGCCTCCAAAACCGATGGTTCGGTCCCCGCCACGGCGCGTATCAGACCCGAGGTTTCGGTCCCGCTGCAACGGCGTGTGTGGACCTCGAGCGCGCCGATGGACGCGCAGGTGACACAGACGGGAGGACGCCGCCCCCTTCACGATGTCCTCGGCCTGCTTGGTGCCATCTCCTGTGCGCGGGCCAACGGCGTCTACGCGAGCTGCTCGTGGTTCGTCGTCATGGGTCGTTGGGGGGCCCGGAATGCACGCGGAGGAATGACTGGACCTTCCCCGCCGTGATCGATTTGCTGGCGACCCGAATCGCCGCGCAGTGAGGTGTCAACGCGCCTGACACGGGCGGTGCCCACTGCACTCGCCAGGGTGTCGTCATCGCCGACGGCTTTCGCGACCGTTGCTCACGAGAGTCCGCGAAACATTTCGACTCGATTGGTTGGCATGACCCCTGCGTGATGAGACGAGCGCGAGGGGTGAAACCCGCGCGTTTCACCTGCGTCAGGAGCGTCGATGTTTCGAACTGGGATTCTGGGGCTGCTGCTGGTCGGGTGCGGGGGGATGGAGCGCGCGTCGGACGACGTCGTGGCGCCATCCGCGGGTGGCATGGCGACCATGCCGATCGAGGTCGATGCCGGCCAGGCAGGCGGCGGCGCGGCGAACAGCAGCGCGGGCGGAACCGCCGGAGGAATGATGCTCGGCGGCGGCGCGGCAGGAGGCTTCAGCGGCTCGGCGGGCGGGCAGGCGACGGTGATGAACCCCTGCACGCAGGGCCTTTCGGGCTCGCGCGATCGCACGGTGACGATCCTGCACACCGGCCTCATGCGCACCGCGAACGTGCACCTGCCGGCGGGGTGGAACGGCCAAACACCGCGCGCGGTGGTGCTCAACTTCCACGGCCGCAACTCGACCGCCACGCAGCAGAACCTGCTGTCGGGCATGAACACGTTGAGCGACCGCGCCGGCTTCATCGCCGTGCATCCCCAGGGCGTGAGCAACACGTGGAACGCAGGGCTCTGCTGTGGCGAGGCCCAGACGCGGCGCATCGATGATGTCGGCTTCGTGCGGGCGCTCCTCGATTCGCTCCAGGGCTCGCTCTGCATCGACTCGAAGCGGGTCTACGCGACCGGCTTGTCCAACGGCGGCTTCATCTCGCACCGGCTGGGCTGTGAGCTGTCCGATCGCATCGCGGCCATCGCGCCGGTCGCGGGCACCAACCTCACCACGCCCTGCACGCCTGGCCGCGCGGTCCCGGTGCTGCACGTCCACGGCACCGCCGACACGATCGTCCCGTACGCGGGCATCGGCGGCATCGCGAGCGTCGACGACACCATGGACGGCTGGGCCCGACGCAATGGGTGCGCGATGACGAAGACGCCGCTGTCGACCCGTGGGAGCGCCGTCTGCGAACAGTGGACGGGCTGTCGTCAGGGCGCGCGCGTGCAGCTGTGCCGCGTCATGGGCGGAGGCCATCAATGGCCGGGAGGCTTCACGATTCCGGGGCTCGGCTCGAACACGATGGAGCTCGACGCCAGCGCCGAGGCCTGGAGCTTCTTCCAACAGCACGCCCTGCCCTGACCGACGACGTCACGGCAACGCGGCGAGAAACCGACCCAGGGCCAGCTCGGTCTTCGCGTCCTGAATCTCCCCGTCGCGCAGCGCGGCCTGCAGCGACGCCTGACTCCGCCACCGCACCGTGCCGCCGTCCTCGAGCGGACTGCCATCACCTTCGGGCGTGCCCATCGCCCGGCCGGTGACCTCGACGTGGGTCAGGTAGATCTTCTCGCTGATGATCCCCGGCGCGACGAAGAACGGCGGCCCCAGGTGGCGCACCTCGTCCACGCCGACCTTCAGGCCGGCCTCTTCGTGGAGCTCCTCTGCCGCGCGCGCCCGGATGGCCGCTTCACCAGCGTCGGTCGGCTCGAGCAGGCCCGCGACGAGCTCTTCACAGAAGAGCCACTCCCGCGCTTCGGGGAGGACCGGCGACTTCTCCTTGCGAAAGTAGGCCGCCGGCCGGAGCGTCTGCCGGGTGAGGAACTCGAGGCCCGCCTCGACCCGCCGCCACGCGAGCACGGCAACCGCGTCGAGCTTCGGCCGATCGACGACGTCGACCCGGTAGGTGAGCGAATGCGAGCCATCGGCGCGTCGATTGCGTACGCGCAGCCGGCGCACCTGCAGAAACCCCTCGTCACACCTCGCGGTGGAAGAGAAGTCCTCGACGATCTCCATCGCGGTCACGGTCTGGTGGCGGCTCACACTTCGTGCCTTTACCAGAGCGGGCCCGTTGCA
>JBILEB010000123.1:0-21634 GCA_044352295.1 Myxococcaceae bacterium
CGTGGCGATACGAGAGGGGCGATGACGGAGGGGCGCTCGCGCACGAGTCCTTCGATGGAGGCTCCCACGTCAGGCGCCGCTCCGGCTCCCTGGCCCGGTTCGTGAAGCGCACCACGCGCGCGACTCGACGGCGGCTCGAGTTCGACGAACGCTCACGTGCCGCCAGAAAGCAGAACCCATGGGGAAGAAGACGGAGAAGATGATCGATGACCTCGCCCGCTCGGCGCGACGGCTGAGCCGGAAGGTCGAGACCGGGCTCTCGCGTGCCGGCGCGAAGGTCGAGACGGCGGCGAAGGACACCGCGGAGGACGCGGAGAATCTCGTGCAGCGGGTCGATCATCAGGTGAAGGAGACCGCGTCGCGCGCCGCCCACAGCGTCGCCGAGGCAAGTACCCGAGCCAGCCATGCGGTGTCCGAGGCGGCGCAGCGGGCGAGCCATTCGGTGGAGCGCACCTTCGCTCGACCCAGAGCGCCCTCGCGCGGAAAGCAGCCGGTGAAGGCCTCACGCGGCCGCTGAGCCAGGCTGGCACGGGGGCTGCTTCGGGTCCCGGCATGAACTCACACTCGCTGGTGGCTCGAAGTGTCGCGTGGTCCTGGCCGGCGCTGGTGCTCTCGGGGTGTCTGACGTCGCAACCCATGCAGCAGGGCCGGGGCACGCTGGCGAGCGAGGGCACGGTCGAGGCGCACGCCGAGAGCTCGGGAAACACCGCGCTCACCATTCGGGTCGCTCACCTGGCGCCACCGGGCCGGGTCGCCGCAGATGCGCAGGTCTACGTCGTCTGGGTTCAGCCGCTCGACGCGGCTCCCGGGAACGTGGGCGTGCTCGAGCTCGGGAAGGACCTCACCGGAAGTCTGGCGACGCTGACGCCGCACCGTCGCTTTGGCGTGTTGATCACGCCGGAGCCCAGCGGTCAGGCCGACAAGCCGACGCACCCGGCGGTCTTCACCGCGCAGGTCGTCCGGACCGAGTAACGGGGCGATGACGCCGTCCCCTCGAGAGCCCGTGCTGACCTGGACCACCCTGGCCCTCGTCGGGCTCTCGGGAGTGGTGCTGTGGGCGTTGTGGCCCCCGCTGCTCCTCGCTGCATGGACCGCGAACCTCATGCGGCCCTTGTTGGCGCGCTTCGAGCGTTGGCTTCATGGGCGGCGTCGCGCGGGAGCGGTGCTGTCGCTGCTCCTCTTCGTCGCGCTGGCGCTCCCGTTGAGCCTCGTGGCGATCGGGGTGGTGTCGGGGGCGGCGGACGTGTTTGCGTCGCTCAAAGGGTCGGCTTCGGCCAGGACGGCACTCGAGACGCTGCTCTCTTCCTCCGACGAGACGCTGCCCTTGCCCACGACGCTGAGCCAGGTGATGGCGCTGGCGAAGCGCTCGGGCTCACAGGGGTTCGATCTGTTGTCTCTCGTCGCTGGCGCAGCCGTCACCGGGGTGGTCGGGCTCTTCATCTACTTCGCGGGCGCGTACACGCTGTTGGTCGACTCCGCGGCGTTGTGGACCTGGTGGCTCGCTCACGCGCCCGTCTCGCGAGCGGTATCGGAGCGCTTCGCCTCGGCGTTTCAGGAGACTGGTCGCGGGCTGCTCGTCGGCGTGGGCCTCACCGTCGTCAGCCAGGGGCTCGTCGCCACCATCATCTACGCAGCGCTCGGCGTCCCGCGCGCGTGGGTCCTGGGGCCCGTCACCGGGCTTGCGTCGATTGTCCCCTTCGTGGGCACCGGGCTCGTCTGGGTTCCCATCGCGTTGGGGCTCTTCTTCACGGACCGGCCCGTGCGCGCCGCCATTCTCGTCGTGCTCGGCGTGGCGGTGATTGGCAGCGTGGACAACCTCCTGCGCCCCGTCTTCTCTCGCTGGGGAGCGCTCAAGCTGCCCCTGTTCCTGCTCTTCGTCTCCGTGTTCGGTGGGCTGGCGGCGTTCGGGACCTGGGGAGCGCTCCTGGGGCCGCTCGTGCTCCGCCTCACCATGGAGGCGTTGAGCCTCGTCTCCGAGCGAACGCCGCCCCCATCATCGTGACCGGTGCTCCATCAAGGTGATGGCGCCGTGGGGGCTGATCAGCGCCGCTCGCCCACGCGCTCGCATGGCACGCGAGGTGCTTCGGCACGGTGCACGCGCATCCCAGTCCATGCAGGCCGAGGAGCCCACCATGCCGACCTTCGAACACCCCCGCGCTTCGTGGACGTTGGGTGGTTTGCTGGCGCTGCCTCGAACCAGCCTCGCGTGTCTGTCCCTCTTGAGCGTCCTGACGTGGGGCCGTCCCGTGCTCGCCCAGAATCGCGCGGCCCTCACGGGACCGGTCCGCGGCGCGTTCGTGACGAACTATGGCGACCTGCTCAACGGCGCGATCTCCGTCGAGGCAGAGCTGCGCGTCTTCGGGTGGCTGGGCCTCGAGGTGGGCGTGGGTCTGAAGGGCTTTCGCGGGCCGTTCGATGTTGGTGACGTGTGGCCCACCTTCGCAGTCGGTGAGGTCGGCGCACGGCTGTATCCGTTGGGACGGGGCCCGTCGGGCCTCTGGTTCGGGCCGACGGCGCGACGCTGTGGCGGTTATGAGGGCGCCCTTCGCCGACGAGCGTCTCAGGTCGGCTTGCGGGTCCCGTAGCGCTTGAGCTTCCGGTACAGCGTCGCCGAGCCGATGTGCAGTTGCTCGGCGGTGCGCGTCTGGTTTCCGTCGTTTGCCGACAGGGCCGCGAGGATGTACTCGCGCTCGATGTCGTCGAGGTGCCGCACCGAGCCCGCCGTCGGAATGGGGCTGCGCGGGGCGAGGCGGAGCTCGTCGGGCAGGTCCTCGACTTCGACGCGGTGCCCCCGCGCGATGGCGACGGCGCGCTCCATGGCGTTCTCGAGCTCGCGAACGTTGCCGGGCCAGGGCGCGGCGAGCACCGTGGCCGCCGCTTCGGGGCTGAGCCCCTCGATGGGCCGACGCATGCGGGTGGCCGCCTCGCTGAGGAGCGCTCTCGCCAGGGGGAGCACGTCTTCTCGCCGCTCACGCAGCGCCGGCACGTGCAGCTCGATGACCTTGAGGCGGTAGAAGAGGTCCTGACGGAAGGTGCCGGCGTCGACGCCCTTCTGCAGGTCGCGGTTGGTGGCCGTGATGATGCGCACGTCGATGGGCCGGTTCCGGTTCTCGCCGACGCGCCGAATCTCGCGCTGCTGGAGCGCGCGCAGGAGCTTCACCTGCATGCCCGGTGACACCTCGCCGATCTCGTCGAGCAGCAGCGTGCCTTTGTTCGCCGCTTCGAAGAGGCCAGCCCGGTCGGCGGTCGCACCCGTGAAGGCACCCCGATGATGTCCGAAGAGCTCGCTCTCGAGCAGCGTCTCGGCGATGGCGCCGCAGTTGACGGTGATGAAGGGCCCGGACGCCCGCTCCGAGCGCTCGTGGACGAGCCGGGCGATGCGCTCCTTGCCGGTGCCGCTCTCGCCGGTGATGAGAATGGTCGAATCGACGGGCGCGACGCGACACGCCAGCTCGACGAGGTTCCGCATCGAGGGGCTGAGCGTCACCAGGCCTTCGACGGCGATCTGCGGCAGCGGCGTCGAGCGGACGGGTGGGGCGATGGCGGCGTCGGCCTCGACGAGCCATGGCGCGCGGTACGAGCTCTCGGCAGACAGCGCTTCGTCGCGCAACGCGCCCCGGGGAGAGGCCTCCCACTCGTCGAGCGGGCGCACGATGAAATGACACGCGGGGTCGCCGCGCGCGACGCACTGGTCTTCCACGGCGACCGTCCGGCGCTGCGCGAGCCGGCTGAGGGCGCCCGACAGCAGTCCGCCCACCGTCCAGCAACAGGGGGCTGCGGCGCGGCCCAGGTGCGCGGTGTGCTGCTCCGCCTCCCAGCACGAGAGAATCGACACCCCGTTGGACCCGAGCATGTCGTCGCCGTCCGAGACCCGATAAAAACCGTGCAGGCCATGAAGCCTCGCGATGCCCGCCGAGGTGCGAAGGGTCGGCACGTGGTCGGTGAGGGACGCGCTCCGCCAGCCAGCCGCGTAGCCGAGCTGCAGCAACACTGCGCGTGCCTGGGTCAGCCCCACCTGCTCGACGAGCGCCCGCCGGAGCGTCCCGAGGGAGCCGACGTCGAGCAGCACGGCGCGGTACCCGCCAAAGCGCACGAGCCCGAGATCGGGGTCGAGCTCGAGGAGCTCGGGGTGATCGAGGTCGTGTGGCTCCATGATTTCGCCCTTCCCCCGAACCGACTCTTCGAACTCTCTCCTGCCTCTCTACTCTTCACAGCACCCGAATACGAGGGGCCGTTCGTCATGCGTGCAAACCCCAGCCGAGGCGCACGTACTCGCGGAGCTGGGCGAACGAGACGCCGGTGGCGGCTTCGCTCCATTCGTGTTCCAGCCGCGCTTCGACCACCGGGTCCCAGGCGCGATAGAGCTCGCCGTACTCATGCCGGGCGCAAAACCCGTACCGCACGCCGGCCTCGATCAACCGGAGGTCATCGGTGTCGTCGAGCACCTCGTCGAGCGGGCGCGCATGACGAAACGTGTCCGGCAGATCGCCAAAGGCGTGGGTCTGACGCCGTCGATACGCCTCGACTTCTCGCCGGTAGGCGAGGCCAACCTGCGCCCAGGCGACGCCGTGCCGAAGCGGGTGCCAATACGGTGGGTTCCACCGATAGAGCTCGATGGGGTGGGTCGGTGGCGTCGCTGCCGGGTGCAGTCCCCTCATGAAACACGGCCTGTCTCCAGGTCATCGGCCTGGTCGGGTGGATCGCGAAAGTGAATGGTCGCGTGGGTGCCGTCACAGAACGGCTTGGTGCTCGAGCGCCCGCAGCGGCACAGCGCGAAGCGAGTGGGAAAGTCGTTGTCGATGGCCGCGCCCGAGGCGTCGACGAGGGCGGTGTCGCCCTGCACCAGGAGGGGGCCGTTTCGAAGGACGGTGATCTTCATCTTGGGGCTCCAGTCGGTGGTCTGCGGGCGGTCAGCGCGTCGAGCCACAGCAACGAGGTCACCCCGCCGATCACCGAGAAGATGAGCCCCGTGGGAAACACCTCGCGCCAGGAGCCCTCGTGCGCGAGGCCTGCGGCGAGGAGTCCTGCCGAGAGCGACCCGGCGACGCCCGTACCGAAGGCCGTTCCCAGGTCGAGCGCCCGGACCCTGGGCAGGACGACGCGCACGCTGAGGGCGCAGACCATTCCGATGACTGAAAAGGTGAGCAGACTCACGACAGGGTCTCCAACCGTGGGTGCGCGACCTCGATGAGGAGCAGCTCGGAGCGCTCCCGCGCGGTGACGGACAACGCGACGGCGTCGGTCACCGACACGCCATCGCCAGCCGAGAACTCCAGCTCACCGAACCCCACCCGACCGGTCACCACGTGCAGCCAGGCCGCGCGCCCGGGCGCCAGCGGGTACACGACGTGCTGGCCCAACTCGACGATGACCGACGACACCAGCGCGTCTTCGTCGAGGCGGAGCGAGCCGTCCCGTCCATCGGGCGAAGCGACGACGCGCCAGGTGTCACGTCTCGAGGCCAGCGTGAAGTGACGCTGCGTGTGCACGGTCGAGGCGGGGGCGCGCGGGGGCCCGAAGGCAATCTGGAAGTACGACACCCAGTTGCCCTCCGACGCGTTGGACTCGCGCTCCTCGCCCCGGCGCGAGGTCTGGAATTCGCCCGCCTGCAGCACGCCGGAGCCGCCTTGATCGTCCTCCCACGTCAGCGCGCCCTCGACCACGTAGGTCAAGACCTCGGCGGGGCGCGAGCGTCGCAACGACTCGCTCCCGGGCGGCAGCAGGTTCTCGTCGAGCACTGTCATGCCGTGGAACGAGCCGCGCGGTGCATCTCCCGTTGTCCCAAGAGAGTGCCAGACCGAGCCCGCTGACGATGCGGGGCGCTCGTGCAGGCGGGTACTCGATGGGTAGACAGACAGCATGGAGCCTCCAGAGCGCGGATGGGACGCACTGGAAACGCTGAGCAACATCGGGGCCACGAACGGCGAGCGAAGTCGGCCATGGCGCGGTGGTTGCTTCGAGTACCTCGCATGAGCACGGGTCCCTTCTCGTTCGGCCCCCGCGCGCTGCTGCTGGTGCAGGTGGGCGGCTGCGAGCGGATTCTGAAGACGCCCATTCCACACGTCTCCTCGCTCGCCATTCGCCGCTTCGTCGCCATCGCCCTGTTGGCGTTCTGCGCCTCGGTGTCGTCCTCACCGCACTGGCTCGCGAGCCTCTGGGCCGCCTTCGTCGCCTCCCCCATCCTGACGCTCGAGCAGATTGGCGCCGAGCTGCAGAACCCGTTCGTCGAGCGGCGCCTCAGCCACCTCGACCTCGATGCCCTCTCGGCACAGCTCGAGCAAGACGTGCGCTCCATCATTCCGATGGGCCTGCTCGTCAGAACGATGCCGGCCGGGGCGAGCGCGTAAGGAGCAGCCATGTGGTGGGTCCTTCAATCAGCCGCACGCAGGGTGACGACGTGGCCGGGCGGCGCGATGTCGCGCGCGTTCTCGAGAAAGGCCGACCACCCGTCGCGTCGCGAGTTCGGTCTCATGAGTCGGCTCGACGAGCTGCGGCTGTCGGCCGGCACGAGCTTCATCGAGCGACAGCTCGATCCGAACGACACGCTCCTGTTCGTCACGCGCGGCTCGGTCGAGGTCGCCCACCATGGAGAGACGGCGGTTCGAGTCAACGCGGGGGCCTTCGTCGCGGTGACGAGCGTCGCGGGAGAATCGCTCCACCTCGAGGTCGCCGACGGGCCCGACGCGCGGCTCTTTCGCGTCGTCCTCCCGGGCGCCGTCGAGGCGAGCCAGGCCCCTCGCCCCTTCGCACCCATCGGGCGCGACAACCGCCTCGAGACCATCGCGTCGTGGGCCGGCGCGCGGGGTGGGCTCAGTCTGACGAATGACGTGCTCATCCGCTGGGGGCGGCTGCAGGTGGGCAGCGCCGTGCGGGTGCGCACGCGACGGGGCCGAATGGCGTGGCTCCAGGTCATCTCGGGTGCCGTCCGCGCCGATCAGACGAGCCTGTCCGAAGGTGATGGCGCCGCCATCGAAGGCGCGGGCGACGTGCTGGTGTACGCGAACGAGGCCGCGGAGCTGATCGTCATCGAGCTCGAAGACCCCGGGGAACGCCTCCTGTGGAACGGCGACGGGTAGCCATCGAAGTGATGGCGCACCCGGTCACTTCGACGAGCCCGGCGCGTGCAAGTCCTCATGATGCGGCGCCAGCGGTCGTGGCGCGGCCCGTGAAGAGTCAGGCGCGGACGGCACGACGTGGCGGAATGGTCTGCCACGCCCCGTCCCGTTCACTCACCTGACACCTTCACCCGGGTCGCGAGAGCGGCCCTCTCCAGGAGCTCTACCCATGCCGAACATCATCGAGACCGCAGTCGCCGCCGGGACCTTCAAGACCCTCGCCGCGGCCATCACCGCCGCCAACCTGGGTGACACCCTCAACGGTGCAGGTCCCTTCACCGTCTTCGCGCCCAGCGATGACGCGTTTGCCAAGGTCCCCAAGAAGGACCTCGACGCGTTGCTCGCCGACAAGACGAAGTTGGCCAGGGTGCTCACCTTTCACGTGCTGCCCGGCAAGGTGATGGCCGCAGACGTCACCAGGATGAAGGACGGCAGCAAGGTCAAGACGGTCCAGGGCGGAGAGCTCACCCTCGATCTCAAGAACAACTCGGTTCACCTCAACGGCTCGAAGGTCACGAAGACCGACATCAACGCGTCGAACGGCGTCATTCACGTCATCGACACGGTCATGATGCCGAGCTGATTCGTCGTCGATGAAACAGGCGCCTCACCGGCGCTCGGTGCTGGCCGGTGGGGGCTCCTCGTGCAGCGGCAGGTCGACGATGAAGGTGGTCCCGACGCCGAGTTCGGTGTTGACGGAGATGGTCCCACGATGCTCCTCGATGATGCGCTTGCAGAGCGCCAGGCCAAGACCGGTGCCATTGTTTCGGGACTTCGTGGTGAAGAAGGCATCGAAGATGTGTGGCAAGACCTCGCTGGGAATACCGGCGCCGGTGTCTTGGACCTCGATGCGAGCCCGACCGTCGACCGGACGAACGGAGAGCTTCACCTCGTTGCCCCCAGGGCGAGGGCGCAGGGCCTCGACCGCGTTGAGCACGAGGTTGGTGATCACCTGTCCCAGGCGTGAGGCGACGCCGTGGACCGGCGGGGTGGGAGTCAGTTCGACGATGAACTCCGCGACCCGGTGCACCTCGGCGCTGGTGAGTCGTCGAGTCTGATCGACGACGCTCGCGAGCTGAACGGTCCCCTGGGCGTTCGCGGTGCTGCCCTGGTTCATCCAGCTCCGGAGGTCGAGGAGAATCGCCGACAGCCGTTCGAGCGCCAGCTCCGCTTCGTCGACGATGGGCGTCATGGTGGCACCGGTCGGCCCCTCGCGGAGCTCCAGGCGCATGGCTTCGAGGCTGAACCGAAGCGCTGTGAGGGGGTTGTTGAGCTCGTGCGTCACCGCCGCCGCGAGGCGCCCCATCGAGATGAGCCGGTCGGCGTTCGTCACCCACTCTTCGGCGAAGGAGACCTCGCGCTCGGCGGCCAGCCGGTCGGCCTCGGCGGCGGAGCGATCGGCATCGGCCGCGCGGCGGTCCTCGTCAGCGGCTTCGCGGTCCTTCTCGGCAGCGTCGCGGTCTCTCGCGGCGGCACGCCGGTCGTGTTCAGCGGCCTCGCGGTCTCGTTCAGCGGCGCGTCGGTCGAGCTCGGCGGCTTCGCGGTCATGACTCGCGGCCGTGTGGCTCTGCTCCGAGGCCTGCTGGTCGATGGCGAGGAGGTGTTCCCAGCCGGGGCGATCGAGGGGTCCTGCCGAGGCGAGGCGCGCGCGAAGCGACTCCTCCCGAAGGCGCGTCGCCCCGTCTCTCACGCGCGCGGCCTCGTCGCGCACCACCGCGGCCTGGTCTCGAACGCGCGCGCCCTCGTCCCGGGTACGCGCGCCGTCGTCCCGAATGCGCGCGGCCTCGGCGCGCATCCGCGCGGCTTCATCCCGGGCGAGCGCCGCCTCGGTCCGGTTCAGCGCTGCGAACTCGCGCTGGCTGGCGGCGTACGTGCGGGTCTTGAGGTTCTCGGCGCGGCCCTTCCACGCCTCGGCACGTGCTGCAGCCTGCTGGGGCTCGTCGGGCGTAGAGGCCATGCGACCGCTGTATCACGTTCAGCATGCCGGAAGACTCCCGTCTCGATGGGTCCCGTTCGTGGTGCATTTGGTGCAAGGGAAGGGCTTGTTCTGGAGGTGTTCCATGGAGCGGCGCGACGATCGGAACCCAGACGGGTCGTCGGCCGGCTGTGGCGGAGCGTCGCCGGCGGCGCCCCCGCTGACGCGAGACGATGGGTCCACGGGCCCTGCGCGGACCCAGCGCGAGGCGCGAACACGGGCCCTGCTGCGCATGACGAAGGCCTTCATCGGCCGAATGCGCACCCTGCTCGCGGAGCTCGACGGGAAGCCCCCTCAGCGGTGAGTCGCGCACCGGGTGCGTTTCACCAACCGAGGGTCGCCGCGTGCGACCCACGGAAGGGTTCCCGGCTGCGGGGACTGGTGTCTGGTGCGGCAACTCG
Organism: Myxococcaceae bacterium; assembly: GCA_044352295.1. Lineage (GTDB taxonomy): Bacteria > Myxococcota > Myxococcia > Myxococcales > Myxococcaceae > Xiheimicrobium. Next base: position 9,492 of record JBILEB010000123.1, read on the forward strand.
TGCCCGAGGTGCTCGGTGGGCCCCAGAGTCGGTCAGCGACGAGGTCGGCTTCCGGGTGCGCCGTATCCTCGGAGGTCAGTCGATTGGACGCGCGAGCTGGGCGGCGGTGAAGCGGTCGACTCCCCCGGCCGCGTGCGTGCGCGGTCGGTCGGCCCTCAACTCGCGTCGCTCGGTGGGCGCGCCAGCCATGCCGCGATGAAGAGGTCGATCTCACCACGCAGCACGTCCTTCATGCGCGGCGTGGCCTCTCCGGTTCGCGGGTCTTCCACCCGGGCCCCGCGGCCGACGAAGTAGCGCCGCACCTCGTCGCCACCTTCGGCCTGGCCGTCCAACACGGCCAACGTCAACGCGCGCAGGTCTCCCACCGAGCCGCCTCCGGCGAGCGCCACCTCGCGGCCGGTGCGCTCGTCACGCACTTGTGACTCTGCGCCGACCCTCTCGACGAAGCGTCCGGCCCGGCGTTTCACCTCGCGCGCCGTCATCGTCATCGTCTCGGCCAGCTCCACCGGCGCCTGGGACGGTGCGTAGAGCCGCACGTACGCCACCACGCGGGCGTCGTCGTCGATGCGGCGGTGGAGACCCTTTTCACCGGACAGGAACCCGAAGACGCCCGGGCCGTGAATGTGCAGCACCGCCCGCGCCGGCTCGTGGCCTTCGGCGAGCACCTTGACGTCGTAGCTCCGGCGCTGGGCCCAGCCCGTGTACATCGTCACCAATTCGCGCACCCACGCGACGCCGGCCTCGTCTTCATTCGTCGCCGCGAGCTCGAGCCAGGCATCATCGACGTTCCCGGCCGCGCCGGAGGCCACGCGCGCCTCGGCCAGGCGCACCTCGCGCGCGGCCTCCTCGACGGCGCGCACGGCGGCCGCCAGCTGCATCTCGCCCTTCGCGTCGCGGGCCCGACGCCGTGCCACCTGGCAGAGCTCTCGGAGCCGATCGAGCTCGGCGATCTGCGCGTCCAACGCGCGGTAGGCCCGGAGAATGGCCTGCGCCCGCTCGCCGTCGTCCCAGAAGCCCGGAGACTGGGACAACCCCAACAGCTCCCGGCGCCGCACCTCGAGCTCGGGGCGCTTCACCGTCTGCGCCACGCCCGCGGCGCGCCCGATGAGCGACTCGGCTTCGTGCACCAGCGCCTTCTGGTCGAGCCGCTTCTTCGCCACCGCGGCGCCGTGGGCCGGCAACGTCGCCTGCGCGGTGGCCTCGCGGCTCCGGCTGTCCTTCACCTCGGCCAGCGCCACGACCCCGGTCCTGTGTCGCACGACCTTCACGGGCGTCCCGGGCGGGGGCGTCTTCTTGCTGATCTCCACGGCGAGCGCCGCGGTGAGGGACTTCTCGATCTCCCGTTGGAGGAACCGTGCGCCGTGAATGGGGGAGTACCCGCGGTCGACGAGCAGCTCGACCACCTCGGGCGAGACCTCGACGTCGAGGCCGCGAGACCGAATGCCTTCGCGCTCGAGCACCCGGCCCACCTCGCGCTGCGCGATGCGGCGGATCTCCACCTTCCCCAGCGGCCGGAAGTGGCAGATGGCGTCGAAGCGGTTGAGGAACTCGGCGCGGAAGCTCGTCTGGATGCGGCGGTCGATCTCTCCGAGGAGCTCTTCGTCACTGCGCGCGGGGCCAAAGCCGATGGGCCCTTCCCGGTACACCTCGGCGCCGACGTTCGACGTGCAGACGATGAGGGTGTTGTTGCACGGCACCGTCTCGCCGGCGGCGTTGATGAACTGCCCCTCGTCGAAGAGCTGCAGGAAGCGGTCGTGGCACTTCGCGTGGGCCTTCTCGAACTCGTCGAGGAGCAACACGGTGAAGACGCGCCCGTCGAGCAGCCGCGTCAGGTCGCCGCGCTTGCCCGAGAGCGTCTGGGCCCAGGGGTTACCGAAGAGCACGTTCTCGTCCCCGTGGTCCGGGAAGTCGGCCATGTTGATGCGCACCAGCCGTTCGTGACTGCCGAACAGGTACTCGGCGAGCAGCTTGGCGAGGTGCGTCTTCCCCACGCCGGTGGGGCCCGCGAAGAGGAAGACGCCGAGGGGACGTCGAGGGTCGTTGAGGCCCGCCTTGAGCAACGCCACCGAGCGCAGCACCGCCTGGAGCGCGTCGGTCTGGCCGAGCAGCCGCGTGCCGAAGAAGCGGCTCACTTCATCGAGGTCGAGCGGAACCTGGTCGTCCGCCATGAAGCGCGGCAGTCGCGTCGAGCTGCAGAAGCGCGCCAACACGTCTTCTCCGGTGACGCGCTCACGGGAGGCGCCGGCCGCCTCGGTCACCGTCTCCTTGAGCAGCTCGATGGCTTTTCGGGGGAGCCGTTGGGCCAGCAGGAACTTCACCGACAGCCGCAGCGCGACATCGCAGGCCGAGGTGTCGATGGGCAGGCCCGCTTCGAGCTCGAGCTCCTCGGCGACGCGCCCCAGAATCCACCGGGCGCGCTCGTGGGTGGGCTCGTTCACCACCACCAGGTGCAGCCGTTCGCTCAAGGTCTCGTCGGTGCGCAGCAGCTCGTGCGCGCGGCGCGTGTCGGACTCGAAGACGAAGCGAACCCGGCCGCCGCGCAGCGCCCGGATGAGCACCGGCACCAGCGAGCTGCCCTGCACCACGCCGAGGTCCCGGAGGAAGACGAGGGTGGGTTGGGCCTCGGCCTTCTCGAGGAACTCCTCGAAGAGCTCGGCCGCGGCCTTGGGCGTGTTGGTGCGCGCGAAGATGCCGGCGGCAGGCACCTCGAGCACGCGCACGCCGCGCAGGGCCTCGGGGACGTTGCCCTGCACGATGCGCCGGGCGAGCTCCTGCACGATGGCGGACTTGCCGACGCCCGACTCTCCAGCGAGCAGCGGGGCCTTGTCGCCTCGAGTCAAGAGCGTCGCGATGTCGCTCGCGGCCTGATCGAGGCCATGCCCCGTGGAGATCTTTCGGTCCTTCGCGAGCGCGGTGAGGTCGCGCTCGACGAGCGCGAGCCAGCCATCGGGCTCGTCGGTGCGTGCCTTCTTCTTCGCCATGCGTGCCCTCGTCGACGGCCCCGCGGCCGATGGACTGACGACCCTGCCACGGGCGCACATCGCTTCAAGCGCCGTGTGGCAGCCGGGCACGGCCCTCCGCGTTGGGAACGGACGGGGCTAGCGAAGGGCCCGACGGGCGCGCGTCTTCCCAGCGCTCATTCCGGTCGCCGCTGCCGACGCCACGCCGTTCGAGAGCCGCGCGCCGGTTCGTTTGAGGGCCTTCAGCACGACCTCGCCGACGGTGGGCTCATGCCGAAAGGCGCGCTGGGCCGCGGCGCCCACCAGGCCACCAGCACCAAGCAACAAGCCCGCGGCGGCAGCGGGGTGCTTGCGTGCCAGCCCGCCGGCTGCGCTCGCCGCCTTCATGAGCCCTGCTTCGGCTCGCTGCTCCAGTTGCTTTAGCCTGCCTTGGGACTTCGCCAGCGCCGGTTTCGCGGCCGGCAGGTTCTTCCTGCCTTTGGGATTGGTGGTGTCCATCAGAGCTCCTCGACGGTTCGTGGTTTCGACGGCTGCGTCGGATGACGCGGTTGGCGACGTGAAGAGCATGCGGCGGGCCACGTGAAGCGGCCGCGGGCCGTGAGGGTCCTGCGTCCTCCATCGTCATTCTGATGGACCCTTCAGTCAGGGTGACGGCCGCTGGCGGGGGGCTCCGGCTCTTCCACGCGTTCGTGAGGGCTCGGTCGATGCAAATGGGTCGGTGGCTCAGGAGCGCCGCCGACCTCATGCCCTCGCCCTCGCGCTTCTCCCCGATGTGCCAGGCGCTGCGGGGCTTGGTGTGGCCACGGCGGAGGATGACACCTGCCTGAGCTCCCACCCGCCCAGCACGCTGGCCCTGGCCGCTCGAGTGGCTCAACGCCGACCCTGCGCAGCTGAATGAACGCGCCGACGTTCACGCTCACCGACAAGCCGATGACCCACATCAGCAGGAAGGCCCCTGCCAGGACCCAGAGCAGATCGAGCATGCGACACCTTCCTTTCGGCGAAGCGGCTCTCGCATGCGCCGTGCCGTGCGGAAGGTGCGTGCGCCTCGGGGTCGAAGCGGTCCGCCGGCCCATTGAGCTGACGCCCACGTCCATCACCATGACGCAGGGTGGTCGCGCTCGGCCCCACGGTGAGGCACAGGCCCTCACGGCGCACTTGTTGCGTGACGTTCCCCCATGTCCTCCTCCACGCTGCTGCGCCTGCTGGCCGTGCTTCCTCTGGTGTCCTGTTCGTCCAACACCGAACGGCTGGGGTTGCCGCCCCTGCAGACCGTGCCGAAGGTCGAACTCAGTCGGTACCTCGGCACGTGGTTCGAAATCGCCAGCATTCCGCAGAGCTTCCAGCGTGGGTGTACGGGCACGCAGGCGACGTATTCGCTGCGGTCCGACGGTGACATCGAGGTCGTCAACCGGTGTCGCAAGAACTCCCTCGCGGGCGTGGAGGAGGTCGCCACCGGCCGGGCGCGCGTGACGGACCGCGCGACGAACGCGAAGCTCGAGGTGAGCTTCTTCGGTCCCTTCTGGGGCCCGTACTGGGTGATTCAACTGGGGGACGACTACGACTACGCGGTGGTGGGAAACCCCGACCGGGACTCGCTGTGGATTCTGAGCCGAACGCCCGTGATGGACCCATTGCTGTACTCGGTCATCATCACCAGGCTCGAGGCCGAGAAGTACCCGCTCGACCTCCTCGCGTTGACGACGCAGCCGCAGGAGTGAGGTGGACAGACGGTTGCACCAGTCGCGGTGATGGAACTCACCTCACCTCGAGGGTTGACCCAGGAAGAGGCCGCCGCGCAGCTCGCCGCCGATGGACCCAACGCCTTGGAGCAGAAGCCCGGCGTGGCCTGGTGGCGGCTGCTTGGCGGTCAGTTCACCTCGCCCCTCGTCTGGCTCCTCATCGCCGCGGCCGGCATCTCGGCGGCCCTCGGTGAGGTCGTCGAGGCCATCGCCATCGCCACCATCATCGTCTTGAACGCCGTCGTGGGCTTCGTGCAGGAGTTCCGCGCCCAGGCCTCGGTGTTGGCGCTGCGCGCGCTGACCGCCCCTCGCGCCCGGGTGGAGCGAGACGGGGCTCCCTCGCTCGTCTCCGCGACCGACGTGGTGGTGGGCGACCTGCTGGTGGTCGAAGCCGGAGACGTCGTGGCGGCCGACGCTCAGGTGTTCGAAGCCCATCGCCTGGCGACGGTCGAGGCCGCGTTCACGGGAGAGAGCGAGCCCAGCGAGAAGTCCACCATCGACGCCGCGCCCGGCGCGCCGCTGGCCGAGCAGACAAGTCATCTCTTCATGGGCACCCCCGTCGCGATGGGGACGGGCCGCGCCATCGTCACCGCCACCGGGCCGCGCACCGAGCTGGGGAAGATCGCCTCGCTGCTCGACACCGCCACCGAGGTGAAGACGCCGTTGCAGGTGCAGTTGGGGAAGGTGAGCCAGGTGTTGATGCTGGCCTGTCTCGTCGTCGTCGCCCTCGTGGCGGCGCTCGGGGCCCTTCGTGGGGTGCCCTGGCTCCAGGTGTGGGTGTCCTCCGTCTCACTGGCGGTCGCGGTGGTGCCCGAAGGCCTGCCCGCCATCGTCACCGTCGCGCTTGCCATCGGCGTGCGGCGCATGGCGTCCCGCAACGTCCTCGTGCGGCGGCTCTCTGCCGTCGAGACGCTCGGGAGCGCAACGGTCATCGTCACCGACAAGACGGGCACGTTGACGACCGGGAAGATGCGGCTTCGCGAGGTCTGGGGTGACGAGACGAAGGTGCTCACCTGCGCGGTCGCGAACGTCGAGGCGGCGCTGGATGAGTCGGGCACGTGGGGCGTTGGAGATCCGACCGAGCTCGCGCTCCTCGTCGCCGCGAAGGAGAAGGGCATTTCCCTCGCGGCCGACCCGAAGAACGCGCGCGTGCACGTGAACCCCTTCGACGCCGACCGCAAGCGCATGAGCGTGCTTCACGCCGACGGAGTGCTCTCGGTGAAGGGCGCTCCGAAGACGGTGCTCCCGCTCTGCATCTCAGGCACCGACGGGGCGACCGAGGCCACGGCGGCGCTCGCGCTCAAGGGGCTGCGCGTGCTCGCCATCGCGACGGGCACCGGCCCGAAGGAAGAGGGCCTCACGTTGCTGGGGCTCGTCGGCATCGCAGACCCGCCCCGGCCCGAGGCGACCGCGGCCGTCGCGACCGCCCGCAAAGCTGGCATTCGCACCATCATGGCGACGGGCGACGCGAAGGACACCGCCGAGGCCATCGCCAAAGAGATGGGCGTGCTGCAGGCCGGCGACGACGCGAGCGCCTTCGTGCACGCGCGCGTCACACCGGAAGAGAAGCTCCTGCTCGTGCGGGAGCTCATCGGGAAGGGCGAGGTGGTGGCGATGGTGGGCGATGGCACCAACGACGCGCCCGCCCTCAAGGAGGCACACATCGGCATCGCGATGGGCATCACGGGCAGTGAGGTGACGCGCGAGGCCGCCGACCTGGTGCTGGCGAACGACGACTTCGCGAGCATCGTCGCCGCCGTGAAGGAGGGCCGCGGCATCTTCGACAACGTGCAGAAGACGCTCAGCTATCTGCTCACCGGAAATGTCGGCGAGCTGCTGACGCTCTTCGTGGCCGCCGCCATCGGCTGGCCGTTGCCGTTGCTGCCGTTGCAGCTGTTGTGGGTGAACCTCGTGACGGACGGCTTGCCAGCGCTCGCCCTGGTGATGGACCCGGCCGGTGACGAGGTGCTGCAGCGCCCGGCGCGGGACCAGTCGCGCACCATGCTGGGCCGGCGGGAATGGCTCACCATTGCGGGTCTGGGCGTCCTGGTCGCGGTGGTGACGTTGGCGGCCTTCAGCCTCGCCCGCGCGAACGACACCCTCGAACATGCGCGGAGCGTGGCCTTCACCACGCTCGTCTTCGCGCAGCTCTTCAATGCCTTCGGCGCACGGAGCTTCACCCGCACGTTCCTCGAGGTGGGCTCCTTCACCAACCTGCGGCTGGTGGGCGTGGTGGTGGCGACGGCGCTGCTCCAGGTGGGGCTGCTGGCCTGGCCGGGGACGCAGCGGCTGTTCGGCCTGGGCCCGTTCAGTTGGCGCGTCGTCGCCGTCAGCGCGGGCGCTGGCCTCATTCCGCTCGCGGTCGTCGAGGTGGGGAAGCTGGTGCGACGACTCGTTCGCCGGCGTAGGGCGACGACTCCGACCTGAAGCGCGTGGGGGCGTTCGTGCTGGCGCGCATCGACCAGACTGAGCGCCGAGCGCGTCAACGTGATGGACACCGGGCACATCGAGGCTCCCAACCGCTGAACATCGCCCACGTCACTGGGTGGCGCGAAGGTTGATGAGATTTCGGTTCACCGTGCGAACCATGCTCCTGGCCACCGTCGTCGCGCTGCTGCTCGCACCGATTCCCGCCGCCGCCGACGACGGCGTGGAGCCACGCAACCTGCTCCTGGTGAACCCGGGCGACCTCTTCAACGGGCTGCTCACGCTCCAGTACGAGCGGGGCCTCGCCAGGCACGTTGGGCTCGAGTTCGGCCTGTCGGTGCTCGCCTTCCGGGGCGTCTTCGGCTCGCCGGTGGAGGCCGACGTCATCGCGATCGCTCCGGAGATCGCGCTGCGGTTTCACTTCATCCGCCCGGCGCCGCGCGGCCTGTGGTTCGGGCCCTCCATCAACGGCGCGTACCTCGTACAGAACACGCAGGCGCCTCGCCGCGCGTTCGGCTACGGCTTCGGGGCCGCGGTTGGCTACACGTTCACCTTCGGCCCCTTCGCGCTGCAGCTCGGTCTCGGCGGCGCGGTGCACGACTCCGGAGACGGTTTCCGCTGGAGCCCGCGGCTGCGCCTGGGCGTCGGCGCGGCTTTCTGAAACCACGCAAAGTCCACCCCCACGTCAGGAGTTCTCATGAACAAGGCCGTGATGTGCATACCAACAGCCCGGCGGGCCAGGTGCGCGTCGAGGCCATCTTCAAACGCAACGGCGCACGAGACATCGTGTCCGCGTCCGAGGCGAAGATCCCCGACGAGCGCCCGACGCCGACCGTCGGCATCTCGCCCGCGTAGCCACCCGTTCACCTCGTTGAAGGAGCCACCCATGACGACAGTCGACCAGACGGCGACCACCCTCATCACGAAGCCCGACGTTCCGCTGGTGACCAACGGCGCGTTCCTGCTGGACCTCGAGGCCATCAAACGGCGCGCCCGGGAGCACCTCGACGACGGCGCCGTCACGGTGGGCAACCGTGGCGACCGCCAGCTCATCATCTCGCTGCTCAACGACGCCCTCGCCACCGAGCTCGTCTGCGTCTTGCGCTATCGCAGCCACCACTTCCAGAGCGCGGCGCGTGGCGGCATCGCGGGCTTCGCGGTGACTGCGGAGCTGCTGCAGCACTCGCAGGAAGAGCTCGCCCACGCCGACCGGCTCGCCAGCCGCATCACCCAGCTCGGGGGAGAACCCGACTTCGCGCCGCACACCCTCGCCTCGAGGAGCCACACCGACTACGTGGTGAGCAGCTCGCTCAAGCACCTGTTGACGGAAGACCTCGTCGCCGAGCGCATCGCCATCGAGACGTACACGGCGCTGGTGCGCTTCGTGGCCGACAGGGACCCGACCACCCGGCGGCTCTTCGAAGACCTCCACGCCCAGGAAGAAGCGCACGCGGACGAGCTGTCGGACCTCTTGCGACGCCTGCCGCCACGAGACGACCGCCCCGTCGCCGGGTGAGGGCGACCTCCGCGCCCGTGGAGCGCAGGCCCGGATGTCAGGGGTCTGTGGCAGAAGCACGCCCGTGCCACGCAAGGTCACCGAACAGCGCTTGTGGAACGTCTCGCTCTTCTACCTGCAGCGCTACGCCGCCTCGACCGCCGGCCTCGAGCGCGTGCTCAAGCGCCGCATGCTGCGCTGGGTGAAGGAGGGGGCCGAGCTCGTCGGTGACGGCCCCACGCTCATCCGCGCCGTGGTGGAGCGCCTGGAGCGCGCCGGGTACCTCGACGACGCGCGGCTGGCGACGAGCAAGGTGGCGAGCCTTCGGCGGCGGGGCACCAGCACCCGGGCCATCGGCGCCAAGCTGTCGCAGGCCGGCATCGGCCGGGAGCTCGCCCGCGCGGCCACCTCGACCGACACCACCACCGACGCCGAGGCGGTGTGGACGTGGGCGGCTCGCAAGCGCGTCGGGGTCTTCCGCCGCGAACGCCGCGCGGAGCGACGCGAGAAGGACCTCGCCGCCCTCGTGCGCGCCGGGTTCTCCTTTCGTGACGCGAAGGCCGTGGTGGACGCGAAGGCGCCGCCTGAGCCGCTTCAAGGCGCCTGAGTCGCGCTCGTGTTCTGGAAGGTGAGGACGCCCGACGGAGCAGCGGTGGTGACGAGCACGTCGACCTTGCCGTCCTTGTCGACGTCTGCCGCCGCCACGCCGCCCAGCATCGCCGCGCCCCTGAGGGTGGGTTCTGTCGGCTCTCCGAAGAGGCCGCCGCCGACGTTCGGGTACACGCGCAGCCGCCCTCCTTCCGAGACGACGAGGTCGGCCAGCCCATCGAGACTGACACCCCGAGGCGAGTCACAGCACACGCCGTTCGTCTTCTTGAGCGAGGAGACGAACCGATGGCGCGACGCGGCTACGACGAGGCGCGGCGCTCGAGCCAGTCGTGCAGAAACGCCCGCACGGCCGGGTGTGACGACGCGCGAAAGGCCTGTGGCGTGGCGACCTCGACGAGCTGGCCCTCGTGCAACAGGCCCAGGCGGTCACCCAGCTCGAACGCCGTCGGTAGGCTGTTGGTGACGAGCATGGTGGTGGCGCCCAGCGAGCGCTTGCCGCGTTGGAGCGCGTCGTCCACCGCCTCCGTCAGCAGCGGGTCGAGCCCCGCCGTCGGGTCGTCACACAGCAGAATACGGGGCCGCACGGCGTAGGCGCGCGCGAAGGCGAGCCGGGTGCGCATGCCTCCCGAGAGCGCGGCTGGCAGCTCGTCCGCCGCCTGGGTGAGGCCGACCAGCTCGAGCGTCTCACGCACGCGCGCCTCGAGGGCCTGCGTTGTCGGCAACAGATGTCGCTCGCGCAGGGGGAAGGCGACGTTCTCGAACACCGTCATCGAGTCGAAGAGCGCGCCCGACTGGAACTGGATGCCGAGGAGGCCCCGCAGGTGGAGCAGCTCCTTCGCCTTCGCGGTGGCCAGGTCGTGCCCCTCGAGCAGCACCTGGCCCTGGTCCGGTTGCAGCAGCCCTTCGATGAGCTTGAGCACCACCGTCTTCCCCGAGCCGGAGCGGCCCAGCAGCACGAAGGTCTCGCCTGGCGCGACTGCGAGCGAGACGCCCCGCAGCACGGACGTGTCCCCGAAGGCCTTGTGGACGTCGCGCAGTTCGAGCGCCGGCATCATCGCGTGCACTGTGGCGCGTTCGTCGTCGCCAGGCGACCGGTCGTCCCCACCGAACGAACGACGAAGCGAGGTTGAATCGGCGGAGGCCCCACGGTACTCCGCGGTCCCATGCTGCCCGTCTTGTACAAGTTCCGGTTCGACACCGATGGCTCGCGCCCCATGCTGTACGTGCTGATCTTGGCGCTCATCGGGTACTCGGCGTGGTCTGGCTGGCGCAACGCCGACACGGTGGACGAGAAGGGCAAGCTCATTCCCGCCACGCCCGACGAGCGCCGCAACCGCGCCATCCTCTACGGCGTCATCGGCGTGGTGCTGGCCGCGGTGGGCGTCTTCTACGCGACTGACCTCACCGTCCCATTCCTCGGCAAGGGCAAGGGCGAGGGCATTCCACTGCACACCTACGGCATCATGCTGGGCGCGGGCTTTCTGTCGGCGGTGACCGTCGCGGCGCTGCTCGCGCGTCGGGAGTGGCCCGGAGAGCTGGGCCTCAAGCGCCGCGACCAGATTCTGGACCTCGCCTTCTCGGTCTTCATCGGCGGCATCGTCGGCAGCCGCGAGCTCTTCGTACTGGTGAACTGGAAGGACTACGTCTCGAAGAAGCCGGCGGAGGCATACGGCACGGTGCTCGACCTCGTCGCAGTGGTGGTCCTGGTGCTGCTGGTGGCGTTTCGAAGCCGGCTGTCGAAGGAGCTGGCCGCCAACGTCATCGAGAACGCCGGGAAGTGGTTCGTCTACGTGCTGGTGGGCGGCCGCGTGGCGCTGACCGTGCTCATCGGTGGCGGGGGCATCGCGTCCATCACCGACATGCTGGGCGGCGGCCTCGTCTTCCAGGGCGGCCTCATCGGCGCGACGCTGGCGAGCATCTGGTTCTGCCTGAAGAACGGCATCGAGTTCTTGCGGCTGGCGGACCTCGCGGCCCCCACGGTGTCGCTGGGCTCGGCCTTCGGTCGACTGGGCTGTTTCTCGGCCGGGTGCTGCTGGGGCAAGCCGGCCGGTCCCGAGGCGCTGGCGTCGGTGAAGTTCCCGGGCAGCCACTCCACGCAGACCATCTTCGGCACCACCAGCGACACTGCCAGCCTCGCGTGGACCTCGATGAGCACCGACGCGCGGTACGTGCTGGAGAAGAGCGGCGAGGTGTTTCAGCAGATGGTGCCCGACGCCGTGCAGATCGGTCAGTACGCCCGCGAGCACGACCACACGCTGCCCATCCACCCCACGCAGCTGTACGACTCGTTCGCGCAGCTGGCGTTCTTCTTCCTCATGCTGACCGTGCGGCGCTGGCGCCGGTTCCACGGGCAGATCTTCGGCCTGTGGCTCATGGGGTATTCCATCATCCGCTCGACGGTGGAGCTGTGGCGCGGTGACTCCGAGCGCGGCACCCTGCACGGCAAGCTCGTCGAACTCGGCTTCTCGGGTCTGGCCCAGAGCCTCAACCCGCAGGCCTGGTACAACATCTCGACCGGTCAGACGGTCTCCATCCTCCTGTTCGGGCTGGGGGCGTACCTCGTCGGCATGGGACTGAAGAGCCGCGCCAGTGAAGCGAAGGTCGACCTGGCCGCCCTCACGGCCACGGCTTGAGCTAGGGTTTCGCGCCTGTGCCTTCTGCGTTGAACAACGGCGCCCCCGGCGGGCGGAACTCCGGGAGCAAGCTCGGCGACGCCGAGAAGGCGATGAAGGCCTGCACCGAGCTCGAGGCGGAGATCGCCGAGCTCCACGCGGCCTACGACCAGTACTTCCTGGGCATGGAGCGTCGGCCGCCCACCACGAAGCACACCGCAGTGAAGAAGCTGATGAACGAGCTGCGCGGCACGTTCGTCAACTCGACGACGGTGAAGTTCCGCGTTCAGAACCTGCA